>NZ_JAMGBF010000150.1 GCF_023516615.1 Streptomyces panaciradicis
CCCCTGTGGAAGCAGACCCACCCCCACCGCGACCCCGACGCGCATCTGCTCGACGGCCAGGTCATCGAGGCCGCCGGAGCCGACCTCACCGTCCTGCACACCCCCGGGCACGCGCCGGGCGCCGTCTGTCTGCACGACCCCGGGCTGGGAGTCGTCTTCACCGGCGACACGCTCTTCAAGGGCGGTCCCGGCGCCACGGGCCGCTCCTGGTCCCACTTCCCGACGATCATCGACTCCATCCGCGACCGGCTGCTCACCCTGCCGCCCGAGACCAGGGTCCTCACCGGCCACGGCGACCCCACCACCATCGGCGCCGAGGCACCCCACCTCCAGGAGTGGATCGACCGCGGCCACTGAGCCCCCTGCGCCGACCGGGTGATCACCGGAACCGGCGGCAAAAGGCGACAGAAGATGTCCGGCTTCCCCGGCACCCTCGAACCGTGACGACATCCGAGGGAAACGGGAGGCCGGACATGTCCGCAGCACTCGAGGGAAAGGTCGCGCTGGTCGCCGGGGCGACCCGCGGAGCGGGACGCGGGATCGCGGTGGAGCTCGGCACCGCCGGTGCCACCGTCTACGTCACCGGACGCAGCACCCGCGCACGGCGCTCCGAGTACGACCGCCCCGAGACCGTCGAGGACACCGCCGACCTGGTCACCGCGGCCGGCGGCCACGGCATCGCCGTACCCACCGACCACCTCGACCCCGTCCAGGTCCGCGCCCTCGTCGACCGGATCGCCGGAGAGCAGGGCCGCCTCGACGTCCTCGTCAACGACATCTGGGGCGGCGAGACCCTCTTCGAGTGGGATCGCCCGGTCTGGGAGCACGACCTCGACAAGGGCCTGAGGCTGCTGCGGCTCGCGGTCGAGACCCACGCGATCACCAGCCACCACGCCCTGCCCCTGCTGCTGCGCCGGCCCGGCGGGCTGGTCGTGGAGGTCACCGACGGCACCGCCGAGTACAACCGCGACACCTACCGGGTGTCCTTCTTCTACGACCTCGCCAAGGCGTCCGTCCTGCGCATGGCCTTCGCCCTCGGCCACGAACTCGGCCCGCGCGGCGCCACCGCCCTCGCGCTGACGCCCGGCTGGATGCGGTCGGAGATCATGCTCGACCACTTCGGCGTCCGTGAGGACAACTGGCGCGACGCCCTCACCGACGTCCCCCACTTCGCGATCTCGGAGACCCCCCGCTACGTGGGCCGCGCCGTCGCCGCCCTCGCCGCCGACCCGGACGTCTCGCGCTGGAACGGCGCGTCCCTCTCCAGCGGCGGCCTCGCGCAGGTCTACGGATTCACCGACCTCGACGGCAGCCGGCCGGACGCCTGGCGCTATCTCGTCGACGTCCAGGACGCGGGCAAGCCGGCGGACACCACCGGCTACCGCTGAGATCAGGGGTGCGGTGCCGGCGGCAGCGGCCAGCGCGCGGAGTGACCGGGTGGCAGCGCCAGGTCCCGCCGCACCGCCGCGTAGTACGCCTGCCGCCCGGCCCGCTGCCGTTCCAGCAGGGCCTGCCAGGCCGCCGGATCGCGGGTCTCCGCGCGCAGGAACCGCTCCATCTCCATCACACAGGTGACCCAGTCGCGCGCCCTCTCCACCACCTCCGGGCTGCCGAGCAGGAGCAGCGCCTCCCCGGCCGCGTCCCGGGCCGTCGCGGCCTCGGCGATCAGCGGAGCCGCCTCCTCGGGAGGCAGGGGGTGGGGGTGCGGATCGTTGCCGAGATGGGACGCCACCCGGTAGGCCAGCGTGACGGCCTTCTTCAGCACCCGCGCGTAGTCGGCGTACACCGCAAGCCGCCGCTCCTCCCAACGGGCCTCCCGCTCCCGCCGGAACCGGGCCTGATCGCCGCGCACCACGGCCAGGTAGGAGCCGAGCGCGCCGATCACCACACCGATCAGCGCGGGGAGTTGCTGCAGGAACACGGACATGCGCGCACGCTATCTGCCCTGGAGATCGTTCCGGGAGTAGGTTCGGCCCATGGCTGACTCAAAGCGCTTCGCCGGACACGGAGTTCTGGTCACCGGCGCCGCCCGTGGCATCGGCGCCGCGATCGCCCGGCGGCTGGCCGAGGAGGGCGCGCGCGTCCTGCTGACCGACACGGACGGCTCCGAGGCCGCGAGGACCGCGACGGCGCTGGGCGAACAGGGCCTGCACACCGACGCGTTGGCGTGCGACGTCGGCGACCGGGTGGCGGTGGAGGCGGCCGTGGCCCACGCCGTCGATGCCTTCGGCACGCTGGACGTCCTGGTGAACTGCGCGGCGCACTGCACCCCGGACACCCCGCTGTTCGAGGACGGCACCGACGAAGGGTGGGCGCGCGACCTCGACATCACCCTCACCGGCGCCTACCGGTGCTGCCGGGCCGCGCTGCCGCACCTGGCCGCCTCCGGCCGCGGCGCGGTCGTCACCGTCGGCTCCGTGAACGCCGTGCAGGACTTCGGCAACCACGCCTACAGCGCGGCCAAGGCGGGCCTGATCTCCCTCACCCGCACCATGGCCGCGCACGTCGCGGCCCGGGGCGTGCGTGTCAACCTCGTGATGCCGGGCACCGTGCGCACCTCCGCCTGGGAGGGCCGGGACGAGGAACTGGACGCGATGCGTACGCTGTACCCGCTCGGCCGGGTCGGTGAGCCGGAGGACATCGCCGCCGCCGTCGCCTTCCTCGCCTCGCGCGACGCGTCCTGGATCACCGGGACCGCGCTCACGGTCGACGGTGGTCTCACCGCCGTCAACACGGGGTTCCTGCGGGCGACCGGGCAGCATCGCGATGTCTGAGAACTCACCCTGTGAGCTGGGGCACTGCGAATGTCACCGTTTCGTCGCATCGTGGACGATCCCTGCAACCGATCGCTGGGCACGCCGGTCTAGCTTGCAGACACCACGAATCAGAAGACCACACCACACGAGAGGCAAGGCCGGCCATGGGGGACATACGCAGACGGGGAGCCGTCGTACTCGGGATCACCGGACTGGTGGCACCGCTCACACTCGTTCTGGGCAGCGGTTCGGCCCAGGCGTCGACGAGCTGCACCACCTCGACCGGCCCGTACCAGAAGCAGGTGGAGAAGTTCCTCGGCCTGCCGGTCGACGGCAAGCAGTCCACCAGTGACTGCAAGGCCATCAAGGCCTTCCAGACCAAGCACGGCATCACGCCGAACATCGGCTACGCCGGGTCCGTCACCTGGGGCGTGATGGATCTCATGAACAAGCAGAAGGCCGTCGGGAACAACCCCAACAAGGACGGCAAGTGCCCGACGAACAAGGGCCGCATCGCCTGCGTGAACCTCACCCTCCAGCTCAGCTGGATCCAGGACGGCAGCAGGCTCGTCTACGGCCCCGTCCCGGTCCGTACCGGCCGTGACGGCTACGAGACCCGCACCGGGCTGAAGAAGATCTACTGGCGTGACATCGACCACGTGTCGAACATCTACAACGTGCCGATGCCCTACAGCCAGTTCTTCGACGGCGGCCAGGCCTTCCACTCGGTGAACCTCAGCATGTGGAACCCGCCGGGCTCGCACGGCTGCGTCAACATGACCCCGACGACCGCCAAGAAGTACTGGTCGCTGCTGAAGACGGGCGACGACGTCTTCGTCTACGGCCGCAAGCCGGGCACCTGAGCGGGCACCCGGCCCCGGCGTCCCGCTACTGCGGCGCGTCGCCGAAGTCCGGGATCTCCAGCCGTACGCCTCCCTGCCGCGCGGACTCGTGCGCGACGATGCCCGGCAGGGTGTAGCGGGCCGCCACCCACGCGTTCACCGACGGCAGCGACCGGGTGTTGACGGCCGTGACGAAGTCGTCGACGAGGAAGTGGTGGCTGCCCTCGTGACCGTTGTGCAGATGGTCGAAGACCCTCGGCAGCCGCGCCCGGTCGTGCACGGGCGCCGAACCGGACGTGAAGGCGGCCCGCAGCTCCGGCGCGATGTGCCGCAGCGAGGGGTCGTCGGGTGACAGGGTGGGCTTGGGCTCCAGCAGCTCGCTGATGTCCTTCACGCCCTTCTTGTCCTGCCACAGCGCCACCGTGGCGAGCTGCTCCATGCTCGCCTCCGTGCCGAAGAACCGGAAACGCGACTCCCGGATGTGGGAGGGGTAGCCCACCCGCCGGAACTCGTTCGTACGGAACGAACCCCCGCCCGCCACCTCGAACAGCGCGGTCGCGTTGGAGAAGTCGTTGCCGAACTGGCTGACGTCCTTGTCGAAGACGCCGTCGCCGCGCTCGTCGACGACACCGATCGCCGACACGCTCACCGCGTGCGTCTGCCAGGCGCCGAGCACCCCGCCCACGGAGTGCGTCGGGTACAGCAGCGGGGGATAGCTGGCGGTCTGCTTCCAGTTCTCGCCGCCGCTGTACCGGTAGGCGTCGTAGAAGCCGAGATCCATGTCGTGGACGTAGTCGCCCTCGGCGTAGAAGAGCCGCCCGAAGGCGCCCTCGGCGATCTGGTTGCGGGCGTGCACGGTCGCCGGGTTGTACTGGCTGGTCTCGCCCATCATGTACGTCAGCCCGGTCGCCCGGACCGCGTCGACGATGGCGGCGATCTCCTCGGTGGTGATCGCCATGGGGACCGCGGAGTACACGTGCTTGCCCGCGTTCAGGCCCTGCAGGACCAGCGGTCCGTGGGTCCAGCGCTGGGTGAAGAGGGCGACCGCGTCGACGGCCTCCGACTCCAGCATCGCCTGGTACGAGGGGAAGGTGCCCGCCAGCCCCTGCGCGGCGGCGAGTCGTTCGGCCCGGTCGGGCAGGAGGTCGGTGACGTAGACGTCGCTGACGCCGGGGTGGGCCTGGAACAGCGTGGCGAACTGGCCGGAGAACTGGCCGGCGCCGACGATGCCGAGCGAGAACGTCATGGAGGACATGCCCTTCACTGGTCGAAGCGGTCCACTTACTTTCGTCATGGAATAATCAAGGCGTCAAGAGCTGCGCGTTCTTCACTTTCGGGCTTCCCCGAGCGCTACGATCCCGTGACATTGATTCCATGGCGAAAGAAATGGATGGGGGAGTATGACCTCCATGACCACAGTTGCCGCGAGTTGGCTTCCGCTGAGTCCAGGAGAGCGCTCGGTGGCGATCGAGGTGCTCGTCAACGGCCCGCTGTCGCGCACCGAGCTCGCCCGTCGCCTGGGCCTGTCCGCGGGCAGCCTCACCCGGCTGACCAAGCCCCTGATCGAGTCCGGGCTGCTGGTCGAGGTCGCCGAGGCGGGCGCGCCGCCGGAGGTGCGCCAGGGGCGCCCCTCGCAGCCGCTCGACGTCGTCGCGGAGTCCCGCTCCTTCATCGGCTTCAAGATCACCGAGGACATGGTCTACGGCGTCGTCACCACCCTGCGCAGCGACATCGTCGCGCGCCACGACCGCCCGCTGACCACGCACGAACCCGGCGAAGTCGCCGATCTCCTCGCCGAGATGACCGACGAGCTCGCCGCCGCCCATCCGGGCCCGGCCGGCATCGGCATCGGCGTGGGCGGCCTGGTGGAGGGCCGTTCCGTGGTGGCGGAGTCGCTCTTCCTGCGCTGGAACGACGTCCCGCTCGCCGATCTCGTGGAGGAGCGGACGGGGCTGCCGGTCGTCGTCGAGAACGACGTCGCCGCGCTGGTGGAGGCCGAGACCTGGTTCGGCGCCGGCCGCGGCCTCGACCGCTTCGTCGTCCTGACCATCGGCGCCGGCATCGGCTACGGGCTCGTCCTGGGCGGGCGCCGGGTGCCGAACGCCGAGGAGGACCGCGGCTTCGGGCGCCACTGGATCATCGACCCCCACGGCCCGCTCACCCCCACCGGCGAGCGCGGCAGCGCCGTCTCCCTGCTGGCCATCCCCAACATCCGGTACCAGGTCGCCGCCGCCACCGGGCGCGATCTGGCCTACGAGGAGATCCTGCACCGGGCCGCCGCCGGTGAGCCCATGCCGGCCCGGGTCGTCGACGAGGCGGCCCGCGCCCTCGGCGTCCTGCTCGCCCAGATCTCCAACTTCGTGATGCCCCAGAAGATCCTGCTCGCCGGGGAGGGGGTGGGGCTGATGGATGTGGCGGGGGACACGGTACGGCGGACGATCGACGCCCGGCGCCACCCGCGTGCGGCCCCGGTCGACCTGGAGACGAAGGTGTCCGATTTTCACGACTGGGCCCGTGGCGCCGCGGTTCTGGCGATCCAGGTGCTGGTCCTCGGGGCAGCGGAGATCATCTGAACTCCCCCGTGGGGCCGGGCAGATGGACGTGATCAGCGACACGGTCCGATATGCCCGTTTCCTTCGTTATTACTCACAACGCCTTCACCCCTGGGGCTCTATGCTTCACAGCATGTCCACCACTGTTGAACCGGCTTCCGAACGCTCGGCGGCCGAGGTCAACGAGGAGATCCGGGCCCTGTGGCTCCGGTCCGGCGGGACACTGACGGGCGAGCAGCGCGAGGAGTACCAGCGCCTCGTGCTGGAGTGGGCCGCCGCGGCCACGCAGCCCGTGCCGGCGGCCTGAGCCGCACCTGACCGCAGTCCGCCGGGAATCCCGGCGCCGGACCGGGGCACCCCGGTCCGATGGGCCCTCTCCTCGCACTGGCCTCGGCCGCCCTCCACGGCATACCACCGGCGGGATACTGTCCCGCCGGTTTCGGCATGCCGCCGTCACCGCGCCCTCGGCGACCGCCCGGACGCCTTCGCCGGAAGCGGCCGCCTAGCTCCAGGTCGCCGAGTAGTAGCGCCGGTACGCCTTGCGGTCCTGTTCCTCGCGGAAGTAGCGGGTGGCCACCAGGGCGATCAGGCTGCCGCCGACGACCAGCATGCCGGGGCCGATGTTCTGCGGGTCGGTGAGCCGCGCCAGCAGGGTCTCGCCGGCGACGCCCGTGGCGGGTGCCGAGGAACCGGGCGAGGCGGCGCCCGGCGCGATCGAGCTGTGCATCGAGGACGCCGACGGCGCCGGCGTCGGCGAGCCGCCCTGCCCGGCGGCCGCCTGCTTGGACACGATCAGCTGGACGCCGAGCGCCTGCATCGCCTTGGTCAGCGGCTGGAAGAACGTCGTGCCGCCCGTCGTGCAGTCGCCGCTGCCTCCCGAGGTCACGCCCAGCGCGATGCCGTCGGAGAACAACGGGCCGCCGCTGTCGCCGGGTTCGGCGCACACGTTCGTCTCGATCAGCCCGGTCACCGTGCCCTCCGGGTAGTTGACCGTCGCGTCCAGCCCCTTGACCTCGCCGTCGTGCAGCCCGCTGGTGCTGCCGCTGCGGAACACCCGCTGCCCCACCGCCGCGTCGGCCACGCCCGTGATGCGCACGCCGTTGCCGTTGCCGATGGCGACGATGTCGGCACCCTGGCCCGCCGAACCGCTCGCGTACTGGACCAGCGAGAAGTCGTTGCCGGGGAAGTTCGACTGAACCGTCGTGCCGAGCTGCTGGTTGCCCTGGTTGTCCGCGAACCACGTCGAGCCCTTGGGCCCGCAGTGCCCGGCGGTGAGGATGAAGTCGCTCTGCCCGTTGGTCACGTTGAAGCCCGCCGAGCAGCGCCCGCCCGTGGACAGGATCGGCTGCGCCCCGTTGAGCCGGGTGGTGAACCTGCCCTGGGCGCGCTGCATCTGGACGAACCCGCCGATGCCGGAGGCCACCTTCGTCATGCTCGACCAGTCGGAGGCGGAGACGGTGCTGTCGGCCTGCACCACGATCCGGTTCGTCCGGTAGTCCATGACCCAGGCGGTCCCGGCCACGCGGGGCGCCGAGCGCAGCGTCCTGGTGGCCGCCTTCAGCTCGTTCATGCTGTGGCCGACCATCTTCGCCTTCGCGCCCGCCCGCTCCACCTGGGCGGCGGCCTTCTCGTCGGTCACGGCGACGACCGTGCGTCCCGCCGAGTCGATCCACGTACCCGCCGTGCGCGCGGTGCCGAGCCGCGAGATCAGCGAGGCGCCGGTGCCGGAGGCGGAGTCCGCGGCGGCGAACGGCACGGCCGAGGTGCCGGACGGTTCGCTCGCCATGGCGGCCTGCGTCACCATGGCGCCTCCCACAAGGAGTCCGCCGACGGCCGCCAGTCGCGTCACTCGCCGGACGATCCGTCGTCGTGCGTGCCTCATGCATGGCTCCCGAACCAGAACGCGCGGCGTCAACGCCGCGAGGCACTCCGGTCGTTGAGCGCCCTCTTCCCATACGGGCCGGGAGGCGCCCGCGTTCAGCGCGCGGACGATCTTCTAGCGTTTGCGGCCCACCCCGCCGTAGATCCCCACCTCGTCCGGCGGGTTCCCGTCCGGGGTGTCCGGCCGCCAGCGCGAGCACGTCACCACCCCCGGCTCCAGCAGCTCCAGCCCGTCGAAGAAACGGATCACGTCCTCGGGGGTGCGCTGGGTCAGCCTCGGGGTGCCGTGCTCGTTCCAGAACCGGACCGCCTCGTCCACCTCCGGCAGCGCCGGGCTCGTGACGGTGTGGGACAGCACCAGATGGCTGCCGGCCGGCAGGGCGTCCATGAACCTGCGCACGATGCCGTACGGGTCCTCGTCGTCGCCGACGAAGATGACCACGCCGAGCAGCAGCAGGGCGACGGGACGGCTCAGGTCCAGGGTGCGGGCGGCGCGCTCCAGGACCGCGTCGACGTTGCGCAGGTCCTCGTCCAGGTGGTCGGTGCGCCCCTCGGGCGCGCTGGTGAGCAGGGCGCGGGCGTGGGCCAGGACCATGGGGTCGTTGTCGACGTAGACGATCCGTGACGCGGGGGCGAGCCGCTGGGCGACCTCGTGCGTGTTGTCGGCGGTGGGCAGCCCGGTACCGATGTCGAGGAACTGCCGTATCCCCGTGTCGGTGACGAGATGGCGCACGGCGCGGCCGAGGAAGAGCCGGTCGGCGCGGGCGTACTCGCCGATGCCCGGGTGCAGTTCCCGGATGCGGTCGCCGGCCACCCGGTCGACCTCGTAGTAGTCCCCGCCGCCCAGCCAGTAGTTCCAGATCCGGGCCGTGTGCGGGCGCAGGGTGTCGATGCGTCTGCGCAGGGCCGCGGCCGGATCGTCGGTGGCTGCCGGGTTCTCCGTCACGGGCTCAGCTCCTGGAGTGCCTGGTGGTGCGGTGGGCGCACCGCAAGAGGCAATCTAGACGGCCGAGTTGATGTCTGCCGAGGGTTCGGGGCAGGTCGCACCGGCGCTCCCGAGCAGCGCCCGCGCCACGTCCTCGCCCCATACCGACGCCGCGTCCACGTACGGGCGCAACAGCGCGGTCAGCGCCGGGTCCGCCCGTCCGCCGAGCTCGTCGTCGGCGATCTTGCGGGCGATCCCGGCGAGGAAGTCGGCGAGCTGCACCCGCGGGTCCTCCCGCGCGACCACGAGCCGCAGCTCGGCGAGCCGGATGCCGGAGCGCCGGGCGGTCTCCTCGATCCAGGCGATGCGCTCCGGCGTCAGCATGTTCTGCCGGTCGTGCACCAGGCGGACGCGCCGCCCGCCCGCGCTCCAGTACGCGGCCGTGGCGACGATCGCGGGCAGCAGCGGGTTGAGCACCGGAACCAGCGTGGGCCCCGCGTCGATCCGGGCGCGGTAGGCGTCCGCGCGGGAACGCGCCGCCGCCAGCCGTCCCAGCACCGCCGCGGCCCGCGTACCCGCGTGCGCCCGCCGCAGCGCGTCGACGGTGCGGAAGAACCGCTCGGCGGGTTCGGAGGGTTCCCCGTCGTTGCGCACCCGCAACAGCCGGTTGGCCGCCTGGAGGAACTCCCGCCAGTGCTCCTCGCCGAGCGTCCGCCGCCCCTCGCGGTACAGCGGCAGGGCCTCGCCGCCGTCGCCGAGCAGCAGGTCGGCGGTCCGGTCCACGACGAAGAACGCCTTCTCCGTCAGGTGCACATGGGCCGTCCCGTGCAGCGGCCCTCCGGGGGCGAGCAGCCACTCCAGCACCGCCCGGTGCTTCTCCCGCAGCAGGTGGTTGGCCTTGTACTCCTCGGCGGGCGAGCGGATCCGGTCCCGTACCTCGCGCAGGTACCCGGCCGCGGCGTCGACCGGCAGTCGCACACTGGCGTGCGCGAACACGTCGGTGTTGCCGCCGGTGAGGTTCTCGCCGTCCGACCCCGACTCGTCGCACCCGACTTCCAGGTCGTTCCAGGTCACACCACAGCCCCCTGTCTCGTGCCCCATGAACAGGATCGCGCACGACACACCCGGTGCATCAGCGGTCATCGAGGAGGCGGTACGGCGGATGGCGGCGGCCGTGCGCCCATGACGGCAGGGCCGGCCGCCGGCGCCTTCGCGATCTTCTCCGCGAGCCCGGGGGTGCCTAGACTTCTGTCATGGACGACACGGCGCTGGAGCGGCTGGGCGAGGGCAAGTATCTGCTGGTCACCAGTTACCGCAAGAACGGCACCCCCGTCGCCACCCCGGTGTGGGTGGTGCGCGACGGGGACGGCCTCGGCGTGTGGACCACCGCGGACTCCTGGAAGGTCAAGCGCATCCGGGCCCGCGGCGACGTCCTCGTCGGCCCCTGTGACCTGCGCGGTCACCCCACCGGCGCGCAGATCCCGGCGACCGCCGAGATCACCGACGGGGAGACCGTGGCCCGCTACCGCGACCTCATCGCCCGCAAGTACGGCATCGTGGGCCGCCTCACCCTCCTCGGCAGCCGGCTGCGCCGCGGCCAGGACGGCACCGTCGGCATCCGCGTGACCCTCAAGCCCTGACACGCGTACGGCCGCGCTGCCCCCTCGCAAGGGAGGGGGGCAGCGCGGCCGTCACCCGTGGACCGGGCCTACGGCGCGTCGAGCACCGTGCCCGCGAGCACCGGCCCGCCGGGCAGCGGGTCGCCGTTGTCGTCGGCGAGCTGGAAGCGCACCGACTCGGCCTGCTCCGCCACCTGGTCCTTGACCGTCGGCAGCTCCACCTGGGCGGTCAGCTTCCCGGCCGGGACGTCGGCCGCCAGGGCCAGGTACCTGATCGAGGACAGCGGGCGCTCGGGATCGGGCTCCTCACCGGAGGAGTCCGCCAGCCAGTGCGGATCGACGTCCTTCGTGGACAGCTCCGGGCCACCGGTCACCGGCGTGACGACGAAGTACTCCGCGAGGTCCACGTCCGCGGCCGCCGACAGCGACACCTTCCACTTCAGGGCGCCGCCCTCGGTCACCCGGTCCGCGAGCGGGGTCACGGAGACCGCGGGCATCGGGTCGTCGTTCTGCACGGTGACCCCGCCCCGGTAGGAGCCGACGACGGCACCGTGCACGGCCTTGACCAGCACGTCGTTCTGCACGTCGTACGAGAAGCGCGTGTTGCCCTTCACCTGGACGGGGACGTCGATGTCGTGGCCGCCCGGGCGCACCGTCACCAGACGGTCCTTCGCCCGGCCGGTGACCGGGTCCACGACGTACACCCGGACCTGGCCGCTGCCCGGCCCGGCCACCCGCACCGGCACCCGGTAGGTGCGCACGCCGGAGTCGCCCTCCTTGACCGTCGTCCGGCCGACGTCGACGCGCGGCAGCGCTGCCTCCCGCACCGCGGGGGTGCCCGGGCGCCAGCCCCAGGCGTCCATCAGCCAGGCCTTGCCCCTGGTCGAACGGGGCGTCAGGGCAAGGGACTTGACGTGCCTCAGGTCCACACCCGCCCGGGTCGCGGCCGTCAGCGGCACACGGACCTCACGCGCCCAGTAGGAGGCGGTCTGCTCGGTGCCCGGCAGTCCGTCGATCCGGACGCCGCCGAGCATGGCCCGCCGCCCGTGGGTGTCGGTGACGGACACGTCCAGCTTGGCGCCGGTGGAGTTCGGCGGCACGATCACCCGCAGCGCGAGGTCCTCGGCCCCCTTGAGCCCGACCGGGGTGCCGGGGCGCACCCGCACCGCCGATCCGGCCGCCGACCAGCTCAGCGCGACGGCGCGACGGCCGGTCTCGCGGTCCGTCTCCCACTGCGCGAAGTGCGGCGAGGCGCCCTTGGCGCCGGGCCCCAGGCAGGCCACGTGCACGTCCGGGTCCACGGCCGAGCACAGCCGTCCGCCGGTCACCGACAGAGGGCCGTCCGGCAGGAAGCCGCCGGCGCGGTGGGCGCCGACCGCGTGCGTCAGCACCCGCGCCGGGTCGGCCGACGGCGCCCGCCGGCCCGTGCCGTCGAGCAGCGGCCGCACGCGGTCGTCACCGGCGACGAACAGCCGGGCCGCCGCCGCGATGTAGACACTGCCGGCCTTGTGCTGCCGGTCGGCCGTCAGCCGGGTCGCGGTCCCCCGGGCGCACACCGGGTCCGGGTGCTGGGGGTCGGTGTAGAAGTCGTCCTCCGAGGGGGCCTCGGACTGCCCCGGAGTCCACTCGGAGTTGAAGAAGTTGTGGTCGGCGCCGATCACGTACACCGCGCCGTGCAGCGCCTTGCCGCGGCTGACGCCCCGGGTGCCGTCGACGTAGACCTCGCCCTGCAGGTCGGAGACGTCGCCGTCGCAGCCCGGCAGGATCGTCGCCGACGGCACGTCCGCGACCGGATTCTGGCCGAAGATCGTCGGTCCGATCAGCACGGTGCCCCGGATGTGCCAGCGGACCGGGCCGCGGTAACCGTCCTGCGCGGCGGGCGGGGGAGAGAGGCTGTCCATCGCGGCCCGGTTCACGCCCTCACCGCCGCGCGAGTGGCCGACGAGCAGGACCCGTGACAGGTCCGCCTTCGGTGCCCGGCGCACGACCGCGGGGGCCGTGCTCGGGTGGGCGGCCCAGTCGGCCCAACGGGCCAGGTGCTGCCGGATCAGGGAGGAGCGGGCCTGCGCCCCGCCGTCCTCGGCCGCCCAGTCCTGGCCGTTGACGCCGTTGGCGGAGATGGAGACGGTCACATAGCCCTGCGACGCGAGCAGGCGCTGGTCGCGCAGATAGCCGCGGTAGCTGGGGATCGGCTTGGTGCCCGCCGGGCACGGCCACTCGCCGCCGGCGTCGTCGCCCTTGTAGCAGGTCGCGTGGCGTCCGTGCAGGAACAGCGCGAGCGGCCGGCTGCCGGTGGCGCCCTCGGGGGCGACCACCACGGCCTTCATCTCGACGGGCTGGGGGAAGTCGGGCAGCTTGACCGGGGCGAGGTCGTACTCGCCGGTGGCCGTGCGGTACTGGCCCGGCTTGCCGGGGTCCACGGAGTTCGCCGGGAGCGGTGCGGGCGGCTGCGGGGCGGCTGCCTCGGGCCGGGCCTCGGGAGCCTTCGCACGGCCCGCGGCGTCCAGTTCGCGCCCGCCGGCACGGACCTCGAGGGCCTTCAACTCGCCTGCGGAACGGATGCGTTCGAGGTCCAGCCGGAAGGTGCGGCCGTCCTGCGCGGCCTTCGGGTGGCCGAGCAGCCGGTCGCCCGCGTAGAAGTCGACGCGCGCGTCCCCCATGGGCACGGGCGCGGCCGAGCGCCACACCAACTGCCGTTCCCCGCCCCGGCCGGCGATCCGCCAGCCGGGCGGGAGGCCGCCGTCGTCTGCCACCGCCGTGTGCGGACCGGCAGCGGGCGGCGGTGCCGCCTGCGCCAGTCCTGGCGATCCCCCCGCCACCGCGAGCACCACCGCGGCGGTCGCCCCTATTCGCCGGGCACGGATCAAGGTGTTCCTCCTCAAGTACCGGTCGCGAGCACCCCGTTGGTCGGGCGGGGCGCCTCGTGACCCGGAGGACGGGGAGGGGAAGCTGTGGGTTGCCTGTGGCCGGTGATGTCATCGGGGCCCGGTGATGCGATCAGGCCAAGCCCGCGCGGCGGGCATGCGTCCGTGCGCGTCGGCACACATGCGCCCGTGTGGCTCGCGCCGAGGCCGTGCGGCGGGCGTGGGTTCGTGTGGCTCGTGCTGCGGCCGTGTGGCGGGCGTGCGTCCGTGCGCGTCGGCACACATGCGCCCGTGTGGCTTGCGCTGCGGTCGTGCGGCGGGCGTGCACCCGTGTGGCTCGCGCCGAGGTCGTGCGGCAGACGTGCGTCCGTGTGGCTTGCGCTGCGGCCGTGTGGCGGGCGTGCGTCCGTGCGCGTCGGCACACATGCGCCCGTGTGGCTTGCGCTGCGGTCGTGCGGCGGGCGTGCACCCGTGTGGCTCGCGCCGAGGTCGTGCGGCAGACGTGCGTCCGTGTGGCTTGCGCTGCGGCCGTGTGGCGGGCGTGCGTCCGTGCGCGTCGGCACACATGCGCCCGTGTGGCTTGCGCTGCGGCCGTGCGGCGGGCATGCACCCGTGTCCGTCGGGACAGGACCAACTGCCCGCTCGGTCCGCCGCCCGAGGCGGACGGCGGGGGAGAGCCCGTATGCTCGACGCGCTGTTCGGCCCGTCGACGCGGGCCGGCCGGGGCGGCGCCGCCGGGCACGCGACGGCGAAGGAGCGCTACGGCATCCCGACGCTTCCCGCGGGGCTCGCGGCCGACCGGCGTCGCTGGACCGGAGAGCCCGTGGCCTGTGCGGGACCCGATACCTGGACTGTGGGAGCGATGACGCGGAAAGAGGACGGCGCGAGCGAGGCGGCCCGGCGCATGTTCGACGCGGACCGTGCCGCGCGGGCCCTGGGCGTCGAGCTGGTGGACATCGCCGAGGGAAGCGCCGTGGTGCGGATGACCGTGACGGCGGACATGGTCAACGGCCACGGCATCGCCCACGGCGGCTGTGTGTTCCTGCTCGCCGACACCGCGTTCGCCTGCGCCTGCAACAGCCACGGCCCCGTCACGGTCGCGGCCGCCGCCGACATCGACTTCGTGGCGTCCGCGCGCGAGGGGGACGTACTGACCGCCGAGGCGGCCGAGCGGGTGGGCTTCGGCCGCAGCGGGATCTACGACGTCACCGTGCGGCGCGGCGACGAGGTGGTCGCCGAGTTCCGGGGCCGCAGCCGCACCCTGCGGTCCGCGCCGGACTGATTCCGGTCAGGTCCAGGCGCGGAAGGGCTCGTCGACCAGCTGGAACACCGGCTCGCCGCGGACCGGGTCCTTGGCCGTGGACAGCCGGACCCGGTCGCCGCTGTGGATGCCGATCGGCGGGCCCATCACCCGGCCGCGGACGACGAACCCCTCGGCCATCTCGACCAGCGACACATTGCGGGCGGCAGGGGTGTTGCGGTGCACCGTCGTGGAGTGGCGGACCGTGCCGACGCCCTCGCTGCGCTCCGTCCTCAGGTCGCTGCCCTGGCACACCGGGCACAGCAGACGGTGGTACATGGCGGTGCCGCACCAGGTGCAGCGCTGGAAGAGGATGGCGTCCGAGTCCCGCGGCGCGGTGTCGAGGACGCCCGCCGAGCCGCCCGCCTGCCGGACGACGGTTCCTGAGTGGTGGTACACGCTGGTCAACTCCCTGCGCTCGGCCGGAATCCCACGTGCGCGGTTCGCCGTGCCACCGTGCACGGCATCAATGTATGGCACTGAGTGTCATACGTAAAGGCACTGCGTACCCTCAATATGGGGGTGGCCGGTCAGTCCTGTTCGAGGGTGCTCTCGATCTCCCTGACCACCCGCCACATCGGCGCGCCGCGCCGGGAGACGATCACCACCACGTCCTCGGGCTCCTCCTCGCCGTGCGGCGCCCGGGGCCCTGCGAAGGCCTGCTGCACATACCCCAGCGCGTGGTCCAGCGCGGCACTCGCGTCACCCTCCCCGTCCGAACGCAGCCAGGACCGCAGCGCGTTGTTGTGCGCCGCCGCCACGGCCGCCGCGACCACGTCGGCCCGCAGCGTCCCGTCGGGACGGCCCGCGAGGCGGTCGCGCAGATAGTCAGCGAAGGCCCGCTCGTAGCGCCACACCACCGACAGCTCGTACGCGCGCAGCCCCGGCACCTGCTTGGTCAGCCGGTAGCGCTGCACGGAGAAGGTCGGGTTCTCGGTGTACATCCGCAGCACGATGCGGACCGCGTCGCACACCCGCCGCACGGGCTCGTCGTCGGAGCTCTCGGCGAGAAACGCCGTCATGTCGGCCAGGCAGCGCTCGTGGTCGGGGAAGACCACGTCCTCCTTGGACGGGAAGTAGCGGAAGAACGAACGCCGTCCGACGCCGGCCAGCGCCACGATGTCGTCGACGGTCGTCTGCTCGTACCCGCGCTCCAGGAACAGCTGGAACGCCGCCGCCACCAGGGCGTCCCGCATCGGGGGCTTCGGGGCGGCCGGCTCGGTGCTCATGAACGCGAAAGTAGCACCTTCGGGACACAGATGGCACTCAGTGCAGGCCGAACAGGGAACTGAGTGCTGCGCAGGGTCCCGGAGGGCGACGAGAGCCGGGCGCTGAACTCCCGGCACCGCCCCCGCGTATCTCTCCTCGGGGAAGGGCGGACAGACCCGCCACGGGAGGGAAGGAGAGCCTACTGTGCCCACGCCGCCGGCATCCGGGTCACCGCAGGACCAGCCGCCGCTGGAGCCCATCCGCGTACTGCGCCCGCGCCGCACCGACGCCCTGGCCGAACTGTTCCGGGAGATGGAGCAGGGCGGTTCCGGCCTGGAGACCGTCACCGTGCCCGACCCGCACTCCTGGGACGAGGGCGAGACACAGGAACTCCCGCCCGTCCGCACCGACGACCGCACCCCGCCGCGCGGCGACCGGTTCGGCTTCGGACCCGGTCTGCGCCGTGCCGCCGTGGCGGTGGCCGTCGCCGCGGCCGCCCTGGTCGGCTTCGGCGGCGCGCTCCTGCTGTCCGGCAACCGCGACGACACCCGCGCGCAGGCACCCCCGCCCACGGCCTCCGCCGAGCCGGCCCCCACGGCCACCGCCACGCCCGCCGGGGATCCCGACGGCGCGGGCACCCTGCGTGAGGGCGACAGCGGCCCGGCGGTGACCGACCTGCAACAACGCCTGCTGCGCATCCCCGACGTCTACCGCGACGGCGCCACCAGCGGCGTCTACGACGCCACCCTGCGGGCCGCGGTGGCCCGCTTCCAGCTCTGGTACGGCATCAGGGGCGACGAGACCGGCGTCTACGGCAACGACACCCGGCAGGCACTGGAGTCCCGCACGGCGTCCACCGGCTGAGGGCGCGGCGCCGGAACCGGTGGCCGCCGGCTACTCCGGCTCGGCCGGCACCCGGATGTCGAGCACGCAGACGTCGTCGCGCCGTTCACCCGCCAGCACCTCGGCGAGCAGCGGGCCGAGGTGGCCCGCCTCGTCGCAGCGGTGCGCCAGCACCCCCTCGGCGAGCCGCTTCAGCCCCCGGTCGAGGGTCTCTCCGGGCCGCTCGATCAGGCCGTCGGTGTAGAGCAGGACGCGGTCGCCCGGTTCGAGGTCGACCTCCGCCTCCTGGAACCGCGGTGCGATGCTCGCCCCGAGCAGCATGCCGGCGGGACGGTCGAGGAAGCGCACCTCGCCGTCGCGCAGCAGCAGCGGCGGCGGATGGCCGGCCTGGGCCCACAGCAGACGGCGCCGGGCGCGGTCGTAGCGGGCGAGGACCATGGTCGCCGTGCCGTGCGAGTCGCGGGAGTGCAGCAGCAGCCTGTTGAGCCGGGACAGCGCGCCGGTCAGCGAGGATCCGGTGATGACCATGCCCTTGGCGGTGAAGCGGAGCTGGGCCATCGTGGCCACCGCGTCGATGCCGTGGCCGGCGACGTCACCGACGACGAACAGGGCGTCCCCGTCCGCGAGTTCGATGGCGCTGAACCAGTCGCCGCCCACATGGATGCCCGACTGGGCGGGCAGGTAGCCGACCTCGACCCGCAGCCCGGCCAGCCGGACCGGCCGGGTGGGCAGCGGCAGCAGCGCGTCCTGCAGCCGGCCCGCCAGGGTCCGCTCGGCCAGCAGCACGTCGTGCTGGGTGAGGATGGCCCGCTCGCTCTCGACGAGGGCGAGTTCCGCGCTGCGCTGGGCGGTGAGGTCCTGGATGACGCCGTGCACCTCGACGGGGGTGCCGTGCGAGTCCGGCACCGCCTCGGCGACGGCGCGCAGATGCCGCAGCCCCGCCGTCGTCCTGATCCGGAAGGGCAGGTCGAAGGGCCGCCCGTCCCGCAGGAGCCGCGCGATGGCGTGGGCCAGCGCGGAGCCGTCCTCGGGCAGCGCGAGGCCCGGCAGGTCGCCGAGGGCGACCGGTCCCGACTCGGTGTCCCGGCCGAGGAGCGCGTACACGTGCGAGGACCAGGTGACCTCGTGCGTGAGCAGGTTCCAGCTCGCCCAGCCCAGGTTGCCCAGCCGCTGCAGATCCGCCAGCCGCTGCTCCTGGCGGTCCGAGGAGCCGTGCCGCACCCAGGTGAGGACCAGCCCCTCGCCCAGACGGGTCGCCCGTACCGAATAGGTCGACAGCTCGGCGATCCCGTCCACGATCTCCTGGTGCCCGAACCGCTCGCTCTCGTACGGCTCCCCGGTGGTGAGCGTCCGCATCAGCCCCCGGCGCAGCGGCGGTTCGGCCGCCAGTGCCGGGCAGCACTCCTGGAACCGGCGGCCGACCAGCTCGCGTCCGGCCCTGCTCACCACATCGCCGGCCTGGGCCGTGGCGGCGGCGACGCGGAAGTCCTCGACGCCCTTCGACGCGTCGTGCGGCAGCAGGAACATGGCCGCGCCGGGCAGCGCGTCGAACACCGCCTGCACGGAGTCCGCGGCGGCGTCGACCGTGTCCCGGGGGCGGGTGTCGAACGCGCGCAGCCGTCCGGCGCAGAGGCGGGCCACCGCCTGCAGAAGGTCGCGGTGCTCCGGCGAGAACGGCCCGCTTCGAGAGCGCAGGATGCCGATGCACACGTCGGTCGAGGCGCCGTGCCGTCCGTCCGCCGCCTCGGGCGCGGGCAGGGGCAGCCAGGCGCGGGTGGGCCAGCGGCTGGGCGGATCACCGATCAGCAGATACCGCCTGCGGTCCGTCTCGAGGTCCTCCAGCCAGCGCGGCTCACGCGCCCGCAGGGCGTCCAGTGCGGCGACCCCGCTCAGCGGCGGGACGTGATGCCACTGGGTGGCCAGCGTCTCCTCGATGCCCGCGTGCCCGATGAGGTCGAGTCCCCCGGCGGGCAGCCACGCGTAGATCATGACCGCGTCGGTGTCCGCGGGGGTCAGCTGCTCCAGCAGGCACTGGGCGAGTTCCTGCGGTGTGGCGATCCGCACCAGCTCCCTGCCGAGCGCGGCGAGGGCGACGCAACTCCCGTCGTCGGGGGCCGGGTTGCGCGACGGCGGGACGGTGGAGGCGGGGCCGGCATCGGCTCGGCGCGCCGCGGCCGGCCGGTTTTCCGCCGGGACGTCCTGCGGCATCGCCAGGGTGCCGAGGGTGATCCAGCACTCCTCCAGCAAGGTGCGCCGGCCGGCCTTGGCGCGCCGGCGGAGCTCTTCCTCCGCCGCGTCCGGAGTGGCGCCGGTCAGGGTCATCACCGCCCCCTTGGCCCGCTCCAGGACAGCCGCCACCGCCGCCAGGTCCCGCAGTCTGTCCAGCTCGGCGCGCTGCCTGGCGACGACCTGGGCCAGCGCGACGGTGTCCGGGGCGGAACCGGAATCCGCCGGCGTGGCGGGCTCGCTCGTCACGCGTCGAGCATCGCACACAAAGCTCGGCCCGATCACGGTCTTGCCTGCCCGGACTTCACTCGAAAGGGGACGCCTCACGCCGTGGCCGTCGACGTCCCCGCTCGCGCACACCGCGCTCACTCATCCGGTCGCCGGTACAGCCACAGCCGCAGCAACCGGCTGAGCAGCGGCATGATCAGGTACGTCAGCACCGGCAGGAGCACCACCGGGAAGACGGCCGCCCGCAGGAGCAGCGGCCAGGCCGTGGTGCGGGGCGTGGCCAGCCACTGGATGAGGAGGGTGCAGGGGTAGGCGCCGAGGAACGTGGTGAGGACCATCTTCCACCGCGGCGGGGACTGCACGGTCGTGCCGGGGAGGCTGAACCAGGTCTCCATCCCGCTCGTCGACTGCCGTTCGCTGCCGACCTCGGTGGCCACGCCGTCGATCCGCCGGTGCCACTGGGCCCGCTCGGCGGAGCGGAGCCACCGGGTGAGCCGGTCGGGGTCGGACCAGCGCAGTACCGCGTGGAAGCGGTGGCCGTCCTCGGGGCGCAGCCACGAGACGCCCTCGTTGCCCGGAAAGCGCCGGGCGCAGCGGGTGATCCCGCGGGTCCACTCCTCGAACTCCTGCTCCCGGCCGGGTCGTACCTGCCAGGTGAGGACGGTGGTGACCGGCTCTCCCCGGCGCAGTTGGGTGGTGCTCATGCTCACCACGGGTGCCACGTGTCGCCCGGATCATGCGCCGGGCGCCGGTGCCGGTCAGCGCCCGGCTTCCACCAGGGCGTGGGTGACGGCGCGGACGCTGCGGGCGATGTGCTGGAGCTGCATCACTTCCGCCGCGTAGAGCTTGATCGTGTGCTCGATGACCGACTCCGGCATGCCGAGGCCGGGGAGATCGGCACGGGCGGTCTGCAGGGCGGTGCGGGCCACCCGGATCTCCTGCTGGACCTGGATCTGCGCGTGACGGGCGAGCAGCACGGGGTGGCGGATGAGCGCCGGATAGCTGGCGTAGCGCGCCGGTACCAGCTCGCGCAGCCACTTGGCCGCCGAGCGCTCCCAGTCGTAGGAGCCGGGCTGCTTGACCTGGCACGGCCAGTCCGGGCTGAGGCGCGTGGTCGTCAGTTGCATGAGCATCGCTTCCGGGTGTGCGGCGTCGTGAAGGGTGGTCCGACGAGTGCGGGCGGCCCCGGCCTAGGGGATGACCGGGGCCGCCACGGGCCTCGCGAGGCGGGGCCCGCCCGGACACCACCGGCGCCGACGCGGGTAGGAGACGGCGGCTTCGGGTGTCCGGGTGACGCGTGAGCAGTATTTATATATGCCGACTGCTTTGCAAGACGCATGAAAAAATTCATGCGCGGAATGATGTGAAAGGTCCCTTTGTAATTCCGGACAGCGTGTGGGGCGGGTGTTACCGACGGTTGCGGCTCAGGCGGTTCCGCCGAGGGTCCTGGTCAGTCCCGCAGGAAGAATTGGTGCTGGTCGGAGATCTGCTCGTACTCCTCCAGCCGGGCCTGGGTGCGTTCCGGATCGGCGTCGGTCATGGCCTGCAGCAGCGCGGCGGCGATCACGCCGGGCGCGGCGTAGGAGTCGAAGACCAGCCGGGAGCCGGTGCCGGTGGCGAAGACGACGTCCGCCTCGTCGGCCACCGGGCCGAGCGCCAGGTCGGTCACCAGGGCGACCTTGAGCCCGGCGCTGCGCGCGACCCGTACCGCGGTGAGCGTCTCCTGGGCGTGCCGGGGCATCGAGAACGCCAGCACCCAGGTGCCGCCCGCCTCACGGGACTGCAGCAGCGCGTCGTAGGCGACACTGCCGCCCAGGGTCACCAGCCGCACGTCCGGGTGGATACGGCGGGCGGCGTAGGCGAAGTACTCGGCCAGCGAGACCGAGATCCGCACGCCCAGCACGGTCAGCGGGGTGGACGCGGACAGCTCGCGGCCGATGGCGATCAGCTGGTCGGGGTCGGCGAAGTCGCGCCGCAGGTTCTCCAGGTTCTCGATCTCGGCGTCGACCGCCGCCTGGAGTTCGTTGCTGCCGTTCTCCTCGGTCGCGCCGGGCCCGCCGGCCAGGGTGCCCAGGGCGATGGACTGGAGCTTCTCGCGCAGCGCGGGGTAGCCGCTGAAGCCGACCGCCGCCGCGAAGCGGGTCACCGACGGCTGGCTCACGCCGACCCGTTCGGCGAGGTCGGTGATCGACAGGAACGCCGCCTCGGTGATGTGCTCGATCAGGTACTGGGCGATGCGCCGCTGGCCGGGAGAGAGCCGGGGCCGGTCGAAGAGCGTCCTGAGCTGCGATGCCGGGGCGGCCTCCGCTTCGGGAGCGGTTTTGCCCGAGGTGATCGAGGATGCCTGTGCGCGTGCCTGCTGCGGCGATGGCACCGGTGCGCCTCCTTTGTCTGCCACAGTGCTTCAACATAGCTCACACACCGTCGTGACCAGGGCTTGTACGAGGGCAACGGGCGCCCGCCGGACCGAGCGTGAGGCCGGCCGCCGCAGGCCCGCCTCAGCGGCGGTAGATCGTGATCGAGTGACCGACCTCGTCGACGGGACGGCTGCTGTCGATCAGCGTGCGCAGCCGACCGCGCGCCCTGTCGACCGCCGAGTCCGACACCACCAGCAGCCCGTGCACCTGACGGGGCGCCACCTCGCGCGGATCGGCGGCGTCGATGCCGTAGTACGACGGCACGCCACTGCCCTTGTACACCAGCCAGACCTTCTCGCCCCGGTACCGCTCCCGCAGCCGGTCGGCGAGCCTGCCCAGATCCTGGCCCCAGTCGACGTTGGAGTCGTGCAGCCACAGATACGTCTTGTCCGGGCCGCCGAACGCCTCGTTGGAGTACGGCAGGTAGTAGGGGAACGTGCGCAGCGAGGAGACCGCGACGAACAGCACGAGCACACCGGTCGCGAGGGTCGCCCAGCGTCGTCGTACGGCGAGCACACAGCCGGCCGCCACCGCCAGGAACATCGGCACGAAGACGGCGTAGCGGGTCCCGAAGTCCCGCGAGCCGGTCATGGCCGAGGCCAGCAGCACGGCGGGCGGGACCAGCACGTAGGGGGCGGCGGGCCGCAGCCGCCGCACCGCCACCACCGCCGCGGCACCGGCCGCCCACAGCACCAGCATCCCGAGCGGCGTCTTCACCAGCAGCGCGGCCGGCAGGTAGTACCAGCGGGAGCCGGTGTACAGGTGCCCGAACAGGAAGCCCTGCCACGGATACCGCTCCAGCCCGAACTGGATGCGCATCCCGTCCAGATACGACCGCGGGAACGGCATCAGCCGCAGGAGCAGCCCCTTCAGCCCGTGCACGGCGGGCACCTGCTGCCCGGCGGCCGACCACCGCAGCCGCGGATCGACCAGCAGGTACGACAGCCATACGACGGCCAGGCCGGCCAGCGCCACGACCGCGGCGCCCGCCACGGCCCGCCCGAGCGCCCGCCGCCGGTCCCCGGACATCGTCCCCCACACCGACCAGGCGGCCAGCGCCATCAGTACCGGTACCACCGGCAGCACGCTCATCTTGGTCGCCAGCCCCGCGCCGAGGGCCAGACCGCCCAGCGGCACGTACAGCCGGGGGCGTCGCCGGGCCCGCCACAGCAGCCAGGCCGACGTCAGCACGAACCCCGCGGCCGGCACGTCCAGCGTCGCCAGCGAACCGTGCGCGATGACGTCGGGGGACAGCGCGTACAGGGCCAGGGCCACCGCACCGGCCGCGGCGCCCGCCACTTCCCGGGCGAAGGCGAACACCACCAGCCCGAACAGCAGGGTCAGCACGATCATCGGCAGCCGGGCCCAGAACATCAGCCGCCACGGGTCGTTGCCGGACTCGTACAGCAGATGGCGCGCGTACGCGCTCTGGTCGCCCCGGTAGGCCGTGTCCACGTGCGGATCGGCGACCGCCACCCCGACCGCGACGACCAGCTTGCCCAGCGGCGGATGCTCGGGGTTGAGCCGGACGCGGTGCTCGCGCAGATAGTCGGCGGCCGTGGCGACGTAGATCGGCTCGTCGATCGTCGGGGTCTGCTGCACGGCGGCGGTGACCATCGCGGCCGCCATCTGACCGAGCAGGACCACCACCAGCAGGGGCAGCAGCCACCGCCGACCGGGCCGGTGCGTGGCCGGTGCCGGCCGCGGCGGCTGCCGCTCCGCGTCGTCGCGTGGGCCCGGTGCGAGGACCGAGTGCTGTTCGTGCGCCATCATCCGCCCCGCGGTGACACCGGCCGCGAGGGGGCGGGAGCGATCCGGGGCCCTGTCATGGACCCCACTGTCGCACCGTCTCCCGCCCCCCAGGCCCTGTCGTCACATTCCCGCCTGCCTGGAGGTGTCTGGCACGCACGCTCGCGGCGTTGCCGAACCGTCCACGTGGCTCCGCCACGAGGACGCCCCGGCGCCTTGCGATCGCACGCACCAGACACCTCCAGGCCCGCCCTACGGGCGGACGACGGGAATGTGACGACAGGGCCTGCGCCGTCACCGCTTCAGGAGTCGTACCGACAGACCTTCCGCCGTGTAGACGGGTACGGCCCGCAGCCGGTCGGAGTTCACCTCCACGCGGTCGAATCGGCCGCTCAGCCGCGGCGCGCACAGGACGCGCACCGTGTCGCCCGCGACGGGCGGCCGGTCGGCGTCGAGCACGAGGGACAGCACACCGCCCGTGCCCAGCATCGCCCGGCGCGTCACCTCCAGGGCGGGCTCGTGGCCCGAGCGCAGCGTCAGCTCCAGCGTGGCGGACTCCTGCGCGTACGTGCCGTGCGCCCGCACCGGCCGCGGTACCCGCAGCGTGCCGCCGGACACCCGCACATCGCCGTGCCCGAGCGCGTGGGTGGAGGCGGCGACCAGCACGCCGTCCCGCACCACGGTGCCGCCGGTGTACGTGTTGTGGCCGGTCAGGGTGAGCGTGCCGGTGCCCAGCTTGGTGAGTGAGCCGGCGCCGTCGATGTCGTTGCGCCAGCTGTCGGCCGCGCCGAAGCCGCCCGCCGCCGCGTCCAGGGTCACGCTCACGTCGGAGTCGAAGGCGCCGTAGCCGTCCGCCGCCGTGAACAGGTCGAGCCGGCCCCACTGCTCGAAGCCGTCCAGCAGGACGTACCCCGACGGCAGGGCGGTGGTGCGCAGCACCTCGCGCCGCTGCTCGGCGCTCAGGTACGGCAGTCGTGTCTCCAGGAGCACCTCGGCGCCCTTGGGCACGGTCAGCGGGGTGCTGCGGCCCTGCCGGGTGAGCACGTAGGTCAGCCGGGGCCGCACGGCGCGGGCGTTGGCGTCCCGGTCGCCGTAGGTGTCGCCGGCGCCGGGGTGCGCGTAGGCGTACAGGGAGTCGGCGGTGGTGCCCGTGCGCCCGGTGAAGTAGTCGAGCGCCTGGGCGCGGGCGGCGGCCTTGAGGCCGGCGTTCGCCGGGTCGGCCAGGGTGGCGGCGGCCAGCGCGGTGGCCATGATGCGGCCGCCCATCACGTCGACCGTGGAGTGCATGCCGGCCATGATCCGGGTGTGGCTGAGCTCGAAGGCGCGGGTCACCAGTTCCTGGAAGCGCTCGGGCACGGCGTAGGCGTAGGCCAGGCCCGCCAGGTGGAAGGCGTTGGTGTGGCCGCTGGGGAAGCCGCCGTCGTCCGTGGGGGAGGTGCTGCGCTGGCGCAGCAGCTGGGGCGCGACGACCACCTTCGAGTCGTAGACGGGGTAGCCGAGCGCGTCCGTCGCGCCCGTGTCGACGACCTCGCTGTCCTCGTTCATGCGCCAGGGGCGCGGGTACTGGTAGGCGTACTTGGACGGGTTGCCCGACGCCCAGTTGCCGCGCACGGTGTCGACCAGTTCGGCCACCTTGCCGAGCGCGGAGTCGTGCGACCCGGCACCCAGCGCGGAGCCGGCCGGGGCGTCGGCGGGCACGGCGTCGTCGATCTTGGCCGGCGGGGTGCCGTCGGGAGCGCTGGTGATCGAGGTGACCGCCTGGGCGCCCGCCTTGTAGAGGTCGGCCAGCGGGCCCAGGCCCGCGATCATGGCGTAGCTCTGGTGCTGGCGGTCGTAGAGGAACGCCTCCTTCGCCTGGGCGTCGGTCCGGGCGCCGGTGAGGCGGGCGCAGTAGCGCATGTTGGCGCGCAGCACCTCGGGCATGAGCGGCGTGCCGGTGTTCCAGGCGCCGCCCGTCTTCCATATCCGTGCGAACCCGCCGAGAACCCGTACGACCGCGTTGGTCTCCGGGGTCTGGTTCGCCATGACGTTGGTCTTGTAGTCGTCGACGAACGCGGCGGCGGAACCGGCGGCCTTGGCGTCGGCGGCGCCCAGCCAGGAGGCGAAGGTGGGCGCGGCCAGGACGCCGGCCGAAACGCCCAGGGAGGTCTTGAGGAATCCCCGTCTGCCGACGGAGGGTCGGTCGTTCGACGAGGTGGAGCGGTGCCCGGCGGATGACGGCATGCGTGTGCCTCTCTTGAGTTCTTCGGCCCTGCGGCCGGGGGAGATCGTGCGATCAGAGGTGTTCTGTGGGGCGCGGCGATGTGCGAATACGGTGCGTCCCGTGAAGCTTTGAGCGAAGATCTACGGCCGTGTCCTGGCCCGCCGGGGAGTGCCCGGCGGCCGAGACGTGTCGTGCGGGTGAACGGAGCGGGCCGGAGGGGACCCGCTGCGGTTCCGCGACGCCCCTGCGGGGGAGCGGGACCGCGGTGACCTGCTGCGGTGCGACCGGGCGCGGCCGGCGCCGGGGGCGGCGCACGTCGCGGGGTCCCCGGCGGAGCTGCGGGCGCCCCTCACAGCAGCGAACGCGCCAGCGCCACCGCGCCCTCGACCGGCGGCACCCGCAGGGGCTGCGGGCGGGCTCCGGGCAGGGAGGCGGCGAGCGAGGAGACGAACGCGTCGTACAGGGTGGGCTGGTTCAGGATCGTGCCGCCGGCGACCACGACGTCGTCCACCGGGAGCCCCCGGGCGGCGAGCCGTTCCACGAGCGCGGCGAGCGAGCGCCCGGCCTCCGCGATCACGGCGCGCGCGAGGGGGGAGCCCGCCTCGGCGGCCGCGAACACCACCGGCGCGTGCCGGCCCCATTCCGCGGAGACGTCCCGGGCGCCCTCCAACGCGGCCCCGAGCGCGGGCACTTCACCGACGCCGAACGCGGCGACGAGACCGCGGGCAAGGTCGTCGGGTTCCTCGCCGCGGTCATGGGCCGCCCAGACGGCCCGCGCGGCCTCGCGGACGAGTCCGGCCGCGCCGCCCTCGTCGCCGAGGACCGCGCCCCAGCCGCCGACCTGGACGGGGGTGCCGTCGGGCAGCCGGCCCACGGCCACGGACCCGGTGCCGGCCACCAGGCCGACGCCCTTGTCCGACCCGGCCGCGGGGACGAGGAGTTCGGCGTCGCCCACGACCAGCGCGGGCGCGTCGAAGTGGAGTTGCAGTGCGGTACGGATCTGCTCGCACTGGCGGGGGGTCTCACAGGCGTGGCCGCCGACGGCCAGCGCGGACGGGCGGGTGCGCGCCGGGAGGGCCTCAGCGACCAGCGCGGCCAGCCAGCCGGCCGCGGCCACGGGGTCGTGCGGCCGCCAGCCTTTGCTGGACCGGACGTGATCGGCCACGGGGTCGTGCCCCGCCAGGGCGCGGAGGTGGGTCTTGGTGCCACCCACGTCGATGCCGACCACGAGAGGCGTGAAGTCCTGCACGGAACCTCTTTCGTCGTTGCGCTGTGCTGCGACGGCGGGCGAACCGTGCCTGGTCAGAAGCAGGTTGAAGCACTCGCGAAGCCCCGGGACGGGCCTCTGGACGGAACACGGCAGGCGAGTACCGTGAAGTTCGTTAGGAAGTTAACTAACGAAGTACAGTGCGTCAAGAGGCTTCGCGCACCCGACCGGCCGAGCTCCCCGTGGGACGGGGGCGGCCTCGCGTGACGCCGGGCATCCCATCGCCGCCTCCCCGCAGTCCGCAGGACGGGGGAGCGGCCCGTGACCTGCGGGAGAACTGTGGAACACGACGTGGTGCGAGCCCCGCGCCTGACCGAGAGCGCCGGCGCGGTCTTCGCCGTCCTGGCCCGGGCGGGCAGCGCGACGCGGCCGCAGCTCGCGAGCCTGGCGGGCCTGTCCAAGCCGACGGTGTCCTCGGCCGTCGCCGAACTGGAGAGCGCCGGGCTCGCCGCCCATTCCGGCACCGCCTCCAGCGGCACCGGCCGCAGCGCCGCCGTCTACCGGCTGGGCCCGGCCTCCGGTGCCGTCCTCGCCGTCGACCTCGGCCCCGCCCTGACCCGGGTGCGCGGCTGCGCCCTGGACGGCACCCTGCTCGCCGAGGCCACCGAGTCCCGGGAACAGGCCGCCGAGGCCGTCCGGGAGGCCCTGGACGCGCTGCCGGCGGGCGCCCCGCTGCGGGCCATCGTGGTCGCCGTCGGTGACGTCACCGCGCGCGACGACGAGGGCGCGGGGGTGCGCCCGGCGACCGCCAAGGCCGGGCCCGTCTTCGACGCGGTGGCCGTCGCGCTGCCGCCCGGCGTGCCCGTCCACCTGGAGAACAACGTCAACTGCGCGGCGCTCGCCGAGCTGCACGAGGGCGCCGCGCACGGCCGCGAGACCTTCGGCTACCTGCGGATCGGCGTCGGCATCGGCCTGGGTGTCGTCATCGGGGGCCAGGTGCTGCGCGGGGCCAACGGCGCCGCGGGTGAGGTCGCCCGGCTGCCCTACCCCTGGGACGACGGCCGCGAGCCGCGGCACGAGGCCCTGGAGGAGCACGTCGGCGCCCGCTCGCTGCTGCGCCGGGCCGCCGAGGCCTGGCGCGCGGAGGACGGACCATGTCCGCGCACCACCGAGGAACTGTTCTCCCTCGCCGGGGAGGGCCGGAGCGCGGCCCGCGCCGTGGTGGGCCGGCACGCCGCCGACATCGGCCGGCTCGCCGCCGCCGTGACCGCCGTACTGGACCCCGGCCTTATCGTGCTCGGCGGCAGCACCGGGGCGTATCCGCAGCTCCTGCCGGGTGTGCGGGCCGAGCTGGAGCGGCTGAGCTGGCCCACCGAGGTGGTCAGCAGCACGCTCGGCGACCTGGGCACCGTCGTGGGTGCCGCACGGCTCGCGGTCGCCCGAGGAGTCCAAACCGTGACCGAGGCCGCGCATGCGAAGGATTGACGGCCTCCGACTCGGTCTGCCAATGTCCGGACAAGCGCTTTCTAAGCCGGCCGGGACGCCGGCTTGGGTTGGCGTCCCGGCCGTGCACGACGCACGGCAGCCGCACGAGGGCGTGCTTGTGCGACGACGGCCCTCGGGGCCGGGGATCCCACCCGTCGAGGCGACGCGGCCGGGCGAGGCCGCACCCCCGGAAAGCGAAATTTCCTGCAAAATGCACCCGTGCCGCCTCGATCGGCGCCGTGCTCCGTCTCCTACGACGAAATAAGGGATCGAAGATGACCAATGTGGGTGTGCGGCGCTCCCGCCGACTCGGCCGCGGCGGTATACGCCGTGTGGTTCCCCTCGCTGCCGTGGCCACGGCAGGTGCCCTCCTGCTCTCCGCCTGCGGAGGCTCGGGCTCGAGCTCGGGCGGTACCTCCAAGTCCCTGACGTTCTGGATCTCCACGGTTCCGGGACAGGACGCGGGCTGGAAGAAGCTGGTCGCGCAGTACAAGAGCGAAGCCGGCGTCAAGGTCAAGCTCGTCAACATCCCCTACGACGGCTACACCACGAAGCTGCACAACGCCGCGCAGGCCAACTCCCTGCCCGACGTGGCGGCCGTGCCGGCGCTGGACCCGATCTGGTCGAACAAGCTGGTCGACCTGAGCTCCATCGCCAACAACAAGGCGAACAACATCAACGCCAACTTCCTGGCGAAGGACTCGTCCGGGAAGGTGCTGTCCATCCCCTCGGACGTCACCGCCTCCGGCCTGTTCATCAACAAGTCGCTGTTCGAGAAGGCCGGGGTCTCCTTCCCGACCTCGCCGCAGAAGACCTGGACCTGGACCGAGTTCATCAAGGCGGCCAACAAGGTCCGCGAGAAGACCGGCGCCAAGTACTCCCTGACCTTCGACCAGTCGCCCTCGCGGCTGCGCGCCATGGTGTACGAGCTGGGCGGCAAGTACGTCCACGCCGACTCCTCCGGCAAGTTCTCGGTGGACGCCGCGACCAAGAAGGCCGTGAAGACCTTCGTCGGCTGGAACGACGACAAGACCATGCCGAAGTCGGTGTGGACCAGCGGCGCCGACCCGTCGGCCATGTTCCAGAGCGGTGACGTCGTCGCCTACTGGTCCGGCGTGTGGCAGGTCGCCGCGTTCTCGGAGTCCATCAAGAAGTTCGACTGGGCGAGCGTCCCGACGCCCGCCGAGCCGGTTCAGGCCAGTGACGTCAACAGCGGCGGCATGATGGTCGGCTTCAACAACAACGGCGCCGCGGCCACCGCGGCGAAGAAGTTCATGTCCTGGCTGTACGAGCCGGCCCACTACACCGAGCTGTGCGCGGCGTCCGGCTTCCTGCCGGTCGAGAGCGGCCTGACCCCGAAGTACCCCTTCAAGTCCGATGCGGCGCAGGCGGCGTTCAAGCTCTACAACGAGGAGATCCCGCTCTACGCCCCGATCTCGGGCTACTTCAACGGCGCGCAGACGAACTGGGTGCTGAAGGGCAAGAGCCTCACCGAGGACCCGACCAAGACGGAGCTCGGCAAGGCGATCAACGGGCAGCAGTCGCCCGACAAGGCCCTGGAGAACATCGTGGCCGGCTACAACCAGCAGGTCGGCGGCGCGTCGTAGGCCGCGGGGCCGGGCGGCGGGCCGACACCCCGCCGCCCGGCCCCGGCGCCCAGGTGATGCCGGGCCCACGGCCCGAGCCCACGGCAATCCATCCCCCCAGCACGGAGTCAGGAAGATGACCAAACGCGCCTCGGCCGTGTCCGCGAGCCCGCCCAGGAGACGCAGCAAGTACGTTCTCGCGCCGCTCGTCCTCATCGCGGCCAATGTCGTGCTCTTCGCGCTGTTCTTCGTCTGGCCGGCGGTGATCGGGCTCGTCTACTCCTTCACCAACTACACCGGCGTGGGGGCGTTCCAGTTCGTCGGACTGGACAACTACCACCACCTCTTCGGGGACTCCACCTTCTACGACGCGCTGACGCGGACGCTGCTGTACGCGGTGCTCTTCGTCCCGCTGAACTTCGCGCTCTCCCTCGCCGCCGCCAACCTGGTGGTGAGCAAGCACGCCAAGGGCACGTCGGTCGCCCGCGTCATCTTCTTCATCCCGTGGCTGCTGTCGCCCATCGTCGTCGGCGTGCTGTGGCGGTGGCTGTTCGGCGAGAACTTCGGACTGGTCAACTACGTCATCGAGAAGCTCGGCGGAAGCGCCGTCCCGTGGCAGTCCAACGCGGACCTGTCCCTGCTGGTGGTCGTGATGGCCGCGTCCTGGGCCTGGACGGGCTTCTCGATGCTGCTGTTCATAGCGGCGATCAAGAACGTGCCCACCTCGTACTACGAGGCGGCCTCCCTCGACGGAGCCGGCCCCTGGCGGCAGTTTGTCAGCATCACCCTGCCGAGCATCGCGCCCACCTCGTTCATCGTGATCCTGCTCAACACGATCAACGCGATGAAGGAATACCCGGTGTTCGTCGCCCTCAACAACGGCGGACCCGGCACGTCCAACAACCTGCTCGTCCAGTACATCTACGAGACCGGCTTCAAACGGGGTCAGATCGGCTACGCGAGCGCCGCCTCGTTCGTGCTCATGCTCATCCTGATGGCCGTCGCGATCGTCCAGCTGATCGTCAACCGGCGGGTGGAGAACCGATGACAACCACAGACATTCCGCGCCCCGTCGACGCCGCTCCCGGCAGGGCCGTCGCCAAGAAGCGACCCCGCGGAGCCGGCAGCGGCGGGCTGCGGCGGGCGGTTTCCGCGACGACCCTGCTGTGGATCCTCGCCTGCCTCTACGGGCTGCCGGTGCTGTGGTTCGTCCTCAGCTCCTTCAAGCCGGCCAGCGACCTGTTCTCCTATCCGCTGACGCTGGTACCGCACAACCCCACCCTGTCCGGCTTCAAGGCGGCCTGGGACAGCGCCAACTTCTCCCAGTACTTCATCAACACCGCCATCGTCTGCGTGATCACGACGATCCTCACGGTGGGCGTCAGCTGCTGCACCGGCTACGCGCTGGCCAAGTACGACAACAAGTGGCTCAAGGCCTTCTTCCTGTGCATCCTGGCCACCACGATGCTGCCGGGCGAGGTCATGCTCGCCCCCGAGTTCCTGGTGGTCCGCAACCTCGGCCTCTACAACTCCTTCGCGGGCATCATCCTGCCGGCCGTGCTCACCGCGACCGGATGCTTCATGTTCCGCCAGTTCTTCCTCACGGTCCCCGACGAACTCGTCGAGGCCGCGCGCATCGACGGCGCCCGCGAACTGTCCATCTTCCTGCGGATCATGGTGCCGATCTCCCGGCCCATCATGCTGACCCTCGCCATCCTGTCCTTCCAGTGGCGGTGGAACGACTACATCTGGCCGCTGCTGATGCTCAACGACCCCAACAAGTTCACCGTGCAGATCGGCATCCAGAGCATCGTCGGCGCGCAGAACATCAACTGGTCGGTCCTGCTGGGCGCGTCGGTCATCTCCATGATCCCGCTGATCGCCGTCTTCCTCGTCTTCCAGCGCTATGTGATGGGCGCCGACATCAACGCCGGACTGAAGGACTGACCTTGCCCGCTCCGATCGACCACGAGTTCGTCCGCGCGGCAGCGCTCGCCGCCGACCGGTCGGCCGATCCGTCGGCGGAATTCATCGAGCCGCACCGCGCCCTGGCCCGGCGGGTGAAGACCATGGTCGCGGCGTACCGCTCGCCGGAGTCGGGCCTGCACGGCAGCGAGCGGGCCGTCGCCGCCGCGCTGACCCACCTCCGTGCCCTGCGGTCCGCGCAGACGGCGTCCGGCCTCTTCGCGGGCGGCGACAACGTGCAGTCGCCGCCGGACTCCGCGTTCACCGTCAACGACGTGTGCGACGCGCACGTCCTCGCCGCGGGCGCGGGGCCCGAACTGGCCGACGTCACGGCGGCGCTCGCCGAGATCGCCGGCGCCGCCACCGAAAGCCTCCTGGCCGGTGGCGTGCACACCCCCAACCACCGCTGGGAGCTGTCCGCGGCGCTGGCCCGGCTGCACCGGTCGTTCCCCGACGACCGGCTCCTCGTCCGCGCCGAGGGGTGGCTCGCCGAGGGCGTCGACATCGACGCCGACGGCCTGTACTCGGAACGCAGCGCCGTCTACGCGTCCATCGTGACCAACCCGGCGCTGCTGTTGCTGGCCGAGGTGCTCGGGCGTACCGACCTGGCGGACGCCGTCGAACGCAACCTCACCGCGACCCTGGACCTGATCAGGCCGGACGGCACGGTGGAGACCGTCCACTCGCGCCGCCAGGACCAGAGGCAGTCGTTCGCGCTGTGGCCCTACCTGCCGCACTACCGGCTGCTCGCGATCCGCACCGGCCGGGGCGACTTCGCCCGCGCTGCCCGCCTGGCGGCCGCCGACGGCATCCACGACCCCGACCTGCTCGCCCAGACCCTCCTCACCCCGGATCTGTGCCGCGCCCTGCCGGCCCCGGACGCGGAAAAGCTCCCGCGCGAGAGGTACCTCCCCACCGCACGCCTCGCCGCACGCGCTTCGGCCACCGCGCACACGGTGGTGTACGGCGGCTCCGACGTGCCCGAGCACCGGCGCATCCGCTCGGGCCTCGCCTGCAACCCCACCTTTCTGCGCCTGTTCGCCGGTGCCGCCGTCCTCGACGCGGTCCGCCTCTCCAGAGGGTTCTTCGACCTGGGCCCGTTCCGCGCCGCCGACATGCGACGGCTCGCCGACGGCCGCTACCTCCTCACCGAAACCCTCTCGGCCGCCTATTACCAGCCGCTGCCGCCCGACCGCCGGCGGGACGACGGCGCCTACCGGATGGCGGACGAGGGACGCTTCTCGGCCGCGATGGCCTTCCCGGACCGGCCTCGGGACGAGGTCTCCCACACGACCCGCGTACAGGTGGACCTGCGGGAGGACGGGGCCGACCTGCGGATCGACATCAGCGGCCCGCCGGTGCCCTGGGCCCTGGAACTGACCTTCCGGCCGGGCGGCGAGCCGCAGGGCGCCGTACCGCTCGGTGACGGAAGCTGGTGCCTGACGACCGAGCCGATGACCTACCGCGTCGGCGACGACGAGATCCGGGTCGAGGCGGCCGTCGAGACGGGTGAACCGCTCGCCGGACCGGACCGGCGCGACGTACTGCGCTACGACCCCGGGCAGGACTACACCGTGGTGGGCGGTACCGACGCGACGACCGGGAACCGCGTCTACATCGGTGGACGTGGCCCGCACACACTGACCGTCGCACTGCGCGCGACCACCTCAGGCATGAAGGACTGATCCCCGTGCACCTCACGCACCAGCGCGGCCCGCTGCACGACCTGCCCGACAGCCCGGAGGCGTACGACGCCGTCCTCGCCGACGTCGTCGAGCAGGCCCTGCGGCGCATCACACCCGAGGGCAACCTCGAACACCCCGACTGCGTCGACGACATCGGCGACACCTCGCTGGGCATCACCTCCCTGCTCGCGTTCGCCTGGCAGCGCGGCAAGGACCCGCGGCTGCCGGAAGCGGTGCGCCGCAGCCTCGCCTTCCATCTGCGCGAGCGCGTCTACGTCGAGGACAACCCCGGCTACCCGAACCTGCGTGCCCGCGACACCGGTCTGCCGTACGCCCGTTACGTCCTCGAAGCGGGCGCCCACCCCATCGGCGACTGGCCCAGCACGGTGTGGGCGCTGCTCCAGGCCGTCAACGTCCTCGACAGCGCCGAGGGCCTGGTCGACGACGAACAGCGGTCCCAGGTGCTGGAGTTGGCCCAGGGGTACTGGCGGTGGCTGACCGAGGCGACCTTCTTCAACCCGCAGGAGGCCGGCAACCAGGCCATCGGATGCGTGGTCGGCGGCCTGATGCTGGCCCGCCATCTGCCCGACGCCGAGGGCGAGTCGGTGCGCGCCCTGGCGCTGGAGCTGTACACCGGCGAGATCCGCGCCCACCGCGTCCGCGACCGGGGCGCCCTGCTGCCCCCGGAGCACGGCGGCGCCTACGACAACAACTACGGCCCGATCTCCCTGTCCTTCCTCGCCCAGGCCCACCGGGTCAGCGGCGAGGCGATGTTCGCCGAGGACGGCGACGCGCTCGCCCGCTACCTCGACGCCCGGCTCACCGGCGGCGGCTTCGACAACGGCGGCCCCCGCTACAGCGAGCAGCACTCCGCCTTCGAATCCGTCCTGGGCCTGCGGTACTTCAGTGCCCGCATCGGCTCCGACCTGGGCCGCTACCGCGGGGACAGCCGCTGGGCCCGGTACGCGTGCAAGCCGGACGGCGGGGTCGACGGTCACTTCGCCTGGATGCTGGTCTGGCAGATCCAGGACACCACGCGCTGGCACCGCGAGCCGAGCCCGACGCCGGCCCGGCACCAACTGCGCGCCGGCACCGTCTCGGTGGCCTTTGACGACCGCATGACCCCGGCCGTCGTGGAGGCGGCCGGCACCTACTACCTGGCCGCCGCCGTCGGCCGCCAGCACGGCTTCGGACCCGTCACCGACGGCTTCCTGATGTGCCGCCCCATGGGCGAGGTCCGCGTCCGCGACCTCAGGGCGGACGGCCTGACGGCCAAGCTGGTCACCAAGCCGGTCGTCGGCCGCGACCACGTCCTGCGGCATGTGCGGTCCCTGTACGTCACCGACGGCGAGACCCTGTGGACCACGGTGGCCGTCGAACGCCTCGGCGGGACGCCGTACCTGCTGGCCGGGCTGCCGTACGCCGAGGACGACGGCGACCGGGTGCGGCGCACCGCCGCCGGGACGGTCGCCTCGGCGGGCACCCTGCGTCTGACCCACCCGCGGGCCACCGGTGCCGAGCACTTCGACGCCCGTGCCGAACTCCTCCAGGAGCAGGCCGCGTTCGCGCTCGCGGCCGACCCGCGCGGCTACGGCAACCCGGACGAGGGCTGGCGGCACCTGGTCAGCTCCACGGCTCTGGAGGCAGGGCCGGTCCCCGGCACGCCGGACGACCTGCACGTCTTCGCCGTCCGCTACGGCTCCGAGGCGCCCCTGACGGTCTCGGTGGAGCGGAGCGGCGAGGAACTCACCCTCACCACGGGGCGGTTCACGGCCGTCATCGGACCGGACGACGACCAGGGGGAGCCCCGGCTGGCGCTGCGCGCGGTCAGTCGGTGACGCCCAGCGGCGAGCGGCGCTCCAGCACGCTCGCCGGCACCACCACATCCGCCCGGTCCCGGGTCGCGGCGACCAGCTCGGCGTTGGGCTGGTCGCTGCGCATCACCCAGGCGACCGCGTCCTCGTGCCCCTTGCCGAACTCCTCGTGCCGCGTGATGAGCCGTCGCAGCCGCTCCCGCTCGTCGAGTTCGCAGAACCACACCTCGTCCAGCTGCCGCCGCACCCGCGGCCACGCGCCGCCGTCCAGGAGCAGGTAGTTCCCCTCCGTCACCACCAGCCGGGCCGTCGGCGGCACCGGCACGGCTCCCGCGACCGGCTGCTCCAGCACCCGTTCGAAGCCCGGCGCGTACACCGTGTCGCCGGCCGTCTCCGGGTCCGTCTCGCGCAGCCGCCGCAGCAGGGCGGCGTACCCGGCCGCGTCGAAGGTGGCGGGCGCGCCCTTGCGGTCCCGCAGGCCGAGCCGGTCCAGCTCGACGTCGGCGAGATGGAAGCCGTCCATCGGGACGTGCGCCACCCACGGCTCGCCCGTTCCGTTCAGCTCCCGCACCAGGGTCTCGGCGAGCGTCGTCTTCCCGGCTCCGGGACTGCCCGTGACGCCGAGGATCGCGCGCCGGTCGCCCCTGCTCAGGGTGCGGGCGCGGAGGAGGAGGTCGTCGAAGGTCAGCGGCACAACCCGAGTGTGCCATCCGTGCCGGGGCGGGGATCAGCGGGCCGGCCGACAAGATTTTGCCGCCGGTGTGGTGCGGGCCACCCACTGGAGTCGTCCTTATGGGGAACGGTGTCCTGTATGACGCTGCTCGGACTGCCCGAAGACATCCAGGCCTGCCTCTTCGACCTCGACGGTGTGGTGACCAGGACCGCGGTGGTGCACGCGGCCGCCTGGAAGGAAACGTTCGACGAGTTCCTGCGCGAACGCGACGGCGAGGACTTCCGGCCGTTCGACTCCTCCGCCGACTACGACGAGTACGTCGACGGCCGTCCCCGCGCCGACGGCGTGCGCACCTTCCTCGCCTCCCGCGGCATCGAACTGCCCGAGGGCAGCCCCGACGACCCACCGGACGCCCAGACGGTCAACGGCGTCGGCAACCGCAAGAACGTCCTGCTCCTGCAGCGCATCCGCACCGAGGGCGTGGAGGCCTACGACGGCACGCTGCGCTTCATCGACGCCGTCCGCAAGCGGGGCCTGCGCACCGCGATCGTCTCCTCCAGCGCCAACACCCTCGACGTGCTGCGCTCCATCGACGCCGAGCACCTCTTCGACGTACGCATCGACGGCGTCGTCGCGGCGGAGCGCAAGCTGCCGGGCAAGCCGCGGCCCGACACCTTCCTCGCCGCCGCCCGCGACCTGGGCGTCGACCCCAAGCGGGCCGCCGTCTTCGAGGACGCGCTGGCCGGCATGGACGCGGGCCGCTCGGGCCACTTCGGGTACGTCGTCGGCGTCGACCGCGTCGGCCAGACCGAGGCGCTGTACAAGCACGGCGCGGACGTCGTCGTGAAGGACCTCGCGGAGCTGGGAGGGCAGGAGTGATCAGCGACCGGTCGTACACCGTGGAACCGTGGTGCGTGCGCGAGACGGCCCTGAACCTCGACGTCCTGGCCCAGAGCGAGTCGGTCTTCGCCCTGTCCAACGGCCATGTCGGCTGGCGCGGCAACCTCGACGAGGGCGAACCGCACGGACTGCCCGGCTCCTACCTCGGCGGCGTCCACGAACTGCACCCGCTGCCCTACGCGGAGGCCGGCTACGGCTATCCCGAGTCCGGCCAGACGGTCATCAACGTCACCAACGGCAAGGTGCTGCGGCTGCTCGTCGACGACGAGCCCTTCGACCTGCGCTACGGCCGCCTCGTCTCCCACGAGCGCACCCTCGACCTGCGCCGGGGGGTGCTGGAGCGGGTCTGCGAATGGATCTCCCCGGCGGGGACGGCGATACGGGTGCGCTCCTCCCGGCTCGTCTCCCTCACCCAGCGCGCGATCGCCGCCGTCTCCTACGAGGTGGAGCCCGTCAAGGCACGTACGCGCGTCGTGATCCAGTCGGAGCTCGTCGCCAACGAGACGCTGCCCGAGACCAAGGGCGACCCGCGGGCCGCCAAGGCGCTGCAGTCGCCGCTGGAGCCGGAGGAGGACTTCGCCGCGGGCCGGCGTCTGCGGCTGGTGCACCGCACCCGGCGCAGCGGTCTGCGGGTGGCCGTCGCCGCCGACCACGTGGTCGAGGGCCCCGAGGGCACGAGCACCAGCAGCGAGAGCAACGAGGACGTCGCCCGGCTCACCGTCACCTCCGTCCTGGAACCCGGCGAGCGGCTGCGCGTGGAGAAGCTGGTCGCCCACGGCTGGTCCGGCACCCGCTCCAAGCCGGCGATGAGCGACCAGGTCGAGGCGGCGCTGGCCGCCGCGAGCGTCGGCGGCTGGGCCGGTCTGGCCGAGGAGCAGCAGACCACCCTCGACGACTTCTGGGCGCGCGCCGACGTCGAGGTGGGCGGCGACGAGGAGATCCAGCAGGCCGTCCGCTTCGCCCTCTTCCACGTGCTGCAGGCCGGCGCCCGCGCCGAACAGCGCGCGATCCCCGCCAAGGGCCTGACCGGGTCCGGCTACGACGGCCACGCCTTCTGGGACACCGAGGCCTTCGTGCTGCCGCTGCTCACCTGCACCGCGCCCGAGTCCGTCGCCGAGGCGCTGCGCTGGCGGCACAGCACCCTGGACGCCGCGCGGGAGCGCAGCGCCCAACTCGGCCTGCGCGGCGCGGCGTTCCCCTGGCGCACCATCGAGGGCTCGGAGTGCTCGGCGTACTGGCCGGCCGGCACGGCGGCCTTCCACGTGAACGCGGCGGTCGCCGACGCGGTCGTGCGCTACACGGCCTCCACCGGCGACGAGCCGTTCGAGCGGGAGGCGGGCGTCGAGCTGCTGGTGGAGACGGCCAGACTGTGGCGCTCCCTCGGGCATCACGACCACCGCGGCGACTTCCACATCGACGGCGTCACCGGCCCCGACGAGTACAGCGCGATCGCCGACGACAACACGTACACCAACCTCATGGCCCGGCGGAACCTGCTGGCCGCGGCGGAGGTCTGCGAGCGCCACCCGGACCGGGCCGCGCAGCTCGGCGTGGACGACGAGGAGAGCGCGGCCTGGCGGGACGCGGCCGAGGCGATGTACATCCCGTACAACCGCGAACTCGGCGTGCACGAACAGCACGAGGGCTTCACCCGCCACCAGCGCTGGGACTTCGCCGGCACCCGCCCGGACCAGTACCCGCTGATGCTGCACTTCCCCTACTTCGACCTCTACCGCAAACAGGTCGTCAAGCAGGCCGACCTGGTCCTGGCCATGTACACCTGCGCGGGCTTCTTCGACGAGGAGCACCTGGCGCGCAACTTCGCCTACTACGAGCCGCTGACCGTGCGCGACTCCTCCCTGTCCGCGTGCGTGCAGGCCGTCGTCGCCGCCCGGGCCGGCCATCTGGAACTCGCCTACGACTACACGGGCGAGGCCGCGCTGATGGACCTGCAGGACCTGGAACACAACACCCGCGACGGGCTGCACATCGCGTCGCTGGCCGGGACCTGGACGGCCCTGGTCGCCGGGTTCGGCGGACTGCGCCACGACGGCGACGGACTGAGCTTCGCCCCCTGGCTGCCGGAACGGCTGAGCCGGCTCGCCTTCAACCTCCAGCTCCTCGGCCGCCGGCTGCGCGTGGAGATCGGCCCCGAGAAGGCCACGTACACCCTGCTGTCCGGTCCGCCCCTGACCATCCGCCACCACGGGACCCCGGTGACGGTCCGTACGGACACCCCCGTCCTGCGCACGGTTCCGCAGCCGCCGCAGCGCCCGGCCCCCGAGCAGCCGCCGCACCGCGCCCCGTACCGCCGCTGACGGCGCCGGGGGAGGGCGTCAGGCGCCTGGCCGTACCGGACAGGGCACGGCCGGGCACGGCGGGTTAGTTTGTGCCCGTCCGCGAAGAATCCCCCGTGGTGCGGAAGGGCGGCCCCGCATGACGTCCGAGCAGGTCAGCCTCGCGGCCGGCCGCCGCCACGCCTACTGGCAGACCGCCCTCACCGCCGCCGTGGTGGCGGCCGTCGGCTATGCCGTCCACCGGCACTGGCCGGTGCTGCGCACGGGCGCCGTCCGGCTGGCCGTGGCCGATCAGCGCTGGCTGCTGGCGGGCGCCCTGGCCGCCGGTGCGACCTGGGTCTGCGCGGCCCTGGCCCAGCAGGGCGCGGTGCGGCGGCGGCTGCCCGCGGGTCCGCTGGTGGCCGCGCAGTTCGCCGCCACCGCCGCCGGTCAGTTGCTGCCCGCGGGCATCGGCGCCGCAACGGTCGGCCTGCGCTTCCTCATGCGCTGCGGACTGACGCCCGGCCGCTCCGCCGCGGCCCTCGCCGTGAAGGCCGCGGCCGGCGCCGTGGTCCGCGGCGCCC
>NZ_JAMGBF010000151.1 GCF_023516615.1 Streptomyces panaciradicis
GGCGGGCCGCCAGCGCCTCGCGGGCCGCCTGGCGGGCGTGCCGGCGACGCCAGTACGGGTTGTCGTGCGGCAGCTTGCTCGACACCCGCCCGTACATGCCGAACGTCAGGATGATCAGCCCCATGATGAAGCTGAACAGGACGTTGGTCATGCCGAAGTCGAGGAAGTTGGCCGACCGGTCGAGGATGAAGATATGGACGAAGCCGCTCAGCAGGAACAGCGTCCCGACCACCATGTTGAGCGTCGACGCGAAGTTCCCGCCGACGATGCCGCCACCGATCAGGGCCAGGCCCACGACGACGGAGATCAGGCTGAGCACACCGTTGGTCGACATGCCGGCGATGCTCTGCCCGTCGGTGCTGAACGGGCTCAGCTCGTCGGCGAACCCGAGGACACCGAAGACCAGCAGGGTCAGCCCGCAGAAGGCGGCGCCGTACCGGTAGACCGTGGCCAGCTTGTGGTCCACGGGGAGCTCGTCGCTCAGTTTCATGGCGATTTCCTTTCCCGGTCCGCGAACGCGCCGTCGCGTTCCGCGGAGCAGCGTTCTACGTCGGCTGCTCGTGCACTATTCGTGACAAATCGGCCATACGGTTGCACGCTCGCGCGTCAAGATCGCGGCAGCGTCACGGCACCGGTCGCCGCGACCCGGCCCGCGGCCGTCACGACGAAGCGGGCTCCCCTGTGATCCGACGCGACGTCCACGGCCGCTCCCTGTACGGGCACCGGCGACCGGAGGTCGACGCACAGTCCCGCCACCGCGCGGGCCGTCATGCCGGAGGACAGCAGGACGGCCTGCCGGCCCGCTTCCAGTACGGCGAGAGCGGGCAGGTCCGCCGGGCGGCCCGGCAGGAGGACGGGATGGGCCGGGTCGCGCGGGACGATCATCAGCCGGCCCTGCGGCCCGCGGGCGAGCAGCACGTCGGGGTCGGAGACCGCGCCCACCGCGGCCGCCGCGGGGTGCAGCAGCGCGGAACCCGGCGCGACGGGAAGCGCCCCGGTCGCCGCCGGCGCCGCCGCGGCGAATCCGACGGCGCAGGTGGCGAAGCGTTGCCCCGCGTACAGGTATTCGGCGGTCAGGCGGAAGGAAGCCAGGGCGCCCCTTCGCAGCACGAGGTCGCTCAGCATCACCCGCGTCGACACCCGCGTGGCGCTGCCGCTCTCGACGGGCTGCGCACCCGGGTACAACCCGAGGTTCACCGACACCGCTTCGAGCGGCGGGTCCTGGCCGGGGCGCAGGTGTCGGCTCTGCACGGCCATGGCGAGCTGGCGGGTGGACTCGACGACGATCAGCGGGTGGTGCGAGACCGTGGTGGCGCGCTCGTTGAGAGGGTGCAACCGCGGCCATTGGCACTGCGCCTCGAAGAAGCGGTCACCCAGCCGGCGCAAGGTCAGCACCAGCATGCAGGCCATCGTCTCGAGCCGCAGACCGTGCCATGTCAACGGCTCGCCCGGGCCCCCGGCATCCTGCTCCCGTGGCATCCGGCGACCCGCGGCGACAGGGTCCTCGACCAAGGCCACCTGGTGCACTGCACTGTCCAGCATGAAGCCTCCTGATGCGCGGAGGGGCCCTCTGCGAACCCGTTGACACCGGGAGTTTCGCGCCGGGCCTCGCCGCCGGATGCGCCGGGCACCGAAATCACCACTGGACCCCCGGCCCCTGGAGGCCGCGGCCGGGTGTCAGGGGGCGGCGATGTGCGGGGGCCCGCCCCAGTCGGCGGCCGGGGTCCGCCGCAGCGCGTCGACGGCCACGGCACCGATGCGGTCGGCCAGGACCGACTCGATGACCGCGATCGTGGCCCGCGCCCGCTCGTGCACCCGCCGGCCCTCGGCCGTGGTGCGGATGAGGACGAGACCTCGACGCGAACCGAGCCGGGCCCGGAAAATTCGGCTGCGACCGGGACCGGCGCGTCCCTAGGATCGTCGTTCGGGGTGCCGGCCCGGCACCCCGAACGACGGCCGGTACTCGACACTGGGAGCCCGTGGCGCAATGAGCAGCCGCCTCTTCGCGATCTCCTTCGACGCGCATCGGCCCGAGAGCCTGGCGCACTTCTGGTCCGGCCTTCTGGGCTTGAAGAGAGCCGACGACGGCGACGGCGTCACTCTGCACTCCGGCAACGACGCCGGCTACCGCCTCGGCTTCCGGCCCGCGCGGACGGGGAAGGTCGCCCAGAACCGGCTGCACTTCGACCTGACCAGCTCATCCCCGGAAGACCAGCGGGAGCTCGTGGCCAGGGCGCTCGACCTCGGCGCGCGCCACGCCGACGTCGGCCAGGGGCCGGACGCGAGCCATGTGGTGCTCGCCGACCCGGAGGGCAACGAGTTCTGCGTCCTGGAGCCGGGCAACCGTTTCCTCGCCGGCTGCGGCACCCTCGGAGCGCTCGCCTGCGACGGCTCCCGGGCCGTGGGGTACTTCTGGAGCCGGGCGCTGGGCTGGCCGCTGGTCTGGGACCAGGACGAGGAGACGGCCGTCCAGTCGCCGAAGGGCGGCACGAAGCTCACCTGGGGCGGCCCGCCCCTGATGCCGGACCCCGGCAAGGACCTGCACCTCGAACTCACCCCGGACGGCGATCCGGAGGCCGAGGTCGGGCGGCTGGTCTCCCTGGGGGCGAAGCGTCCGGACTCCGCGCACGGCGGGAGCGGCGCGGTGGTGCTGGTCGATCCCGACGGCAACGAGTTCAGGGTGCTGACCGAGGGATGACGTGGTTGCCCGGCACCCGGGTCACCTCACCGAGCGCCGGCCCAGGGCCTGCTCGCGGACGAGGGCGCAGCTACGGCTGATCAGGCGCGACACGTGCATCTGCGAGATGCCCAGCCGGCTGGCGATGCTGCTCTGGGTCATGTCCTCGAAGAAGCGCATGTACAGGATCGCCCGTTCCCGTTCGGGCAGCCGGCGCAGGCCCTCCTTGACGGCCTCCCGGTCGAGGACGACGTCGTAGGACGCCTCTGTCGTGCCGAAGGTGTCGGCGAAGCTGTAGCCGTCGCCGTCGGAGGACATCTCGACGTCCAGGGAGAGGGTCTTGAAGCTGTCCATCGCCTCCATGCCCGCCGAGACCTCCTCCTCGGTGAGGCCGGTGTGGGCGGCGAGGTCGGCGACGGTGGGTTCGTGGCTGCCGGGTGCCTGGGTGAGTTCGCGGCGCGCCCCCCGGACCTTGTTGCGCAGCTCCTGCACCCGGCGCGGCACCCGCAGGGCCCACATCCGGTCGCGGAAGTGCCGCTTGATCTCACCGGTGATGGTCGGCACGGCGTAGCTCTCGAAGGCTCCGCGCGAGGGGTCGTAGCGGTCGACGGCCTTGACCAGGCCGAGCGCGGCCACCTGGCGCAGATCCTCGATGTTCTCTCCCCGGTCGCGGAAGCGGCCGGCGATCCGGCGGGCCATGGGCAGCCAGGCCTCGACGAGTTCGTCTCGCAGGGCGTTGCGTTCGGGGCCTTCGTCGAGCTCCGCGAGCCGGGCGAAGAGTGCCGCGGTGTCGGGGGCGTCGTCGTGGGCGCGCTGCGTCGTGGGGGTGGTGGGGGCGGTCGTGTGCGTGCCGGGACGGCTTGTCGACATGTCGATGAGCATTGCGGAATGGCTCCCCGAACGATCTGGGGCGGACCTGGAAGTCGTGGACCAGGCCGCCCGACGGTATGGCAGCAGTCAGGGTTCGCCGCGGTGAGCCGCCGAGTCGTGGGGGACTCGTAGGGGGCAGGTCACCCGGCGTGCGCCTCCGGTCCGAAGCGTGTTCGGTCCGGTTGCCCCCCGGTCGGGGTAGCAAACACCTCGATCGCGGAACGTGTGCCGGTTCGTCCCCGAGGCGGCGCGCCGGCGGCAGAGGCCCTCGCGACAGGGGTGTCGGGCAGGTGTGGATCCACCGGCGCGGGGCACCAGAAGATCGCTCAGGGCCGCTGAGCGCGGTGCACGGGGTGAACCTCCTGCCTCACGCGGCCTGACCCGCGGCCGTCGGCCGCGCTGTGAGTCGTGTCCTGTGGGGAGAGGGAAAAAGAGTCATGCTGCTTCCGGCCGAGAAGGATCTGCGCGCCGTACTGGACCGTTTCGAGCAGGCGCGTGTCGCGCACGACGTGCATCCGTCCGGACGTACGAGCCGGGCGCTGGAGGACGCCACCTACACGCTGTGCGTGATGACCGGCTCCCGCACCGCCGAACAGGCCGTCCCGGCCGCCCACGCCCTCCTCGACCGCTACGCCGCCGCCGAGCGGCAGGCGCCGGCCCAGCAGGACAAGACGCTGGCCGCGTAGGGCGACGGCGCGTCGTCCGCCGACTTCACCGCTGGGTGACCTCGGCGCGGCCCGGACCCTGCTCATCTGAAAAGAGATCAGTTCAGACGGGCGGCGTTGTGTCTATTTGTCCGGGCTCTGGGCACTTGGAGGACCTGAAGGCCCCCGCGCCCTCAGCCCGGGACGCACGTCCCGGACGCGCCGACGTTCTCGCAACACCTCAAGGAGTGCCGTGAACATGCGCATGGGAGTCGAGGAGGAGTTCCACATCCTGGAGGTGGAGAGCGGGCTTCTCGTGCCGCGCGCCGACCAGGTGCTGCGACGGCTGCCCCGGCGGAATTTCACCGCGGAGATGCACCAGTCCACCGTGGAGTCCAACAGCGAGGTACACGGATCCCTGGACGACCTGTACACGGATCTGGCGGGAATGAGACGGCGCCTCGACCACGCCGCCTCCTCACTGGGGCTGGCGGTGGTGGCCGCGGGCACGGCCCCTCTGGCACCGGCCGCGTCCGGCCATCCCACCGCCGATCCCCGCTACCACCACATGGTCGAGGAGTACCGCCAGGTCGCCGACGAGCAGCTCATCTGCGGCGCCCAGGTCCACGTGGACGTGCCCGACCGCGACACGGCGGTGGGCATCATGTGCCTGATCTCGCCCTGGCTGCCCGTCCTGCTGGCGCTGTCCGCCAGCTCGCCGTTCTGGCAGGGGTCCGACACCGGCTACGCGAGCTGGCGCACGCTGCTGTGGCAGCGGTGGCCGACCGCGGGCCCGGTGGGCTGCTTCTCCAGCGCCGCCGAGTACGACGCCGCCGTCGAAGGACTCGTCCGCAGCGGAGTCATCAGCGACGCGGGGATGATCTACTACGACCTCCGGCCCTCCGCGCACCTGCAGACGCTGGAGCTGCGTATCTGCGACGCCTGTCCCCGCGTGGAGACCGTCGTCCTCGTCGCCGGGCTCTTCCGTGCCCTGGTCACCGACGCCCTGGAGCGCCGGGCGGCCGGCGCGGCGGTGTGCGACGGCCGGCACGAGTGGGTGCGCGGCGCGTCCTGGCGGGCCGCCCGCTCCGGTCTGGGAGGAACCCTGGTGGACCCCGGGACGCGAGGGGAGGCCCCCGCCGGTGAGGTCGTACGCAGGCTGCTGGCCCGTCTGCGTCCGGCACTGGAGGCCCACGGGGACTGGGAGGCCGTCAGCCGGCTGGCCCAGTCGGCGCTCGCCGACGGCGACGCCGCACGGCGCATCCGCCGGACCGCCCAGGAAGAGGACCTGCTGGCCTGCACCGACATGCTGATCGCCGAGACCCGCGGCGAGCGCCGGGACCGCAGAAGGACACCCGCCGGAGGCCGCAGGATCCCCTTCTCCGTCCCCGGCTCCGCCTCCGGAGCGCCGGAGGCCGTCGGCCGCTGATGCGCGGCCCCGGCGCACGGGGCCGTCCTTTCCCACACCCCAGGGAGGTTTCGTCATGCCCAGCCATACCGCCCGGGCCGCGACCGGCAGGTGCGGTCGCGGCCCGGCCCGTCCGTCGCGACCCGCGGCCGTCACCGCGCGGAAGGGTGGTGACGCGCCGTGTGCGGTCTGAGCGGGGAGATGCGTTTCGACGGCCGGCGGCCCGACGTCGCCGCCGTCCAGCGCATGAGCGACCGGCTCGCCGACCGCGGGCCCGACGGGCACGGCACCTGGACGCGGGGCGCGGTGGCGCTCGCCCACCGGCGGCTGAAGATCATCGACCTGTCCGACCTCGGAGCCCAGCCGATGACCGACGCCGACGGGGAGATCACCGGCGTCTTCAACGGCTGTGTCTACAACTACCAGGCACTGCGGGAGGAACTGCGCGGCCTGGGCCACCGCTTCGTGTCGACGTCCGACACCGAGGTGGTGCTGAAGGCGTACCGGGAGTGGGGCACCGCCTGCGTCGAGCACTTCCACGGCATGTTCGCCTTCGCCCTGTACGAGCACCGCACCGGCCGGCTCGTGCTCGCCCGCGACCGGCTGGGCATCAAGCCGCTGTATCTCGCGCCGGCACCGGACAGGCTGCGGTTCGCCTCGTCGCTGCCCGCGCTCCTCGCGGCCGGCGACGTCGACACCTCGCTCGACCCGGTGGCCGTCCACCAGTACCTGAGCTGGCACGCCACCGTCGCGGCGCCCCGCACCGTCCTCAACGGCGTGCGCAAGCTGCCCCCGGCCACCGTCCGGACCGTCGAGCCCGACGGCAGCCATCGGGACCACCGCTACTGGCAGCCGTCGTACACCCGCCGGCCCGAGTACGCGGGCATGAGCGCCGACGAATGGCGTGACGCGGTGCTGGACGCCCTGCGCACCGCCGTGCGCCGCCGGATGGTCGCCGACGTCCCCGTCGGCGTGCTGCTCTCCGGCGGCCTGGACTCCAGCCTGATCGTCGCCCTGCTCGCCGAGGAGGGCCAGCGCGATCTGATGACGTTCAGCGTCGGCTTCGAGGCCGAGGGCGGGGAGGAGGGCGACGAGTTCCGGTACTCGGACCTGGTCGCCCGCGAGTTCGGCACCGACCACCACAGGACGACGGTTCCCTCCGCCCGCGTGTCGGCGGCGCTGGACGACACCGTCGCCGCGATGAGCGAACCGATGATCAGCCACGACGTGGTCGCCTTCCACCTGCTGTCCGAGCAGGTCTCCCGCGAGGTGAAGGTCGTGCAGAGCGGGCAGGGCGCCGACGAGGTGTTCGCCGGATACCACTGGTACCCGCAGCTGGCCGCGGTCGCGCGCGAGGACGAGCCGGAGCGGTACGCCGAGACCTACTTCGACCGCCCGCACGCCGACCTCGCCCGCGTCCTGCAGCCGCACATGCTGCCGTCGCAGGACGTCTCGGGCCGCTTCGTGACGGAGCACATGGCGCACCCGGGGGCCGAGACCGCCCTGGACGCGGCACTGCGGCTCGACACGCACGTCATGCTCGTCGACGACCCCGTCAAGCGCGTCGACAACATGACCATGGCGTGGGGGCTGGAGGCCCGGGTGCCCTTCCTCGACCACGAACTGGTGGAACTGGCCGCGGCCTGCCCGCCCGAACTCAAACTCGCCGACGGCGGCAAGGGCGTCCTCAAGGAGGTCGGCCGCAAACTGCTGCCCCGGGAGGTCGTGGACCGCCCCAAGGGGTACTTCCCCGTGCCGGCCATCCGGCACATGGCGGGTCCGGTCCTCAAGCGCGTGCGCGAGGCGCTGGAGGCACCCGAGGCGAAGACGCGCGGACTGTTCCAGGAGTCGTACGTCAGCGAACTGCTCGCCGCGCCCGACGAGCACCGCACCAAACGCGGAGCCAACGCCCTGTGGCAGGTAGCTTTGCTGGAGACATGGCTGCAGACGCACGGCATCACGTGACAGGCCGGCCGGCCACGAGCACCGCGCGGACGGTGCCCCTCGGCAACGGGACCGCCCCCGTGGCGGTGCCCCTGCCCGAGGCGGCGGGCCCGCGAGAGGCCGTCACCCGGCTGCGCGCCCACGGCTGCTGGTATCCCTCCGCCGACCCCGACGGCGCCGAGGCGGCCTTCATCTGCGACCGCGGAGGCGTCCCCCAGCTGTGGGCCGGCCCGGTCCAGCAGGACGAGGTCCGGCTGCTCGACGCCTCCCCGGACCCCGTCACGGAGGTCTCCTGGGCACCGGACGGCCGCTGGATCGCCTACACCGCCGCACCCGGCGGCGGCGAGCACACCCGGGTGCTGTGCGTACGGCCCGACGGCACCGGCCGCCGCATCCTCGCCGGGGCCGACCCGGACACCTCCGCCTACCTCGGCTGCTGGGCGCGCGACGGATCGGCCGTGGCGGTCACGGTCGCCGTGCCCGCGGTCCGCACGTCGGAGGACGGTCCGCCCGACGGGACCGCGGCCTCCCTCGCCGCGCCCACGCACCGGCCCGGTGACGGGCTGTCGGCCTATCTGCTCGACCCCGACGGACTGGCGTCCCCGGTCCTGCTGGCCACCGAGGCCGACGCGGCCACCCTGCGGGTGTGCGACCTGAGCTTCGACGGCTCCCTCGCCCTGCTGCGCCGCGGGCCGCGCGGGCGACGCGAGGCGGTCGTCCGGCGCACGGCCGACGCGGCCACCACCTGCACCATGCCGGTGGCCGACGGCGATCCGTGGATCGGCCGCTTCTCGCACGACGGGCGGACGCTGTGGCTACGCACCGACGCCGACCGCGAGTTCGCGGCGCTATACGCCCTCGAACTCGACGCGGACGGCACGCCGCGCGCCGCCACGCCCGCGGCGCACCGCCCGGACAGCGGGCTGGAGCTGCTGTCGATGGCCCAGGACGGCCGTACGGCCGTGCTCGTCTGGAACGTGCAGGGCGCGAGCGAACTCGAACTGCTGGAGACGGCCGCGGCACGACCGGCCCCGGACGCCGCCGGGCCGACGCGGCCGGTGCCCCTGCCGCACGAGGTCGTCACCCGGGCCGTGGCGGCCGGGGCGGGCCGGCTGCTGCTCGCGCTGTCCGGCTCACGACGCCGACCGGGGGTGTGGTGGGCCTACGAAGGGGTGTCCCTGCTGCGCACCCCGTGGTCCTCCCGCGACGAGGACGCCGTCGCGCCCGGCCGTCCGCCCGTGCGGCCCGTCCCCCTGCACCTGAGGGCGAGAGACGGCCTGCCGCTGAGCGGCTGGCACTACAGGGCGCCGGGACGCGCCCAGGGCGAGCCGGCACCCTGTGTGCTCCACCTCCACGGCGGCCCCGAGGAGCAGGAACGCCCGGTCTTCAACCCCCTGTACCACGAGCTGCTCGGCCGGGGACTGGACGTCTTCGCCCCCGACGTCCGCGGCTCCTCGGGCCACGGCAGGTCGTTCGTCGACGCGGACCTGGGCACCGGCCGGTTCGCCGCCCTGGACGACGTCGCGGACTGCGCCGCGCACGTCGTCACGGCCGGCCTCGCCGATCCGACCCGGCTGGCGGTCATGGGGCGCTCCTACGGCGGCTATCTGACCTTCGCCTCGCTCGTGTGGCACCCGGACCTCTTCCGTACCGGGGTGGCCGTGTGCGGCATGTCCGACCTGCTGACCTTCTTCGCGGGCACCGAGCCGTGGATCGCGGAGTCGGCGGCACACAAGTACGGTCACCCGGTCCGCGACCGCGCGCTGCTGCGCTCCCTGTCCCCGATGAGCCGCGTCGGCGCCCTGCGCGTCCCGCTGCTCGCGGTCCACGGCGAGCACGACACCAACGTGCCGCCGGGGGAGTCGGAGCAGTTCGTCCGGGCGGCGCGAGAGCGCGGGGTCGCGGCCGAACTGCTCACGCTGCGGGACGAGGGCCATGAGTTCCTGCGCGCGGACAACCGGCGTCTGTTCCGGCGGACCGCCGCGGACTGGATGCAGCGGCACCTGAGCTGACCGTGGGTGCCCGCCTGCTCAGGGCAGGTACATGCGCAGGGTCACGGCGGCTCCCGTGGTCCCCGTGGTGATCGTGAGCCGATCGGTGAGCAGGTGGGCCAGCCACAGTCCCCGGCCACCCGTGCTGTCCAGCTCCGGAGGCGTCCGGGGAAGCTCGGGCGTGAACCCGGGGCCCGTGTCGGTGATCAGGCACTCCAGTGCGCCGTCGAGGCGCCGCAGCACCAGGCGGCCGCCACCACCGGCGTGCTCGACGGCGTTGCAGGCGATCTCGTCGACGGCCAGGACGAATTCGCCCAGGCGGCTGCCGTCGAGGCCCTCCTTGGCCGCCGCGCTCTCGACGAGGGCCCGCAGCAAGGCCAGGCAGTCGGCCGTGAACGACTGCTCCAGCAGGGTCTCGTCCGCGCGCTCGACCGATTCCTCGGAGAAGTTCAGCATCCGACCCGCACCTCGCTCAGCGTGAGCCGGGGCACGGAGGCCGCGCCGAGTTTGCGGAGGATTCCGGCGTGCAGGACCGAGCAGCGGATCTCGATCCGCTTGTGATCGGTGGCCAGTTGGACCTGGCGCAACAGGTCGAAGGCGCAGTGGACGCCGAGGAAGTGCAGGTGCGTGAGGTCCAGCAGCATGTGGCCGCGGTCGGCGGTCTGCGCCAGCCCCTCGGTGAGGGCGGTCCGGAACTGGTCCAGGGTGGTCAGATCGGCGTCGCCGGCGAACCGCACCGCGTCCTCGTCGGGGATCGACAGCAGGACCCCCAGGTAGTCGTGGAGGCGGCGGGGGTGGGCGTCGTGCATGGCCTCCACCACCTCGGGGGCGAACCAGCCGCGGTCGTAGGCGCAGACCTCCGTGTAGGCGCGGCCGTGGAACAGGTGCTCCACATGGGTCTCGCGGTGCACGACCCCCGCGACGTCGGCGTCCATGTCCGGCACCCAGCGCATGTCGATGAACGTGCGCAGTCCCGTGTACCCCTCGCGCCGGGCCCGCGCGATCTCCTCCTGCAGCCGTGCCGTCTGCCGGTCGACGGTGAAGGCGCGGTCGGGGCGGATCACCTCCCGCATGCTGCTGAGCACCAGCTGCCCGCGCGCCCTGGCGGCGGACGCCTGCGGGCCGTACGCGTCCAGGCGGGTCAGGACCTCCCGCTGTGGCACGTCCGGGTCGGCGAGCACCATCACCTTCTCGTGGCGGGCGAGGCCCAGCCAGACGTACGCGGTGAGCACCTGCCAGCGCGACTCTCCGACGCCGTACCCCACGAAGGCGTGGTCACCGGGCCTGAGCCGCTGCACCGGAACGAGGCCGGCGCAGCCAGTCTGCCTGTCGTGCATCGCAGCGTCTCCTCTGGTGGCGGCCCGCTCTCCGGAGCTGCGTGGCACCACACCGTAGCCGCCCGCGCTGCTCCCACCCCCACCGCGAACACATCTGCATCCCGAAGGGCATCGCCTGCGCACAGCCGCCCACTTGGTGATCGTTTCCGACCGCCTCGGGCGAGCCCTACCGGCCGTCGGGAGCGGGCCGCCGCACCGGGACCAGATCGGCGAGGCCGGAGACGGTGAGCAGGGGCCGCAGGAGCGCGTCGGCGATCAGCTCGATGCGTTCGGCGCGTGCGAACAGCACGTTGAGACCGGCGCTGTCGAGGTACTCCACGCCGGTCAGATCGACGACGACATGCCCGGTCAGGTGATCGAGCGCGTCGGCGAGACGGCGGCTGTTGCTCATGTCGATCTCGCCCGTGGCCGTCAACAGCGCGGTGCCGTCGGCGGTCCGTCCGGGGGCGAGGGTCAGCGGTGCAGATGTCACGGGATCCTCGTATGCATCTCGACGCTGGTGCCCGACGGGCCGGGCGTGACGGTCACATGGCTGGACAGGGCGTGCATGATGCCGATACCCCGGCCGCGCAGGGAGGAGGGGTCGGGTTCGCCGGTCTTCCAGGTCCCGCTGTCGGCGACGGTCACGTGCACGCGGTCGGTGAGGATCTCGGCGTTCAGCCGGATGGTCCCGCCCGGGCTGTCGCGATGGGCGTGCTCGACGGCGTTGGCGCAGGCTTCGCCGGTGGCGATGAGGATGTCCAGGGCGGTGCGCACGGGCAGTTCGCAGCGGGTGAGCCAGTCGCGCAGGGCGCCACGCGTGGTGGCGAGCTGTCCCGACTCCGCGGGAAAGGCGATCTGCAGGGGCGCCGGGTGGCGGTAGAGCAGCAGGGCCACGTCGTCCTCGTACCCACCCGCGGGAGCCAGTGCGGCCATGACGTGGTCCGCCAGTTCCGAGGGGGGGAGGTCACGGCCGGTCTGCAGGGCCTCGCCCGCCACCTGGATGCCCTGGTCGAGCACCTGGTGCCGGCGTTCGACGAGGCCGTCCGTGTACAGCAGCAGGGTGGACCGGGCGGGCAGTTGGCACACGGTGTCGGAGCGCTCGCGGCCGGGACGGACGGCCAGCGGCAGACCTCGGCCGCCTTCGAGCAGGCGCGTGGTGCCGTCGGGAAGGGCGAGCACGCTCGGCGGGTGCCCGGCACTGGAGTAGGTGAGGGTCCCGGTGTGCGGATCGAGCACTCCGCAGAAGACGGTGGTGCAGAAGGCGCCCGGGATGCCGCCGGCGAAGTGGTCGAGCGCCATCAGGGTGCGGGCGGGGCTGGGGTCCTGCAGGAACAACGCACGGCAGGCACTGCGCAGTTGGCCCATCACGGCGGCCGCCTCCAGACCGCGCCCGACGCAGTCGCCGACCACGATCCCGGTGCGGTCGTCCGGAAGGGAGATGACGTCGTACCAGTCCCCGCCGATCTCCAGCGGCGGAGTGGCCGGTTCGTAGCGCGCGGCGAAGCCGGCGGGCAGCTGGGAGGGCCCGAGGATGGCGCGTTGCAGGGTGAGCGCGGTGTCGCGCTGCTGGTCGATCTGGTGGGTGCGGGCCAGCGCCTGGGCGAGGTGGCCGGCCAGCAGCGCGAGCAGCAGTTCGTCCTGGCCGCTGAAGCGGCGGGCGGCGCCCAGTTCGATCCACAGGGCCAGGGGGCCGTCGGGGTGCTCCAGCAGGACCCCCGCGCCGGTGCCTTCGCACACGGGGCTGAGCGGGGGGTGGTGCTGCAGTTTCTCGATGACCTGCTGCCGTGGTGCGGGAAGGTCCTTCCAGGACAGCGGGCCGGTGACGGTCAGCGCGGGGGGTTCGTCCGCGGGGAAGAGCGCCGTGAGGACGTACTCGGCCTGCCACAGGTGCTGGAACTGGCCCAGAGCCGTCGTCAGCGCCTCGTCCACGCTCGCGGTCTCGGCCAGGGCCGTGCTGAGGGCGGCCAGGGCGCTCTCGCGCTGGGCGGCGTACCGTTCCGCGGTGATGTCGCGGAAGGTGCCGACGATCATCCGCCGGCCGGTGTCCGGGTCGTGGGCGTCGTTGAAGGCCGCCCTGACCCACAGGCGGCGCCCGTCGCGGTGGATGAGCGGAAGGGTGTGGTTGCCCCGTCCCTGGCGCAGCAGCTCGGCGAAGGCGTCGGCCACGGCCCGGCGGGCCTCCGGGTCGGCCGCGGCGTCCGGCCACCAGGGATGCGGCGGCGCGCACGGCAGGATCGCGGAATCGTGGCCGAGCAGGGTGGTGAACGCGGTGTTGGTCTCCAGCACCACACCGTCCTCGTCCATGACGAGCAGTGCTTCCTGCAGGGAGTCCACCAGGGCGGTGCGCCAGCGCACGTGGTGGGTGCGCAGGTGGGCGAGTTCCACGTTGGCCCGCACCCGGGCCAGCAACTCCGCCGCGGCGAACGGCTTGACGAGGTAGTCGTCCGCGCCCGCGGTCAGTCCCTCGATGGCCGCCTCCTGCCCGGCGCGTGCGGACAGCAGCAGGACGGGCACCGAGGCGGTCCTGGTGTCCGAGCGCAGGGCGCGCACCAGGCTCAGCCCGTCCATCATCGGCATCATCACGTCGCTGACGATCAGGTCGGGCGGGTGGGAGCGGGCGGCGCAGAGCGCCGCCCGGCCGTCGCTGACCGCCTCGGTCTCGTAGCCGGCGCCGTCGAGGATGCGGACCAGGTACTCCCGCATGTCGGTGTTGTCGTCGGCGACCAGGACCCGGGCCCGCACCGGTGCCCCGGAGCCGGAGCCGGACCGTGGGGAGGCGGTGCCGGTGCCGGCCTTGTCGTGCACGCTGGTTCCGGTGTCGGCGGGCAGCCAGCGCAGCGCCTCCTGCACGAACGGGACGGCCACGGTCGACGCGGCCCGGGTCTGGGACGACGCGCGGACGGCGTCGGCGGGCAGGTGCGCGGAGCCGAAGGGCAACCGCACGGTGAAGCACGTACCGAGCTCCGGGCCGCTGTCCGCCGTGATGGTGCCGCCGTGCAGGGCGACGAGTTCGCGTACGAGGGCCAGGCCGATGCCGCTGCCCTCGTGCGAGCGCGCGCGGACACCGCCGACGCGGTGGAAGCGTTCGAACAGCCGGGGCAGTTCGTGGGCGGGGATGCCGACGCCGGTGTCCTGCACGGTGACCACCGCCCGGTCGGCCTCCTCGCGGACGGTGACGCGGATCGACCCGTCGAAGGTGAACTTCAGCGCGTTGCTCAGCAGGTTCAGGATCACCTTCTCCCACATGTCGCGGTCGATGTGGACGGGGCGGTCCAGCGCGGGGCAGTCGACGGTGAGCGTGAGGCCGGCCCGGTCGATGGCGGAGCGGAAGACGCTGGCGAGCTCCGCGGTCACGGCACCCAGGTCGACCGGCTCGTAGGAGGCCTGCATACGGCCGGCCTCGATGCGGGAGAAGTCCAGGAGGGTGTTGACGAGCTTCCCCAGCCGCAGCGCGTTGCGGTGGATCGCCTCCAGTTCCTCCCGGACCCGCGCGGGCGCGTCGGGGAGTTGTTCCTTCAGCTCCTGCACCGGTCCGGAGATCAGCGCGAGGGGGGTGCGGAACTCGTGGCTGATGTTGGAGAAGAACGTCGTCTTGGCCCGGTCGAGTTCGGCCAGTTCCTCGGCCCGCCGCTGCTGGTCGCGGTAGGCGCGGGCGGAGCCGATGCCCGCGGCGAGATGTCCGGCGACCAGTTCCAGGAACCCTTGGTAGCCCTCGTCGAGGGCGCGATAGCGGTTGAGGGCGGTGACGAGGAAGCCGTGCGGTGAGCCGCCCGGTTGCAGCAGCGGCAGCAGCAGGGCCTGCTGGGGCGGTTCGGGCCAGTCGCCGGTCGGCAGGCCGGCGGCGACGCCGGCGTCGAGCGGGACCAGCACCGGTGTGCCGTCGGTGAGATCGGCCCACGGCCAGGGGCGCTCCGCCTGCTCGGGCGACAGCAGGGGCGGTGCCGCCGGGTGCCCCGGCGGGATGCCGCTGGTGCAGCTCAGCCGAGCGCCGTCGTCCCCGAGGAGGTAGGTGAGGGTGAAGGGCAGGTCCGCGAGGTTCCGTTCGAGCTGACGGCCGAAGAAGGCCAGCGTCTCGCTCTCCGTGCGTACGACGGTGGGATCGGAGCCCAGGTCACGCAGCGTGGCCATCCTGCGCGCCCCGATCACGCGCTCGGTGTCCTCACTGACCACGCAGAGCAGGCCCACCACAGCGCCGTCGTCGTCGTGCAGGGGGCTGTACGAGAACGTGTGGTAGGTCTCCTCCCGGTAACCGGAGCGTTCCGGGAACAGCAGCAGGGCCTCGTCCCAGGTGGCCTCGCCCGAGGCGAGGACGCGGTCGACGCGGGGGCGCACGTCGGACCAGATCTCCGACCACACCTCGCTCGCCGGCCGGCCCAGGGCCCACGGGTATTTGCGTCCCAGCGTGTCGCGGCGGTAGGCGGCGTTGCAGAAGAAGGTGAGGTCGGGACCCCACGCCATCCACATGGAGAACCGCGACGACAGCAGGATGCGCACCGCCGTCAGCAGACTCTGCGGCCAGTCCTTGGGCGGGCCCAGAGGAGTGGCCGCCCAGTCGACGGCCGCGAGGTCGTCGCCGATCTCCGGATCGGCGGCGAAGGCCTCCGTCCAGGTCGCGCTGCTCCGGTCGTCGTCGCTCCGGTCGGTACTTCTGTCCGCGTGCCCCACCCGATCCCTGCTTCTGTCGCTAGAGCCGGCGGAAGGCCGGACGTGCACTGTCCCGGCTTTCCGCGATGTCGGCAGATATTCCGCCGCGGACTCCGTCACGGATGCAACCACGTGCGTTCGAAGCCTCCCATGAAAAAGAGATGTTTGTTCGAGCGTGGACGGTGCACACGAAGAGCTAACACAACCTTTATGCGACGAAGTGGAGACGGACAATGGGCATCATCGCGTGGATCCTCATCGGCCTGCTGGCCGGCGCCATCGCCAAGGCCCTGATGCCGGGCAAGGACCCGGGCGGCATCATCATCACCATGCTCATCGGCATCGCGGGCGGTCTGCTGGGCGGCTGGCTCGGCAAGGTGATCTTCGGTGTGGACTCCATCGACGGATTCTTCGACCTTTCCACCTGGATCGCAGCCATTGTCGGCTCCCTGATTCTGCTGGCTCTCTACCGCGTCTTCGTGGGCAACCGACACTCGCACCGCCACGCCTGACGGCGTCGATGACCTGAGCCTTCGGGCTTCCTGGGACGGCTCCCACCCCTGAACGGGGGAGGGAGCCGTCCCCTTTTCGCGTCCTTGTCACGGGACGGTCCGGTAATCCGGGCCGGGTGGGGTAAGGGGATTGCGTTCAGCCTGTGTTGAGAAGGAGCCGAGGATGACCGATGACGCCTATCTGTTCCTGCTGGGAGACGCGTCCGCGCAACTCGGGGTGAGCCCCGCAGCCGTCGGTGACCTCGCCTGCATGGACACTCCCGCGGTCCGCGCGTGGCTGGACGCACAGGGCAGTACGGCGACGTCGCCGCACCTGCGTCTGCTGCCGCCGGAGGAGACCGCGGCGATCCCCGAGGGCGCCGAACGGCTTCCGGTCCCGCTCAACGACGAGGAGTTGAGCCGGGTCCGCCAGGCGATGTCGCCCGAGCCGCACGCCCGGCTGGAGGAGGAACTGCTCGCGTACCGCGACTGCGCCGACGGCCGGGACGCGCTGATCGGACGCGCTCTGGCCGCCGGTGTGGCGCCGCACCGCATCGTCGAGCTGACCGGGGTGGATCCGGCGACGGTCACAGCGGCCGCGAACGGCTGACCGAGACAGGCGCGGGGCAGGGGAACCGACGTGTTGCGTTCCCGCGCCCCGCGTGTGTCACCCGTTCGCTAGCCGCACGTCAGCGTGGGCTTCGCCCAGTCGCCGTGGTCGTTGCCGTTTCCGTCGCCGGCGTCGCCGACCTTCAGTTCGATCACCTGGGCCCCGCTGACGTCGACGTCGATCGGTACCGCGGCCTGTCCGCCCCGGAGCGTCGGCGTGGTGACCAAGGTCTTGCCGTCGGCGATCACGGAGAACGTCACCGTCCCCGCACCGCCCGTCTCGTCGTCGACGCCGACGTCCGCCGTCAGCCGCGAGCAGTGCCCGGCGAGATAGAGCTCGACGTCGCTGACCGCGTTGGTGCCCAGGCCCTTGGTGTAGCCGGTCCCGGCGATGCGGATCGGACGGCCGTCCCCGGCCGCCTGCTCGCCGACGCTGCTGTCGCGCTCCACCGGTCCCCATCCGTTGGTGGCGGTCAGGAACGGCAGGTCGCTCACCGCGTTCTGGCCGGCCGGCGGGGCGGGCGGGATGCCGCCGACGATGCGCTCGTCCTCGCCCACGGCCTGCCGCCCGTGCTGCCGGTAGCGCACGGTCGCGGTGAGCGCGGAGGCGGACGGCAGGGTCCCGTTCGGCGGCTGGACCTTCCAGGTGAAGGTGGCCGACCCGCCGGCGGGGACGCGTGCGGCCGAGGTGGGACTCGTGGCGCTGACGCTCCAGCCGTCGGGCGCGGAGAGCGCGGCCGTCGGCCGGGACGCGGACGGCCCGCCCTTGGGCACCCGCAGCGTGGCCCGGGCCGTGAACGCCTGCCCGGACTGAGCGGTGTCGGGCACGTCCAGCAGGACGTCGGCTCCCGGACGCTTCGGCATCGCGTACCTGCGAGGGTCGTAGCGGGGGCTGTCGTTCTGCGCGACCCGCAGCGAGGAGGCGTAACTGCCGTAGTCGGTGAGGGAGACCCTGCCCAGGCCGCCGGTGCTGCCGTCGAGGTTCCACACGGCGATTGCGACGCTGTTGCGGCCGTTCGGATCGAGGATTCCGTCGGGTACCGGGAAGGTGTGCTGCGGGCCGAGGTAGTTGACGTAGTTGCCGACCTGCCAGCCGTTGACGAAGATCGTCGCCCGGTACTTGCGTGACGGGTCGTCGGTGAACGTCAGCCCGAGCGAGGTGTCCTGGCCGCGCGGCAGGTCGAGGTTCACGTCGGTGCGGTACCAGGAGACCCCGGGGCGGGTGTCGGCCGTGGGCAGGGCCACCCGGTTCCACTTGCCGTCGGGGTAGCCCGGCAGGGACCAGCCGGCCCGTTCGCCGTACAGGCCGCCCGTCGAGAGCGCGCCGCGCACGGGGTCCTGGAGGTCCTCGCCGCCGCGGACGCCCTGCACCCGCCAGGTGACGGAGGTCAGCGGCGCCCCCACGAGGGCGGCGCTGGTCAGGCCGCGCGGCGTCTTGTTGCCGTTGCTGGAGTTGTAGTCCTCCTCATGGCCCATGTTGACGGTGAGGACGGACAGGACGTTGTCGCCCTTCGCCTTCACCGAACCGGCCGGGAAGGAGAAGTCGGCACTGCCCGTCGTGGAGCTGCCCAGGAAGGTGCCGTTGAGCCACGCGGAGAACGCCTGCGCCCCGCCACCGGAGTCGGAGACCAGGTGGACGCCGGTCTCCTTTCCGGTGGCGCGGAAGCGGCCGCGGTACCAGGTGTTGCCGGTGTGGAAGCCGTAGTCGTCGGCGTACAGGACGGGGAGTGAGGTGGCGCCGGAGACGCTGTTGGTGGTGGTCCTGTCGGCCACCTGCCAGGTGGAGTCGTCGAAGCCGGGTGCCGCCTCGGGTGACTCCTCGGCGTGCTTCCAGTTCGTCAGGGCGGGCAGGTGTACCGCGGCGGCCACGGGGATCGTCCCGGTGAGGCTTTCCGTGTCCGTCACCCGGGTCTTCACCGTCCTGCCGTTCCAGGTGACGTGGTCGGCCGCGGTGAACACCTCGATGTTCTTGTCGTCGGCGTTGTCGCCGGTGAGCGCCACGGTGTGGCCGCCGTCGAGGCTGGTGGCGGTCCGCAGCAGGTGGGTGCCGCGCACGAGCACCGGTCCGCTCGCCGTGTCCTGGCGCCAGAAGGTCTTGGCGGTGTCCTTGTCGCCGACGAGCAGGGTCAGCGGGGGCTTTCCGCCGCCGGTGACGCCGATGCGGATCAGGCCCTTGTGGGTGTAGTTCAGCCGCAGGTCACCACTGGCCTCGTCCCAGGTGGTCGTGGCCGTGCCGCCGCTGGTGGTCACGGTGGGCCGGGAGGAGTAGCGCAGCACGGTCTCGCCGTCGCTGCCCGCGTCGCCGTAGAGCACGGCGACGTCCCGGTCGCCGATGGCCGCGCTGGTCATGATCTCGGAGGTCGAGTACTGCAACTGGGCGTCGCCCAGCCGGTAGTCGGCCGTGATCACGTGGGAGTCGCGGCCGTCGAGGGTGATCGCGGTGCCGGGCTGCTGGGGCACGACCGGGTAGGTGGGTTCCGCGGCGGCGGCCGTCGGCACGTCGATGGCGTCGATGGAGACGTAGTCGTCCGTGGACCCCGAGCTGTGCCTGCCGGCGACGACGATCTTCAGGGTGTGCGCGCCGGAGGGCAGGCCGGTCTTCTGGAAGAGCACCGCCTGGTTCTCGCCGCCGGAGTCGTCGACCGTGGCGACCTTGGTGCCGTCGAGGTAGACGTCGGCGTAGCCGTGGTTGTTCGTCTTCGAGCCGATCCAGCGGATCGCGGTGCCGTCGAAGGGGACGGTGAGCGAGTCGCCGGCCTTGTTGGAGAAGGACTCGGTGTGCTTGTAGTCGCCGCCGGTGTAGCTGGTGTCGGCGACGTGCGACCACGAACCGGTGTACTGCAGCGCGGAGTCGGGGTCGTCCCAGGTGTAGGAGGTGTCGTTCGCGGGCTGGGCGTTGAGGTCCAGCGAGATATGGGTTCTGTCGACCGCCGTGGACGTGGAGTTGCCGTGCCTCAGGATGTGGAACTGCGTCCTGGTGTCGAGGTTCATCCGGGCGGTGTCGACGATCGCCGAGTTGTCCGGCGGCGTGGTCCTGATGGCCTCGGTCTTGGTCAGCGGGGCGACCGACTGGGTGAAGTAGCCGATCAGCTTGTCCTCGTCGTACTTGGGATCGAGCTGCCGGGTCTCGCGGATCGCGGCCCCGTAGTCGTACGACGTGTAGTTCTGCGGCATGCCCAGCCAGCCCCAGTTGGTGCCGCCGTAGGTCATGTAGAAGCTCTGGGCGGTCGCGCCGACGGCTATGTTCTGCTTGTAGAAGACGTCGGCGAACCGGTCGTTGATCAGCTGGGCGCACTTGTCGTAGCCCGGGCCGCCCCAGGGGTCGAAGGCGCCGCCCTGGAACTCCGGCGAGTACAGCGGCTTGCCGGCCGGGTGGTCGTAGCTGATGTCGGGGACGCCGTTCCACTTCGTGGGGTTGGAGCAGTCGAAGCCCTGCGGGTAGGAGTCGGGACCGTCGACGTCCAGGGCGCCGGTGCCGGAGTTGAAGGTGCCGTTGTTGTTGCCGGTCAGCGGGACGGTGATGCCGTCGGCGCGGGCCTTGTCCTCCAGGTGCTTCATGTAGGAGTGGCCGGCGGCGGAGCCGTTGTAGTACTCGTTCTCCACCTGGTAGGCGATGACCGAGCCGGTGCCGTTGGTCAGTTGGTGGCGGGCGATGATCCGGTCGATCTGGCTCAGCCACTCGTCCGCGTACTTCAGGAAGCGCGGGTCGTCGCTGCGGTTGTTCTCGGCCTTCGTGGTCAGCCAGCCGGGCAGACCGCCGCTGTCGACCTCGGCGTTGATGTAGGGCGCGGGGCGGGCGATGACGTAGAGCCCGGCCTCCTGGGCCATGTCGAGCAGCTTGTCGACGTCACGGACGCCACTGAAGTCGTACACGCCCGGCCTGGGCGAGTGGTACCCCCAGTCGAAGTACAGCGACGTGGAGTTGAAGCCGGCGGCCTTCATCTTCTGGAAGATGTCGCGCCACAGGTCCGGGCTGGGGAGCCGGAAGTAGTGGAACTCCCCGGACCACAGGTAGGTGCGCTTGCCGTCGACGAGGAACGAGTAGTCGTCGAGGCTCACCGTGTGCGCCTGGGGAGCGGCGGCGGACACGGCGCCGGGTGGCCGCCCGCCGCCGTCCTGCGCCGTGGCGGGCGCGGTCGTGCCCGCGGCCAGGGCGAGGGTGGCGGCGGCGGAGAGGACCGCCTTCCACCATCGGCCGTGGCCGGGTCTCGCAGCTGTCGAACCGATCCGATCACTCAGCACTGCGGCCTCCATACCGCCTGAGCAATCAACATCCAACAGACTCAGGCAAAGTCGAACAGTAAGGGGGCGCACGGCGCAACACAATGGGGCGGGAGGACACGGCCGGGACGGCGGAGGCGCGCACCAACCTCCCGTCGCCTACCGGCTGTTCGGTGACGGGTGCGACGGGGAGCACGCATCGCGCGAGGCCGCCGCCGGCAGGTCGGGCGCGGCGTCGGCCGCACGCGCACGGGTCAGCCCGGTGACCACGCTGTGGGCCAGCAGGGGATCGGCGGGCAGCACATGCGAGGCGAACCAGCGTGCGGCCGACGGGTCGGGGGAGGGGTCGACGAACTCGCCGCCCGCGTAGTCGTCGAGCGGAGGATCGAAGACGTATCCGGTCACGACGCCGTGCCGCACCAGACGGTCGACGAGGACGTCGCGGTCGTGGACGAGAAGCGGCACCCGGAACAGGGGCAGAGCGCCCTCGTGCGCCGTCCGGTCGCGCAGCGCGGGCGCGGCCCAGGGGGTCTCGGACAGTACACGGACACCGGCCCGGCGCCGGGCGAGATTGTCGTCGAGCCGGGCCATCCGCAGCGCCAACGGCGCCTGGACGAGCAGTCCGTGACGGTTCCGGAAGCCGTGCAGGTCGACGCGCATCCACGGCTCGTACGCGGTCAGGCTCGGCGCCTTCGGGGCGCGGGCGGCCAGCAGCGGCGCGTGCAGATCCATGCGGTAGCCGTCGCGTTCCAGCAGCCCCAGGCGCTGCATCGTCCGCCACACGGGGCTCACCAGGTGGGAGCCGCGCACGGCGGAGCGGGCCAGTGGCCGCAGCGTCGTGGCCAGGTCGTCGCCGAGCCGGCCCGGCACCAGAAGGTCGTCGCGCAACGCCTCCAACTCCCGACACGTGCGGGGACTTTCGACGGCGAGGAAGCCGCCGGCCTTTCCTCCCACGTGCTTGGACAGGCTGAAGGCGGCCGCCGTCCCGAAGGTGCCGATCGGACGGCCCGCCACGTGCGTACCCAGCGCGTGCGCCGCGTCCTCGAACAGCGGGATGCCCAAGTCCTCGCAGCGGCGGGCCAGTTCCTCCATCCGGTCCGGCATCCCGTAGAGATTCGTGGTCAACACGGCGTCCACGCCGCGCCACACGGACTCGGGTACGGCCCCCGGGTCGATGTTGCCGTCGCGGACCGACACCGGGGCCAGGACCGGACGCAGCCCGGCCGCGAGGACCACGAAGAGCATCACGTCGTCGGTCACCGGGGACATGAGCACCCGTGCGCCCGGCCGGCACCAGCGCCTCAGGGCCAGGTAGACAGCCAGCCGTGCCGAGGGCGTGTAGACGCATGCGCGTCCCAGCCGCCGGGCCATCATCGCGGCGAGTCGGGATCCGTACGCCATGGCTGCCTTCCTGAGGTGATCGGTGATCGGGACGGCCTAGGTGCCTTCTTGAGGTGACTGGTGATCGGGACGGCCTGGGCGCCTTCTGGAGGTGACCGGTGATCGAGTCCGACGGGGGAACGGCTCAGCGCGTGTCGGTTCCCGGCGCCCAGCCCGTGCCGAGCGGGCCCGAGGTGCGCAGCCGGCCGGCCGTCCTCAGGAGCCGGTCCGCGGGCCGGCGCAGCGCGGGGTGGGCCAGGACGGTGTTGCGCAGGCCGCGCACCGGCCTGCGCCACAGCCGGTGGGCCGCCGCCACCGGGCTCGGGCGGTACGCGAGACCTTCACCGACGCGCAGTTCACGGGTCTTGAGCCAGTTCTTGTACTCCATGTCGCCGCGCCCCAGATCCACCAGCCGCACCCCGTGCCGGCCCGCCGCCTCGATCATCCGCAGATGCATGATCAACCCGGGGGAGTAGCGGCTGAACGCGGGATCGTAGGCGGTGAACCAGCCCGCGAGAACCGTGTGCGACCTCGGCCCGAAGTGGGCGGCCACCGGACGGTCGTCCGCGTACAGCACGGACAGCATGCCGGTGAGGTGCTGCGTGCGGACGGTGAAGAGGTCGTCCACCAGGTCGACGATCCACGGCCGGGCGAAACGGTCCATCCTCCCGGTCCGGCGGTACTGGGCGGACTTCCACTGCATGAGCGTGCGCAGCACCCGCCGGTCGCGCTCGTCGAACACGAAGCGCACCTCGCCCTCCTCGCTCCCCAGACGGCGCTCCTTGGCCAGCGTCGTCTTGGTGTGCCGCGGGGACGTGCGGCGCAGCCTCTCCACAAAGCCGTTCCCCTCCTCCGGAAGGTCGATCACCGGGGAGGCGAACGTGCCCGTGAGATACCGTTCGAACGGCTTCTGCTCCTCGACGAGATGGTCGAACTCGAACACCGAGAGACCGCAGGCCCGCAACAGCTCCGGCGGGTCCCAGGTGACGCCGGGCCGGTGCACGAGGGCCTGGCAGTCGGACAGGCCGAGACCGATGGCCCGCCCCACGCCGAAGGCGCTGCGCTGGTGGGGGAAGAACCCGACCGGCTCCCGCTCCTCCCGCAGGACCGCCACCACGCCCCCACGCCGGTGGCGGGCCATCGCCGCCGCGAACTCCGGTGCCAGGAACGGGTTGGCGTACTGCGGGGACTCGTCCATCGCACGGTGCCAGGCCCGCACGAGCGCGGGGCTCAGCTCATCGGCCGCGTGCGTCGTGACGTCCATTTCTCGACCTGCCGTCCTGCCTGATGGCGGAAGGGACGTGCAACCGGGTGTGCCACCTACCAGAATGGCGGCCGCTCACTGCCGCGCGCTTGGGCTGGACGGACCCCGAAGAAGGCCGCACAGCCCCTCCACCGGGCCTCGCCGGGCACTGGCCGGGCCCGTGTCGCGGCTCACGACCGTGGCCTGATTGATCATCGTGTGACTCCCGTCCGGAACCGAGACTGCGGTGAGCCACTGGAGAGGCGGAGGACGGGACGCTCGGTGAAACGCGTCCACTTCACGGCGGAGGACCTGGCGCGGACCCGCGTCGCCACGACGATCGGCGTGGCGGCGGAGACGTTCGACACCGTGAAACTGCTCAAGGACCGCGACGCCGCCACCGTGGCCTTCCGCCGCCGGCAGGTGTCGGTGCGCGGGCGGCTGCCGGCGACCGCCAGCCATCACGCGGCGGTTCTGCGCAACGCCCGCCTGATCACCACCCGGCGCGAGGGCAGGGCGGTCCTGCACACCATCACGTCACTGGGCCTGGCCCTGCTGGAGCGCGGCCGGCCGCTCCCCTGAGCGACCGGCACCGACGCCTACGCGGTGGCGGCCTCGTCCAGCAGACGAAGCAGCACATCGGCCTCCGCGCGCAGCCGCGTGGCCCGGTCGGCGTGCCCGGGAGCGGTCAACTGCGCCGCCGCCTCCAGCCGTTCGGCGGCCTCGGCGCGTACGACGTCCACCACCCGGTGCTCGCTCAGCTCGCGCCGCGCCGCTTCGGTGACACCGACGCCGACCGGAGACTGCTCGAGGGCCGAGCCGCGCGGCTCGACCTCGTCCACGGGCACCGCCTCGGCGTTGTCCAGCGCGGCAAGGGTCGAGCGCAGGGCGCTCACCGCCGCCTTGTCGCGGGCGCGCATCGCCTCGGGCAGGGCCTGTCGCATACGAAGTCGGAGGGACATGCCCGTGATCCTAGAGGCCGCGTGCCGCGTGCTACGGCTTGCGGGCCAGTCCCGCGGCGATGAGGCGTTCCCAGACGGTGAGTTCCCGGTCGCCGTCGGAGGACCACGGGTTGTCGTTCTTCTCCGGGCGCCACAACGAGGCGGGCACGATGCCGGGTTCGAGGATCTCCAGGCCGTCGAGCAGAGAAGCGATCTCGGCGTCGGTGCGCCACCGGCCGCGGCCGAAGGTCTGCTGGAGGACCTTCTCGGCCTCCTCCGTCTCCGGGTTGTTGCCGGAGCGGAAGTGGCTGACGAAGAAGTAGCTTCCGGAGGGCACCTGATCGCGCCAGAAGCGGACGATGCCGGCCGGGTCCTCCTCGTCGTTGACGTGGTGGAGGATGGCGCTGAACATGACGGCGACCGGACGGTCGAAGTCGATCATCTCGACGGTGTCCGGGTGGTTGCGGACGGCCTCCGGGTCGCGTACGTCGGCCGCGACGACACGCGTGAACTCGTTGTTCTCAAGGAGCGCACGGCCGTGGACCAGCACCTGGGGATCGATGTCGACGTAGACGACGCGGGACTCGGGAGCGTGGCGTTGCGCGACCTGGTGGACGTTGTCGGCGGTCGGCAGACCGCTGCCCAGGTCGATGAACTGACGCACCCCGGTGCTCTTCGCGATCTCCCTGACCGCCCGGGTCAGGGCCGCGCGGTTGGCGAAGGCGATGGCCACCGACCCGGGCAGGTCGCGTTTGAACACATCGCCGATCTCGCGGTCCACGGCGTAGTTGTCCTTGCCGCCGAGCAAGTAGTCGTACACGCGGGCGATGCTGGGCTTGTTCGGGTCGATGGCGGGGCCTTCGTACGTCATGGCGCACATTCTTCCCCGCAATGCGCCCTGACGACCGCGTTTTTGAAATCCTCCAAGGATCACGAAACGAGCGGCTCACCCCTCGGAGGCCGTCCGAGGGGCGCGGCTCAGGCGTTCTTCCGGGCGGCGGCGCGGCGTTGCCGTTTGCCCAGGGGCGCCTGCGAGAGGTCCTCCGCCTGGGACCGGAGATTCTTGTAGCCGTAACCGCGCTCGGTGAGCCAGGCCCTCGCCGCCTCCTCGGCGCGTGCGGACGCCTCCAGGATGTCCTCCTCTTCCTCCCCGGAGTCCAGGAACCGGAAGGTGAAGGCGTCACGCGCCGCCACGTCGTAACTGAGGTGACCCTCGGGTGTGAAGGCCGCGCGCAGCACGTCGTGCTCCGTGGCGCGGGAGAGGAGTTCGGCTCGCTGGTCCGCGTCGAGCCCGTCGAAGACACCGCGGACCGTGATCCGGAAAGTACGCGTACTCATCCCGCGACCCTAGCCAGCGAGATCGACGGCCTCCACCGAATTCAGGTGCCGTCGAACCCCAGGCCGCTTCCTGCGCGACCCCGCCGAGTACGAGGGCCGACGCGAGCCCTGTCGAGGGCGCGACCAGGGCGTCGGGGGCGCGACCAGGGCGTCGGGGGCGCGATCGGGGCCGCCGCCGGCACGCTGTGCCGCGCACTGAAGCCGGCCACAGGGCACTGCGGCCGGCCTCGTGGGGCCGCCGGTGCCACGCGGAGTGGGCTGGCCGGCTGCGCACGGGGTACCGGTGGACCCTACGCCTGGGCCGGCCAAAGAGCGCACCTTGGTGTCGTACCCCACGGGAGGCCGCCATGACGAAGCTCGACTCCGTGGCCGAAGGTCTTGTCGATCAGTTCTTCGCCCAAGGCCAGTCGGCCACCGCGCAGGCGAAGCGCTGGACGGAGGCCGGCGAACTGGACCGGCTCACGGTAAGCCAGCTGCGCCTGTGGGCCGCCAACCGCGTCCTGGACGCGCCGGCATGGCCCACCGGCGCCGGTGCGGCGCGAGCCACGGCCCTGAAGGAGAGGGACGTACTGATCGGCTGGCTGGAGGCGCACGGATACCGGGCGCTGGCCTGACCGCTCCCGTCCCGGCGTGCCGGGGTGGAAGAGACGCCGTACGGGGAAGTCGGAGACGGTGGACGACTTCGAGGTCGATGACGTGGTGCAGCGGGCGCTGGACCGGCTGACCCTGCTCGCGGAGGCGACGACCGGCGCTGTCCAGCACGCTCGACTCGCACAAGGGCCTGAGCCGGGTGTGCCGGATCCTGGTCCCGCAGCTGGCGGACTGGGCCGCGGTCGACCTGATCGAGGACGACGGCCGGCCGCGCCGGGTCAGCGTCGTGCACCACGACCCCGACGTCCTGCCGGTCGGCGGCCTGACCGGTGCGCTGCCCCCCGTCCCCGAGGTGCCCGCGGGGCCGCTGGCCAGGGTCCTGGCCGGGGCCGGCCCGCTGCTGCTGACGTCGGCGGACATGCTCCCCGTCGCACAGGCCGCGGACCCGCTGCACGCGCGGCAGCTGGAACTGTTCGCCCAGCTGGGCACGGACACCGCCGTCGTCGCTCCGCTGCGGGCCCGGCGGCAGGTGCTGGGCGCGGTCACCGTGGGCCGCGGTACCGGGCGGGGGCGAGCGCGACGACGGGGCCTGGACGCTGGACTTCTCCAGCGCGGGACATCCGCCGCCCCTGCTGATCACCCACGACGGCGACACCCGCCATCTGACCGGAGGCCAGGGCCTCCTGCTCGGCGTCGAACCCGGTGAGCCGCGCCCGCACACCGTCGAGGTGCTGCCCGCCCGCTCCACCGTGCTCCTCTACACCGACGGACTGATCGAGCGACGCGGCGAGGGCCTGGACGCGGGGATGACCCGGCTGCGTCAGCACGCCGCCGCCCTCGCCCGGGAGTCCATGGACACCTTCTGCGACGAGCTCCTCACCGGGCTGGCCACCGATCACGCCGACGACGTCGCCGTCCTCGTGGCCCGTCTGCCCGGGCCTTCCCGGCGTGCGGTGCCCGGAGCATGACCGCGTCGAAGCCGTGAGCGCCTCTGGTCCGTGTCAGGTGCGGTACTGCGACAGGACGGCCTGCAGAGCGTCGCCGACGTGGGCGGGCACGGACTTGCCCTGCACGAGGTCCAGTACGTGCTCGGCGACGACATGTGCGTGCATGGTGAGCATGCGGGAGAGGTCCACCAGGCACCGGGCCGCGTCGTCGAGCGGCATGGGGCCGAGCACCATCAAGGCGCCCTCCGCCATGCGCAGGGTGGAGCGTGCCGCCAGCACGTGGCTCAGCCGGCTGTGCTCGGCCTCGGCCAGCCCTGGGTGGACGGTGGCCGTCGACAGTTCCGTGAAACGGGACCGTGGTGCTGGCGACTGCATGTGACCGCCTTGTCGTGAAGCAGAGAACATCTGTCTTACCCGGCTTGCGCGGACCGACGTCGAGGGCGGAGGCAGTGTCGCACGACGCCCACGCGTACGGGTTCCATGTCTCTTCCCCTTGAGACGCCGCCCCGGATGCGCCCATGGCCGTACGGGTTGCCTCGCGGCGGAGTGAACCCTCCCGCCTCCTGTCATGCCGACAGGTGCCGGGCGAGCCAGTCCGTGCGGGTGCGGCGGGCCGTCGCCGAGATCCGTGCCTGCGGGAACAGGGCGTCGAACCCGTGGAAACCGCCTGCCCAGACGTGGAGTTCGGCCTGACCGCCGGCCGCCCAGATGCGGGAGGCGTAGTCCACGTCCTCGTCGCGGAAGACCTCCGCGGAGCCGGTGTCGATGTACGTCGTGGGCAGGCCGGCAAGGTCGCCGGCGAGCGCGGGGGAGACGTGTGCGGGAATCGCGTCGTCGGTGAGATCACCGAGGAGCGCGCGCCATCCGAAGGCGTTCATCTCGCCGGTCCACACGCCCGGCACGCCGGAGTACTGACGGCTGGAGGGTGTGGTGCCGCGGTGGTCGAGCATGGGGCAGATCAGCACCTGGGCCGTGATCGCCGGCGTACCCAGGTCGCGGGCGAGCAGGGCGACCCCGGCGGCGAGGCCTCCGCCCGCGCTGGCGCCCGCGACGATGATCCGGTCGGGATCGACGCCGAGTTCGGTGGCGTGCTCCGCGACCCAGAGCAGTCCCTGGTAGCAGTCGTCGACGGGGACGGTGCCGGTGGCTTCCGGGGCGAGCCGGTACTCGACGCTCACCACGACCGCGCCGAGCTCGTCGAGCCATTCCAGGGGGATGTCGATCTGGGAGAACCGGTCGCCCATGACCATGCCGCCGCCGTGTATCCAGTAGACGCAGGGAGCGGTCCCGGCGCGGCCGGCGTGTGCGGGGCGGTAGACCGACAGGGGGAGGGGAACACCGTCGCCGGCGGGCACGGTGATCTCGCGCCGGTCGACCCGCCGGTGGGCGAGGAGGGTGTCGACGGGCGTGGAGGGGAGCCGGCGGAGCGTGCCGAGGACTTCCGTGTCGAGCCGGGACATGAGCGGCATGCCGGTGAGCAGGTCACGGAGTTCGGGGTCGAGGGCGGGGCGTGCGGTGGTCATCGGGTGCTGCCTTTCGTGGAGTGGTTCAGGGAGAGGGAGAGGGAGAGAGAAAGGGGGGCCTCAGAACGCGGCCCGGCCGCGGACCGGGACGTGGTCGGTGTACTCGGACTCCTTGGCCAGCAGCTCGCCGATCCGCGCCACGATGGCCTGGGCGGCCTCGCCGGCGAAGATCCGGTGGTGGTCCTCCTCGCTGGTCCAGCCCTCGATGACGTGGACCACGTCCTGGTCGGACGCGGAGCGCGAGACGAGATAGACCAGGCAGTGTTCGCTCGTCCCCGGGCTGCCCTCGTCCAGGCCGGTCAGCAGCAGGTCGACGAGCCGGTCGCCCATTCCGGGCCGCGCGGTCAGAGTGGCGGAGAAACCATAGGTGGCGATCATGGAAGCCTCTTCTCGGTCGAGGGAATGCCGTGTGCTCTTGCTGATCCCAGTCAACCGCTCTGACCTGCGCAAACGATAGACCGATGCTCTCCCGCACTTGCACGATCCTCCCGGCTCGGGGAGCAGGGGTATGGATCGGTGCTGGAATGGGGGCATGTGCCTGGAAGAGCTCCGCACCTTGCTGGCCCGCCACGCCCGACCGGACTGGACGACGGCCGTCGAGGGCGTCCTGATCTCCAAGGTGGACCGGCCGGATCCGCCGTCGCCGACGATGTCCGGCACGGTCTTCGCCCTCATCGCGCAGGGCGCCAAGCGCCTCGCCCTCGGCGACCGCGTCTACGCCTACGGCCCCGGCCAGTACCTGGTCGCCTCGGTCGACCTGCCCGTCACGGGAGAGTTCCTCCAGGCCGACCCCGAGCGGCCGGCCCTCGGTTTCGGCATGACGCTGGAGGCCTCCGCCATCGCCGAGCTGTTGCTGCAGGCGGGGCCCGGAGACATTCCCCGCGCCGGCGCGGGCGTGCCCTCGGGCATCGCCGTCAGTGACGCGCCCGTGCCGCTGCTGGACGCGGTGGTCCGGCTGCTGCGTCTTCTGGACGAACCCCGCGACCGCGCGGTGCTGGCGCCCCTGATCAAGCGCGAGATCCTGTGGCGGCTGATCACCGGTGACCAGGGGGCGACGGTGCGTCAGCTCGGCCTCGCCGACAGCGGACTGAGTCACATCTCCCGGGCCGTGCGCTGGATCCGCGAGCACTACACGGAGCCCTTCCGGGTCGAGGACGTCGCGCGGATGTCCGGGATGAGCCCGTCCGCCTTCTACCGCAACTTCCAGGCGGTGACCGCGATGAGCCCCATCCAGTTCCAGAAGCAGATCCGGCTGCAGGAGGCCCGGCTGCTGCTCGCCACCCACCCGGGCGATGTCACCGGGGTCGGCCGGCGCGTCGGCTACGACAACCCCTCGCAGTTCAGCCGGGAGTACCGCCGCCAGTTCGGCGCACCCCCGAGCCGGGACGCCACCCGTCTCCGCGACTCCGCGCGCACCCCCGCGACCGTCCTGCCCTGACGGACGCGCAGCGGCAGGATCGTGCACGCAGCGGAGAGGATAGATCTACCGTCCTCCCAGGTCAGAGCTGTGGAATGGGATCCGTACCCCCCACCCTTCGCCGCGCGGCAGGACATTCCCGCCCGCGGATCCCCTTCCGTCGTGAGGACTTCGTCATGAACACCGTTCTGATCACCGGCACTTCGTCCGGCTACGGGCAGCAGACCGCCCGCCACTTCCACGCTCAGGGGTGGAACGTCGTCGCCACCATGCGCACCCCGCGCCCGGGCCTGCTGCCCGAGTCGGACCGGTTCCGCGTCGTCGCGCTCGACGTGACCGACCCCGAGAGCATCGCGGCGGCCGTCGAGGCGGCAGGTCCCGTCGACGTCCTGGTCAACAACGCGGGTGTCCCCTCGATCGGCGTGTTCGAGGGCACCCCCATGGCCCGTGTGCGCGAGGTCTTCGAGACCAACACCTTCGGCGTAATGGCGATGACGCAGGCGGTGCTGCCCCAGCTGCGGGAGCGCGGGTCCGGAGTGGTGGTCAACGTGACCTCCAGCGTGGTGCTGGGCCACATGCCGCTGTCGGCCGTCTACAAGGCGAGCAAGATGGCCGTGGAGGGGTTCACCGCCTCCCTGGCCCTCGAACTCGAGCCGTTCGGCGTGCGGGCCAGGGCCGTCGAGCCGGGCGCCTGCCTGACGACGAACTTCGCGGCCAGGGCGACGAACGGCACCGCACCGGAGGAGCTGGTGCCGGAGCCGTACAGGGCCTTCGCGAGGAAGGCCATGGCCGACTTCAGCGGCCAGGAACTGTTCACCCGGGAAAGCGACGTGGCGGAGACGGTGTGGCGAGCCGTGCACGACACCACCGGACAGCTCCGGTTCCCCGCGGGTGCGGACGCGGTCCGGCTCGCCCAGGCGAAGTGACGGGCCCGCGGCGGGAGTTGGCACAACTGCCGGCTCACCCGGCGCAACGGTCGGCCGGGTTCGGCAGTCGTACGGGGTGACACACGTCCGTTCACAGCTCTCACCGCCAAGCGCCGTCGCTCGTGGGGTGGTTGGCAACAGGGCCTTTGTTCCTGGGAGGAATCATGATCCACAGACCTGTTGCCGGCGTGCTGCGGCGCGGCGCGGTGGCCGGCGTCGTCGCCGGCCTGGTGGTGGGGGCCGCCGCCTCGGCCGACGCCACGTCCCGCACCACGTCCGGCACGGCGTCCGGCAGCGCGTCCGGCCCGGCGTCCGGCAGCACGTCCCGCACCGCACTCGGCGACCCCGTGGTCAGCGGCGCCACCGTCAACTCCGGGCACGACGTGATCGTGGGCATCACGCACGACGTGTCCTTCCCGGTCACCGTCACCGGCTCGGACGACTCCGGGCTGCTGTACGCCGACGTGGATCTGAAGGGACCGCACGGCGGCTTCTACACCACTGACACCCAGTGCGAGAGCGCGACGGCGTGCACGATGGCGTTCACCGTCAACGCCCATCCCGCCCCGGGGAGCGACGATCCCGTGGACCTGGCGAACGCCAACGCGGGCACCTGGTCGGTCGATGCCCTGGTCGACGCCCAGGACGGCGATTCGGTGTACGCCCCGAACGTGGGGTCGTTCAGCCTCAAGCGGGCGGCACGGCTGACCGTGAACGCCGCACCGGAGCCGGTCGCCAAGGGCCACTGGATCACCGTCACCGGCAAGCTCGTCCGCGCCAACTGGGACACCTACCGGTACGCGGGTTACGCGGGCCGAGCGGTCCAGCTCCAGTTCCGGCCCAAGGACAGCAGCACCTACACCACGGTGGCCACGGCGACCACCAGCACCACCGGCACGCTCTCGACCAAGGTCAAGGCGGTCCGGGACGGCTACTGGCGCTGGAACTTCGCGGGCAGCACGACCACCGGGCCCGCCAAGGCCGCCGGCGACTACGTCGACGTACGCCCCTGAGCCGCGAGCCCGGCACCCGATCGTGATCCTCCGGAGCGGGCCCTCGGCGAGGACCGGCTCCGGAGGCACTTCACGGCGTCACGGCAGAGGCGGGTAGGCGTTCTGCATGAGCTGCCGGAACTGGGCGGAGAACCAGTGCCCGGCCAGCGGCGCGTTCGCCAGGGCGCCCGTGGGGTTGTTGCCGTTGAGGACGTTGCCGCCGTAGGTGGGGTCGCACATGCGGTCGAAGCCCTTGCCCTCGTCGTTGGCGACGGCGGAGCTGGCACCGTCGGACTCGCCCGGGGGCTTGACCCAGACGTAGGCGTCGATCCCGGCGGCCGGGGACGCGGTGGGCCGCTCGCCGAGGCCGGCGCCGCTCTGGTTGCACCAGTTGCCGGCGTGGATGCGCCGGTCGATGCGGCTGCCGTTGACGTAGTCGTCGACGGAGGTCAGCGGTCCCGGGCCGGTGGGCCGGGCGGAGCCGCCCCAGCCGTTGCGGGAGGTGTCGATCAGCATGCCGAGACCGGAGTCGAACCCGGCCGCGACCAGCTTGTCCCGCAGCGCGACGGCGTACGACTGCTCGTCGACGTACTGGTTCCAGTCGACCCACTTCGACTGGCGCACGGTCTGTCCGTTCACCGTGTCGGTGACCTTGAAGTTCGGTTCCTTGGTGGGGCTGTAGTTGGCGGTGTTGACGATGAACCCGGCCACGTCGTTCACGCTCGCGCCGTTGGTCGTGGCGACCTTGGCGAACTCCTGCACGGCCGGCCCGAGGTTGCTGTCCCAGCCGAGCCACCCGTGGTGACCGGCGTCGATGTAGTTGTAGACGTTGGGGACGGCGCCGAGCTTGGACAGTGCGTACGACACGCCCTTCTCGTAGTTGCCGTTGCTCTTCATGGTCACGCAGGCGGCGGTGGTGCTGTTGGTGCCACCGGCGTTGGTGACCAGGTTGGGCAGCGAGTCGGGCTCGATGACCGTGGCGATCCGCAGGCCCGCGTACTTGGGGTCGGCGAGGATCGCGGCGATGGGGTCGATGTACTGGGACTTGTACTTGTCGATGTCGTCCGGTCCGAGTTCGCCGTTGGACGCGAGCGCGGCGCAGTCGCGGCCGGGCAGGTCGTAGATGACCAGCTGGACGACCAGCTCGCCGGAGCCCTTCTGCTTCAGCGCCTCGTCGAGGTGGGCGCGCAGGCCCATGCCGCCGTTGACCCCGTTGATCGCGGCGATCCGGTCGAGCCATACGGCGGTGGGCTGGTCGGCGATCCGGCTGCCGCCCGGTTCTGCCGCGGCGTGGGCCGACCACTCGGGGTTCACATACCCCTTGGCCCCGGCGTAGGGGTTGGCGACCCGGTTCCCGGTGCCTCCGCCGCCGGTGCCGCCGCCCCCGCCCCCGCCCCCGCCCCCGGTGCCGCCTCCGCCGCCCGAGCCGCTGCCGTCGTCGACGTTGCAGGTGACACCGTCGAGGGTGAAGGTCGCGGGCACGGAGTTGGTCCCGCTGTAGGAGCCGTTGAAGCCGAAGCTGACCGAACCACCGGCCGCCAGCGTGCCGTTGTAGGTCTCGTTGGCGGCGGTGACCGCGGTACCGCTCTGAGTGATCTTCGCGCTCCAGCCGCTGGTGATGCGCTGGCTGCCGGCGTACGACCACTTCAGCGACCAACTCGACTTCGCGGCCGCGTTGTTGGTGACCGTGACGGCGGCGGTGAAGCCGGTGTCCCACTGGTTCTGGATCTTGTAGTCCACCGTGCAGGGCACGGAGGCGACGGCGGCACCGGCCGGTGCCGCGAGGAACGCTGTCCCCGAGGTCCCGGCGACCAGTGCCAGCGCGGCGACGAGGGGCAGTCTTGTACGACTCATGAGTACGGGTTCCTTCTCCCTTGAGTGGTGATCACGGGTTCAAGGAGTGCGGGTGTTCGTGCAGCGCACGAGGGCGTGTGGGCGCGCCGCGGTCGGCGCGGACCAGGAATGCCCGGTGCGGGAAACGGCCGGTTCACCGGCCGGAGGAAGGGCTGATCGCCATGCCGTCCGCCGGGCGGCCTCACGTGCTCCGGCCGCGGCGCGTGCGCGCCGCCTGCGCCGAGGAGACCGGCAGGCCCGGGCTCCGGTCGGGCGGGGCCTCGTCGGCGATGGGTAAAAGCACTGAATGCGGGGGGTGTCGCATGAGCGACTCCTTGCAGCTTGGCGCGCCGTGACGGACGCGTCGAGTGATGGAATCGCTCCCACTGGTGCAACGGACGGTAGCGCCAACACAACTGATTGCACAGGGGTGTTGCTCGACTTTTCCGTACTGGTTCGGATCGAACGATTCAACTTCTTGAAGGCTTGACCGCAGCCGTGACCGTCCCCACTATTGGGAGCGCTCCCACTGGTTCAAGCCTTGACCCCCCTCGAGCCGCACTCGCAAGGAGGGAACCAGAAACATGGATCCCGCACGCGCGCACGGAGTCGGGCCATGGTCCGCGTCGAACGCCGGCCGGCGCGGCCCGCGGTCCTTCTGTCACGATCCACCGCGCCGGCATCCGGCCGGCGGTCCCCTGGCTCGTACGCGGAGCCCTTCGAATCGCCCCTCTCCGAGCTCCGCGTGCGCGACTCCGTCGTAGGCCGACGGGGTCACCGCGCCGGGCGGCCCTCAATCCCCCCGAGGGTCGCCCGGCCCCTCCTCTTGTCAGGAGCATGATCGCATCGCGCATCATGTCCGCTCAGATCGAGGTGGGAGCGCTCCCAAGTCGAACGCCGCTCCCGCCGTCCCCTCACACCCCCACGGAGGAACCGCATGCAACAGTCGAAACCCCGAGCCGGTGCGCGCGCCCTGCTCGGCGCGCTGCTCACCTCGCTCCTCGCCCTGACGGCGCTCTTCACCGCCACCTCGCCGTCGCACGCCGACACGACCATCTGCGAGCAGTACGGCTCGACGACGATCCAGGGCCGCTACGTCGTCCAGAACAACCGCTGGGGAACCAGCGCCACCCAGTGCATCACCGTCACGAACTCCGGCTTCCGGATCGCCCAGGCCGACGGCTCGGTCCCGACCAACGGCGGCCCGAAGTCCTACCCGTCGGTGTTCAACGGCTGCCACTACACCAACTGCTCACCCGGCACCAACCTCCCGGCCCGGCTGAGCTCGATCTCGAGCGCCCCCTCGAGCATCTCCTACAGCTACGTGAGCAACGCGGTCTACGACGCCGCGTACGACATCTGGCTGGACCCCACGCCCCGCACCGACGGCGTCAATCGCACCGAGATCATGATCTGGCTCAACCACACGGGGCCGGTGCAGCCGGTCGGCTCGCAGACCGGAACCGCCTCCGTCGCCGGGCGTTCGTGGCAGGTGTGGTCGGGCAACAACGGCTCCAACGACGTGCTGTCCTTCGTCGCGCCGTCGGCGATCGACAGCTGGAGCTTCGACGTGATGGACTTCCTCCGGCAGGCCGTCTCCCGCGGACTCGCGCAGGACAACTGGTACCTGACGAGTGTTCAGGCGGGCTTCGAGCCCTGGCAGAACGGCGCCGGACTGGCCGTGACGTCGTTCTCCTCGTCGGTGAACCTCGGCGGGGGCACGCCCGGCGGCCCGGGCGGCTCGTCGGCCTGCAAGGTGACCTACGGCACGAACGTGTGGCAGGGCGGCTTCACCGCTGACGTCACGGTGGCCAACACCGGTTCCTCCCCGGTGAACGGCTGGAATCTCGCCTTCACCCTGCCCGCGGGACAGAAGATCACCAGCGCGTGGAACGCCGCCCTCTCCGGCTCCTCGGGGGCGGTCACGGCCGGGGGCACGCAGTACAACGGGAGCATCGCCGCCGGGGCGCAGGTCTCCTTCGGCTTCCAGGGCACCTACGACGGCAGCTTCGCCAAACCGGCCGGCTTCAGCCTGAACGGAACGGCCTGCACCACGGCGTAGGGACGCCGCCGCGCAGCGCCTGACGGCCGTCCGGCCGCATGCGACCGGGACCGAACCCTCCGCCACCTCCCTCGCGACCGTCCCCGATCCCGACTTCCGCTCATCGGCGCCCAGTTGATGATGCGCCGAACGTCGTGCGCCCCGCACCTCGGGCCGTAGGATCGGTGATCTCGTGGGGGAGGTGGTGATGGGCAAGCGACGCCCTGGGGCGCCGACGCTGGAAGAGGTGGCCGCTCACGCCGGGGTGGGGCGGGGCACGGTCTCCCGAGTCGTCAACAACGCGGCCGGAGTGAAGGAGTCGACGCGGCTGGCCGTGCAACGCGCCATCGAGGAACTGGGGTACGTGCCCAACCTGGCCGCCCGGTCGCTGGCCGGGCGAGGAGCCGACGCCGTGGCCCTCGTGCTCACGGAACCGGACTGGAGGATGTTCGCCGAGCCGTTCTTCTCGGAGATCGTCCGCTCCCTCGGCGACGCGCTGGCGGACACCGGGATGCAACTGCTGCTGACGCTGGTGCGTTCGCAGGACGAGCGCCGGCGGTTCCTGGAGTACGCACGCGGCGGACGGGTCGACGGCGTGCTGATGATGTCCGTGCACGCCGGTGATCGACTGCCGGACATGCTGGCCGAGGCCCGGTTGCCGACCGTGCTGCTGGGGCGCCGCTCGGGCGACGAGTACGTCAGCTATGTGGACGCGGACAACGTTGGCGGTGCCCGCGACGCCGTGTCCCGTCTGCTGAAGCAGGGCCGCCGAACGATCGCCACGATCACCGGCCCGCTGGACATGTACGTCGCCCAGTGCCGGCTGCGCGGCTATCAGGACGCCCTGGACCTGGCCGGCCTGAAGGGCTCGCGGTCCCTGGTGGCCGAGGGCGACTTCACGGAGGACAGCGGGCGCCGCGCCATGGCCGAACTCCTGCGCCGGCACCCGGAGATCGACGGTGTCCTCGCGGCGTCGGACACCTCGGCGGCGGGCGCGCTGCAGGCGCTGCGAGCCGCGGGGCGGCGGGTACCGGAGGACGTCGCCGTGATCGGGTTCGACGACTTCTCGCTGGCCCAGCGCACCGAGCCCCGCCTGACGACCGTGCGTCAGCCCGTCGAGGAGATGGGGCGGGCCATGATCCGCCTGTTGCTGGAGGAGATGGAGGAGCCCTTCGTCGCCTGGCGCCACGTCATCCTGCGTACGGAACTCGTCGTCCGCGAATCGGCCTGAGCTCGCATTCCGCCAAGTGTCCTGCCTTGCAAGGCGAATCGGTTCGACGCAAGCGCTTCGACGGGGAGCCGCGACCGGCGGGAGACGGGGCTCGGCGGCCTGCCGCGGGACAAGTGCGGCGTCGGCGCGCCGGCAGGGTCCCGTCCGGCGGGAGCGCCTTCCGGCGTACCGGCGCCCCAGGGCCCATGGGACACGAACTCGCCCTGCTCATCGCCATGATGGCGGGTCCCCCGGAGGACCCGGGGGCGGCTGCGTCCTCCGGCGTCCGGTCGGCGGGTGCCCGCGCCGCAGGTGACCGTGCCGCGGTCCGTCCGCCGACGCACCGCAACTTTTCGACGGTGCAGACGACTTGCGAAGCGCGCCAATCAGCAGTCGAATCGATTCGCAACGAGGTTCACAGCAGGGGCCTTGGCACGCTCGAGTGCCCCGCGGGACAGGGAGCACCGTCTTCCCCCGAACCTCTCCGCGATCCCACTGCACAACGGCACGTTCGAGCGCTTGGACATTCGTCAGCGCCACCACCACACCCCGAGCGGGTTGCGCCGGCACGGTAGGGAGCTCAGATGGGAAGCACACGTGACAGACGCCGTCGGCTGCCCGGGCGCGGCGGCATCGAGCGGCTGCTCGCGGCGTTACGGCACCGGGGCGATCCGGCAGGGGCGTCGCCCGGAACACCGGTGCGCTCGGTCCGTTCCCGGTGGCGGACGTTGGCCCGGGCGACCGCCGCGGCCGCGCTCGTCGCCGGAACCCTGGCCGGGGCGGCGGCCACGGCCGGGTCGGCGCGTGCGGCCACGTCCGGCCCCTGCGACCTCTACGCGTCGGGCGGTACGCCCTGCGTCGCGGCGCACAGCACCACACGCGCGCTGTACGCCTCGTACAACGGGCCGCTGTACCAGGTCCGGCGTTCCTCGGACAACACGACCCGGAACATCGGCGTCCTGAGCGCGGGCGGGTATGCCGACGCCTCCGCCCAGGACTCGTTCTGCTCCGGGACGACCTGCCTGATCACGGTGATCTACGACCAGTCGGGCCGCGGCAACAACCTCACCCAGGCGCCCGGCGGCGGCGCCGCGGGCGGCCCCGACAACCTCGCCAACGCCACCGCCGCACCCACCACGGTCGGCGGCCACAAGGCCTACGGCGTCTACGTGGCTCCCGGCACCGGCTACCGCAACAACCACACCAACGGCATCGCCACCGGTGACAACCCCGAGGGCATGTACGCGATCCTCGACGGCACGCACTACAACGGGGGCTGCTGCTTCGACTACGGCAACGCCGAGACGGACAGCAACGACGACGGCAACGGCACCATGGAGGCCATCTACTTCGGCAACATCAAGGTCTGGGGCTACGGCAGCGGCAACGGCCCCTGGATCATGGCCGACCTGGAGAACGGCCTCTTCTCCGGGGTGAACCAGCACTACAACGCGAATGACCCGAGCATCAATCACCGCTACACGACCGCCGTCATCAAGGGCGGCCCGAACCACTGGGCGATCCGCGGCGGCAACGCCCAGTCCGGTTCCCTGTCCACCTTCTACGACGGTGTGCGCCCCAACGTCGCGGGCTACAACCCGATGCGCAAGCAGGGCGCCATCATCCTGGGCATCGGCGGCGACAACAGCAAGGGTGCCCAAGGCACCTTCTACGAGGGCGCGATGACCTCCGGCTATCCCTCGGACGCCACCGAGAACGCCGTACAGGCCAACATCACCGCGGCCGGGTACGGCACCTCCTCCGGCGGCGCGAGCACCGGCGCGCTGCACGCGGTGGGCGCGGGCAAGTGCCTGGACGTGCCGAACTCGTCCACCACGGCCGGTACGCAGCTGCGGATCTGGGACTGCAGCGGTGGCGCCAACCAGACCTGGACCCGCACGTCCG
>NZ_JAMGBF010000152.1 GCF_023516615.1 Streptomyces panaciradicis
CGTGCCGAACTCGTCCACCACGGCCGGTACGCAGCTGCGGATCTGGGACTGCAGCGGTGGCGCCAACCAGACCTGGACCCGCACGTCCGCCAACCAGCTGACCGTCTACAGCGGCAGCAGTCAGCTGTGCCTGGACGCGTACGACAACCAGACGTCAGCGGGAACCAAGGTGGTGACCTGGCCGTGCAACGGCGGCGCCAACCAGCAGTGGCAGGTCAACTCCGACGGCACCGTCACCGGCACCCAGTCCGGGCTCTGCCTCGATGTCACCGGCGCCTCCACGGCCAACGGCGCCCTGGCCGAGCTCTGGCCGTGCAACGGCGGCTCGAACCAGCGATGGAGCCTCGGCTGACCTGAGCGGCTTCTCTCCGTGGCCGGCGCGTCGCCGGCCACGGACAGGACCGCGCCGGACCATGTGTTCGTTCACCCCCACCCACTGCCCGCACCAGTGAGGAACGCTCATGAAGAAGTACTCGGTCCCCCTGGCCGTCGCGTTGACGGCCGTCCTGGGCATCGGCGCCGCGTCACCCGCGGCG
>NZ_JAMGBF010000153.1 GCF_023516615.1 Streptomyces panaciradicis
GGACCCGCGCCCCCCGCTGCCCGCGGCGGCGGCACGCCGGCTGGCACTGCTGCTCACAGACCGTCCCGGAACGGGCGGCGGCCGCAGAGGCACCGCCCCGGACCTGATGGAGCTGCTGCCCCAGTGGCTGGCGACAGCGAACGCCCGCGGCTTCGCCCCGCCGCCCGAGATGCTGCCCGCGCTGCTGGACGCGGCCCGGGGGCGTACGGATCTGCGCCCGGCGGCGCTGGCGTTCGCCGGGCCGCGCGCGATATGGCTCGCCCGGCTCAACCCGGACTGGCGGTTCGCCCTGCGTGCCGCGCCCGGCGGGGGCACGGCGCTGCCGCGGCTGGAGGACGAGGAGCGGACCCGGCGGCTGTGGCAGGAGGGCCTGTTCGCGGAACGCGTCGCCCTGCTGTCCGCGCTGCGCGCCCGGGAGCCCGCGGCCGCGCGGGAGTTGCTGGCGACGACCTGGCCGACGGAGCGGGCCGAGGACCGCCTGATGTTCCTCGACTCGCTGCGCACCGGCCTCGGCCCGCGGGACGAGCCCTTCCTGGAGCAGGCGCTGGCCGATCGCAGCCGCAATGTCCGGGCGACGGCCGCCGAGTTGCTCTCGGCGCTGCCCGACTCGGCCCTCGCGGCGCGGATGGCGGTGCGGGCCGGGGCCTGCGTCGCCGTCGATCACACCGGGACCGCCCCGACGATCGTCGTCGAGGCGCCGCACGAGTGCGACGCGGGCATGGAGCGGGACGGAGTCGTGGCGAAGGCTCCGGCCGGACGGGGCGAACGATCCTGGTGGTTCGGGCAGTTGGTCGAGGCGGCGCCGCTCGCGGTCTGGTCCGGCCGGCTCGGCGGGCGGACGCCCGCGCAGATCGTGGCCCTGCCGGTGGCGGACGACTGGCAGGGCGAACTGCACGCCGCGTGGTGCCGGGCCGCCGTACGCCAGCGGGATCCCGCCTGGGCGCGGGCCCTGCTCGGCGCACCCTCGGCCCCGGAGGCGGGCGGGCCGGGGGCGGTGTCCCTCGCCGAGCGCGCCAAACTCCTCGGCACACTGGCCGCCGGCGAACGGGCCGACTGGGTCGCCGGGTTCATAGCGGCGCACGGACTGTCCGAGGCGTTCCAGCTGCTCGGGGTGTGCGCGGTGCCCTGGTCCGCGCCGCTCGGGCGGGCCGTGGTCGACGCCCTCAACATCGCACGTGACGCGGGGAGTTACCCATGGAGCTTCAGCGGAGTGATGGGCCTGGCCGAGCGCTGCCTCGACCCCGCCGAGGCGAGCCGCCTCGACGGCCTGCTGGCGGTCCCGGCCGAGACGGAGGAGTCGTCGCCGGGCGCGGGCGGCTACTGGGCGGAGGCGTTCCAGCGCCTGGGCACGACCCTGCGCCTGCGCGCGGCGATGGCGCAGGAGCTGGGGGCGTAGGAGCCGGGGGCGCAGGGCGGCACGGCCTCAGGGACGGCCGCCCCCGGCCACCCGCAGCTCGGGACGGGGGGCTACGCCTCCGCCGGCTGCCTGACGTTGGCGCGCACCCAGTCCACGATCGACTGGGTCGTCGCCCCGGGGGTGAAGATCTCCGCGACGCCCTTCTCCTTCAGCGGCGCGATGTCCGCCTCGGGGATGATCCCGCCGCCGAAGACGAGGATGTCCTCCGCCTCCCGCTCCTTGAGCAGGTCGATCACCGCCGCGAAGAGCGTGTTGTGGGCGCCCGAGAGGATGGACAGGCCGATCGCGTCGGCGTCCTCCTGGATCGCGGTGCCGACGATCTGCTCGGGCGTCTGGTGGAGCCCGGTGTAGATGACCTCCATACCGGCGTCGCGCAGTGCCCGCGCGATCACCTTGGCCCCTCGATCGTGGCCGTCGAGCCCCGGCTTGGCCACCACCACGCGGATCGGACCGGCTGCCACACCCATCACTGCCTCCATGAAGCGACTGCATTCATCCCTACCGACAAGTACTGCCGTACCCACATCGGGCGGGGAAGTGAACGAACGTTATCGCCAGCATCCCGCAAGCGGCCGTTTCACGGTGCGGACCGAGGGGGAAATCACACGGTGGGACACGTTCGCAGCGCACCGTTCCGAGTCTTTGCGGCACAAGGGCCGCAGCGGGAGCAGGCGCAACGGGAGCCGCGACGAGGTCGCCGCACCACCGTGCCGCGGGCCGCGCGCCGCGGAGGTGCGGTGCGTCGGTGCTGCCCGAAAGGCATCGCCGACACCGTCGCCGCGACATCCCACGAGGGCACACGGGGGTCGGAGCCGTCCTCCTGCGTGCCGACAGGAGGTCGGCCATGAAGGTCACCAGGGCAGTGCAGCCCTTTTTCCCGTTCTGCCAGCGGCTGCTCCCGATCAGACTGGCGGGACTCTCCGTGGCCCTGCTGAAGGCGACCGCCCTGGAGCTCGCGATCCTCGCGGGTCATCTCCTGCTCTACCCCTCCGGCATCACCCAGGAACGCCGCATACCGGCATCGCTCCCCTCCCCCGACGGCGCCGCGCAGCTGCCGACCGAGGCCAGGCCGCCGGTCGTGCTCCTGCACGGCTTCATCGACAACCGCTCGGTCTTCGTGCTGCTGCGCCGCAGCCTCGCCCAGCACGGCAGGCAGCAGGTCGAGTCGCTCAACTACTCTCCGCTGACGTGCGACATCCGTAGCGCGGCCGAGCTGCTCGGCCGGCACATAGAGGAGATCTGCGAGCGCACCGGCAGCCCTCGGGTCGACGTGGTCGGGCACAGCCTCGGCGGGCTGATCGCCCGCTACTACGTGCAGCGGCTCGGCGGCGACTTCCGGGTCCGCACGCTGGTCACGCTGGGCACCCCGCACTCCGGCACCAGCGTGGTGCCGCTGGCGAACGCGCACCCGATCGTGCGGCAGATGCGTCCCGGCTCGGAGCTGATCGAGGAGCTGAAGCGGCCCGCGCCGGGCTGCCGTACGCATTTCATCAGTTTCTGGAGCGATCTGGACCATCTGATGGACCCGCTGGAGACGGCCTGCATCGACCACCCCGACCTGATGGCACAGAACGTGCAGGTGAGCGGGATCGGGCATCTCGCCCTGCCGGTGCACCCCGCCGTGGCCACCGGGATACGCCAGGCCCTCGACGCCGATCGGACGGGAGCCGAGGCCGCCGCCCGCCCGGGCGGCCTGACAGTCGCCTGAGAGCCCGCTGACAACCGGCTGACATCGAACGCATTTCGAACACAAGGCCAAAGCCGCGCCCGCACTCCCCCGAAACACGGCCGAATGCCCGTTTCCCGCGCGCCCGAAACCAGTTGAAGATTGTCGCGCCCGCATACCGCCGGGTACAGTCGCCGCACTGCTCTGGCAGCCCCTGTTGTCGAGGCGAAAGAGAAGTTGGTGAACGACCGTCACCCGTCGGGGACCATGACCACCCCGGCTCCGGCTTCCGACGCCGCCTCCGCGCACTACGCGTCGTACGGCACCCAGGAAGCCCAGTACGGCGACTTCACCACGTACGGCGGTTACGACGCGAGCGGTTCTCCCACCGGCGCGCACGCGACGACGACCTTCGCCGCGGACCCCCTCTTCGGCAACCTCCCCGGCGACACCACCGGCTCGTACGACACGGGCCACTGGCCCGCCGGCGACCACCAGGCCCCGCACTACAACGCGTACGCGGCCCAGCACGCCGCCTACGACACCGGCGCCTACGAGACGACCGCCTGGACCGGCGAGTACCAGCAGCTCTCCGCCATCCCACCGCAGACCACCGGGAACGACACCTCCGGCCACTGGGACGCGAGCGCCTGGCTCCAGCCGGACCAGGCCGCCGCCGCCAACGACCAGACCCAGCACTGGGAGTGGGGCACCCAGGCCTTCGACACGGGCGCCTACGACGCCACGCAGTGGAACTCCGACGGCGAGGCACCCGCGGCAGGCGAACCGTTCGGCCGGCAGGCCACGGCGGTCTTCGAGCAGGTCGAGCACGGCGGGTACGAGGACCACCCCCAGGACGGCCACGAAGAGCACCAGCAGGACGGCTACGAGGAACACACGCACGACGGGTACGAGGAACAGCCGTACGCGGACGGCGAGTTGACCGCCACGGGCGAGCTGCCTGCCGAGACGCCGCTGCTGGACGACCAGGAAGAGACGACGCCCGCCCCGGCGTCGCGCGCCGCCGCCCGCAACGCCTCCCGCTCCCGCCGCCGTACGCCCCCCAAGCGCTCGGCGCTGCTGACCATCGCCGTCCCCTCGGCCTGTGTGATGGGGGTCGCGGGCATCGCGGCGGCCTCCGTCGGCACCTTCTCCTCCGACGACGGCGCGGCGACCGCCTCGGCCGCGCAGGCGGTGAAACCGGCCGCCGCCAACAACAAACTGGACTCCCAGCTCGAGAGCCTGTCCGCGGGCGCCGACGACTTCGCGGACCGGGCGAGCCGGACGCAGGAGCGCATCGACCTCAAGGCCCAGCAGGAGGCCGAGAAGAAGAAGGCGGCGGCGGAGGCGGCCCGCAAGGAGCGGCTGCGCCCCAAGTACGCCCTGCCGGTCGCCCAGCGGGGGCTCAGCGCCTACTTCGGGCAGGCCGGCATCAACTGGATGTCCGTGCACACCGGCATCGACTTCCCCGTCTCCTACGGCACGACGGTGATGGCCGCGACCGACGGCACCGTCCGCACGCAGTGGAACAGCGCCTACGGCAACATGCTGATCCTGACCGCGAAGGACGGCACGGAGACGTGGTACTGCCACCTCTCCTCCTACCGCGTCCCCTCCGGTACGACGGTGAAGGCCGGCCAGCCGATCGCGTACTCCGGCAACTCGGGCAACTCCACCGGCCCGCACCTGCACTTCGAGGTGCACCCGGCGGGCGGTGCGGCCATAGACCCGCTGCCGTGGCTGCGCAGCCACGATCTCGACCCCACGTAGGCGTCCCCGACCGCCCTACGAGCCCCCGCTCCCGGCGAGCAGCGGGGGCCGTTGTGCGTCAGAGCTTCTCGACCGGCGCGTACCGCAGCAGCAGCCGCTTGGGCTTGGCGTCGCCGAAGTCGATCGTCGCCTCCGCGTTCCCGCCCGTGCCCTTGACCGCGACGACCGTGCCGAGCCCGAACTGGTCGTGCGTGACGCGGTCGCCGACGGCCAGGGAGACCACCGGCTTCTCGGACGTCCGCCGCGTGGCGAAGCCGGACGCGCCCGACGCCGAGGAGCGCGAGCGGGAGGACGACAGGGAGGCGGCCACTCCGGACGCGGGCCCGGAGGAGACGGGGGACGTGGCGCCCGTGCGCTTCCAGTCGACGTGGTGGGCCGGGATCTCCTCCAGGAATCGGGAGGGCGGGTTGTACGACGGCTGGCCCCAGGCGCTGCGCAGGGAGGACCGGGTCAGGTACAGCCGTTCCCGCGCGCGCGTGATGCCGACGTAGGCGAGCCGCCGCTCCTCCTCCAGCTCCTTGGTCTGGCCGAGGGCGCGCATGTGCGGGAAGACGCCGTCCTCCATGCCGGTGAGGAAGACCACCGGGAACTCCAGGCCCTTGGCGGTGTGCAGGGTCATCAGCGTGATGACTCCGGAGCCGTCCTCCTCCTCGTCCGGGATCTGGTCGGAGTCGGCGACCAGGGCCACCCGCTCCAGGAAGTCGGCCAGCCCCGCGGTGGTCTCGCCCTCCGCGGTCTCCTGCTCGAACTCCAGGGCCACGGCGGCGAGTTCCTGGAGGTTCTCGATCCGGGTCTCGTCCTGTGGATCGGTCGAGGCCTGCAACTCGGCGAGATAGCCGGTCCGTTCGAGCACCGCCTCCAGGACGGTCGCGGGGCCCGCGCCGGAGTCGACGATCGTACGGAGGTCCTCCATCAGCGTGTTGAACTTCTTCACGGCGTTGGTGGACCGGGCGGCCATGCCGTACGCCTCGTCGACGCGGCGCAGCGCCTGCGGGAAGCTGATCTTCTCGCGCTGCGAGAGGGCGTCGATCATCGCCTCGGCGCGCTCGCCGATGCCCCGCTTGGGGACGTTGAGGATGCGGCGCAGCGGCACCGAGTCCTCGGGGTTGGCGAGGACCCGGAGGTAGGCCAGGACGTCCCGGACCTCCTTGCGCTCGTAGAAGCGGACGCCGCCGACGACCTTGTAGGGCAGGCCGACGCGGATGAAGACCTCTTCGAAGACACGGGACTGGGCGTTGGTGCGGTAGAAGACGGCGACGTCGCCGGCCTTCGCGTCACCCGCGTCGGTGAGGCGGTCTATCTCGTCGGCGACGAACTGCGCCTCGTCGTGCTCGGTGTCGGCGACGTAGCCGGTGATGCGCGCGCCCGCGCCGGCGTTGGTCCACAGGTTCTTCGGGCGGCGGGACTCGTTGCGCTCGATGACCGCGTTGGCGGCGGACAGGATCGTCTGGGTGGAGCGGTAGTTCTGCTCCAGCAGGATCGTCGTCGCGTCCGGGTAGTCCTCCTCGAACTGGAGGATGTTGCGGATCGTCGCGCCGCGGAAGGCGTAGATCGACTGGTCGGCGTCACCGACGACGCACAGTTCGGCGGGCGGGAGGTCGTGTTCGTTCGGCGGGACGTCCTCGTCGTGCGCGCCGGTGCCCACGAGCTCGCGCACCAGCGCGTACTGGGCGTGGTTGGTGTCCTGGTACTCGTCGACCAGGACGTGGCGGAAGCGGCGGCGGTAGTGCTCGGCGACGTCCGGGAAGGCGCGCAGCAGGTTGACCGTCGTCATGATCAGGTCGTCGAAGTCGAGGGCGTTGGCCTCGCGCAGCCGCGACTGGTACAGGGCGTAGGCCTGGGCGAGGGTCTTCTCGAAGCCGTCGGTGGCCTGTGCGGCGAAGTCCTCCTCGTCGATCAGCTCGTTCTTCAGGTTGCTGATCTTGGCGCTGAAGGACTTGGGCGGATAGCGCTTGGGGTCGAGCTCCAGGTCCCGGCAGACCAGGGCCATCAGGCGCTTGGAGTCGGCGGCGTCGTAGATCGAGAACGAGGACGTGAAGCCGAGCTTCTTGCTCTCGCGGCGCAGGATGCGCACGCACGCGCTGTGGAAGGTCATCACCCACATCGCGTTCGCGCGCGGGCCGACGAGCTGCTCGACGCGCTCCTTCATCTCGCCGGCGGCCTTGTTGGTGAAGGTGATCGCGAGGATCTGGCCGGGGTGCACGTTCCGCGAGCCGAGGAGGTGGGCGATGCGGTGGGTGAGCACACGGGTCTTGCCGGAGCCGGCGCCGGCCACGATGAGCAGGGGGGTGCCGGCGTGCACGACGGCCGCGCGCTGGTTCTCGTTCAGCCCGTCGAGGAGCGCGGCCGGGTCGATCGCCGGGCGCGGGGCGCCGTCGCGGTAGTGGGAGTCCCGGTCCGGCGGCGCGTCGAACTTCCCGCCGAACAGATCGTCCGGAACGGGCTCCGGTACATGATCGTCCTCGGGCGGCGGCGGGGGCTCCTCGTGGCCGCGGGGGGCCTGGAGGTCCGCCAGGAAGCTGTCGTCAAAGAGGCTGCTCATCGCTCTCCGAGTCTAGGGGGCCCCACTGACAGCCCGCCGCCGCCCTGAGAACATCGCCGGATCCGATCGCGCCGCGCACGCTGCGCACGCCCTTGTCACCGTCCGTGTGCGGCGGCGGAAGGTTGACCGAAGGTCACGAAAATGTATCGGGCATATCGAACATCGTCCTTCACAGGGGCCACACGAGTTGGCTACCGTTCCGCGCAGGCCATACGACCCCCACCGGCGAACGTCGCCGGGCCGCGTGGCCTCCGCCGAGTCCGGGGCGCCGCCGCGCCGTCCGGAGCCGGGGACCCAACCGACCTTGGGGTGAATCGGCCCGACCCCCCTGCGGGGAGCGGACCGTAGGGCAACCCTTCCGAACCACCCGCCCGAACCCGACAGCTAACTCGGTAGGCGGAATATGGAAGGAGTCGCCTCCCTTGGCGTCGCACCGCAAGTCGCGCCCCGCGGGAACGCGCGTAGCAGGCATACGCACCCCCGCTCTCGCCACGGCCGCCCTCACCTCCGTGGCACTGCTGTCCCAGACGGCCACCGCAGCACCCTCCGCCGACGGCAAGCCCAGCCTGGAGGAGGTCGAGAAGAAGGTCGACGACCTCTACCGCCAGGCCGAGTCGGCCACCGAGAAGTACAACGCGGCCAAGGAGAAGACCACCAAGCAGCGCAAGCAGGTCGACACCCTCCTCGACGACGTCGCCCAGCGCGCCCAGAAGCTCAACCAGGAGCGCGAACAGCTCGGTTCCTTCGCCGCCGCCCAGTACCGCACCGGTGCCGCCGCGCCCGACACGGCGACCTTCTTGCTCGCCGACTCCCCGCAGGACTACTTCGACCAGACGCAGCTGATGGGCCGACTGACCTCACGTCAGAAGAGCGCGGTCGACGACTACTTCGCCGAGCAGTCGGCGACGATGAAGAAGCGCGAGGAGGCCTCGCGGAGCCTTGAGTCGCTCACCCGGACGCAGAGCGACCTGCAGACCGCCAAGTCCACGGTGCAGCGCAAGCTCAGCTCCGCGCGCGAGCTGCTGTCGAAGCTGACGGCCGAGGAGAAGGCGCGGCTCGCCGAGATCGAGAAGCAGAAGCAGGAGGAGGCCGCCCGCAAGGCCGCCGAGCTGGCCAAGCAGCAGGCGGCCGCGCAGGCCGAGGCGGCGGCCGCCACCCAGGACAGCGGCTCCACGTCCGGAGGCGACACCGGTACCGGAACCAGCACCGGCACCTCGGACTCCACGTACGCCACCAAGGCGGCGAAGGCGATCGCCTTCGCCCGCGCGCAGATCGGCAAGCCGTACGTCTGGGGCGCCACCGGCCCCGGCTCCTACGACTGCTCCGGCCTCACCCAGGCCGCCTGGAAGGCCGCCGGCGTCACGCTCCCGCGCACCACCTACGACCAGGTGAACGCCGGCACCACCGTCTCCCTCACCGACGCACAGCCCGGCGACCTGATCTTCTTCTACGACGACATCAGCCACGTCGGCATCTACATCGGCAACGGCATGATGATCCACGCCCCGAAGCCGGGCGCGTACGTCCGCGAGGAGTCGATCTACTACGGCGGCGAGTCCATCATCCACAGCGTGGTGCGGCCGGCCTGACGCACCAGGGGGCGTACGGCGTTCACCGTGCGCCCCACCGCACCCCGATGCGCCCGTGTCAGGTCCAGAGCACCGCGATGAAGATGTTCGCCGTGGTGAGCGCGCCCACCAGCCCGAACATGCTCTTGTCGACCGTCTCCTCGTCCCGCTTCACATAGACCAGGCCGAGGATCACGATCAGCAGGGCCAGCTTGATGCCGATCTTGACGTTGTTGACGTGATGGTCGTCGGCCTGGTTGAGGCCGACCAGGATCGCGCCGGTGACCAGCATGGTCAGCGCCCCGTGCAGCATGCCGGGGACGAAGCGGGCCGTGCCCTGCCCCATCGCCTTCATCTGGGTGAGGAAGCCGCCGAGGAGCGCGGCGATGCCGACGATGTGCAGGCCGACGAAGAGATGGATGAGTACGTCCATGAGGCCGGAGCTTAGACAGCGGTGTCCGGGGCCTTCGACACCGGCCCTCTCCCGCCGGTGGATCTCGCATATATGCGCCATAGCACCGCGGCGGCCGGAGCCACGCGGAAACCGTCACATCGGTCAGCGCACCGCGTGAACCCGACGGCGCAGGGCCCGGATCGCGGTCGGATGCGGTCACCCGTCGCCTCACTCACGGCACTTCCGCACAATGCGTTACCGGACCGACACAGCCGGGTTTAGCGTCCTCCCCCAGGTGACCGGCTCCCCACCGCCGCCCGGGCCAGGGGCGGCAGTCGGCCACCACCGCCGAGAAGGTCCGGCGGCGGTCCGCTTCCCCTGTGCGGCCCGCCGCCGGACGCGTAAGCCGCCCCGCAGGGGGTGGTCGTACGAAAGGACGTGCAGTCCAGGTGGCAGCGCATCGCAAGCCCGGTCGGAGATCAGCGCTGGGCGGCAGCACCGCCCGTACGGCCTTCACGATCGCCCTGGCGGGCGCCGCGACCGCGACGGCCTTCGAGGGGACCGGACAGGCCGAGCCCCAGCTGACGCCGGCGCAGGTCAAGGCGAAGGTGGACCGGCTCTACCAGGAGGCGGAGACCGCCACCCAGAAGTACGACGGCGCCAAGGAGAGGGCGCGGGCCGCCGAACGCCGGCTGTCGACCCTGCGGGACGAGGCGGCGCGCAAGACGGAGAAACTCAACTCGGCGCGGGACGCGCTGGGTTCGATCGCGGCGGCGCAGTACCGGGGTGGCGGCCTGGACCCGGCGCTGCAGCTCGTCCTCTCCAGCGACCCGAACCGGTACCTGGACGACGCCGAGTTCGTCGACCGGGTCGGCACCCGGCAGGCGGCGGCCGTCGCGGACGTACGCCGACAGCTGCGGGACGTCGAGCAGTTGCGCGGGACCGCCCGCGTCGAACTGACCTCGCTGAAGGCACGGCAGGCCGAACTGGCGCGGCAGAAGAAGACGATCACCGGGAAGCTGGACGCGGCACGGCGGCTGCTGTCCGGACTGTCCCCCGAGGAGCGCGCCCGGATCGGCCTGGACGGCGGCGGCACGGGCCGCGCCTCCCGGTCCGGAACGGACGGACGCGTCGGCCTCCAGGCCCCCGGCTCGGCCACGGCCCAGGCGCCCGACTCCCGTGCCGCGGCCGCCGTCCAGTACGCCTACTCCAAGCTCGGCAGCCCGTACGTGTGGGGCGCCACCGGCCCGGACGCCTTCGACTGCTCGGGCCTCGTCCAGTCCGCGTACCGCTCCGCGGGCGTCTCGCTGCCCCGCACGACGTACGCGCAGATCGACGCCGGCCGGCGCGTTACGCGTTCCGAACTGCTCCCGGGCGACCTGGTGTTCTTCTACTCGGGCATCAGCCACGTCGGCATCTACATCGGCAACGGGCAGATGATCCACGCCCCGAACCCGGCGGAGCCGGTGAAGATCGCCCCCGTCGACGAGATGCCCTTCGCGGGCGCGACACGGGTGGTGTGAGTCTCAGACCAGCCGCCGGGCCGTCGCCCACCGGGTCAGCTCGTGCCGGTTCGACAGCTGCAACTTCCTGAGCACCGCCGAGACATGGGACTCGACCGTCTTCACCGAGATGAACAGCTGCTTGGCGATCTCCTTGTAGGCGTACCCGCGGGCGATCAGCCGCAGCACCTCGCGCTCGCGCTGGGTGAGGCGGTCCAGGTCCTCGTCGACCGGCGGGGCGTCGGTGGAGGCGAAGGCGTCCAGGACGAAGCCGGCCAGCCGCGGCGAGAAGACGGCGTCGCCCTCCTGCACGCGAAAGACGGAGTTCACGAGGTCGGTGCCGGTGATCGTCTTGGTGACGTAGCCGCGGGCGCCGCCGCGGATCACGCCGATCACGTCCTCCGCCGCGTCCGACACGGACAGCGCGAGGAAGCGCACCGGCCGCTCGGCGTCGGCCATCAACGGGGCGCAGCGGCGCAGCACTTCGACGCCGCCGCCGCCCGGGAGGTGGACGTCGAGGAGGACGACCTCGGGGCGGGTCGCGGTGATGACCGTGACCGCCTGGTCGACGTCCGCGGCCTCGCCGACGACCTCCACGCCGGTCTCGTCGGTCCGGCCGATCTCGGCCTGGACGCCGGTACGGAACATGCGGTGGTCGTCGACGAGGACCACGCGCACGTGCCGCTCGCCGGCGCTCCCGCCGGTCGGTTCCACGGGCTCGTTCGCCTCGGTCGGATCGCTCATGACGTCTTCTCCGCCCTCTCCATCTCCAGCTCGACCTCCGTGCCGCCGTCGGGCACCGCGCGCAGCCGCGCCGCGCCGCCGTTGCGCTCCATGCGGCCGATGATCGATTCTCTGACGCCCATGCGGTCGGCGGGTATCGAGTCGAGGTCGAAGCCGGGACCGCGGTCCCGCACCGACACGAACACCGTCTTGCCCTCCACTTCGGCGTAGACCTGCACCGCGCCTCCCTCGCCACCGTACTTGGCGGCGTTGACCATCGCCTCGCGCGCGGCCTGCATCTGCGCCGCGATCCTCTCGTCGAGCGGGCAGTCGCCCACGACGACGACCTCGATCGGCACGCCGTGCTTGTCCTCGACCTCGGCGGCGTTGCGCCGGACCGCGTCGGCGAGACTGGCGGGCTCGTCGGCCTCGTCCTTGCCGGTGCCCTCCGGTTTGTACAGCCAGGTGCGCAGGTCGCGTTCCTGGGCGCGGGCCAGCCGGCGCACCTCGCCGGCGTTCTCCGCGTTGCGCTGGATCAGGGTCAGGGTGTGCAGCACGGAGTCGTGGACATGGGCGGCGACCTCGGCGCGCTCCTGGGCGCGGATGCGCATCAGGCGTTCCTCGGACAGGTCCTGCGTCATGCGCACGAGGTAGGGCCCGGCCAGGAGCGTGATCCCGACCAGCACCGCGAGGGCGGCCTGAAGGACGGAGCCGAGGTGGGCGGCGGAGCCCTGGAGGACGAAGATGCCGGAGACGCCGGCGGTGACGAGGAGGACGCCGCCCGCGGCGCGCAGCAGGGTGAGCGTGCGGCGGCGGCGGCCGACCTCGACCCAGCGGGCCCGCCGGGCGTTGTCCGCCTGGCGCCACACCAGGGCGACGCCCGCGCCGACGAGGACGGCGGGCCACAGATACGCCTTGACGCCCCCGCTCAGCTTGACGTTGCCCACGAAGACCAGGGCCAGCACGACCATGAGGAGCAGCGCGACGATCTGGCCCCGGTCCGGTTTGCGGGCCACGAGCCGCCGGCGGCCGTCGGGCGAGGTCTCGGTGCTGACGAGCGCCGGGGGCTTCTGCCCGCCGACGCCGCCGACGCCGAGCGGTACGAAGAACCAGAACGCGGCGTACAGCAGCGCGCCGAGGCCGTCCGCCATGAACAGGCCCACGAAGACCAGCCGGACCCAGATGACGGGCAGTCCGAGATGCCCGGCGAGCCCCCGCGCCACACCACCCAGCCAGCGTCCGTCGCTGCTGCGGTAGAGCTTGCGCGGCGGCCGCGGTTCGACGAGGGGCGCTGCGGCGGCTTCCGGCATGCCACCGATCCTCACACGACGGGCCGACGGGGACATCAGGGTCGGCCCCCGAGACTCCCCTGATCTTCGGCGGCGCGGCTCTTCGAGCGCTTTCCCGCAGCGGGCTCAGGGGCGATATCAGGGTCGGTCCAGGGTCGTCCCGACTCCCGCCGGGGCGGCCCGCCCGTCACCATGGAGCCATGACAGATCACGAGCGCGCCGCGACGGGTCCGGGACCCGGCTCCGGCCCGCGCCCCTCCCCGGGCGCCGGGCCGCAGGATGCCGCGCCCGCCGCGCACGCCCCGACGGCCACCGGCCCGGAACCCGGCGCGGCCCCCGGCGCCGCGCCGGACGCGGGGGCCCCGTTCCGGCGCGACCGGCGGTACAAGATGCTCGCCGGAGTGTGCTCAGGGCTCGGGCGGCAGTGCGACATGGACCCGGTGATCTTCCGGATCACCCTCGTCGTGCTCTCCGCGACCGGCGGCATCGGCCTGATCTTCTACGGCTTCGTGTGGCTCCTCGTCCCGTTCGAGGACGACGAGGAGAACGAGGTCCGCAAGCTGCTCACCGGCCGCGTCGACGGGCAGGCGCTGACCGCGGTGCTGTTCGCGCTGGTCGGCTGCGGGGTGTTCCTGACGATGCTGAGGAACGGCGGGGTGCTGGCCTTCGCCGTCGTCCTCTCCCTGCTGCTGGCGGGCGCCGGCTACTGGTCGCGCGGGCGCGGCGCCCCCGACCCGGACCCGCTGGCCGCGCAGGCCGTCGCCGACGCCCCGCCGGAGGCCCAGGCGCCGCCCGTCCCCGCCTCCTACCCCTCGTGGTGGCGCGACCCCATCGTCAAGGACGGAACGCACGTCGGCGGCACCGGCTACCTGTGGGGTCCGACGGATGCACGCGACCGGGACATCGCCGACATCGGCCTCGGCCCCTCCTGGACCGACCGCAGGGACCTCCGCTCGCAGCGGGTTCCCGCGCCGAGGCCGCGCGGCCCCCGCTGGATCGGTGGCTGGATCTTCCTGCTCGCTCTCCTCGCGGGCGGCCTCGGCACCGCCGCCACGTGGCACGACCACGCGCTCGGCACCAGCCTGCAGACCGGACTCGCCTGGGCGCTCGTCGTCTTCGGCCTCGGCATAGCGGTCAGCGCCTTCCTGGGGCGCACGGGAGCGGGATCGGTCTTCCTGGCCGTTGTCACGGCAGCGCTGCTCGCCTCGTCGGCCGCCCTGCCCAAGGACATCGGCACGCACTGGACGCGCACCACCTGGCAGCCGGCCGCCGTGGCGGACGTGCGCGACGGTTACGAGCTCGGCAGCGGTGTCGGCACCCTGGACCTGAGCCGGCTGCGGCCGGCGAAGGGGCAGACGGTGACCACGCGTGCCGAGGTCGGGGCGGGCCGGCTGCGGGTGATCGTGCCGGAGGACGTCACCGTGCGGCTGACGATCGAGGTGGGCGTGGGCGACATCCAGTTGCCGGGAGACAGAAGGCAGGACGTGGACGTGCAGCCGGGCAAGCACAAGGACGTGACCCTGACACCGGTCGAGGGCGGCGGGAAAGCCGGCACCCTCGACCTCGACCTCCAGGTCGGCCTCGGTCAGGCGGAGGTGAGCCGTGCTGCGTCATGAGTTCCAGCCCGGCAGGCTGGTCGCCGGCTGCTTCCTCGCCCTCGCGGGCGTCGTCTACGCCGGGGACGCGGGCGGCGCGTGGGAGACGCCGTGGTTCGCGGTGATCCCGCTCGTCGTCGGCGGGCTGTTCCTCGCCGGCGTGGTGGGGCTGATCGGCCGGGGCGTACGCCGGCGGAGGGCGGCCCCGGCCGGCGGGGAGAGGGCGCCGGTGGGCCCGGGGGCGGAGCCGCCGCGGTAGCGCGCGGCGAAGGCCGCCCGAGCAACGCGGAGCGCCGCCGCGCCCTAGTAGCCCGCCGTCCGCCTCCGTCGCCGGGTGCGGAGGGCTGCGTCCAGGGAGAACATGGGGGCGCCCGCGAGGACGAGCGGGAGCCAGGCCATCAGGTAGGCGAGGTCGTTGCCGTAGTAGTACGGGTCGTTGGCCCAGCTCACGGTCATCCACAGGCTGAAGGAGATCAGCGCGCCGCCGAGCGCCGCGAGGCGGGCCAGCAGGCCGATCAGGGTGCCGATGCCGACGGCCAGCTCACCGAGGGCGATGGCGTAGCCGAAGCCGACGGGGTTCTTCAGAGCCAGGTCGACCAGGGCCGGGATGGCCGAGGAGTCGCGGACGGAGCGCATCGTCTCGCCGATCGAGCCGGCGCCGGAGGACTTCATGAAGGCGCTGTTCGTGAGCTTGTCGAGCCCGGCGTAGATGAAGGTGACGCCGAGGAAGACGCGCAGAGGGAGAAGGGCGTAGCGGGCGAGGTTGTCCCGCCAGCCGCGTTCGTCGTCGAGGTGGGGGGTGTACGTGTCCGTGCGCATGCCGTGAGTCATCGCTGTCGCCTCTCGCCCGTCGGGCCGGGACCCCTTGACAGACGATACGTACGCAGGGCCGGGGCCGCTCAAACTGTTCGAGGAGTTTTCCGTCCAGGCCCCGACGAGTCGGCCGAAGCGGTCACTTCGCTGTCACTCGCCTCATTGTTTTCAGTCCGTCACATCGATCGCATACCGGTTCGTCTCCACCCCGGCCGCCGTGACCACCTGCACCTCGACCCGGCCGGGCTCGACGTCGGCCGGGACCGGCACCGTGAGCACCGCGTCGGTGGGGTTGCGGAAGCCGCCGGCGACCGGGACGAGCGGGACGTGCACGTTCACCGCGCCGATGCGCACGACCATCCGGGACAGCCGGTCGGCGCCCTGCGCGCCGGGCGGTACGAAGCCCGCGCCGCGGATCTCGATGTCGTCGCCGGTGCGGATCGGGCCGTCGAGGTCCCCGGCCTCCCGGGCGCGCACCACGGAGAGGATCACCGGGCGGCCGCCCTCCGCGTACTTGCCGGCCAGGTAGGTCGCGGCCGACACCAGCACCACGACGGCCAGGCCCCACGGCAGGTCGGGCAGCTGGTCGGGGCGGCGGGCCAGCCGGACCGCCGAGAACAGCAGGGCGACGGCGCTGATCGCGACGTACTGGATGTCGGCGAAGGTGCCGCGTCCGGCGTCGTCGGTCAGCAGGTCGGCCGCGCGCGGCCGGTCCGCCCGTACCTTCTGCAGCCGCTGGCCGAGGACCCGCAGCCCGACCACGCGCCGGACCAGGACGGCGATGCCGCACACCACGGCTAGGACGGTCACCACGCCCGCGCCGCGGGCGAGCGCGAGGCCGGAGAGGAGGGCGTCGCGCTCGGCGTGGCCCGAGGCGGCGGCGAGGCGGCCCGCCAGCACGAGCACGGCGTAGGCGACGAAGAGCACCCAGGCCGCCGCCACGGTGCGCGAGGTGGACAGGCGGTTGTCCTCGCCGATCACCGGGGCCAGGGCGCCGCCGCGGGCCCGGTGGAACCACGACGCGGCCGTGAGCGCGGCCGCCACGAGCAGGGCCGCCAGGAGTCCGGCGGTGCGCGCCGAGGTCCAGCCCGCGCCGATCGCCGTCAGGGCCTGCACCAGGAGCAGCGCCGTCACCAGCGCCCACACGGCGACGGTGGTGTACCGCCACAGGCGGGCCAGCCACGCCTCGCCGTCGGCGCGGCCCCGCTCGGCGACGAGTTCCGCGGACTGGGTGAGTTCCTCCGAGACCCACTGGCGGGAGGCCTGGGCGGAGTGGGCCACGGCGGCGGGCACGCCCTGTCCGGCGGCGAAACCGTCGCGCAGGAGCAGGAACTCGGCGACCGCCCGCCGGTGCCCTTCGCGCGCCCCGTGCGGGCAGTCCCCGCAGGCGCAGCCGCCCGCGTGCGCCCCACCGGGCGCGCCCGTCTGCGCGCCCCCTCTCGCCTCCTGCACCGCCACGCCCGACGCCCGCCTTCCGCACGACCCATCGCCTGTCGACCGGCGCGCCTGCCCAGCAGTCGTCCGCCGCCCCGCAACTCCCCTGTGATGACAGCGAATTGTGCCCTACCGCGGTGGGTCCGTGTCCGCCAGGTCCGGTCAGCGCGGGTGAAGCGGGGGCCGTCGTGTTGACCCGGCTGCGAGAATTTCCCTATGGCCGAGATCATCCAGCGGGACGGGACCTGGGCCTTCGACGGCACCACGGTGCGGATCACGCCGGGCCTGCACCGCTCCGTGCCGCTGTTCCGGCAGACGTACGGCGAGGTCTCCGTGCCCCTCGAGGCGATCGCGGGCGTGGTCTTCGAGCCGGAACGCAAGCGGGGGCGGCTGCGGATGCGGCTGCGTGAGGGCGCCGATCCGCTGCTGCAGGCGACGGGCGGACGGCTGCCGGACCCGGCCGACCCCTACCGGCTGGTGGTGGACGCCGACCGGGCCGGGGTCGCGGAGTACGTCGCCGAGGAGATCCGCCGGGCGCTGCTGCTGGACCAGATCCCCAAGGAGCCGACCCGGACGTATCTGCTGCCGGGTCCGCCGGTCCCGGTCTCGGTGCGCTCCTCCGACGGGACGGTCTCCTTCGACGGCGGCCAGGTGCGCATCGACTGGGCCGACACCTCGGACCGGGTCAAGCGGGCGACGGGGCCGCGGATCATCGCCGTCGGCGACCTGGTGCAGGTCGAGTGGCTGCCCAACTCCGGTTACGAGGACGGCTTCCTGCGGTTCGTGACGCGGGAGACGGTGTTCTCCAAGCTGCCGCCGGAGAAGGACCCGTACGCCCTGGACCTGTGGGGCAGCTCGCGCCGCGATCTGCTGACCGCGCTGGTCGCCACCGCGGTCACCGCCCGCCTGCCGCACCCCTCCACCCGGGATGCCGTCGACCGGGCCGACCGGCCGCGGCTCGCCGGCACGCTGCCGCCGTCCGCCGACCACCACGACGTGCTTCTGCGCAGGCTGCGGGAGTTGGGCGAACTCCACCGGGAGGGGGTGCTCACGGACGAGGAGTTCGCGATGACGAAGGCGGCGGTGCTGCGGGGGTTCTAGGGCGACACACGCCCTGGCCGCCCTCAGCTCAGCAGGTCGGGTTCGCTGCGGCTGATGTCCTGCCACATGGGCTGGTAGTTGATCCACGCCACCAGGTCGCCGCCGAGCTGTTCGCGGGTGGCCGACGCCAGTTTGTGGTCGATGAGGAGGGGCCGGCCGGCCGCCTTGGCGGTGAGCTGGACCTGCGCGGAGCGTTCCATGGACACGAACCACCAGGCGGCCGCGTCCACCGAGTCGCCGACCGTCAGCAGTCCGTGGTTGCGCAGCACCAGCGCCTTGCGGGAGCCGAGCGCGGCGGCGACGCGGCGGCCCTCCTCGGCGTCGACGGCGACGCCGGTGTAGGCGTCGTAGAGGGCGTGGTCCTCGTAGAACGCGCAGCTCTCCTGCGTGATGGGGTCCAGGAGGTCGCCGAGCGCGGACAGGGCGCGGCCGCCCACCGAGTGGCAGTGGGCGACGGCGACGACGTCCGGGCGGGCGGCGTGGACCTGGGCGTGCACGGTGAAGGCGGCCTGGTTGACGTGGTAGCGGCCCTCGACGACCTGGCCGTCGGAGTTGGCGAGCACCAGGTCGCTCACGGTGACGTGCTTGAAGGACATGCCGAAGGGGTTGACCCAGAAGCAGTCCGAGAACTCGGGGTCGCGGGCCGTTATGTGCCCGGAGACGCCGTCCTCGAAGCCGAGCCGCCCGAAGATCCGCAGCGCGCCGGCGAGGCGTTCCTTGCGGTGCCGGCGTTCGTCGTCGACCGAGTCGTGCATGGGCGGCATCGCGAACCGCAGCCGGTCGGTCGGGAGCGGCGGGGGCGGGGTGGGTCCGGCGCCGGGGGTCCCGTGCATGTTCTTCCTCCAGCACTGGGTTGCGTTACGGGGCGGAAGTTACCTGCGGTCCGCTCAGGAGAACAGAGATGTTCTGTAAAGATGACGCGCGCAACCGTTCCGGGTGCTCGAGGGTCTGAGATGCGGAACTACAGATTCAGCGTCGTTTTTCAGCCACCGGAGCCCTTCATGAGCCAAGCCGAACGTCACCTCACCAGCCTCATGCGGCAGCTGGCGAACCGGGATCACGTCGAGCTGGTCCACCCCTTCTCCGACCTGAAGAGCTTCGCCGCGCTGGTCTACGTCGCCGAGTGCTTCGGCTTCCGCTACGTCGGCGTCCGCCTCGTCGGCCGCCACAAGGTGCTGCACGTGCACCTGGTCCGCTCGGGCGAGGCCTGGGCGCAGCAGCGCGCCGCGGCCAACGCGGCCGCGTTCCCGCAGGTCGGCGCGGGTGGCGCGGTGCCCGGGATGCACCTGAACTCGCTCACGCCGGTGCCCGAGGCACAGCCGGAGGTCGACCTGCTCACGAAGGTCATCCGGTACGACGCCATGACCGAGGCCGGCAACCCCGTGCAGCTGCGCACCATCGGGGTGGGCGCCGGGGTGCTGTTCCTGCTGCTGGCGGTGGTGACGGGGGTGTACTCCGTACTGCTGCCGCTCGCGGTCCTGACGCCTGCGTTCATGTTCGGCTCGCTGCGCGTGAACACGGCCCGCCGGGCGAAGCTGGCCGCGCAGCTGACGGCGGCGGGCTGCACGCCGGTGCGGGACGAGGCCGGGCGCGAGCGCTTCGTCCGTCCGGTTCCCTATCCGGCGTGACCTCGCATACCCGACAGAAGATGTCGGGTATCGGCGCCACACTCGCCGTATGACAACGAGTCGTACGACAGCGGGCTGGGCGGACTTCGCCGCCGCCGCACCCGAGTTCGCGAAAACCGTCGAGGCCCGGTTCGGCGCCTTCACGCACCACGTCCTGGCGACCCTGCGCACGGACGGCTCCCCGCGGACCACGGGCCTTGAGGTCCGCTTCCTGAACGGGGAGCTGTGGCTGGGGATGATGCCCCACTCCCTCAAGGCCCTGGACCTGCGCCGCGACCCGCGGTTCGCGCTCCAGGCGAACCCGGGGGAAGGCCAGTCCATGGGCGGCGGCGACGTCCGGATCGCCGGCCGGGCGGTCGAGGTCGAGGACGCCGCGACCAAGGCCGCCTACGCCGAAGAGGTGGAACCGCCGGAGCCGTTCCACCTCTTCCGTGCCGTGCTGACGGAGGTCGTGCGGACCTCCGTCGAGGACGAGAAGTACCTCGTCGTCCAGGTCTGGAAGCCCGGCGAGCCGGTGCGCACGATCAAGCGCACCTGAGCCCCGTCAGGGGGCTCACTCCCACTCGATGGTGCCCGGCGGCTTGGAGGTGACGTCGAGGACGACCCGGTTGACGTCCTTGACCTCGTTGGTGATGCGGGTGGAGATCTTCGCGAGGACGTCGTACGGCAGACGCGACCAGTCGGCCGTCATGGCGTCCTCGGAGGAGACCGGGCGCAGCACGATCGGGTGGCCGTAGGTGCGGCCGTCGCCCTGGACGCCGACCGAGCGGACGTCCGCGAGCAGGACCACCGGGCACTGCCAGATGTCGCGGTCGAGGCCGGCCGCGGTCAGCTCCTCGCGGGCGATGGCGTCGGCCTCGCGCAGCAGGTCCAGGCGCTCCTTGGTGACCTCGCCGACGATGCGGATGCCGAGACCGGGGCCGGGGAACGGCTGGCGCTGGACGATCTCCTCCGGCAGGCCGAGCTCCTGGCCGACCATCCGGACCTCGTCCTTGAACAGCTTGCGCAGCGGCTCGATGAGCTGGAACTCGAGGTCCTCGGGCAGGCCGCCGACGTTGTGGTGGGACTTGATGTTCGCGGTGCCGGTGCCGCCGCCGGACTCGACGACGTCCGGGTAGAGGGTGCCCTGCACGAGGAACTCCACCGCCGGGCCCTCGTCCGCGATGATCTCCGCCTGCGCCTGCTCGAAGACGCGGATGAACTCGCGGCCGATGATCTTCCGCTTCTCCTCGGGGTCCGAGACACCGGAGAGGGCCTTCAGGAACCGCTCCTCCGCGTCCACGACCTTCAGCTGCACGCCGGTCGCCGCCACGAAGTCCTTCTCGACCTGCTCGGTCTCGCCCTTGCGCATCAGGCCGTGGTCGACGTACACGCAGGTCAGCTGGGAGCCGATGGCCTTCTGGACCAGGGCCGCGGCCACCGCGGAGTCGACACCGCCGGACAGACCGCAGATGGCACGCCGGTCGCCGACCTGCTCGCGGATCGCGGCGACCTGCTCCTCGATCACGTTGCCCGTGGTCCAGGACGGGGTCAGGCCCGCGCCCCGGTACAGGAAGTGCTCCAGGACCTGCTGGCCGTGCGTGGAGTGCATGACCTCGGGGTGGTACTGGACGCCGTAGAGCTTCTTGTCGTCGTTCTCGAAGGCGGCCACCGGGACGACGTCGGTGGAGGCCGTCACGGAGAAGCCCTCGGGGGCGGCGGAGCAGGCGTCGCCGTGCGACATCCACACGTGCTGCTCGGCCGGGGTGCCCTCGAAGAGAGTGGAGGACGCCTTCGACACGTGCAGGTCCGTGCGGCCGTACTCGCGCGCGCCGCTGTTGTCGACGGTGCCGCCGAGGACCTGCGCCATCAGCTGGAAGCCGTAGCACATGCCGAAGACGGGGACGCCGGCCTCGAAGAGCTCGCGGTCGAGGCGGGGGGCGCCCTCCTCGTACACGGACGAGGGGCCGCCGGAGAGGATGATCGCCGCCGGGTTCTTGGCGAGCATCTCCGCGACCGGCATGGTGCTCGGCACGATCTCGCTGTAGACCCGGGCCTCGCGGACGCGACGGGCGATGAGCTGGGCGTACTGCGCGCCGAAGTCGACGACCAGAACGGTGTCGGTGGCGGCTGGGGTCGCTGATGACACGGGTTGCCTTCCGGCGGTGAGCGAGGGTGTGTGTGCGGCCGAGTCTACCGGGCCCGGCGGGGCCCTTACCTGGGCGAGCTCCCGCAGGTCCCGTCTCAGGATGCGAACCGTCTTGGACACCCCCGCGCGGCACGGCATACTGACCGCATGCCTCAGCACACGACCTTCCTCTTTACCTATGGCGACCGGCCCACCGGCTGCCATGGTCGTGCCGCTTGAGCAACTGACGAGCGACTTCCCAGGCGCCCCGGGCCGACAAGGTCCGGGGCGCCTGCCGTTCGCGGACCCTGCCGATCCGGGGCACCTGCTTCGACCCTTCGAGGAGCCCCGCATGACCGCCATCGACGTGACCGGCGCCCGTACCCCCGAGGCCGCGGACGTGATCACCGGCGCCCGTGAGCGCATCGACGCGCTCGACGACCGGATCATCGGCCTGATCCAGGAACGGATGGCCGTGTCGGCCGTGATCCAGGAGGCGCGGATCACCTCCGGCGGACGCCGCGTGAACCTCTCGCGCGAGATGGACGTCCTGAACCACTACAGCGAGGCCCTCGGCAGGCCCGGCACCGCCCTCGCGATGACCCTGCTCGAACTGTGCCGCGGTCGCATCTGAGTTCGCATGCCCTCTCACCCGTACGGCGCGTGACCGCCCCGCGGACCGCTTCGTTGGTGGGGTGTCCGCGCCAGCCAGGGGCGGGCCCGAAAGAACCACGCGTGGCTTGCTGGAGCGATGAGACGTACGGGTCGTGCCGTACGTCGTGGGACCTCGCTCCAGGGTTGTGACCGGACGGCAGGGGACAGCAGCCCGGTCACCCCGTAACGGTCGGCTCCGGGGACGCCCGGGGCCGACCGGCGGAAAATGCAAAAATGCACAACCCTGGGTCAAACGGTTGCGGAGGCCGCGTCCATCCAGCACGATGCGTAGAAAGCCCAAGTCCCCTCGCAGTCAACCGCATTGCCCGTCCCCCAGCACTGCCAGAGGTCCATACCCTCCGTGCGCCCCATGGGCGCCGGGGAGGCGACCCAGGGCGCTCGGAGGGCACACGAGACAAGCGGCGCAACCCCCCGGCGCCGCTCCCAGGCACCGACGCTGCCCTGACGTCGGTGCTGACGAAAGAAGGGCCCCGCGGCCGCGTCCGCGGGGCCCTTCGCATGTCCTGGCCTCAGACCCGGGACACCGTCCCGCAGCCCTCGCCGCGGTCCTCCCCGATGCCCTTGCTGCGGTCGTAGGGGTCGGTGGTGGGCCCGCTCGGCGGCGCGCCCGTCGGGCCGTCCGCGCCGAACGACGGGTGCAGGTAGCCGTCGTAGACGTCGCAGGCCGAGTTGCCGACCCGCTGGTCGTAACGGCGGACGGCGATCTTGCCCGGGGTGACCCGGTACTTGGCCGGGTCGGACATCTCGATGTCGAGGACGCGGCGCACGATGGTGCGGGTGACCTCCGTCGAACCGCCCGCCCTGACCACCGGGTAGACGAAGGTGTAGTCGGCGTGGATCGCGACGGACGCCTGCTCGCCGGCCTTGAACGTGATGCGGCCGCGGGTCTTCACGACGTCCCCGACGAGCTTGATCTCGGCGGGGTCGAAGCGGCTGAACATCGACAGCGGGTCGTGCTCGCGGTCGGGCTTGCGCAGGGACGTGTTCAGCCGGTCCAGCAGCTCCTTCTGGCGCGGCTCGATCACGCCGAGCGCGCCGGCGGGGCGTTCGCCGCGCAGGGTGGCCGCGTCGAGGTTGGCGTCGACCAGGAGCGTGCGGGTCTGCCGGAGCGCCTGCTCCACCTGGGCCGCGGACAGGGAGCCGACGGGGGTCGCCTTGGGCAGCACGATCCCGGCCTTCCCGTCGGCCCAGCGCTCCGCCGGGGAACCGGCGAACGGGCGGACGAGCGTGGGGGTTTCGGGGTCCGCCGAGGAGGGCGCGGCGGTCGGGGCGGCGGTCTCGGCGGGCAGCGGCGAGGCGGCGGACGCTTCCGCGTCCCCCGCGCCGAAGGGGTCGCCCGGCACCAGCGACGGCTTCATGGCGACGACGGCCACGGCGGCGGCCAGCAGCACGCCGAGCACCGCCCAGCCCTTGCGGGGACCGGGCTTGCGCCCGCTCGTGGCGGGCCCGGTGCGCCAGCCGGCCGGCGACTCGCCCCGCGCCTCCTGCTGCCGCAGCCGCTCGGTGACCATGCGGGCCCGCGCGGACGGCTCCTTTGGGGCGGAGCCGTGGTCCCGGAGGAACTTCTCCCAGACCTCGTCGGGTACGGACGGTTCCCCGCCGGAACCCGGTCTCGGCTCGTCGGACGGTGTGTCGGCCACGGCGCCGGCCCTTTCTGCGTCACTCGACGTCATCGAAGCATGCGAACCGCCGTATTCGTCGAACTGGAGTCGTTCGAACTGTGGGTCGCCTGTCGAGCAGCAGAGCGTACGTGATCCAGGGCACATAAAAAATCTGTGAAGGCGGGCACAACCCTTCCCACGGCTCACTGATCCAACTCTGCGAACAAGGGCCACAAACCCGCGCCCCACACGCGGAGCCCTCCACACTGGACTCCTTGAGGTTTTCGATGAAGCTTCGCCGTGCCATGGGTGTCGCGGCCGCGACCGCGGTCCTCGCTCCTCTCGCCCTGCTGTCCGCGCCGGTCGCCTTCGCGGACGACACTCCCGACACGTCCACGAGCAGCCCGGCCGCCACGGAGAGCTCGCCCGCGGCCGAGGACAGCTCCCCGGCCGCGGAAGACAGCTCGCCCGCCGCCGAGGACAGCTCCCCGGCCGCCGAGGACAGCTCGCCCGCCGCCGAGCAGACCAGCCCCGCGGCCACCGCCTCCACCTCCGCGTCCGCGACCGCCTCGGCCTCCGCGACCGCCTCTCCCTCGCCCTCCGACGGTCCCGTCGACGAGTGCAAGGACTCCAAGGTCGACGTCAGCATGCACGGCCTGCCGGGCAAGATCGCCGTGGGCAGCGGCTGGCACAAGTTCACGCTCAGCGTGCTCAACAACTCCGGCTCCACGCTCAAGGACCTCGACTTCTTCGCCGGCGCCTCCGCCGACAAGCAGGGCGAGGACATCTTCAAGTCCAAGCAGGTCCGCCTCCAGGCCTGGAACCCGCAGGACAAGGTCTGGGAGGACGTCGACGACTCCGGTTACGCGGTCGGATACGTGGGCTACACCGACACGCTGAAGCCCGACTTCCAGGTCGACATCCCGATGCGTCTCAACGTGTCGTCGTCCGCCCCCGTCGGTGCCGGCTTCTCGCTCGGCGCGACGATCTACGGTGACAGCGACGGCCAGTGCACCGGCTACGGCGATGTCGCCTACAAGTTCCAGATCGTCTCGGCCGGCACGGACACCTCCGGCACCGAGCCGCAGGAAGGCGGCCAGGTCCCGGTCACGGACGAGAAGCCGAGCAGCGACACGCCGAAGGTCGACGGCAGCCTCGCCGAGACCGGTTCCTCCTCCGCGCTGCCGGTGATCGGCCTCGTCGGCGGTGCCGCCGTCGCGCTCGGCGGTGGCGCGATGTTCGTGGTCCGCCGCCGCAAGACCGCCGGTTCGCACACGGCCGCGTAAGAACACCACAGAACGGGAGAAGGACCCGCGCTCGGAGGGGAGCGCGGGTCCTTCTTCCGTTCTCACGTCACTTCTTGGGCGGCACCGCGGGCATCCCGAGGAACGGCAGCCGCAGCGCGCCGAACGCCTCCGCCGGGACCGCCGGGCTCTTCGGCTCGACGGGCGCGAGACGCCGGTACGCCTCTCCCTGCGCCGGACGCGGGTCCTCCTCGCCCTTGTTGGGCCAGTACGACATCGCGCGCTCCGCCTGCGCGGTGATGGTGAGGGACGGGTTCACCCCCAGGTTGGCGGAGACCGCGGCACCGTCGACGACCGAGATGCCGGGGTGGCCGTAGAGGCGGTGGTACGGGTCGATGACGCCGGTCTCCCGGGAGGAGCCGATGGGGCAGCCGCCCAGGAAGTGGGCGGTGAGCGGGGTGCCCATCAGTTCGCCGACGTTGGAGCCGGCGAAGCCGTTGATGTCCGCGGCGATCACGGACGCGGCCTCGGAGGCGGCCCTGATCTGCTTGGGGTTGGGGGCGCCGTGGCCCTGCCGGGCGGTGAGCAGGCCCTTGCCGACGCCGTCCGGCTTCAGGTACGTCGTCAGGGAGTTGTCCAGCGACTGCATCACCAGGCCGATGATGGTCCGCTCCGACCAGCGGCGGTTGGACAGGGAGCGCAGGACGAGCAGGGGGTGGCGGGCGGCGTTGCGCAGCCAGGCCAGCGCCCTCGACGAGCCCTCGGCGTAGGGCACCTGGAGGATGGACAGGCCGCCCATCGAGTTGGAGCCCTTGCCGTAGCGGACCGGTTCGATGTGGGTGTTCTCGTCCGGGTGGATCGAGGACGTGATGGCGACCCCGCGGGTGAAGTCGACCTTCGGCTCGCCGGTGGCCTTGCGGTAGCGGCGGCTGTCGGTCTGCGCGCCGACCAGGGCCTCGGAGTTGGTGCGGGTCAGCTCGCCCAGCCTGTCCGAGAGGTGGGGCAGCCGGCCGCTGGCCTTCATGCGGTGCAGCAGGGTCTGGGTGCCGTAGGTGCCGGCCGCGACGACGACCCGGCGGGCCTTGAAGACGCGGCCCCTGGAGGACTTGCGGCGGTCGTCGGTGGGCAGGGTGGCGATCGCGTACCCGCCCAGGGAGTCGTCGGTGATCGAGACCACCGTGGTCATGGGGTGCACGACCGCGCCCGCCTTCTCGGCGAGGTGCAGGTAGTTCTCGTTGAGGGTGTTCTTCGCGCCGTGGCGGCAGCCGGTCATGCACTCGCCGCACTCGGTGCAGGCCCTGCGGGAGGGCCCGGCGCCGCCGAAGTAGGGGTCCTCGACCTGCTCGCCGGGTTTGGCCTTCGCCGTGCCGTCGGCGTCCTCGCCGTCGCCGAAGAACACGCCGACCGGCGCCATGTGGAAGGTGTCGCCGACGCCCATCCGCTCCGCCGCCGCCTTCAGGTGGACGTCGGAGGGGGTCATGGTCGGGTTGAGCCGTACGCCCAGCATGCGCCGGGCCTGGTCGTAGTACGGCTTCAGCTCCTCCTGCCAGTCGGTGATGTCACGCCACTGCGGGTCGTCGAAGAACGGCTTCGGCGGGACGTAGAGGGTGTTGGCGTAGTTGAGCGAGCCGCCGCCGACGCCCGCGCCGGCCAGGACCATCACGTTGCCCAGCAGGTGGATGCGCTGGATGCCGTACATGCCGAGCTTGGGGGCCCACAGGTAGTTCTTCAGGTCCCAGGAGTTCTTCGGCAGGCTCTCGCGGGTGAAGCGTCGGCCGGCCTCCAGGACACCCACGCGGTAGCCCTTTTCCGTCAGGCGAAGCGCGGTGACGGAACCGCCGAAGCCGGAGCCGACGACGATGACGTCGTAGTCGTAGGTGTCCTGTGGCACGTGCTCTCCTCGTCGAGAACGGGTGGTCGGGAACGGGTGTGCCTACTTGAAGCGCAGGGCCTTCATCAGCCGCAGGCTGCGGCTCATGAACGCGGCGTACTTCTCGTCGTCCATCCCCAGCGACGGGGCCATCGGGAGCAGCCGCTGCTGGGCCACCGTCTGGGCCTCGGTGTACTTGAGGATGCCCTCGGAGCCGTGCCGGCGGCCGAGGCCGGAGTCCTTCATGCCGCCCATCGGCGACTGGACGCTGCCGTAGGCGGGCGCGTAGCCCTCGTTGACGTTGACGGTGCCGGTGCGCAGGCGGGCGGCGACCGCGCGGCCGCGGGAGCCGTTCTTCGTCCAGACCGAGGAGTTCAGGCCGTACGCGGTGGCGTTGGCCTGCTCGATCGCCTCGTCCTCCGTGCCGAAGCGGTAGACGGAGACGACCGGGCCGAAGGTCTCCTCGGTGCACACCGCCATCGGCTCGGTGACGCCGTCGAGGATCGTCGGCTCGAAGAAGTACGGGCCGATGTCCGGGCGGGCGACCCCGCCGGCGACGAGCGTGGCGCCCTTGGCGACGGCCTCGTCGACGTGCCGGGTGACGGTCTCCAGCTGCCGCTCCCCCACCAGCGAGCCCATGTCGGCGCCGTAGGCCAGCGACCTGCCCAGCCGCATGGCCCGGGTGCGGGCGGCGAAGCGCTCCAGGAAGGCGTCGGCGATCGACTCGTGGACGTAGAGCCGCTCGATGGAGATGCACAGCTGGCCGGCGGAGGAGAAGCAGGCGCGGACGGCGCCGGCGGCCGCCTTCTCGATGTCGGCGTCCTCCAGGACCAGCATGGCGTTCTTGCCGCCGAGTTCCAGGGAGACGCCGACCAGGCGGGCGGCGGCGCCCTGGGCGACCTCGCGGCCGGTGCGGGTGGAGCCGGTGAAGGAGACGTAGTCGGCGTGCTTGACGATCTCGGGGCCGACGACCGGGCCGTCGCCGATGACGACCTGGAAGACGTCGGCGGGCAGTCCCGCCTCGATGAGCAGGTCGCGGGCCCACAGCGCGGTCAGGCAGGTCTCGGTGTCCGGCTTCATGACGACGGCGTTGCCGGCGGCGAAGGCGGGCAGCGCGTCGCCGACCGACAGCTCCAGCGGGTAGTTCCAGGGGGCGATCTGGCCCACTACTCCGCGCGGGTGACGCAGCTCGGTGACGCGCGTCAGGGTGGGCATGGCGCCGGCGTGGTGCTTGGGCCTGAGGTAGGAGGGGGCCTTGCGGCCGTAGTGGCGGGCCGCGACGGCGACGGCCTGCACCTCCTCGTGGGCGTGCAGCCGGGCCTTGCCGGTCTCCAGCTGGATGAGGTCCAGGACCTCCGCCTGGCGCTCCAGGATCAGGTCGTGGAAGCGGAGCAGGACGGCGGCGCGCTGCCGTACCGGCGTCTGCTCCCACACCGCCTGGGCGCGGCGGGCTGCCTGGAAGGCCTGCTCCACGTCCGCGGGCGTGGACTCGGGCAGGTCGGCCAGCTTCTCGCCGGTGAACGGCGTGTGGTTGGCGGTGCGGCCGGAGCCGACCACACCCTTGGTGAGCTGGGCGACCAGCTCGGGGGTGACCACGTCGGCGGCGGTACGGGCGCCCTCCGGTGCGGGGGCGAGGGGATTGGTGCCGGTCTTGGCCGGGGCCTGCGCGTCCGTCATGAGGCGCAGGGTATGCCGCGGCGGAGCCTTTGGGTACCCGTCGGTAACGCGGCTTCACCGAGTACTCACACGGCGCCAGTGGTCACTGGCAAGGTTTGCGCTGATCAGGGCGTTGGGCGCGCGAGGCTGGCCGTGGTCCCGGATTTTCCGATCACGAGGCGGTCACGGGCCTCCTTGAACACCGCCATGCCCTCGCGCTCGCCGGGGGTTCCCTTCGGCATGTCCACCCGCAGCTCGTACATGCGGTCGTCCGCGGTGACGAGGAAGAGCTGCACGACCCGGGTCGGGGTCTGCTTCAGCCCGTACGTCGTGTCGGCGACGGCCGCGTCGAGGCCGTGGTGGGAGGTGCGGTACTGCGAACCGCTCGCGTCGCGGTGGGCGCCGTTCCAGGTGTCGAAGGCCTTCTTCGCCGCGTCCAGCGGCGTGCCGGGGGCCCGGTCCCACTCGGTGAGGCGGACCTGGACGAGCCCGGTGTCGTAGACGACGAGCCGGGGCCGGCCGCCGGTGCCGCCCTCGCGGGCGGACTCCTTGTAGGCGGCGGGGAGAACGAGGACGGCGTCCATGTCGTCCGGGCGGTGGGCGACCCAGGCGCCGGTGGAGGGGGACGCGGTGGCGGCAGGGGTCGCGCGGGCCGGGGCCGACCGGTAGGTGGCGGTGTGCTCGGTGACGGACTCACCGGCCGGCCCGGCGAACCGGGAGGCGGCGAACCAGGTGCCCCCGACGAGCGCGACGGCGGCCACGGCGAGGACGGCACGACGACGTGGGGCGGGGCGCCTCGGGGCGGGGGCGACGGTGGTGGTGGCGGCGGTCTCCGGTACGGGCTCTGGGGGCGCCGCCTCCGGCTCCGGTACGGGCTCGGGGGGCGCCGCCTGCGACGCCGGCACGCCGCCGCCCAGCCGCACCGTCCCCGCGTCCTCGCCGAACTCCTCGAGCAACGACGCCTCCTGAGCCTGCGTCACCTCGCCCTCGGCGAGGACCGGCACCGGCCACCCCTCGGCCACCGCCTCCAGCACGGCCTCCGTCTCGCGCGCGCCGGGCCGCTGTTCGGGGTCCCTCAGCAGCAGCCGTGCGATCAGCGGCCGGAGCGGCCCCGCCTGCTTCGGTTCGGGCGGCTCGCAGGCGATGACCGCGGCCAGGGTGGACTCCACCGTCGTACGCCGGAACGGTGAGGCCCCCTCCACGGCCGCGTACAGCAGGACGCCCAGCGACCACAGGTCGGAGGAGGGACCGGCGCCGCGGCCCGACATCCGCTCCGGGGCGATGAACTCCAGCGAGCCGACGAACTCCCCGCTCATCGTGAGGGATTCCTCACCCTGCACATGCGCGATGCCGAAGTCGGTGAGGACGACGCGGCCGTGCGGGCCGAGCAGCACGTTGGCGGGCTTGACGTCCCGGTGGACGATGCCGACGGCGTGCGCGGCACCCAGGGCGCCGAGGACGGCCAGGCCGATACGGGCCGCTTCCCGGGCGTCCACCGGGCCGCGCCGCAGCACCTCGTGCAGGGACTCACCGCGGACCAACTCCATGACGATCCACGGGAGTCCGTCCTCCTCCACCACCACGTCGTGGATGGAGACGGCGGCCGGGTGGTCGACGCGGGCGGCGGCGCGGGCCTCGCGGTGGAGGCGGTGGGCGGCCCGCTGCCGGTGCTCGTCCCGCGGGTCGCCGGGCAGCCGGGGCTCCTTGACGGCGACGTCCCGGTCCACGAGCTCGTCGTGGGCCTGCCACACGGTGCCCATGCCGCCGGAGCCGATGCGCTCGGTCAGCCGGTAGCGTCCACCGAGCAGCCGGCCCTCGCGCGTCTGTTCACCGCCTGCACTCATGTCTCATGACTACCGTGCGCGGTGCGGCCTTGTCGACGCGGGGCGCCCCTATGGCGTGCGGCCGGCCACCTCCAACGCGCCTTTCTCGCGCCGCACTTCGACGACACCGGCGCCGCCGAAGTGCGCGGGCACCACCAGCTCCCGCTCGTCGGCGGCCCGTTCCAGCACCCGCCGGCGGCTGGCGGCGGCCCGCTCCGGGTCCAGGCAGAAGCAACTGCTGCACTCGGGATGCAGGATCTGCACCGGGCTGTGCAGCAGGTCGCCGACGAAGACGGCGCGTTCGCCGCGGGAGGCCACGCGCAGCACGGAGGAGCCCGGGGTGTGCCCCGGGGCCGCCTCCAGGGTGAGGTTCTCGTCGATGCGGTGGTACCCGTCCCAGAGCAGGGCCTGCCCGGACGCGTGCACCGGGGCGATGCTGTCCTCGTAGATCAGCCGGTCGTCGGGGCGCAGGCCGCCGCCGTAGCCGCCGCGCGGGCCGAAGTGGTGGTCGTCGGCGGCGGGCAGGAGGTAGCGGGCCCCGGGGAAGGTGGGCGTCCAGGTGCCGTCCACGTCCTGGGTGTTCCAGCCGACGTGGTCGCCGTGGATGTGGGTGTTGACGACCAGGTCGACGTCCTCGGGCCGCACCCCGGCCTGCGACTCCAGCCGCGCGGGCAGACCCTCACCGCCCTGCCGGTGGAAGAAGGGGTTGCCGGGCCGCTCCCGCCCGTGCCCGACGCCCGTGTCCACGAGCACGGTCCGTCCCGCGCTGCGCAGCACCCAGGTCTGCAGGGCGACCACCGCGCGGCCGGTCTGCGGGTCCCAGTGGTCGGGGCTCAGCCATCGGCGGTTGCCGTCCCACACCTGCGCCTCGACGCCCGGGACGAGCTCGCGGGCGGGCGCGTAGGGCGCCCGCCATTCGAGGACCCTGCGGACCTCGACGTCACCGATCATGAAGCCCTGCGTGTTGTCATCAGCCATGTCCTTCACGCTAGAAGCGCGGGCATGAGCCTTCCAATGCTTCTTCGGCTCACTTCGATACGCTGCTGTCTCATGGACGTGGTGAGTGACGCGATCTCCGCCGTACGCATCGGACAGCCCTCCTCCAACCGGCTGCGGGTGGGCGGCACGTGGTGCACGCGGCTCGCCCCGTACGAGGGGGCCGGGTTCCACGTCGTCCTGGCGGGCCGCTGCTGGCTGCGGCCGGACGGGGGCGGTGAGCCGGTGACGCTGGGCGCCGGGGACGTCGTCCTGCTGCCGCACGGGGCGGGGCATGTGCTCGCGGACTCGCCCGGGGACACGGCCGCCGCGGTGCCGTTCGAGGAGATGCGCCGCCCGCCACGCGATCCCGACGGGCGGGCCGAGGTGGAGCTGCTGTGCGGCAAGTACCGCCTCGACAGCAGCCGCGTGCACCCCCTGCTGGCGGAGCTCCCGCAGGTCGTGCACCTGCCCAACCGGGTCGGCGCCTACCCCGAACTCCGCGCGGCGGTCGACCTGTTGGCCCGCGAGCTGGACGAACGGCGCCCGGGCTCGTGCCTGGCCCTGCCGAGCCTGCTGGACCTGCTGCTGGTCTACATGGTGCGGGCGTGGATGGCGCGGGCGGAGACGGGAGCGTGGCCGGCGGTCCTGAGCGATCCCGTGACGACGGCCGCGCTGCGCGCCCTGCACACCGACCCGGCGGCCCCGTGGACCAACGACCGGCTGGCGGCGCACGCCGGGGTGTCGCGGGCGACACTGGCCCGCCGCTTCACCGCCCTGGTCGGCCGGCCGCCGATGGCGTACCTGACGTGGTGGCGGCTGACGCTGGCGGCGACCCGGCTGCGCGCCACGGACGCCCCGCTCGCGGCGGTGGCCCGGGAGGCGGGGTACGGGACGCCGTACGCCCTCTCGCACGCGTTCAAGCGGGAGTTCGGAATGACACCGGGCATGTACCGCAGCCGGCCCGCGCCCGCCTAGAGCTTGTCCACGTCCCAGTTCGCCAGGACGATCCGCGCCACCTCGCGCCCTCTGTCCGTGAAGTCGCTCTTGTTCGGGTAGACGACCGTCAGCTTGTACATGTCGCCAGCCGTCGACCGGTAGTAGAAGATCTGGGCCTCGCGCGGCAGCGGGTTCTGCGAGTCGTCGGTGGTGTAAGTGACCGTGTTCTGGGCGGCCTTGCGGCCGTGGTAGGTCAGGGACGGCCGCGTGTCGGTCCGCGGGCCCTCCGGCATCTGGAGGCTGTAGTCGCCGGACTCCTTGAACGTGCCGTCGTCGTCGTACATCTGCGCGGCCGCGGAGCCCTTGATGCCGTACGCGTCGTCGTCGGTCTTCCGGGTCACCGTCAGGCCGACGGTGATGGCGCCGCTCGCGTCGCTGTAGGCCACCCAGTGGGTCTTGTCGTCCTTGCCCGGCACCGACCTGCGGTAGTCGTCCGGGACGGGAAGGGTCGCCGTGACGTCCTTCTCGTGGTGCCTGGCCCAGCCGTCGGGCAGCGGGCCCGCGAACGGGTTCGCGATCAGGACGTACGCCAGCGCCGCCGCGACCACCGCCGCAACGCCCCCGCCCAGCAGCGCGCCGCGGCCCAGCCGGACGCCGCGCCCGGCGCCCGCCGAACCCGGGTCGGCGTACGCGACCTGCTGCGTCGGCACCGGCGCCGGCGGGTTCGCGGCCGCCTCCAGCAGGGCCCGCACCCGGGCGGCGTCGGGCCGGTGCGCGGGGTCCTTGTGCAGCAGGCCGGTGATCAGCTCCGCCAGCGGGCCGGAGGCCGATGCGGGCGGTGCGGGCGTCGCGTTGAGCACCGACTGGAGCGTGGCCGGGGTGTTGCTGCGGCGGAACGGGGAGACGCCCTCCGTGGCCGCGTACAGGACGACGCCGAGGGACCACAGGTCGGACGCCGGGCCGGGCCGCTGGCCCAGCACCCGCTCCGGCGCGATGTACTCGGGCGAGCCGACGAAGCCCCCGGTGTCGGTCAGGTTCGTCTCGCTCTCGATCTGCGCGATGCCGAAGTCGGTGAGCACGATGCGGCCGTGCCGGCCGAGCAGGATGTTGTCCGGCTTGACGTCACGGTGCAGGACGCCCGCCGCGTGCGCGGCCTCCAGCGCGCCGAGCACCTCCAGGCCGATCCGGGCCGCCTCCCGCGCCCCGAGCGTGCCCTCCTGCAGGGCGTCGCCGAGCGAGCGGCCCCGCACCAGCTCCATCACGATCCACGGCCGCCCGTCGACCACGGCCACGTCGTGGACGGTGACCACCGCCGGATGGTCCAGGCGGGCCGCGGCGCGGGCCTCGCGGCGCATCCGCTCGAAGACCTTGTCCCGTTCCCGCTCGGGCAGGTGGTCCGGGACGCGCGGTTCCTTGACGGCGACCTCGCGGTCCACGGTCTCGTCCTTGGCCCGCCACACGGTGCCCATGCCGCCGTGCCCGAGCTTGCCGAGCAGCCGGTACCGGCCGGCGATGAGCCGGTCCGCGCCGGGTTCCGGCCGCGCGGGCCGGGACGGCCGGGGCACGGGAGGCTGCAGGACAAAGCTCGTCGTGTCGTCGGACTCGTGGCCGACGCCCCCGTTGGCGCTCATGAGGTCATCCATATCGCGCCATGCGCCCGCGCATCCAGCGTTGGCCGGTTCCGGTCACAGACCCGTGACCTAGGACCTGCCCGCGAAGGTGTCCACGGCCACGTCGAAGTACTCCTTCGCCTCCCGCACCTTGCCGACCGGCGCCGACACCCACACGTCGTACATCCGGCCGCCCTCCTCCCAGCACAGGTCGTAGGTGTGCCGGGGGCCCTCCGCCGTGCTGAAGCCGTTCCAGGTGAACTCCCACAGGGCGGCGGGGTGTCCGGCGTGCGTGGCCGGGGTGACCTTGCCGTCGTGGTAGCCGGGGTTGGTGTCCGGGCCCTCGGCGGCCGAACGCCGCATCACCGCGAGCGGGCCGCCCTTCTGCGGGTCGGCGGTCTTGATGCCGAGCCGGAAGGTTCCGCCCGGGGACAGGTAGAAGATCCGCTCCCCCTGCGGCTCGCGGGTGAAGGACTCCGGTACGGCGAGGGCGAAGCCGGCCGGGTCGTCGGCGACCCGGTAACCGGAGGGCGCGGAGGGGCCCTTCGCGGTCGTGGCGGCGGTGGCGGACGGGCTCGGGGTGGCGGACGGGCGCCGGGTGCTCGGCGTCGGCGACGCGCTCACCGACGTACCCGGACCCGTGCTCGACGGCGTACCGCCCCCGTCGCCGCCGCCCCGGTGCATCAGCAGCGCCGCCGCCGACACCCCGGCCCCGGCCATCGCGGCGACCAGCACGGCGGCGATCAGCACGCCCCGGGCGGAGCGCCCGTTCTCCGTCTGCGCCGAGGCCGGGGCGGGCGGGGACGGCAGCGGGGGCCGGCGGGGCACGTCACGCTGGGTGGGGGTGTAGTCGGACGGCGGCAGCTCCGGGGTGCGGCCGGTGTCGCGGAAGGCGCGCAGCATCCGCTCGGCCTGCTCCGCGTCCAGCCGCCGGTCCGGATCGCGCTCCAGCAGGCCGCGTACGACGGGCAGCAGCGGGGCGGCCTGCGCGGGCGGGCGGATCTCGTCGAAGACGACGGCGTGCAGGATGCCGCCCAACGAGTCGCGCCGGAAGGGGGATTCGCCGCTCAGGGCGGTGCACAGCAGCGCCCCCAGCGACCACAGGTCGGACTCCGGCCCGGTCCTGGCGCCCGACATCCGCTCCGGTGCGGTGTACTCGGGCGAGCCGACGAAGGACCCGGTCTCGGTGAGCGTGGTGGCGCCCGCGACCTGGGCGATGCCGAAGTCGGTGAGGACGACCCGGTCGGTGCCGGCCTCCAGCAGGACGTTGGCGGGCTTGATGTCCCGGTGCAGGACGCCGGCCCCGTGCGCCGTGCGCAGCGCGCTGAGCAGGCCGATGCCGATCCGGGCGGCCTCCCGCGGCTCGATCGGGCCGCGTGCGGCGATGCGGTCGGCGAGGGAGCCGCCGTCGATCAACTCCATGACGATGTACGGTCGTTCGTCGTCCTCGACGACGTCGTGGACGACGATGATGTGCGGGTGGCGCAGCTGGGCCACCGCCCGTGCCTCACGCAGGGCGCGGTCGCGCTGGCGGCGGACCTCCTCCGCGGAGGCGGTGTCGTCCAGGTCCAGGGGGATCTCCTTGACCGCCACCTGCCGGCCGAGCAGCTCGTCGGTCGCCCGCCACACCACGCCCATGCCGCCGCGTCCGAGCCGCGTCCCCAGCCGATACCGGCCCGCGATGACACGGACGCCTGCCCCCTCGGTCCCCATGCGCCCCATCATGCCGCACCGGACGAACCGCCTCCGGGGCGGTGACCGGCCAACCCGCTACGGCGCGGTCTTCTCCTGCCAGCCCTGCAGGATGGCCTTGAACCACTTGGCGGACTGCGCCCAGTCGGCCGCGGGCGAGGACACGTAGATCGCGTACTCGCTGCCGTCGCGGGAGATGTACGTCTCCTCGATGGCGCGCCGCGGCCCCGGGAACCTGGTGTCCTTGGGCAGCGCGGTCCAGGTGTACTCCCACACCGAGCCGTTCCGGTCGCGGTAGAGGTTCTTCTGCAGCTGGACGCGGTGGTAGGCGACGAGCTTCTGCAGCTGTTGCTCCAGATCCTTCTGGTGCTGCGTGACGTCGGCGAAGTCCGGCGAGGTGTCGATGGCGATGCGCACGAAGTGCTTGCCGCCGTCCGGCGAGTAGTCCACCTGGTGGAGGTCGGGGTCGACGTCGCCGGTGCCGGTGACCTCCGTGCGCTTCCAGCCGGGCGGGAGGTACACGGTGAAGCCGTTGGGGTCCGGGTACCTCAACCAGTTGGCGGGAACGGTTCCTTCGGAGCCGCCGGTGGACGTGGCCGACGGCGTCGGGCTCGGGGACTGGGACTGGGAGGTCCCGCCCGCGTCCGACTGCCGCCCCTGGTTCCACTTCTGCAGCGCCACGGCCGTACCGCCGGCGACGATCACCGCGAGGGCGACGGCCAGCACGAAGGTGCGCAGACGCCGCCGCTTCGGCGGGGCGGCGGGCACGGGGCCGATGCCGGTGGGCCCGACGGCGGTGGGTCCGGTCAGCGGCGGATACGGGGTCCCGGACCCGGTCTGCGGGCCGGTACCGGTGGGGTAGGGCCCCGTACCGGTGCCGGTGCGTGTCTCGTAGGGGCCGCCCGCGTGCTGCGTGGGGACGTACGCCTGGGCCGCGTCCGACCGGCGTCCCTCGGCCGCCTCGGCGAGCATCTGCTCGGCCTCGGCCGCGCCGGGCCGCCGGGCCGGGTCCTTGGCCAGCAGCGCCGCCATGACGGGTCCGAGCGGACCGGCGAACTGCGGCTCGGCCGCGTCCTCCTCGACGACCGCCTGCATGGTGGACAGCGGCGAGGTGCGGCGGAACGGCGAGCGGCCCTCCACCGCCGTGTACAGCGTGGCGCCGAGCGCCCACAGGTCGGAGGCCGGGCCCGGGTCGTGGCCGCGCACCCGCTCGGGGGCGAGGTAGTCGACCGAGCCGACGACCTCGCCGGTGCGGGTGATCGTCGTGTCGCCCTCGATCTGGGCGATGCCGAAGTCGGTCAGCAGCACCCGGCCGTCGTGCCCGAGGAGCACGTTGCCCGGCTTGACGTCCCGGTGCAGCACCCCGGCGGAGTGCGCGGCGCGCAGCGCCCGCAGCACCCACAGTCCGATGCGCGCGGCCTCGGCAGGCTCCACGCGCCCGTGCTCCTTGACCGCGTCGGCGAGCGAGTG
>NZ_JAMGBF010000154.1 GCF_023516615.1 Streptomyces panaciradicis
GCACCCCGGCGGAGTGCGCGGCGCGCAGCGCCCGCAGCACCCACAGTCCGATGCGCGCGGCCTCGGCAGGCTCCACGCGCCCGTGCTCCTTGACCGCGTCGGCGAGCGAGTGGCCCTCGACGAGCTCCATGACGATCCAGGGCCGGCCGTCGTGTTCGAGCACGTCGTGCACGGTGACGACCGCGGAGTGGTTGATCCGGGCGGCCGCCCGCGCCTCCGCCCGCGTACGCGCGAGCAATCGCTCCCGGTCGCTCTCGGAGACGTAGAGAGCGGCGGTCAACTCCTTGATGGCGACAGCTCGGTGGAGCACCTCGTCGTGCGCGCGCCACACGCGGCCCATGCCGCCGCTGCCGATCGAGTCGGCGAGCCGGTAGCGGCCCGCGACAAGCTGGCCCTGCATCTGATTCACGTTGCCCCGCAATGGTCTTGACAGGGTCAGACTAAGGAGTGGCCCGCCCGCGCGGAACCATGGGGGTGGCAAGGTGACACCACTGTGACGGTTGCGCTGCGGTGACCGACCGGACTGTCACGGAGGGTGACTCAACCGGTGTACGTGTAGGTCGAGTAGGCCTGTTCGTACAGCTTCGTCACCTGGTCCCGCTGGGACTCCGGACCGCGCACCTGCACCACGTGGTAGCGCCCGTCGACGAGGATCGCGAGGTTGCGCACGTACAGGTCCTGTCCGCCGCCGTCGGTCCAGGTGAACTGCCCCTCCGCCATGACCCGCGTCCCCACCGTGATGGTCCGCAGGCCGGTCGCGGTGGCCCAGCTGGAGCTGCGGTAGGGCTGCAGTTCGTGCTCCTTGTCCCGCTGGTAGGCCATCGGGTCGCTGCCGTAGGTCACCGCGCCGTCCCGTCCGGGCACCACGATGAGCTGGAAGTCGCCCTGGGAGTAGACCACCTGGTTCCAGGAGTTCTTGCCCGCCCGCGACCAGCCCTTGGCCACCGCGACCCGGAAGCCCTCGGGGTCCTTGCGCAGGGTGAATCCGGCGGCGACGGCGGGGTCGGTGGTCTGCGGCTCGGTGGAGCCGGCCGACCGGGAGGGGCTCGGCTTCGGGGTGGGCGAGGTCTGCTCCGGGCCGGTCCGGCTGCCGCCCTGGTCCGAACGTCCGGGCGCGGGGGTCGCGTTGCCGGCCGCTCCGGTCCGCTCGCCGCCCGCGGCGCCGTCCTCGCCCGCCTTGGGCATGAACAGCATGGCGTAGGCGATGGCGCCCGCCAGCAGGAGCAGGATCAGCACCAGCAGCGTGCGGCCCAGTCTGCGGGGCGAGCCCGCCTGTTCCTTGGCGCGCTTGTGCCGTCCGTGCGTGGTCGCGGGCAGCTGGGCCCGGCGCCTGCGCACCAGCTCGCCCCGCCGCCGTATGACGGGCAGCCGGCTGGCGTCGGCGGGCGGCGCCGCGACGACGTGTGTGCCGGCGTCCGGCTCGGGCGCCGAGCGCACCAGGGAGCGCAGCCAGCCGCGCAGCTCCTCGAAGTCCAGCCGCTCGGTGGGGTCCTGACGGAGCAGGGACTCCACGACCGGCCGCAGCGGCCCGCACTCCTCGGCGAAGGCGGGCGGCTCGGCGCACACCATCTGCACCAGTTCGGCCGTCGACTCCTCGGGGTAGGGCGCATGCCCCTGGACGGCCCTGAAGAGCAGCGCGCCGAGCCCCCACAGGTCGGTCGCGGGCCCGATCGGCGCCGCGAGCTGCCAGTTCTCGTGCACGGGACCGGCCTGCTCGGGGGCCCACCGCTCGGTCACCGGCCCGACGACGGCCATCCGGGCCTGCCGCGCCCGCTCCGCGGCCACCGCGGTGGCGGGACCGCGGGGCGGGGCGGGGGTGCCGGCGACCAAGTCGCCCCAGCGGGCCGTGGGTTGGGTGCCGGGGGCGGGGAGGCC
>NZ_JAMGBF010000155.1 GCF_023516615.1 Streptomyces panaciradicis
GACATCCTGGACCGTTTCGAGGACGCCGTCCGGAACGCGACAGCAGGCGGCGCTTCACACGGAGTCTCCATCCAACTCGGCGGCTGCTCGAGCCCCTGGCAGTTGGCACCGGACGAGGGCGACCTCGTTCTCCTGGCCCAGATCCACGGCCAGTCCATCGACTCAAACGTCTACACCCAGACCCTGATCGTCGGCACCCGCGAGGACATCGCAGAGCGCCGGTACGAAGCCCTGGAATTCGAGCAACAAGTCTGAGCGGTCACCAGCTTGTTCACCACTGCCCCGGCGGCGCAGGGCTGCGGTGAGGGAGTACCGCTGGCCGGCGAGGCGAGAGTTCCCACACCGAAAAGAGGTGCACGTCCGCCAGCTCATGGCCGACGGGTGTACACGTCCGAGCCCGGTGCCAGCGCGATGCCAACTCTGAAGGCATCTACTTGTCGAGAGCCAGGCAGATGCCCGGCAAACGCGGTCATGTCTCTGTCTCTGTCTCTGAGGCTGCCAGGGTCTGCCGTGCTCCCTCTCCATGGGCAGCCGCACCTGGTCCGCCGTCCGCGCCGTCGGGATCTTCGCAGTCAACGTTCTCGCTTGGTCCGACTGACATGGGAGTAACGCCGCTTCGTGAGCAATGCTCTTCGGCTTGCCCAGTATCCTCGTTTTCCCACCGAAACCGCGGATGCCCCGACCTGAAGCAGATCGATCACCCCTGGGGCTCAGGCTGCAGTGCTGAAGCCTGGGTGGCGCCTCGTCAGGGAAGCCGCCTGAGCCACAACCTGGCAACACCGAAGGCGACGGCCGCCACGGCTAGTCCTGTGAGGACCGTTGCCGTGTACGCCCAGTCGGGCGACAACTGCCTGAAGGGCTCGAACGTGACGTCGCGAGTGATGAGGAATGCTGCGACGGCGGCGAACGTCGCCCCCGCTGACTGCTGAGTCCACCGTCCCGGTCTGTCCGAGCGAGGAGTGAAAGGTTCTGTCACGCATCCGTTGTACCGGCCCCGGTCCCACTGATCAATGGCGGCCGACCGAAGTGGCGCCCACCGCGGCGGCTTCGCCAGTGCCCCGACTCATCTCCGGCGCTCGAGCGCCGGAGGCTCCGCCGACGCGCACCCCACAGCCTCGCCCTGCGTCAGGCTGAAACACACCTCACGCTGGGCCACACCGAGCAGGTCCACCACGTGCGCCGAGGCCTCCACGGCGACCTTCCCAACCGGCACGCCCAGATCGGCCCACCCGCGCTCTCCTCCCCGCCCAGTCCCGAGCCTCCGAGACGCCCCGAAGCCGCGCAGCGCACCCTGGACGTCCTTGCTCCGGCCTCCACCGAGCTCATTGCGCGCCCCTCCCGCGCCCGACTGCAGCGTCTGAACTGCCTTCTCGCCGCCCGCTCCGCGGACTTTGGGGCCGATCCGTGGGAACGACTGCGCATCCTGGTCCGCCCGGTCCTCCAGCAGGCCAGCCGCTTTGTCCACACGAGGCTCGGCGGTGGCGCGGCAAGCGCCTCCTTCCCGCCCAGGTAGTTCGCGGGCTCCTCCACCTCGCCGCCGTGTCCTGAACGACTCAGTAGCCGTCCACCCCCAACTCTGTGATGCCGGCGTAGAGCCAGCTCCACACGGTGCCGGTCGGGGTGTCCCGGTCGGACAGGTCCGGGGCCAGTTCCGCCAGCTCCGCCAGGAAAAGTTCCGTGACCTCCTCCTGGCCGCCCTCCACCGGGTACGGGTGCCAGCAGGCGTTGCGGTAACGGTCGACGGCCTCCAGGACGCGGGTGAAGACGTCGAGGTCCGGTGCGAGCAGCACCAGCGAGCCGTCGTGACCGATGTGCACGGTGCCGTCGTGTCGGTGGAGGTACACCTCACCGTACTCGGTGTCACCGAAGGCGATCAGGTCCTCCGCGGCCACCCCGTCGGGCAGCACTGTGCCGGCCAGGTCTTCCCGAGCCGGGGGACGCATTGCGTCGACCGGGCGGCTCTCGTACTCGCCACTGTGGCAGACCCACCAGGTGGGCAGGCCGACGTCCCGCAGAAACCGCCTGCTGCCGGCGTGGGCAAGCCCCTCGGGCAGCTCCTCCTCGGGGATGCGTACGACGTGCTGCTTGCCGAAGGCCTCGTCGACCCGTGCCGCGGTCAGCGGCCCCGTCGGCCGCCGTACGGCGGGGGCGGGTCCCGGCGGCGGGCTCTCCGCCGACGAGGGGTCGATGCCCGCGTCGCGCGGCCAGTCCCGCAGCGTGTCGCCGTCCGTCTCCACGACCGCTATGCCGTGCACGCTCTCGATGAGATGACGGGTGCGGCCACCGTCGGTGACGAAGGCCTCGGCGCCCTCCCACTCCTCCGGGAGAGACAGATCGTGGTCGCACAAAGCCGCTCCCATGCCGGGTCCGCCGACAACGGGCGCGCCGATCAGCGCCGTCTCGTCCGCGACCGTCGCACGGCGGCCGGTCGCGGCGTCGAGCCAGAGCGGGCCGCGCTGGTCGGTGACCTCGATGAGCTCGCGTCCCCCGTCCAGGCACCGGCGCACCTGGAAGTAGTCGCCGTTCAGACTCGGGTGGGCGAGGAACCAGTTCGGCGGTCGCCACCACGCCCACATCGTCCGCCACGGCATGCCAGGAGCGGCCGCCGAGATGCGTTCGGCGTACCCGTGGTGACCGGTCGCCTTCGCCGCGAAGTGCAGCCAGGAGGCGAACTCGCGGGAACTCACCTCCCCGCCCCCGAAGATCGCCTCCGCCTGCAGGAAGACCTCGCCACCGACGCTGCTCGCCCGGTCGCTGTCCTCAAGGTGACCACGCAGAACCGCACGGTCGGCAGTCGACAGCCGTGCGGGATCGGCCAGGACTTGGTCAAGATCGCTGTTCATGAGGTCATGCTGCCAGCCTCCGCCGACAACCGGCGTGGAACGTCAGTCCGTCGTCGAGGAAACCGCCGTGCTCGGCGGAGTGGCGTCGCCGAGACGGCTGCGCCCGTGCTCCGCTCGGCAACTCCCCCTATGGGCCCCCTCATCTCGGCCCTCCCGCCCAGAAGACGACCGGCCGACAACCCCGCCGCGGATTACAGCGGGGTGCCGTCAGGGGTGGTCGGCGCAGCACGGGGTCGGGTCGGGAACCTCGAAGGGCGCGAGGGTGCCTCCCGCCGCCGGAACGAGGGCGAGGGTCAGGTCCCCGGCTCGCCACTCGGGCCGTACGTGGCCACGAGTGAGTACTGGTGTGGTCACGGCGGGAGTCTCCGCCGCCGGCATGCCCACCACGACGAGCCGCTCGATCGCGGTCAGGTCCAGAAGGGCCGCGGTGGTGACCGTGCCGGTGAGGTGTTCGACGCCCGGATAGAGCACCGCTCGTCCGCCCTCGCGGCGTGCGTGTTCCCGGGCGGCCAGCGCCGCCGTGTGCGTCAGTGGCTGGGATCCGTAGACGTCATCGGCCAGCACAGCACCGGCGTTCAGCTCCGCCAAGGCGGCGATGTGCGCCCACGCTGCACGGGCCGCTTCGGTGTCGGGCAGGGCGAGGGAGACGGCCGTACCTCTGCGTTCGTCGGTACGGATGAGGTGGGTGCAGGCGATCGTGCCGGAGGGCAGGCCGAGCCGGTCCGCCAGGTCATGGATCAGGTGGTCGGCCTCGCGCAGGCTCACCGTGCCGGCGTCGACCCCGATGACGGAGTGGACGCCGGGCGCGTCGTCAGCGATGTTCACGCGGGCAGGACCCACATGGGGTTGGAGTAGAACCACAGGTCCTTCCACGGGTCCGCGTCGCCGAGGACGTCCATGGCCGGACCCGCGGGATCGACCGCGGCGCCGTTGAGGCCCACAGCGCTGCGGTTGCCGTCGGTTCCGCGCAGGCGTACGTAGACCGGCTTGTCGACCCGGCCGAGCGAGTACGTCAGCCGTACGGAACCAGTGGCCTTGTTCACCTCGAAGGACTTCACAACCTTGGTGTTCGGCGCGCTGAAGGCGTCCTTGTCGGACACCGGGCTGGTGACGTCACCCTGGATGACGTCCACGCGGGCCAATTGCGGCACGAACTGGGCCCAGTTGGGGCCGTTCGCCAGACTGATCTCGACGATCAGGTCGACGTTGCTGCCGCGGCGGACGTGCAGTGCGTCGCCCAGGGTCACCCTTCGGCCGCCGGAGCGCAGCTGGGCGTCGAGGCCGCTGATGAGTCCGCCGTGGTCGACCCAGACGCGGCCGGCGCGAATGCCGTCCATGACCGCCTTGTAGGAGAAGGAGGCGGCACCGACGTGGGTGCGGGAGTACTGGCCGGGCCAGAAGTCGCCGTCGGCAAGGTTGAGGCCGCCACCGTAGACGGGGTCGTTGTAGCGGCCGTTGCCGTTGAAGTCGCTGTTGGGGCCGCGCACAGCGGTGTCGGCGTAGACGTTGTGGGAGTCGGAGTTGGCGGTGATCCACCAGGGCTTACCCTCGGCGAGCAGGCTGTCCCACAGGCCTCCGACAGTGGCCGTCATCCAGTCGAAGCCGCCCCAGGTGCGGTAGCTCTCCAGGGGGTAGCCGCCGAAGGAGTCGGCGCTGGGGCTGTTGTCGTAGTAGCCACGGCCGGAACCGGGGCCCTGCGGCGCCTTGATGCCGGCGGCCTGGTGGCCGGGGGCACCCTCCATGCCGACCGCGATGGTGGGCTGGGCGTCGCGCCAGCCACGGATCTCGTGCGGGGAGTCGATGCCCTTGCGCGCGGGGTGGTTGGCGAGGAACAGGATGTCCCTGACCTTACGGCGCTGGACCTGCTCGGCAAGGAAGTTGACGCCCGCGATGGCAAGCGCCTCGTTCGCCGCGGTGCCGGCGGTGGCCCCCTTGACCGCGCCGTCGAAGGAGTTCTCGAACTCCTTGAGCACCGCGACCTCGTTCTTGCCCGGGTGGACGAAGACAGTGCCGTGCTCGGCGGCCGGAATGTTCCATTCCAGGCCCTGGAAGACGAGCGTGTCATCGATCTGGTCGCGGGCCGCGACGATGTCCGGGTTGACCTTCTCCACCCCGATCTTGGCATGGGTCTCGCTGCCGTGGTCGGTGATGACCATCCAGTCCAAACCGTGCGCGTTGGCCTGCCGTACGTGGTCGATGACGCGGTACTTGGCGTCCGAGCTGTACTGCGTGTGGATGTGATGGTCGCCCGCGAGCCACAGGTAGCCGCCGGAGCGGTCGTCGTGGGAGCCCACCGCAGCGGGTACGGCGGCTGCGGCCTGGCCCGCACCGCCCAGGACGCTGCCGGCCGCGAGGCCCGCGCCGAGGAGTCCGGTGCGGCGCAGCATGGAGCGCCGCGAGAGCTGGCTGGGGGTCAACTCCTCGTCAGGGACCGACATGTCGAGGGCGGGCGGCAGCGAGGAGGACTCGCGGCTGTCGTGGTGGTGATGGTGACCGTGATCGTGTCTGTGGCCGTGACTCATGCTCAACTCCGGCGGACGGCAGAAAGGTACACGCGTGGGACGTGCAGATTCTGAGCAGGCCGGATGAACGGCGGGCATCTGGGCGGTGGGGGGTCGCCGAACGGCTGATGTGTGGTGAGGGCGTTGGCGGTCCCTGGGCGGCCAGTGGGCACTTGGGTCCTGCCCCTCTTCACAGTGGTTGCGCTCGCGGCAGTCGTGCTCGATGCGCCGGCGCATCCTGCCGAAGCTGACCGGTCGGCCAGACGGGCTGGCTGGAGTGCATCAGCGCCTTCAACCCCCCGGAACGCCCACGGAACCTCGCGCCACTCCGGCGGGCGCAGGAGGCGGGCGGGGCGTCGCCGCCCGCCTCGACGGGACCGTCGGGTCAGACGTCCATCACGTGCAGGGTGAGCGCGACGCCGTACTTCCCGGTCAAGGCGAACAGCCGGCTGCCGTCCGGGGACCAGGCCAAGCCGTGCGGACGCAGGCTCAGGCCGCTGCCCGGGTCGAGGTCGACGATCTGCGAGGGCGCGTCAGCGCCCGCGGGGAACAGGTAGACGTCGGGGCCGTAGGAGTTGTCGATGCCGGCAGCGACGGTGCCGTCAGGTGCGACAGCGACCGCGTCCGGGTAGGCGTTCGTGGGGTAGATGTGCTCCACCGACAGGTCCGCGAGACGGAAGGCCAGGTGGTGGTACGGCGCACCACTCACCGCGAACAGTGTCCGCCCGTCGGGCGACAGCGCCAGGTCACCGACGTCGGAGATGCCACCGGGGTTGTTCTGCGTGGTGCGCACGACAGGGGTCCCGGACGTCACGTCGTACACGGTGACCGTGCCCGCGGTCGACTTCTGATCGGCGGCGATCACCAGACCCGGCGCGCTGGGGGCGGACACCAGCATCGGCGGCCCGGGCCAGGTGCCCTCCGGGAGTTGGGCCAGCCTCACCCGGGGCTGGGCGCCCAAGGTGAGCGAGCCGAGGTTGCTCTCCCACTGGTCGCCGTAGGCGAACCAGAGCGTGCCGTCCACCCACGTCATGCGTAGCGGGGCGGTGCCGGCCCCGGTGGCGTAGCGCGCCGTCGTCCGGTAGGTGGCGGTGTCCACAGCGGCGATGGCGTCGCCACGGCTGAGCGCCACGTACAAGGTGCGGGCATCGGGGCTCAGCACCAGGTCGGCAGCACCCGGCAGGTCGGTGAGTGTCCGGGTGACGCGGCCGGCGAAGTCGGTGACCACGACGGAGCCGGTGACGATGTCGGCGATGTACAGCCGCTGGTGCACGGCGTCGACGGCCATGTCTGCGTGGTACTCGACCGGCAGGGTGGTGGTCGTGACCGCCGGGGCTGCCGTCGCGCCAGGCGCGGCGCCGACGACGGCGAACAGGGCTAGGAGTAAGGCACCGAGTAGGGCTCTGAGCCGGATGCGTCGCATACGCACGTCTTCCTCACGTACGAGCGCCCCCCGCGGGCGCGATCGGCAGGGATCAAGCGTTGCGACGTCTGCCCCTTCGCGGCAGGTCCATGCTCAATCGGCCAACGGACGAGCCCGAAGACGGTTCTCGTGCCGGTGAGACGTGCCATCAGGTCCGCCATGGCAAGGTAGTTCATGGCTTCGCACCGGGCCACGAGGGTCTCCTACGTGAGAGCCGGATGGCGCTCGCTTCCTCGACCAAGCCGCGGCGTTTACAGATGAACAACTGCGCTTTCCGAATGGCCGTCAACCAGCGCGTCACGCGGCTTGAGTGTCCCTTCCCGACCGGGGCGATCGACGCGTATCGTCCCGACATGGACACCACCGTCTCCCCCCGCGTCCTTGTCATCGGGCTTGATCCGTATCGGTTGCCCGGGCCGTGGGACCCTGAGCCGGTAGCCGAGGCGATCAAGGCGGGACTGGCCAAGTTCGCCGAACATGACGTGTCCGTCGAGACCTGCCTCATCGGCCTTGATGGAAGTGACGACGTAGAAGTGGTCGTCGGGAATGCCCTGCGAGCTCATCCGTGGGAGTGCGTCACCGTCGGCGGTGGTCTGCGGCACTCAGACGATCAAGTGGAACTCCTCGAACAAGTCGTCAACCTGGTGCGGCGGCACGCCCCGCAGGCGGCAATCGCGTTCAACACCACCCCAGCCACCACCTACGAGGCCGCTGCCCGTTGGATCGAGTGACGGCAACAAACTCGGCAGCTCGAGTCATCTCCCGACTCCTCCCCTTCCCTGTCCGGGACTTACTGGCCCTAACAAAGTCTCGCTCGCGGCTCCGGCGCGGGGAGCATGACCAACCACGCCCTGTTCGTCGCCACCGCCCAACCGCTGGAACATCGGCTCCTTTTTGAGCGCTTTCTGTCCGAGCGGCGCACCTCGCTGCCGGATATCGACCTGGACATGGAGTCCGCGCGCCGCTTGGAGGTCTACGACAAGATCTTCGAGCGGTTCGGACGGGACCGGGTGGCGGTGACGGGCATGCCCGAGACCTACCGGGCCCGGCACGCCCTGCGTTTCCCTGTCAAGTCCAGCGTGTTGAGGTACAGCTGGTAGATCGGCGACGAGGCTGGCTGACGGACCCGGGCCTGCGCTCGGGATCGTTGCTCAGGACTCGTCGGAGAGGAAGTGCCCGGCGAGCGGGGTGCCGGCGAACTTCTTGTGCATCAGACGGGAGAAGAGCAGCAGCGAGTTGCGCGGCCGGTGGAGCACCGCAAGGTCCTGGGCCTGCCCCGCGGCGTTCCGGGTGACCGTGACGAGGACCTTCAGGGGCTCGCCCTGGATCGAGGACTCATAGACCTCCAGGAATCCGTTGTCGCCGAAGTCGCCGGCGTAGCTGAAGTCCTGGAACTCGTACAGTTCGCGGGCTTTGACCACGATGGTCCGGACCGTTTCCGCTCCGCGCGCCGTGCCGTTCATCGCGGCGCCCTCCAGTGTGGCGTCGTCGGCCAGGTGGTCCAGCCACCAGGGGTAGTAGCTCAGGCCTTGGCGGTCGGTGTCGCCGTGTTCCGTGTCTGTCATGTCATGTCTCCTTGCTCCGGTAGAGGTGAGCGGGCTTGGGGGTGGTCAGCGGGTGATGTGGAAGGTGAGGTGCCGCTCCGTGGTGCCGGCCGGAACGGTGTGGACGTAGCCTTCGGCACCCTTGTAGGTGCCTGATCCGCCGGTGATGGCGACGTCGACGGCCGAGTGGGAGGGCAGGTGGAGCAGAGCCTGCCCGGTGATCTGCCCCTGGGGCAGGGCGAAAGTGCCCAGGCACTGGAGTGTGTCCGGACCGATGTGCACGTAGGTGCACACCACGGCGTGGTCGCCGACTTTCTTCCCGTTCTGGTACAGGTCTTCGGCGACGACCAGCTCATCACCGAGGCTGTGTCCCTTCTCGCCCGTGTCGACGGTGTGGGACTGGGTCTGCTTGGCGACCAACTCGGCGATCTCCGCGCGCTGGTGTGCGCTCGTCGCGCTGTCGGTACCGGCTGACGCCACTCCAGTACCGGCGAGGAGCAGGGCGGCCGCGGTGAGCGGCAGGAGTCGGCTCAGGAGCATCTTGCGCATGGTGCGCTCCGTATCTCATGGGTGTTGTCGTCCCGTGCGTGCGGGGGCATCGCATCTGGGAGGGGTGGTCGCTTTGCCCGGTCAGATGAACAGGACGCTCTCGACGTCGATGGTGACGAGTGCCGAGTCCCGGGACACTGTTCCGTCCTTGCCGAGCCGGAAGACGCGGCGCCGGGTCGGGACCATGATCCCGTCGAACTCCTGGTAGGCGGAGGGGTAGTGGGCGGCGGGGCCCGCGTTGATGACCTCGGGCGTGTAGTCGTGTCTGCGCAGCAGGCCGTCCGGGCCGAAGTAGAACACCTGCTCGCGGCAGTGTGTGGCGATGTGGTCCGGGAAGGTGACCCGCAGGCGCCTCCAGGGCTCCGTCTCCTCGGTGATCGCCGGCAGTTCCACGACCTTGAACCCGTCGGAGCCGAAGGTGAAGGGGGACGTGAGATAGGTCCACATCGCATAGCCGGCGAAGTAGGCGACGTGCAGGTCGTCCCAGGGAGCGCGCACGTCGCTCGGGAACGAGGCGCGAGGGTGGGAGCGCTCGGCCTTCACCTCGCCCTCGACCGTCTCGACGGCCACCCGCTCGGCGGTGAAGGAGGTTCGCAGCTGGGCGGCGGTGAAGGGGTAGTGGCTGGCGCGTTGCCGGTGCAGGTCCAGCCGCACCGCCGCATGGCTCAGAATTCCTTCCCGTCCCTTCAGCCGCCACAGTGAACCCCCGAGGCGGAAGTGCACGGTGGCCGAGCTGTACTGGTGGTAGCGATCCAGGCCGCCGTGCGCCTCGACGGCGGTGCTCAGCAGATCACCCACGGGAGAACTCCTCTCGTGTCGTCGTCGAGGTGTCACTGGGCACGCCGTTCGCGCTGTCTTCGTCGACAGCACGAGCGGCAGGGGCCGGCGCCCGGGTGCCGCGCTTGTGGATGTGCGGCGTCGGCGTGCGGTCGATGTGGAGGCTGAGCAGTTCAGGACGGCTGTAGTGGCCGCGCGAGTCCATCAGGCGCTTGCGCAGGTCGATGCGGGAGAGGTCCAGGTCAGCGATGACCTCTCCCTCACCCGACGTGAGGGGCTCGCCCATGACGCGGCCTTCGGGGTCGACGATGGCGGTGAAGAAGCCGCCGGAGACGGCGGCGAGGGGTCCACCGGTGTCCGCGACGATCTGCTCCTGCTGGGCGGCGTCGAGCCAGGCGGTGGCGTTGACCACGAAGCAGGCCGACTCCAACGCGTGCTGGCGGATGCTCACTTCGATCTGCTCGGCGAACTGCCGGCCACCGAAGCCACCGGGGTACATCGCGGCGTGGATCTGCTCACCGTCGGCGATCAGGGCGTAGCGCGCCAGGGGCAGGTAGTGCTCCCAGCATGCGAGCTGGCCGATGCGGCCGACGGCACTGTCCACCGCCTGCAGACCCGACCCGTCGCCCTGACCCCACACCATCCGCTCGTGGTAGGTGGGCGTGATCTTGCGGCGACGCTGGATCAACGTTCCGTCCGCGTCGAACAGCAACTGAGTGTTGTAGAGGGTGCCGCCGTCACGCTCGTTGACGCCGACCGAGACGACCATCCCGGCTTCCCGGGCGGCTTCGGCGATCGCGTCGGTCTCGGCGGACGGTACGGTCACCGCCTCTTGCAGCAGGAGCAGGTGCTCCTTGGCCGTCATGTAGGGCGGCTGCATGTAGGAGAAGTAGGGGTAGTACGGGATGACGGTCTCGGGGAAGACGGCGAACTGGACACCCTGCTCGCCCAAGTCGCGGATCTTCCGCACGATCTTGCCTGTGGTGCCGGCGCGGCTGTAGAGCACGGGGCTGATCTGCACCGCGGCAGCTCGTACGACTGTCATGTGCGGTTTCCTTTCGGTTCGTGGGTGAGGCTGTCGTCGCGGTGGGGCGCGTGACGGCGGGGGGCCACCCGCGGAGCAGCGAGACTGATCGTGGAAAACTGTCTGCCATAGGGGCGTTCAGCGGCCGGGGAACCTCTGTGTGATCTCCTGGAGCACCCAGCCGTTGCCGTCCGGGTCGCTGAACGTGGCGAAGGAGCCGTAGCTGGCTCGCTCGGGGTGCGGTCCGGTGATGCGCGCCTGGCCCTGACCGTTGTGGACGACGTCTCCGGCATCGTGACCGTGGAAGAAGATGCCCTTGTCGTCGTGGAACACCTCGCTCACCTCGATTCCACGGCCGACCAGGTCCGCGCGGGCCTCTTCTATGTCCTCGACGACGAGGTACAGCCCCTGGGCCGACCCGGGCGCGGCCGTGGTGAGGCCCTGTCCGAAGATGATCGACGACTCGGACCCGGGCGGCGTGAGGTGGACGACGCGGTAGTCGTCCGTGACGTCCTGGGCGAGGTCGAGGCGGAATCCGGCCTTCTCGTAGAAGGCCCTGGAACGGTCGACGTCCGAGACCGGCAGGACGAGAAGCTCGAGTTTCATGTTCATTGGTTTGATCACTTTCGTTGTCGGTGTCCCACACCAGTGCGGGACGCAGGGGGATCCTCCTGGTGCTCGCCACGCCGCGTGCGGCGAGCCATCGGGAAGGGTCAGGCGAGGTAGAAGTCCTTGCGTGCCGCGACGAAGTCCTCGATCGTCGAGGCGGGAGCGCCGGTCAGGCGCTCGACGGCGTCCGACGCCCGGTCGTAGCGGTTCTGCTGATGCAGGCGGCACATGGTGACGATGTGCTGCTCGATGTGGGACGGCAGACCGATCGTGGAGAGCACCTCGTTCCGCCACTGCTCCAGGGGGACGTCCACGTAGGAGATCGGCCGGCCCAGTGCCTTGGAGAAGGCCTCGGCCATCTCGGTCATGTCGACCGTGCGCGGGCCGGTCAGTTCGTAGACGTGACCCGCGTGGGGGGCGGGATCGTGCAGCACGGTGGCGACCACCCTGGCGACGTCGTCCACGGCGATCGGCGAGGTACGCCCGGTTCCGAACGGCAGCTCGATCGTGCCCCTCTTGGGGACCGTCTGCGCCGGAAGCGTGGTGAACAGCGGGTTGTCCAGGAACGACGTGGGCCGGATATGAACCACCGGCAGACCTGACCAGTCGAACACCTGCTCCGCAAGCCAGTGCAGCCGCTGCTGGCGGGACTCCGCGGTGCTGGTGGCGGTCATCTGCGACACGGTCATCTGCGACATGTCCACCAGTGCGTCCAGCCCGCCGTACTCCCGCGCGACGCTCGCCACGATGGTCGCCGCGAGCAGGTGATCCGGTGATACGGGCATGGCGAAGTACATACTTCGTACGCCTTCCAGAGCGACCGCGACGGTCTCGGGTCGTGTGAGGTCACCGAGGACGACCTCAGCCCCGAGTGCCCGCAACTGCGCGGCGCGGTCGTCGTCCCGACGGACCATGACACGCACCGGTACGTCCCGTGCGCGCAGCTTCTCGAGGACGCTACGGCCCACGCCGCCCGCGCCTGTGATGAGAACGGGGTTACTGGCAGTCATGGGTTTGTCTCCCTTTTCCTTGTGACTGGGCGAAGATCGAAATCGCATCCGCGGTCGGTGGGGCGCGGCCGTACCGGCGGCGCCTCCTTGACTGTCGCGGGAGAAGCAGGGAAGGGATTCGAGAGGCTTCCTCCCTGACATTAGGAGCATATGCTCCTAATCGCGGAAGTGCAAGAGATCTCCCTTCGGGGGCTGCGGCTGCGCACGATGCGATGAACTGCGCTTCCGGCAGCCGGGCCGCCGCCCCCGAAAGCCACTCCGGCGCCTTTCGGGCCTACGCCCCGGCGAAACGGTCACCGCGGCCGAACCGGCGAGGCGCCGCCTCTTGCCGCACCGATGGGGTGCGACCGCCTCCTCGTAGCACCTCCAGCGGTTAGGTGCATATACTCGTACCTTGATCCCGCATCTGGAGGAAAGCATGGCCGGCACCGAGAGGGACAACAGCAGTTCCTGCAACAACCTGGCTCTGCGCAAGGCAGCCCGGTACCTCAGCGCCACCTACGACAAGGCGCTCGCCCCGACGGACCTGCGCGCCACGCAGTTCAGCATCCTCCAGAAGCTGAGCACCCGCGAGCAGATCACCATCAGCAGCCTCGCCGAGATGATCGCCATGGACCGCACCACCTTGGCCAGCAATCTCAAACCACTCGCCCGGGAAGGCCTCGTCACCGTCGAACCGTCACCGGCAGACCGCCGCGCCCGCATCGTCACCCTCACCCCGGACGGCCTCGCCCGGATGAAGGCCGCACTCCCCTACTGGCGCACCGTGCAGTCCGAGTTCGAGGAGAGCTTCGGCCAGGACAAGGCGGCACGACTGCGCGCCGCTCTCGAGGACGTCCTCGGCACCGGATTCGACCCCTGGGCGGAGTAGACAGCGGCCCTCCTGCTGGCGGGCTCCGCCTAGAACAGGTGGAGGAAGCATCCGATCGCGACCGCTCCGGCGGCCGCGATCGACGTCAACTGGACAAGGGTCTTCCGGTACTTCACAAGGACTCCTCTCGGGATTCGTACGGCGCGCGAAGGGCGGCGCAGTACTGCGGAAGATTGAGGATCCCGGCCGGGGGTGACACCGGTTCGCGGTGGCACGGGCGGGCGGAACCCGCCCAGGCCGGCCGGGGCGGCGGCTCACAGGCCGCCCATGCGTATGAGCCACCAGTCCGGGTTGTAGGCGCCGCTCAGGGTGTCGTGAGGAACGGCCGGTCGCTCTTCCACCGTGTCCTCCGGCCGGACGCGCTCGGGCAGCTTGGAGAACCGCAGGCTGCGCTGCCGCTGCGCCGGGTCGGCGGCGGTGCGTTCGTGTTCCATTTCAGCGTCTCCTCTTCGCGGCGCTCTCGCCGCGCTCGATGGCATCCGCTCTGCCCGGGGCAGGGTCGGAAGCGGCCTTCCTGGCGGCGTCGTTCTGCCACCAGGAGCTTCTGCGTGACGATTCCGACCGGTCGTGCCGTTCCCCGCAGTCGGCGGGAGGACCGGTCGTCGGCCGCCGTTCTTGCCGGGAGTCTTGCCCGCCAGGAACGGCAGAGTGCCGGAACGACAGAGCGGCAGGAACAGCAGCTGCGGGGTCTGTCGCAGCGGTCACGCGACGGCTGCCCGGCGCCGCATCAAGCGGGGGTGCAGGCTCAGCAGGAATCCCGCGGCGATCGCCCACAGAGCCAGGGTGAGGACGGGACCGGCGAGGTGCGAGCCGTTGTAGTAGCTGAGATCGGCGATGCCGCGGACAGCCGCTCCCGGCGGCAGCAGGGCGGAGACCGCACGGGCCCCGGAGGGCAGCAGGTCGGCTCCGATGACCGCACCGCTCGTGGCGTTGCCGACGGTCAGCAGCACCAGTGTGGTGATCGGCAGCCCGATCGGCCCCAGGAAGGCGCCCAGGAGCTTGGTCGTGAACGCCGTCGCGGCCGCGAGCAGGGCCAGCACGAAGACCAGCGGCACCAGTGGGGCCGGGGCGGCGCCCAGGACGGGTCCGACGACGATCGCGCCTACGGTGCCGATGGCGGCGGATGCTCCAGCGAGCAGGAAGTACCGGTGCCGGAGACGCATGACACCGGCCAGCCCCAGGACGTTGGAGCCCAGAACGAAACCGGCCAGGCTCACGCCGAAGGCCACGTAGAAGCCGGCCAGGCCGCGGGCGTCGTGCTCGGCCAGCGGGACCACGTCCACGGTGGTTACGTGCGCGCCGGCGCCCTGGGCGTAGGCGTCGACGAGCTGGCTCACGGCCGACGTGGTGGACACACCGGCGGCGCCGGCGATCTGCAGGTTCAGATGGCCCGGGGCTGCGGCATCGAGCACCGCCACCACGTCGTGCCGCTCCAGCGCGTGACGTGCCGTCGCGGCGTCCGCGGCGGGGTGGACCTCGACGGCGTCACCCAGGGCCCGCTGTATCTCGCCCGGCAGGCTCGGCCCCGTGACGGCGATGGGCACCCGGTGGGGCTGCGGGTCCCGCTGGAGACCGACGTAGCACGCGATGAAGGCGGCCACGACGATCAGCGAGATCAGCACCGGCTGGAGCCATTTCTTCACGGGCGGCCGGTGAGCCCCCCGGTTCGGATCGGGGGTCTACTCCGCCGCTGCGGGACGCTGCCGCTCACGCTCGGCGGCCGTTCCAGTGGAGAGAGTCATAGCACAACCTTTTGACGGGGAATCGCCGGAGAGAGAAGGGGCCTCGGAGAGCCCCCCTTGGCAATACGAGCATATGCTCTTATCATGGAAAGGGCAAGACCGCCCATCCCGCGGATGCCTACAGCGGGGGACGCTGAGAGGCATCGCACACACCGGAGGAGCACTCACCATGCGCATCGCAGTCGCCGGAGCAACCGGGAACATCGGAGCCCGCACCGTCGCCGTTCTTGAGCAGGCCGCACACGACGTCGTACGGATCAGCCGCTCGCACGGCATCGACCTGATCAGCGGGGACGGCCTCGACACCGCACTGATCGGCGTCGACGCCGTCGTGGACGCCACAAGCCACGAGACAGCCGACCGGGAGGAGGCGGTGGCCTTCTTCGGCGCCGCCACCTCTAACCTGCTCGCCGCCGAGGAGCGAGCCGGTGTCCGTCACCACGTGCTGCTCTCGATCGTCGGCATCGACCGGGTGGACGGCAACGCCCACTACGCCGGCAAACGCGAGCAGGAGCGCCTCGTGGCCGAGGGCCCGACACCGTGGACGATCGTTCCTTTCACGCAGTTCCACGACTTCGCCGCAACGGTGACGAGCTGGACCGAACACGACGGCGTCGCCACCATCCCGCCGCTGCTCGTCCAGCCGATCGCCCCCGCGGATGTCGCCGGCATCCTCGCCGAGATCGCCACGGGCGCACCGCAGGGGCGCTACCGCGACGTCGCCGGCCCGGAACCGCAGGACCTGGTCGACATGGCCCGGCGCACCAATGACGCGCGCGGACACGCGGTCAAGCTGGTGCCCACCTGGTCATCGCTGCTCGGTCCGGAGATGGCAGGCGACGTCCTCCTGCCCGGCAAGGACGCCCGCATCGCGCCGACCACCTTCGATGACTGGCTCGCAGATCCCCAATAGCGTCATCCTGCCCAGCCCCCGGGCAGCTCCCCGCTGACCTTGAGCACTCTTCCGTGCCGGTAGCGCTCACGAAGCCGAGTGGTCGGCAGGGTCATCCCACCGGCGATCAATCCGGCCACGACGCTGAAGAATGTCACGGCTCGTCTCCTTCCAACCAGGCGGCGGCTCCGCCTGGGCTCCCGTCCGGCGCAACCGTCTGATCTCTAGGAGTCAGCAGCAGCCCGGACCTTGAGGACCGCAGCCGGGCTCCGCGGTGAAGGGCTCAAAAGGTGCTGCCTGACTGACCTGTCCCGGCGGGTCCCGGCAAGGGTGACGATCGCCGCAAGGGAGGGGGTCGCCGCGATCCTGGTCGCGCCGCCGGCGTCTGCGCGCACCTGCGGGGCAGCGATGGTCAGGCTGCACGACGCCCCCGGGCCGTCACTGTTCACGATCACCTGACCCGACGACCACAAGGCCGATTGCGGCACGGCCTCATCGCCGTGCCGGGGCGGCCGGACCGCATTACGGCCTCAGCCTGGCCGGGGCCGTGCGCGGTGAACGGGAAGAGCACGGACGACCGGATCGGGAGCGGACAGCCCATCGCGCAACTGCCGGTTTTCCAACACCAGTTGGTTGACCACGCTCGCAGCAGCCCTTCAACGTCGGCGCGGAGCTGTTCGAGCTCGGCTTGTCCTTCTCATGAAGCTCCTTGAGGCGCACAACCTGTTTGCGGAGCCGGATCTCGGCGTCCGTGCGCCGTCCGCGATCCTTGACCTTGGCGGAGAACTCGTTCTTCAGGTCGAGATGGCGCTGGGTGAGGGGCGTTACGAGGGACACCGGCCTCGACGGCGAGGGCCACCACGGTCAGTGCTCCGTTGGAGCGCTCCCTGCCACGAGTCTGATTGCGCGGAAGGGCCCTGACCGGCCAAACCAAGGGCCATCACCCCTGGCTCATATGCCCGATTCCCCAGGACCTCTGCATGGTCCACTCACCGTCGAGGTCCGTCCCCCACGGCGGTTCCGGCCGCGTGACAGTGCCAACTGCCGTGTCGCAGCTCACCGCACCCGTTGTGGGTGCCGCAGGAGTGACAGATGCCGCGCCCAGATGCCGACCATCGCAAGCCGTCGGGGCGCCTCGTGAGACGCCCTTCCGAGGGCCGCCTACGAAGGCAGCGCCCAATACTGGTTGGCCGCCCCGGTGCAGGACCAGATCTGCAGTCGCGTGCCATTCACCGAACTCTGCCCTGTAGCGTCGAGGCACTTACCGGACTGCGGATTGACCAGAGCCCCATTCGCTCCTGGCTGCCAGATTTGCGAGCCGGTGCCGTTGCAGTCGTACAACTGGACCTTGGTGCCGTTCGCTGTTCCGGCGGCCATGACGTCCATGCATTTGCCGAACGCGGTCAAAGTGCCCGAGCCGGTCACCGTCCAGGTCTGGGCGCCGGTCCCGTTGCAGTCATAGAGCTGTACCGCTGTGCCGTTGGCAGTGGTCCCACCGGCTACGTCGACGCATGTGCCGCCGATGCCGCGGATGGCTCCCGTCGCGGTGTGCGGTGGGGTGACCGGACCCGCCTGCCCTGCCGCCCACTTGATCTCCTGAAGCAGAAGCTGATTTTGCTGGGCGCTGGCGAAGGTCGACGACAGGGCGGTGTTGGTCGCGTAATCCATCGCATTGTGACCGAAGTTGTTGTAGACCATGCGGTAGTTGCGGTTGGTCCAGACGATCGGATAGGAGCCGCTGTACCAGGTCTGGTCGGGGTCGGTGCCGATGGGGAACGTGGACTGGTCCATGGACGCCAGGATGTCGATGGCAGGGTTGCTGCGTAGGTCGCTGGACCAGCTGTACCACTCGCTGACCGACGAGGTGATCGTGGCGGGCAGGCCCGCGGTCGCCGCGTGGGAGGCGTCCTCTATGCGCAGCGTCTCGGAGGTGGGGCCCCATGTGTTGCTCTTGAACGTGCCGGTGCCGAGGAAAGTGTTGTGATACCAGGGCCAGTCGCTGGTGTCGTCGTTGAAGGCCGAGACGTGGAAGCCGACGAATCCGCCACCACCAGCCATGTAGGCCTGGAAGGCCTGCTGTTGGGATGCGGTGTGCGGGTAGTCGTCCAGGAACATGACCACCTGATACGAGGCGAGGTCGCTCGCGTTGAGTCGACCCCAGTCCGTGGTGGCGGTATAGGTGAACCCCGCCTGCGTTCCCGCCTGCGGAAACCACGCGTTGGCCTCGTGGTCGAAGCTGATGTGCGCCGCGTCGTACGTACCGTCGTAGAAGGCCAACACCTTGAACGGGGTGGCTGCTTGCGCCCGGTATGCCGGGCCGACCAGGAGGCCGGCGACCACGATCAACAGGGCCAGAAGTTTCGAGACGGTGCGAGCCGAGCCCGTGTGCGCGCTGAATCCGGTCATGCAGAGGCCTTCCTCGTGTACAGCTCGTGGGGGTCGGAGTGCCTGCTGTGCTCGAATCAGAAGTCTAAATCGTGTTCATGTCCATGCCCATAGGTCTGAACCAAACACTTCGCCGCCGCCCATCGGCAGGCCGCATCTCACGCTCGTCGGCAACCCCTGCTGCCAACACACCGAAGAGGGGTCCGATTTGTTTCCCGGTCGACCGCACAGCCGGGGAGCGGCCGGCCCAGCAGACGGCCCGACATGCTCTTCACCGACCGTGGCTACGACCAGGACACATACCGGTGGCCGCTGTGGCCGCGCGGCACGCACCCGGCCATCGCCGAGCGCGGCCGGTTTCACATCCTTGAAGCGCACCGACGCCGGACCCGGCAGCGCTGCACCCTGCCGGGGCAGGGCCTCCTTCGGCCCGGCAGCCGGCTCCGTCGCCAAGCGTTCCACCCGCTCGATCCGGGAGATCGCGGCTTCCCCCTCCTGGTGGTGCGAGACGGCATCGACCAGCCTGGACACCGGCTCGATCAAGGAGAAGAGGTACAGCAGGAACGCAATGAGGGTAGACACGGGGATCTGCCCCGACGCCACCCGTGCGCCGCCGACACCGAGCACAGCCAGAAAGGCCGGCTGTACGGCGAGTTCGTCCGCCGAGCCCGCCGCTGCCTCCCACTTCGCGCGATGCGCCGGTCAGTGGGCAAGTCGGCCTGCGCCCGTGGCGAGGGTGTGTACCAACGCTTCGCAGGCCTCGGGATGGGCGACGATCAGGGCGAAGGCGCAAGCCGCCAGCGTCAGGCCGAGGAACTCCAGGACCTCGCCCTTGCCGGAGGCGACGTCGGAACCCGGCACGTCGGCCACTGACCCCAGGGAAGTGCCGGTCTCCTTGTGTCGTGCACGCTGTGTCATGCCTCCAGCCTTGAGGCCCGGTCGCCTCCGGCCCATCCGGCAACTGACGGTCCCACCCCCGCCGGGCGGCTGAAAAGGATCCACCTCCGGTAGCACGGGACCGGTCGGGACACGACTTCGCCGGCCGGCCGGGCGATACCCGCCGACCGGCGGGGGGCGTCACCGAGGACTGCCGGATGGGCCGTCGCCTGACGTCCACGCGACATTCTCCGTATGACCCAGACGCAGCCACCGCAGGAGACCTCACCGCCACACCCCCGAACCTCCCCCGAGTCCGCCGTGCCGGACACGTCCGGTGTTTCGACGGGACGCCTCGTCGGGGTGGATCTGGCCCGCGCGCTGGCGGTGTTCGGCATGTACGTGGTGCACATCGGCCCGCCTCTGTCCGCCACGCACGGCGTCGCGAGCCGGATCTGGTACATGTCGGACGGCCACTCGTCGGTCCTGCTCGCCACCCTCGCCGGATTCTCACTGATGCTGATCGCCGGCCGCCGCGAACCCGAAACCGGCTTGGCCGGACGGCAGGCGAGGGCCCGCATCGCGATCCGGGCCGTCATCCTGTTGGCTCTGGGCACCGCGATGGCCATGGAGTACGGAGGAGTGATCATCCTCGGCTTCTACGGCGCGTACTTCCGCCTCGCCCTGCCCGCTGGTGAAACTGCGCGCCGGGACCCTCGCGATCGTCGCGGCCGCGTTCGCCCTCCTCAAACCACAGTTGGCATTCGTCCTCACCTCGCCGCTGACAGAACTGGTCCAGCAGGGCATCAACGCCTACGACCCGCTCCGCCGCCTCAGCGAGGTGGGCATACTCGATCTGCTGCTCACCGGCTTCTACCCGGCGCTCACGTGGATGTCGTTCGTGATCGCGGGCATAGCGATGGGCCGTCTCGACCTGTGCTCCGGCGCTGTCCAACGGCGTCTGGCCGCGCTCGGCGCCACCCTCACCGTGACCGCCTACGGCATGTCCTTGCTGCTCGCCGGCAAGGACGCACTGCGGAGCCTCACGGAAGACGGGCCATCGTCCAGCGGCTCGGGTGCGATGCCGCCCGACGGCGGGTCGGTCGCCGAGATGTCCGCATCGTTTCTCCTGAAGGCCGGGCCGCACAGTGGCACCACCTTCGACATCATCGGCAGCGTCGGAGTGGCGATCCTCGTGATCGTGGGCGCGGCGGTGGCGCTGGACCGCCTGCCGCGACCGCGCCGCCTGGCGAACCCCGTCATCGCCGTGGGCACCATGTCCCTGACCGCGTATGTCGGCCACTTCCTCGCCCAGTCCGTGCTGTCCCCCCCCGCCCGGACAGGGACCCAGCAGGCCTGGGTGCCGCTGCTCATGTACGTCCTCGGGGCGATCGTGTTCGCCGCCGTCTGGTCACGCTTCTTCCGGCGCGGTCCCCTGGACTACCTGCTGAACGCCGCAACCAAGCCGGCGAAGCACATCCCATGACACCCGGCCGGGGGCCTTCGCGCCCCACCTCGGCACGGACCGCCCACGGAACCAGCCCCCTCAAGGGACGATGGGCTGTGCCCAGAACAACAGGTTCGCCGCTGCCCAGCACCTGCGCGAAGGTCGACGACCACCCTCCGCCCGTCACCGCTCACGCCCCCGGCAGGTCTCCCCCGCAGTCGGGGCCGCTCCCTCGCATTCCGCTCCGGGCCCAGCCGGGCGCGTCCCGGTCGTGCGTGTGGCGCTCCCGACTCCGAAGCCCTGCTGAACGTGCCCCCACCCGGCGACAATCGTGCCGGACGGATCATCCGAACGGTCCGCCATCGCGCGACAGGTACCGGTGGCGGGATTTCCATGGAAGGCATGCCCCCACTCGACAGCGCATGCCACCGGCCCCTTCGCTCCGCCGCGGCACTGGGCCTGGTGGCGGCGCTGGCCGTCGGCTGCACCGGGGCCGACGCCGACACCACCGCCACCGCCACCGTCGGCCGTGCGGCCGTCCAGACGTCACCGTTGCCCACCGTCCCACCTGCCCAGCCACCGTCACAGCTCACCCGGGCCGAGGTCGAGACCGCGGTGAGCCGGCTGGACGGCGTGGTCCGGGACGCCATGCGCCGCACCGGTGTACCCGGAGTCGCCGTGGGCGTGGTGCACGACGGCAAGGTGCTGTATCTGAAGGGGTTCGGCGTGCGGAAGGCAGGCACGAAGGACCGGGTCGGGGCGGACACCGTCTTCCAGCTCGCCTCGGCCTCCAAGCCCCTTGCGTCCACCGTGGTCGCCGCGGCGGTGGGCGAGAAGACCGTCGCCTGGGACGACCCGGTCGTCAAGCACGACCCCGGCTTCGCCCTCAAGGATCCTTGGGTCACCCGCCATGTCACACTGGCCGACCTGTTCTCGCATCGCAGCGGCCTGCCCGATCACGCCGGAGACCTTCTGGAGGACCTCGGCTACGACCGCTCGTACGTCCTGAAGCACCTCCGCTACCAACCGCTCGCCCCCTTCCGCGCCCACTACGCGTACACCAACTTCGGGCTGACCGAGGCCGCCGTCGCCGTCGCGGGTGCTGCGGGGACGAGTTGGGAGAAGCTGTCCGCCGAGAAGCTGTACCGGCCGCTCGGCATGAATTCCACCAGCTCTTCCTTCGCCGACTACGAGAAGGCGGCCGACAAGGCCTCGTTGCATGTGAAGACCGGGGACACCTGGCGTGCCGAGCACGTGCGCGACGCGGATGCCCAGAGCCCGGCGGGCGGGGCCAGCTCCACGGTCCGGGACATGACGAAGTGGCTGCGCCTGCAGCTGGGCAACGGCTCCTTCGAGGGGCGGCAACTCGTCGACGCCGACGCGCTGGATGAGACCCACCTGCCCCACATCGTCTCCGAGCCGCCGCACGCGCCCGCGGGCAGGGCCGGGTTCTACGGGCTCGGCTGGAACGTGGGCTACGACGACCGGGGCAGGCTGAAGCTCAGCCACTCCGGCGCCTTCGCGCTGGGCGCAGCCACCAACGTCACGCTGTTGCCCTCGGAAAAGCTCGGCATCGTCGTGCTCACCAACGGCGAGCCCATCGGCGTACCAGAGGCGATCGCCAATACGTTCCTCGACACCGCGCAGACCGGCGGGCCGACCGTCGACTGGCTGACGTTCCTCGGACCGATCATCAAGCAAGCGGCGGCAGGAGAACGCTCACCGGTCGACTACGACAAGCCTCCGGCCTCCCCCGCACCGGCCAAGGCGACCAGCGCCTACACCGGGACCTACGCCAATGAGTACTACGGCCCGATGACCGTCAGCACCCAGGGCGGCGAACTCACCATGCAACTGGGGCCCAAGAAGCAACGCTTCGTCTTGCATCACTACGACGGTGACACCTTCAGCTACCGCACCACCGGCGAAAACGCCGTCGACTTGTCCGGCGTGACGTTCACGGTCGGGTCCGGCGGACGCGCCGTCAAGGTCCGGGTCGAGAACCTCGACACGACCGGCCTGGGCACCTTCACGAGGAACGACTAGTGTCCTGTGCCCTGTGTGGAGTTACGGCGCCCCGGCCACGAAGGTCCCGCCGTGCGCGGCGAGGTTGCGGCCGAAGTGGTCGTCGGGAGTGGAGGGTGGCCAGCGGCCTGTGCAGGCCGACCGGACCCCCGTCGGGCATACGGACTGGATTCGGATCGACGCGGGTGTCGTTGCGCCGGGGGGCCGACTTCACCGTCGTGGCCGGCTCATGTGGTGAGGTCTGCGTCGCGGGCCACGAGGGCGGCTTGGACGCGGTTGCTGACGTCCAGTGCGGTCAGGATGCGGCTGACGTGGGCTTTGACCGTGCTCTCGCGCATGGTGAGCCGGGTGGCGATCTCGGCGTTGGTCTCGCCGCGGGCGAGGAGCGCGAGTACGTCGCGCTCGCGTGGGGTGAGCCGGTCGATGCGGGCCTGGGCCTGGACCGCCTGGGGCCGGGTGGTGGCGTGGTAGCGGTCGATGAGGCGGCGGGCCGCTGTGGGGTGGAGCATCGCGGAACCGGCGGCCACCAGGTGGACGGCGCGCAGGATCTCGGCCGGGTCGGTGTCCTTGAGGAGGAAGCCGTCGGCTCCGGCGCCGAGGGCGTCGTAGACGTACTGGTCGAGGTCGAAGGTGGTCAGGGTGATGACCTTCGGCGGGTGGGGCAGCGCCCTCAGCCTGGCGGTGGCGGTGATGCCGTCCATGTGGGGCATGCGCACGTCGACGAGGGCCACGTCGATGCGGTGGGCGCCGGCCTGCTCGATGGCCTGGAGGCCGTCGGCTGCCTGGGCGACGAGCTCGATCTCCGGGTCGCTGTCGAGGAGGTCGGCCAGGCCGAGGCGGACCAGGGCGTCGTCGTCGACGATCATTGCGCGGATCATGCGGGCGTGCCGTTCTCTTGTGTACCGGCCGGGTGGGGAATGCGGGCGGCCAGGCGCCAGGAGCCGGCGCCGGCCGGTCCCGCGTGCAGATGGCCACCGAGCGCGCTGACGCGTTCGCGCAGGCCGACGAGCCCGTAGCCGGAGCCGACTGCGGCCGCTTGCCCGGGAGCACCGGCGGGGTTGGTGACCTCCACCAGGGTGGCCGGCGACCGGTAGTCGACCGTCATGGTCACCAGGGTGCCGTCGGCGTGTTTGCGGGCGTTGGTCAGGGCTTCCTGCGCGATGCGGTACACCGCCAGGCGGTGGGTGGTGGGCGCGTCCTCCGGTCGGCCGTGGATCGTGAGGGCAACGGGCTGGGAGGCGGCGCGGGCGTCGTCCACCAATTGCTGGACGTCGCCGGGCACCGGCGCGGGCACAACGCCGGCAGTGTTCGGCGCGGCACCCGGAGCACGCAGCACACCGAGCACGTCCCGCAGGTCGGCGAGCGCTTCCGTGGAGGCGCCCCGCAACAGGGCCAGTCGTTCGGCCACCGGCACGGGCAGAGCGTCGCTGCGGGTGGCCAGCACGCCCGTGTGCAGGGCGATCAGGCTGAGCCGGTGGGCGAGGACGTCGTGCATCTCCGCCGCGATCCGGGACCGTTCCGCGACCCGAGCGGCTTCCTCGCGCAGCTGCGCCTCGACGCGCAGGTGCTCCACGTCCGCGGCCAGCGCGCGCACCAGACGCCGGCGGCTGCCGATCCACATGCCGACGACATAAGCGAAGGCCCACAGGAACAGCGCGGTGACGTACCCCTGATGTCCCCACAGCCGAGCCGGCGGATAGCCGGCGAGGTTGGCGCCCAGTGCGGCGGCGACGCAGACGATCGCCGCCCGCGTCCTGCGGGCCACGGCCAGGTCGTACAGGACAAGAGCCAGCAGCAGCGTGCCAATCCATCCCCACCACGCGGTGACCGCGGTGACCACGATGGGTGCGACGGGCCAGCGCAGCCGCGGCACGAGCAGCACCACCGCGCACGCCACGGCCGAGGCACCGATGGGAATCGCATATCTGCCATCGCTGATCTGCTGCGCGCCGTTCACTGCGGCGACGGCGGCGAAGAACGTCACGGTCGCGCCGCGCCCTAGGGCCACCACCCTCGCCTGGATCTTGCTGCTGTTCACCGTCAGCATCCTAAGCAGGCACCCACCTGCCGTCCCTCGACGATCGGCGACGCCCACCCCCTACTTTCGTCGGGGGAAGCCGTCGAAGAACGGCGGATCTGCCGCTGGGCGGCGATTCCTAGCGTCATGGGCATGGATGACTGGACCACCTCCCACCAACGTGTCCTGGCGCAACGCGAAGCCGAAGGCTGGATGTTTCTGATCGAAGCAGCCCGTGATCTGCGCACCACCGGCGCGATCGCCCCCAGCGGCAATGCCCTGGCCCGCGCCCTGACCGATCCCGTGCGGACCCAGGCGTCCCGTCCGCTGGCCGTCCTGGAAGTCGGCGCAGGCACCGGCCCGGTCACTCGGGCCCTGATCCCCCACCTGTCCGGCGGCAGCCGCCTGGACATCGTGGAGGCCAATCCCCGCTTCGCCGCCCAGCTGCGCCGCCTCGTCACCACGCACCCGGACCTGGCCGACGTGCCGGGAAGGGTAAGTGTGCACGAGATGTTCGTCGAGCAGCTCGACACCGACCAGCGCTACGACGTCATCGTCTCCGGCCTGCCCCTGACCAACTTCGCACCCGACCAGGTAGAGCGGATCATGGCCCGCTACATGGACCTGCTGCATCCTGGCGGCACGCTCACCTACTTCGCCTACGTCGGCACCCGCAGGGCGCGTGCCCTGACCGCTTCCCGAGTCGAAGCCCGCCGTCACGCCGCGGTCGACGAGGTCATGGCCGCATACCAGCGCGCTTACGCCACCGGCCGCTGGACGGTCTGGGCCAACCTGCCCCCCGCGCATGTCTGGCACCTGCGCCGCCCCCTCGTGCCCGCGGATTCCCCCGAGCAGCGTCTCGCCGGGGCACGACGGTGAACGCGATCTGCGACCTCCTCGGCCACCTTCCGCCGGTCGCGGTCTACGCGGTCGTGGCCACGGCGGTGCTGACCGAATCGGTCCTGCTGGTGGGCGCGTTCATCCCCACACTGACCCTGCTGCTGACGGCGGGCGCACTCGCCCGGACCGGGCACATCAGCCTGCTCCTGATCATCGCCGCGGCGGCCGGCGCCGTCGTGGCGGGTGACTTCCTCGCCCATCGCACCGGCCGGTTCCTCGCCGACCGGCTCCGCACCGGCCCGGCGGGCCGGCGCATTCCGCCGGCCGTCTGGTCACGCGCGGAGACGCTGATGGCCCGCCACGGCGGCCGCGCCGTCTTCCTTGCCCGTTTCATCCCCGTGGTCCGCACCCTTGCCCCCCACTGTGCGGGCGCCGCCCATCTGCCGTACCACCGCATCGCGCCCTACAGCGTCACCGCGGCGGGCGTCTGGGCGAGCACGGAGGCAGCAGTCGGATACGCGGCCGCCTCCTCCCTCCAGCACATGCTCACGCTGGCGGGCCCCGTCGTGGCCATCCTCGCCCTGACCGCGATCTCAGCCGTGCTCGCAGTGCGGCGCAGCAGAGCGCATCAGGAGGAAGGAACGGTGTGACCGTGCACGCAGTGTGCCCGCCGGCCGGCAACGAAAGAACCCACCGGTCAGCTGAGCCGAAACACCATCACATGCCCTTGGGGTGCCCGATCACCACGGCCGACCAGCGCCACGATGCGCCGCCCCGGGCGTTATTTTGGTCGGGGGCTGGGCGCTGGTGTGGTCGGTGTGCGCGCCGCCGGACGGGGCGATGCCGCACCGCTACGGAAGGTTCCTCTCATGCCGCACGTGCCCGGCAGCCGTCGTGCCGCGCGGCAACCCGTCACCGGTCGCCCTCGCAGGCCGGTTCGCGGCCGCCGTCACGGCTACGCGCGGTACTTCCCGGCCCAGGCGTCCGGGCAGCGTACGACAAGCGCGGCGACGTCGTCGTCGAGCTTTCCGCCGCTGTAGTGGAGCAGGGCCGCGTGGAGCCGGTCGAGCAGCTCGCGGGGCGGCATCTGACCCTGCTGCTGCGTCCAGTCCGGCAGAGGGAAGAACGTGCCGGTGCGGTCGCGGGCCTCCGTCACCCCGTCGGTGTAGAGGAGCATCTGGTCGCCGGGGGTGAAGTCGAAGGTGTCCACGCGGTGGTGCTCGCCGACGAGCGTCGTCAGGTTGAGCGGCGGCGAGGGAGTGGTGGCCTCCAGCAGCCGGGTCTTGCCCTGGTGGACGAGCAGGGGTGGCGGGTGCCCGCAGCTGAGCAGTCTGACCTGGCCGCCGTCCTGCGGGATCTCGGTGATGAGGGCGGTGGCGAAGTGCTCCGGCCGGTCCAGGAGGGGGAACGCGGCACTGTGACGACTGATGGTGACCTCCAGGCGGTGAATGATGCCGCTCAGGTCGGGCTCGTCGTATGCGGCTTCCCTGAAGCAGCTGATCAGCGCGGAGGCCGCTCCGACCGCGGACAGGCCCTTGCCGCGTACGTCGCCGATGAGCAGCCGGATCCCGTACGGGGTGTCGGCGGCCTCGTAGAAGTCGCCGCCGATCCGGGCCTCCTCCTGGGCCGCCAGGTACAGGGCCTCGATCTCGATGTTGTTCATGCGGCGCGGCAGGGGGCGCAGCAGCACCTCCTGGGCGGCCTCGGCGACCAGCCGGACGTGGAACAGCGTCTCCTCGCGCTGCAGCCGGACATGGCTGGCGTAGGCGGCCGCCAGGGTGACCGCGACGATGGCTGCCGCCGTGTAGGGCGTTCCCAGATCGGTGTAGACGAAGCTGAGACCGATCATGGTCAGTAGGCAGAACAGTCCGAGCAGGAGCGTGGGAAGCACGGGCCACATGGCGGCGGCGAGGGCGGGAGCGGTGGGAAGGAGACGGCTGAAGGCGATTTGCCGTGGGGTGGAGAACGCCAGAACGGCGATCACGGCGGTGAGGATCACCGGTGACAGCGTGGCCGCTTCCCACCGGCCGCCGCGGAGAGGATGCCGACGCCACAGCCGCCCAGACCCGATCACAAAATGCATCATAACGACAAGAAACTGGCATCGAGCTCGGATGGAAGACGCGACTCATTGCCCATGAGCGCCGTCGGCCCCCTCACCCGGCACTCCGCGGCGCTGTCCCCCGGCTCGCCATTCCGACTGCTCGTCTCGCCGCGGATTCGCCTCGCCGGACGGGGGTCGTAAGTCATCCCCAGTCCGCGCAGCGGTGTTATCAAGAGTGTATGCCGGGATGTCTCAGCCGATTGCGGACCTCACGTCCTCCGCCCACCGGTGGCCGACGGACGGGGCGCCTGTCCGTACTGAGTCCGCGCACCGCGGCCGGGCAGGTCTTCCTCCTCCAGAGCACGATCGTGGTGCTGCTGGTGCTGGTAGCAGTGGCGAGCATCATGCTGCAGGCGGCACGCGACGCAGTACGACAGGGGCGGCGGGAGTCGGTGGTGGCCGCCCAGTCGTTCGCCAGCGCCCCCGGTGTGAGCCTGGCGCTGCGCAGCCCGGACCCGACCGCCGTGCTGCAACCGCGAGCCGAGGAGGCCCGCAAACGGGCGGGCATGGACTTCATCGTCGTCATGAACACGGACGGAATCCGGTACACCTATCCCTACCCTGCGGAGATCGGGAAGAAATTCGTCGGCACCATCCAGCCGGCACTCGAAGGGCGCACCGTCATCGAACAGGCGGGCGGTCCCCCTCTGCCGGCGGGCAAGGGGACGGACATCCAAGCGATCGTCCCGGTGACCGACGCGCGCGGCACGGTCGTCGGCCTGGTCTCCGCGGGGAAAACCGTCAAGAACGTGTCCCAACTGTGGATGCCGCAACTTCCGATCGTCCTGGGCGTCGGCGCGATCATGCTGGTGCTGGCCGCGGCGGGGACGATCGCGGTGTCCCGGCGGCTGCTGCGGCAGACTCATGGGCTGGCCCCGGCGGAGCTGGCGCGACTGTACGAGCACCACCAGGCCGTGTTGCACGCGGTGCGGGAGGGGGTGCTGATCACCGGCGAGGACCGGCGGCTGCTGCTGGCCAACGACGAGGCGAAGCGGCTGCTGGGTCTGCCGGCGGACGCACAGGGGCGGCACGTGCGGGAGCTGGGGCTTCCCGATCAGATGGCGCGCGTGCTCGCTTCCCCGGAGGAGGTCACCGACGAGGTGTACCTCGCCAACGACCGGTTGCTGGCGGTGAACAAGCGGCCGACGTTCCCGGAGGCCGACCATGCGGGCAGCGTGGTGACGTTGCGGGACACCACGGAGCTGGCGGTGGTGTCGGGGCGGGCCGAGGGGGCGCTGGGGCAGCTGAAGCTGCTGTACGAGGCGGGGATGCGGATCGGGACGACGCTGGATGTGGAGCGCACGGCCCAGGAGCTGGCCGACGTCGCGGTGCCCCGGTTCGCCGACGTCGTCGCGGTGGATCTGCTGGACTCGGTGGTGCGCGGCTCTGAACCGACGACGGAGGGCTGGCGCCACCTGCTGCGGTCCGCGATCAGCGGCGATCAGCGGCTGCTGCCGGTGTACCGGCTCGGTGAGGTGATCACCTTCTCGCCCGACACTCCGCAGATGCTGGCGCTGGAACAGAGCCGGGGCGTCCTGGAGGCGGACCTGCGGCAGGCCGCCGGCTGGCAGGAACAGGATCCGGAGCGTACTCGAAGGGCGCTGGAGCTCGGGTTGCACTCCCTGGTGACCATGCCGCTGCGGGCACGGGGGGTGCCCCTGGGCCTCGCGCACTTCTACCGGACGCAGGGCTCGCCGGCGTTCGAGCCGGAGGACGTGGCCTTCGCGGAGGAACTGGGCGCGCGGGCGGCGGTGGCCATCGACAACGCCCGGAGGTTCACCCGCGAGCACGCGATGACGGTGACCCTGCAACGCAGTCTGCTGCCGCAGGGACAGCCGGAGCAGGACGCCCTGGAAGTGGCCTGGCGGTACCTGCCTTCGGAGGCGGGAGTGGGTGGGGACTGGTTCGACGTCATTCCGCTGCCCGGCGGACGTGTCGCACTGGTGATAGGCGATGTCGTCGGCCACGGGCTGCACGCCTCGGCGACGATGGGCCGACTGCGCATCGCCGTGCACAACTTCGCCACGCTGGACCTCCCCGTCGACGAAGTCCTCGGGAAGCTGGACGATCTGGTCGTCCGCCTGGACGACGAGGACGACTCCGGCGCTGCCCCCGACGACCAGGAGGGGGCAGGGCTGACCGGAGCGACCTGCCTCTATGCGATCTACGACCCGGTGGCAGGGATCTGCACGATGGCCCGTGCGGGGCATCCCGGCCCCGTGGTGGTGAACCCGGACGGGACCATCGTCTGCCCCGACGTGCCGGCCTCGCCCCCGTTCGGCCTCGGGGGCTACCCCTTCGAAACCGCCGACGTGCACCTGGCGGAGGGCTCCCAGCTGATCCTTTACACCGACGGGCTGCTCAAGAACGCCGACCGCGACATCGACGCCGGTCTCGAGGGGCTGCGCCGGGTGCTGGGCGGAGCCGGGGCCGGGCAGCGCACTCCGGAGGAGACCTGCCGGGCGGTGCTCGAAGCGTTGAAGCCGGCCCGTCTCTCGGACGACATCGCGCTGCTGGCGGCGCGGACCCGGCGGATCCCGTCCTCGTCGGTGGCCGAGTGGGACGTGCCCCCGGACACGGCTGTGGTGCCCTCGGTGCGGGCCGAGTGCAGGACGGTTCTGAGCGGATGGGGGCTGGAGGAGACCGCGTACACCACCGAGCTGATCCTCAGCGAGCTGGTCACCAACGCGATCCGTTACGGATCGCCCCCTGTCAAGGTACGCCTGCTGCACGGACGCAGTCTGATCTGCGAGGTGTCGGACGGCTCCAGCACCTCTCCGCGGCTACGGCGGGCGGCGATGACGGACGAGGGCGGGCGAGGGCTGTTCCTCGTGGCGCAGTTCGCACAGCGGTGGGGGACGCGGTACACGTCCCACGGCAAGGTCATCTGGGCGGAGCAGATGCTGCACGACGCCGCGCCCGGTCCCGCGGACCAGATGCCGGTCGACGTGCTCCTCGAACAGTTCGGGGATCCCCTGATGTGATGAACAGCTGCTGGTGCTGGTGCCACGGACGATTCGATCCCGATATGAGGTCGCACCGGAAGAACCTTCGGGCGCGGCAGGATCTTGGGCCTGCAACTCGCGGGGCTTGACTCAGCCCCCGCCGATGTCGGTCGACGGGAGCCGCGCGTCCGTCGAGGATCAGCAGGTGTCGTATTTCCAGTCGCCGCCCTCAAGTGTCCACGGCTGCCGCTCCTGATCGAATTTCGGCAGCCCCTTCACCTTGTACGAGACGCGGCCCATGTCCCCTGACACGGTGGCGTGCACGTTCATCGCCGGGTGGTCGGGCCCGTAGTCCTTCGCAGCCTGCTCCACGGTGGCCACGTACACGGCCTCGTCCGCCTTGGTCCGGCAACGCTTCGACAGGAAGACGTAGGCGCCCTTGCCGTCCCCTCCGAAGTAGAGGTTCGTGTAGGTGTCCGCGACGCGCTCCAAATCGGTGGCATCGGCCCGTCTCGGAGTGGTGGTCGGCGTCTCGGCGACCTTCGTGGGACTGCTGCTTGGGGGGTCGGCCTTGTCATCGCTCGACGAGTCGCAGGCGGCCAGTGCGGTGAGCAGGACGGCGGCAAGTGTGACGGTGACGCGGGTGCGCATGTGTCCCCCATGGGTGTTGTGGCTGAGGGGGCATGGTGCCATGCGGGCCTGACAGCGAGCTGACCGGCCTCCACGGCGTGGTCGGTCTGGTGCCGCGTCAGGTTCCGCCGGGTCACCACGAAGCTCACTCGTTCGGCCACCTGCATGGCTTCGCGGCCCGATGCCGCTGGAGCGCGGTGTTCAGCAGGAGTCCTTGGAATCGGCCGTGAGCGTTTTGCCCTCGACACCTGACCGGGGGACGCCGTCGACCGCTATGCAGATGCCAACGACACGTTCGTGGCTGGTCCAGCCGTTGACGCGGCCACGGTTGTTGCTGATCTGGACCCGCTTCCTGGCGAGGTCCACGGACGACACCAAGTGCAGGTAGACCGTCCCGGCGACACGGGCGAGGACAATGTCCCCGACCTGCAACTTCGTCGGATCGACCGGCGCGACGACCACCTGCTGCCGACTGCGTATCAGCGGGACCATCGAGGAGCCGCTGGGCCGGAACGCCACGGTGGCCCCGCCGGCAACCCTGCCTGCCACTGCATCCAATGCACCCATCCGATGAGGGTGGCAGATTCCCCTGCATCACCCCACCGATATACGCCCCGACAGCCACTTCCCCGGCTGACGAGCGAGGCGGGCGCCGGCTCTGTGGGCGCCCCCTTCCGGTTCGAGTACACGGTCTGTACCAATACAGCGCAGCGCGAGTCACCGGCCGACGGTGATCCGTATCCCTGACTGCCAGCGCTTTGAGCGCCGCCTCGCTCGATGTTTCAACGGTGTTCGAAGTCTTGGCGGTTGCCGTCTTGCGGCTTCTACGTTGAGGTGCCAAGCACGCACGGCCAGGGGGACAGGAGGAACCGGAGATTGTGAGCAGGTTCTTGAGAATGGCCGTACCGGCCATCGCGGCAGCGGGGTTGGTCATCGCTGCCACTTCCGGGTCGGCATCCGCGAGCGGCTCCTACGACGGATGCCCTTACGGAGCCGTATGCATCTACAACAACGGTAGCCCGGACTCCGGGATCGAGAGCGGCGGTATCTACTGGTCATACGGGGCGCACAACCTGAGCAACCAGTACGGCAACCACTACGTGGTGAACAACCAGTACGGTGGCGCCTGGGTGGAGATGTGCACCGGCTACAACGGCACCGGTGACGGCAACGAGATCATCTACGGCGAACCGTACGGGGACAGCATCGATCTGACCCCGATCAACTCCATCTGGTTGGGTACGGGCAACACCTACCCGTGCACCCCGCCGTGATCCTTACGCAGTGAGCGGTGCAGGGGCCGGCAACCCGTTCTCGGGTCCGGCCCCGAGTGGTGCTCGGGCCCGTCCGCAATCGGCCGTCGGCTCGGGCCGTCCGGTGGTGGGGCGACGCTGCCTACTTGGCGCGGCGTGGCCTCATGTCGGCGTACGCCGGCATCACCCGGCCGTGACGAGGGGCCTCGAGCGTGCGCCGTCCTGGTGACGTGCGGCCGAACAGTCGCCGGCAGGCGGTCGACGAAGGACCGGGCCGAACTGTCGATGTCAGTGGCGCCACGTACCTTACGGGGAGATCGCCAACTCGGGCGTCGGAGGAGGGAAGCACCATGGAGTGGAGCGCGGATGCCCGGCTGGCGGCGACGCCGGAGGAGGCCTGGTACCTGAACACGGCCTTCACGCCGGGACTTCAGCTGGGGACTGTGTACGACGATCCGACCACGCCGGTCATGGTCACCGGGATCGAGAAGTTGGCCAGCATCCGCGTCCCCAGCGGCCGCATCGTCGTGGACGCGCCCTTTCACGACGACGAGATCTGGGAGTACGAGCGAGGGGAACCGACACGGCCCCCGCGAGAACTCCTGCAGCAGGTGAGACCGGGCACCTACCGGGTGGAGTTGGCGTGGACAGCGGGACCCTACGAGTTCTTCGGTGAGCAGTTCGACGGCGTGGCGTGCGCCGCGACCCGGCTGGTCATCAGCGACGACGCCGTGGCCGGGTGGGAGATGGGCCTGGCCGTCGGCGACGACGTCGACCGGCTTCCTCCGGGTGAGCAATTCCGCTTTTTCTCCGATGCCAACGTGGGCTGTTTCGCCGACGCCTCCGCGTGGACGACATTGGCGGCGCCGTTTCGTACCTTCGTGGACGGAAGACCGGTCGAGCGCGACACGCAGATGCTGTCCGACGGTTGCGAGCGGCTCAGCGACGACACACTCGGGGCCGATCTGGTCACGTTCACGGCCGAGTCCGGCGGTGTCGTCTGGCTCGGCCGCACCGCGACCGGCGACGTGGCCTGCATCGCGGTCACCAGCGGCATGCCTGGCGCAAAGGCCTGAACGCCCCGCGCGTCCATACCCGTGCCGGGTCGGCGACGTTCGGGAATCAGTTTGCAGAGGCGGCTGAGCAGCTCCACCCTGAGCGGAGCGCCGCTTGGTCACTGGCGTTGGTGCCACTAGCGTGGTTCCGAGTGCGGACTGCTCATGCGGGGCGCTCTGCCGGTTCGCCCTCAACTCGGCCTGGGCGCGTTCGCCGCGTGCTGGTTGTGCCCCCGGGAGACGGACCACGGCGGCGTTGAGCAGTGGAGTGGCCACGTCATGGCGCTTTGCCTGCAGGGCGACGTAAGCGCCGTCGGACAGGGGGTGACCGGCGGCGTCGGACACAGCGGCGGTCTCGGCGAGAACCGCGTCGGAGAACCCTTTGCCGCCGCCGACCGCCGCCACATCGCCGATGGTGCCCTGCGCGAGGCATGCTGCCCAGGACGTGGGAGAGGGTCCGGGCCATGTACCCGTTGAAGTAACCCGATGCCGCCAGGGCGCCCCGCCCTCAAGGAGCCGCCACGCCCAGTCGGGGTGAGCCCATCCCACGTACCGGCAAAGAGATCCAGCGCCTGTGGATGCGGAGGCTCTCAGTCACTCCGGGAAGTCGGGGCACGGGAGCCGGGCTGATGATGGGCGAAGTAGTCGGCGAGGTGCGGGGCGAGGGCGGGGACCTCCACCGGAGTGCCGCCCGAGCGCAGCGACACGGTGGCCGCAATGCCCGTCGCGACGGCTTCGCGGGCGGCGACCGGCGACGTCTCGGTTGCACCGCCGTACGCGACGAAATGCAGGAACTCGTCGACGAGGGACTGATCCGCGCCTCCGTGCGGGCCGTCGGCCGTTTCGGTCGGAGTCAGGGTCAGATCTGCCTCGGGGCGGTAGCCGGAGCGCCGCCGGTTCCACACCTTGATCACCGGGGCGTTTCCCTCGACGCCGTCCCCGAGGTTCTCGATGCGGCCCTCGTCGCCGATAACGGTGTAGTTGCGCCAGTAGTCGGGGGTGAAGTGACACTGCTGGTAGCTCGTGAGCACCCCGTTGTCGAGGCGGGTCAGCACCATGCTGATGTCCTCCACGTCGATGACGGGGTTGAGATCGCGCAGCGCGGACGGCGGCCAGACGCCCTCGTCGAACCAGTCCTGCACCCGCGCCGAACCCGGTGGCCGGGTACGGCGGTGCGGACTGGCACCGTAGACGGACAGGTCGCCCAGTGCGGTCACCGTGCGGGCGTAGCCGCCCGCCAGCCAATGGATCGCGTCGAGGTCGTGTGCGCCTTTCTGGAGCAACAGGCCGGTGCTTCGGGCTCGTTCGGCGTGCCAGTCCTTGAAGTAGTAGTCGCCGCCGTGGCCGACGAAATGTCTGCACCACACGGCCCGCACGGTTCCGATCGCGCCGTCGTCGACGAGTCTGCGCATGGCGCGCAGGACCGGCAGATGGCGGAGGTTGTGCCCGACGTACAGCCGGGTGCCGGTGCGGGCCGCGGCGGCCAGGATCCGGTCGCAGTCGTCGAGGTCGACGGCCAGAGGCTTCTCGACGAACACAGCGACGCCTGCTTCGAGGAAGTACAGAGCCGGAGCCGTGTGGACGTCGTCCGGGGTGAGGACGAACACGGCGTCCAGACCGTCCGCGAGCATCTCCTCATAGCGCTCGTGGACTTGGACGCCGGCCCCGAAGAGGGTACGAGCGTCGACGCGGCCGCGCTCGGACGTATCGGCGCAGGACACGACGCGGGCCGAACCGGGCCGCTCTGCCAGGAGGGCCAGCGCGGCTCGCTGGCCCGTGCCGACGACACCGACCCGCAGTTCCGACACGCTCGGATCACTGGTCATGGAACAGCCCTTCATCGGAGACGGGGAGACGGCGCTGATGTTTGCGGCGCTGATGTTCGGACGAGGGAGGCGGCGGTCGCAGCCCAAGGCGGGGAGCAGGAGCGCTATGACGACAAAGCCCGCACGGGGCACGGCGGACATGCACCACGACGTGCTCCGAGCCGACGGCGCAGCCTGAGCTCGACGGTGGCACCCAAGACCATAGATGCTTGAACATGCTCCATCAACGCCCACATCGAGCGTCTTCGAGCATTCTTTGTTCAGTCGGGCGTGGTCGCCGATGCGCCGACCGAAGTTCGGGTACGCAGCCGGGCTGGGAACGCCCCCCCCCGACTGGCCCCATGTGCACGGCACTTGGGCAGCGCGTTGACATCCTCACAGGTGGTCGCTTTACTCCTGGGCTAACGCCGGAGCCACGCTCCGCGTGCAGAGGCACGCCCAGCCGGTATGCAGGCCCCCGCGCCGCGAGCCCGGCCCGAGTCGCCAGGACGCCCCACGTGTCCGAGGCGGGGACGTGCCCGCTTCCTCTGGAGCTCACCGCATGAGCAACCACAACACCGCCTCCCGCAAACTCACCGGCGTGGCCATGGGTGCCGCGGCCCTGACCGGCTCTCTGCTCGTCCAAGCGCCCTCCACACAGGCCGCGACCGTCACCCTGCCGCCCACGCATGCCGCCTTCGACTACCAGATCGGCGGCGCCTACACCCCGCCGCAGGGCGTCAAGGTCGTCACGCGCGACCACAGCGCCTCCCCGGCGGCGGGCCTGTACAACATCTGCTACGTCAACGCCTTCCAGGCACAGCCGGGCGCCGAGAAGGACTGGGCCGCGGACCTGCTGCTGCGCGACTCCGCGGGCAAGGTCGTCTACGACGAGGACTGGGGCGAGGCCCTCCTCGACGTCAGCACGGACGCCAAGCGGCAGCGGATCGCCGGCACGATCGGAGCCCAGATCGACGGTTGCCGGGCAAAGGGCTTCCAGGCCGTCGAGCCCGACAACTACGACAGCTACACCCGCTCGGGCAACCGCCTGACGGCGAACAACGCACAGGCGTTCATCAAGCTGCTCTCCGCCCGCGCGCACGCGGACGGCCTGGCCATCGCCCAGAAGAACACCTCCGAACTGGCCGGCAATCGCAAGGCCAACGGCCTCGACTTCGCGGTGGCCGAGGAGTGCGGCCAGTACGACGAGTGCGGCGACTACACCAGCGCCTTCGGCAACAACGTGATCGTGATCGAGTACACCGACACGGGCAGGTCGAAGGCGTGCAAGGGGTGGGGCGGCACGCTGAGCATCGTCCAGCGCGACGTGGACGTCTCCCCGGTCGGCACGAGCGGGTACGTCCGCAAGACCTGCTGATCGCTCCGCTGGAAGCGCCGCGTCATGTCGTGGGTCGCCTGCGGCGCCGTCGCGGCTGGTCGCGCAGTTCCCCGCGCCCGTTGAGGACGCGGTCGAACCGCAGTTGACATCGCCCGCCCCCCTTGAGCGCGCGTCTGCCTGTGACGGCTCACCGAGCCGTCACAGGCAGACGCGCACACGCCCTCGCCCCATGCTCAATCATGCGCGCTTCATCGGTGTTTCAAGCAGATCCAAGCACCACTGCCTCTTGACAGCCGCCCGGCACCGTCGTTTAACTCCTGGCCAACGCCACAGTCGAAGCACTCGGCGGCAGAGGTACGCCCAGCCGGTAGCTGGCCACGCGCCAGAAGTCCGGACTGAGTCGCCAGGACCCGTAGGGGTCCGAGGCGGGGACGTGCCCACCAGGTTCTGGGGCCCAGACATGACCCTCCTCCGCACGACTCCCCCGGCCTCCGTGCCACGACGACCGCGCACGGACGCACTTCTCGTGCCCATCGGCCCACCCGGTCCCGCGAGGCCCTCACTCCACCGGCCCAGCCCCACCGGGGCTGCGCGGTGCCGTCGCCGGCGGCACGACCGCCGTACGACTCGCAGCACCCGCGACGCTGAGCACCGGCCGCCTGCACGCCACAGCTGACGTAGACCGGCCGCGCCTCCAGTCCCACCAGCCGCAGCCACCGGCCCCGGCCGAATCGCCGCACACCGAACGCACACCCTGCGCGAAAACGCGTGTCCCACAGCTCCACACCGGAGGTACCTATGCATGCGGTCCCCCGCAGCGCGCCGCCCGCACGCCGCGACGTGCTGCGCGCCGGCGCGGCCTGGGCCACCGC
>NZ_JAMGBF010000156.1 GCF_023516615.1 Streptomyces panaciradicis
ATCGGCGGTGCGCCGGGGTGGCCGTAGGGCTGCCCGCCGTCCGCCGGGGCCGGGGCGGTGTCCGTGCCCGCGGCCGACGCGAGGGGCCGGCCGGCGCCGTCGGTTCCCGTGGGTTCCGCGGCCTCCTGTCCCCAGGGCAGGCCCGCGCCCTCCGTCGCCCAGGGGGCGGCCGCGCCGCCGGGGAGGGTCGCCGGGGGTGTCCCGCCCCACTGCTGGACCAGGGACGACGTGGTGAACTCGCCCGATTCGTCCGGAAGATCACCGCCTGCGACGGGGATCGACCACTGGCCGGTGACGTGCCGGCCGGACCCGGGGCCGCCCTCCGCGCGCGGCGGCTCCTCGTAGGCCCACTGCTGCGTGGTGGCGGGGTTGTACGTGAACTGGTCGTTCCCGGCGCCGTGCGGCACGGCGTTGGGGTCGGGCCACTGGGCGCCGTCGGCCGGTGCGCCCCAGGCGCCCGGGGCCTCGGGGTCGGTGCCCGGGCCCGGCGTGGACTGTATCTGCGGCGGCACGTAGCCGTGGCCGCGTGCGGCGAGCGGGCTGTCCGCGGCGGCGAGGAGCGCGTCGATGCCGCCCTCGGGAAGCTTCACGAACGCGGTCGCGCCGTCGTCGTAGTCGCCCTGGGGCAGCGGGTCCCAGCGGCCGCCGCTCTGGGGCGGGGTGCCCTCTCCGTGCTGGTCGTCGGTCACGACAGCGCCCTCCCCAGTGCTCGTCGGGCCAGTGCGGCGACGGTGCGCCGCAGGTGCAGAACGGCGGGCGGAAGCTGCGGTACGGAGCCGTCGGCCTCGGGGGCCGGGTCGGGGATGCAGGCCGCGGCGACGTACTCGCCGAAGGCGTGCAGCGCCTCGGGGACGATCGCGCGGCCGTTGTCCCAGTCGATCAGCCGGGCCACCCACTGCTCGGCGTCCAGCGGGCGCAGCGGCATCGGCGCTATGGCGCCGACGGCGCACCGCACGCCGCGCCGCGCGGGGTCCAGGACCAGGGCGACGGAGGCCATCGCACGGCCCGGTCCGGTCCGGCCGGTCGCCTTCAGGAAGACCTGCGGCGCGTGCAGCAGGGGCACGCGCACGTACCCGATGAGTTCGCCGCCGCGCAGCATGTCGACGCCCGCCAGCAGGTGCGACACGGGGATCTCCCGGCGGGCTCCGCCCGGGCCCGCGATGATCAGTGTCGCCTCCAGGGCGGCCAGGACCGGCAGCGCGTCCCCGGTGGGCGCGGCCGTGGCGATGTTGCCGCCCAGGGTGCCCGCGTTGCGGATCTGCGGCGGGCCCGCGGCGCGGGCGGCGGCGGCCAGCGCCGGGATCAGGGCGGCGAAGTCGGGACGGCCCATGCGCGCGTGCGTGAGGCCGGCGCCGAGGAGTGCGTGCCCGTCCTGGTACTGCCAGCCGCGGATCTCGCTGATGCGGCCCAGGCCGACCAGGGCGGCGGGCCTGAGCTGCCCGGAGTTGACGGCGGCCATGAGGTCGGTGCCGCCCGCCACGGGCACGGCGGCGGGCATGGCGACGAGGGCCGCCACGGCCTCGTTCAGCGTCGTGGGCAGCGTGACGGACTGCGCCGCCTGCGGTGCGTGCGTGGTCAAACCGGCTGCCCCTTCCCGCTGCCCCACCTGGTCCCACCTGTGTTGCCGTACGGTACGTGCTGACAGGGCGGACGTGGCAACTCTGGCACATCTTCGGGGCACCCGAAGACGTGGGTCCACTACGAGGCATTCGCCCCCGCCACCTGGGAGATGGTCCGTTTTGGCACGGCATCGCCGGTGCGCGCGAGTTGCCACTCTTCGGTGATGCTTACGACGGTTTTCCACCGCCCGTTCGGGAGGGCCGCCTGCCCGTTCGGGGACTACCTGTTCGGGGGCGCGCCCTCGATCGGGCGGCCGGGCACCCCCGGGCGCCGCTGCCACGGCCGCGGCCCGGACGGTGGCCGATAGCCGACCCCCAGGGCGTCCAGCCGCCGGTAGTGCTCGGCCATCCGCTCCTCGAATCCCGCGAAGTCCCGCTGCTCGGGGGCGGGCAGACGGCTCCAGGCGACCTCGGCGAACGCGGCGAGCCGGGGGAAGGCATGGTAGTCCACGCGCGCGTGGTCCTCCATCACCTCGGTCCACACGTTGGCCTGCGCGCCGAGGACGTGCGCGGCCTCCTCGGGCGTCAACTCCGGCGGCACGGGCTCGAAACGGTAGACGTCCTCCAGGGTGCGGACGTAGCCGATGGGCACCGGCTCCTGCGCGCCCGCGTCCTGACGGTGGTCCAGATACACGTACTGCTCGGGGCACATGACGACGTCGTGGCCGGCCCGCGCGGCGGCGACCCCGCCCGCGTAGCCCCGCCAGGACGAGACCGCGGCACCCTTCGCGAGGCCGCCCTCGAGGATCTCGTCCCAGCCGATCAGACGGCGTCCGCGCGCGGTCAGCCAGGTGTCGAAGTGGCCGACGAACCACGCCTGGAGGCCGTCCTCGCCGTCGAGTCCGAGGTCACGGATGCGGGCCTGCGCGGTCGGGGACGCGGCCCACTGGTCCTTGAGGCACTCGTCGCCCCCGATGTGGACGAAACGCGAGAACCGCGCGGCGTCCGCGGGGAAGAGACCGAGCAGCTCCTCGAAGACGTCCTCGTAGAAACGCAGGGTGGTGTCGGTGGGGGCGAGTACGTGGGGAGAGATCCCCCAGTCGTCCCAGACGCAGAGGGCGGTGGTGTCGACGACGTCGGTGTTGCCCAGTTCCGGGTACGCGGCGATGGCGGCCTGCGAGTGCCCCGGTACGTCGATCTCGGGGACGACGGTGACATGCCGCTCGGCGGCGTAGGCGACGATCTCCCGGATGTCGTCCTGGGTGTAGAAGCCACCGTGGGGTTTGCGCTCCCACAGCGGTGAGGCCCGGTGGCCGAATCTCGTCCGCGCCCGCCAGGCGCCGACCTCGGTCAGCCGGGGGTACTTGAGGATCTCCACGCGCCAGCCCTGGTCGTCCGTCAAGTGCAGGTGCAGGGCGTTGAGTTTGTGCGCGGCCATCAGGTCCAGGTAGCGCAGGACGCCGTCCTTGGGCATGAAGTGCCGGGCCACGTCGAGCATGAGGCCGCGCCAGCGGAAGCGGGGCGCGTCGCGCACGGTGACCGCGGGCACCTCCCACTGCCGCCCGGAGGTGACGGGGGCGCGGCGGAAGGCGTCGGGACCGAGGAGCTGGCGCAGGGTCTGGGCGGCGTGGAACAGTCCGGGCTCGGCGGCGGCCCGCAGCGTGATCGCGTGCCGGTCGACGGTCAGGCCGTAGCCCTCGGGGTCGTCGGACTCCCGCGGGTCGAGGCGCAGGACGATGCCGTCGCGGTCGCCGGGGTGCGGCGGCAGCGGCAGCCCGGTCGCCGCGCCGACGGTGGCGCGCAGCCACTGCGCCACCCGCTCGGTGCCCGGCCCCGCGTCGATGCCGGAACCGGCGTCGAGCAGATGGGCCGCGCCCTCGCCCGGCGGCGAGAACTCGGCGGGCGCGGGAATCAGCCCCGTCCGTACCGTCACATCAGCCCCTCAGCGTCGCGCAAAAGGTCCCCGGGGCACGCCGGAAGGCGCCCCGGGGACCCGACGGATCCCGGCCGGAGACCGGCGGGGCTACTTGTCGCCGCCCTTGCCCTTGTCGCCGCCGCCGGCGCCCATGGAGTCGTAGATCTCCTTGCACATGGGACACACGGGGTACTTCTTCGGGTCGCGGCCCGGCACCCAGACCTTGCCGCACAGCGCCACGACGGGGGTCCCGTCGAGGGCGCTCGCCATGATCTTGTCCTTCTGGACGTAGTGGGCGAAGCGCTCGTGGTCGCCGTCGCCGTGGGACACCTGTGGCGTCGGCTCTACGAGGGTCCCCGTACCAGTCCCGCGCTCGGGCTCGAGAGTGCTCATGCCGCCAAGGGTACTGAAGCTCACACGCATCAGTTGAGCGAAGGGTCGTCCGGGTACGTGGCCACCATCGCGAGCTCGTTGCGCTGCCGGCGCAGGACCTCGCGCCAGAGCCGCTCGGGGGCCGGCGAGGAGACGTCGCCGGGCTCGGACTCCACCACGTACCAGGCGCCGTCGACCAGCTCGTCCTCCAGCTGGCCCGGGCCCCAGCCCGCGTACCCGGCGAAGATCCGCAGCGAGCCGACGGCCGAGGCGAGCAGCTCCGGCGGTGCCTCCAGGTCGACCAGGCCGATCGCGCCGTGCACCCGGCGCCAGCCGAGCGGGGCGCCGTCGGCCGAGGAGCCGCCGGGGATGACGGCGACGCCGAGCGCCGAGTCGAGCGAGACAGGGCCGCCCTGGAAGACCACGCCGGGCTCACCGGCCAGGTCCGCCCAGCCCTCCAGGATGTCCCCGACGTCCACCGGCGTCGGACGGTTGAGGACGACACCGAGGGAGCCCTCCTCGTCGTGGTCGAGAAGGAGCACCACCGCACGGTCGAAGTTCGGGTCCGCCAGGGCGGGTGTTGCCACGAGCAACCGCCCTGTGAGCGAGGACACCTCGGTCATGCCAGACATGATCCCGCATCTTGCGGCGACTCGGGGAGGCAATGGGGGTAAGAAGGGTGATTGCAGCTCAGGGTGCGAGGAAGCGCGCCGGGCGCACGCGGGCCGCCGGTGACCCCATGTGCCCGACAGGGAACGGCCCGTGTTGTGACACAGCTATGACGTAGCTGGGCCGTACTCGGGCTTACTCAAGGGGGGTGGGCGGCGATTACTCTTCCCTTCTGGCCCCTGCCCCACTCATCGGAACGCGAGTTACATGACCGTCAACGACGATGTCCTGCTTGTCCACGGCGGAACCCCGCTGGAGGGCGAGATCCGTGTCCGCGGTGCGAAGAACCTCGTACCGAAGGCCATGGTCGCCGCCCTGCTGGGCAGCTCGCCGAGTCGACTGCGCAACGTTCCGGACATCCGTGACGTGCGTGTCGTACGCGGTCTGCTGCAACTGCACGGGGTGACGGTCCGTCCGGGTGAGGAGCCGGGCGAGCTGGTGATGGACCCGTCGCACGTCGAGAGCGCGAACGTCGCCGACATCGATGCCCACGCCGGTTCGAGCCGTATCCCGATCCTCTTCTGCGGCCCCCTGCTGCACCGCCTCGGCCACGCCTTCATCCCCGGTCTCGGCGGCTGCGACATCGGCGGCCGGCCCATCGACTTCCACTTCGAGGTGCTGCGGCAGTTCGGCGCGCGGATCGAGAAGCGCGCGGACGGGCAGTACCTGGAGGCGCCGCAGCGGCTGCGCGGCACGAAGATCCGGCTGCCGTACCCGTCCGTCGGCGCCACCGAGCAGGTGCTGCTGACGGCGGTGCTGGCCGAGGGCGTGACGGAGCTGTCCAACGCGGCCGTCGAGCCGGAGATCGAGGACCTGATCTGCGTCCTGCAGAAAATGGGCGCGATCATCGCGATGGACACCGACCGCACCATCCGCATCACCGGTGTGGACACCCTCGGCGGCTACAACCACCGCGCGCTGCCGGACCGGCTGGAGGCGGCCTCCTGGGCGTCCGCGGCGCTGGCGACCGAGGGCGACATCTACGTCCACGGCGCCCAGCAGCGCTCGATGATGACGTTCCTGAACACCTACCGCAAGGTGGGCGGTGCCTTCGAGATCGACGACCAGGGCATCCGCTTCTGGCACCCCGGCGGGCAGCTGAAGTCCATCGCGCTGGAGACGGACGTGCACCCGGGCTTCCAGACCGACTGGCAGCAGCCGCTCGTGGTCGCCCTGACGCAGGCCACGGGCCTGTCCATCATCCACGAGACCGTGTACGAGTCCCGGCTCGGCTTCACCTCCGCGCTGAACCAGATGGGCGCCCACATCCAGCTCTACCGCGAGTGCCTGGGCGGCTCGAACTGCCGCTTCGGCCAGCGCAACTTCCTGCACTCGGCCGTCGTCTCCGGCCCGACCAAGCTGCAGGGCGCCGACCTGGTCATCCCCGACCTGCGCGGCGGCTTCTCGTACCTGATCGCCGCCCTCGCGGCCCAGGGCACCTCCCGCGTCCACGGCATCGACCTGATCAACCGCGGCTACGAGAACTTCATGGAGAAGCTCGTGGAACTCGGCGCCAAGGTCGAACTCCCCGGCAAGGCGCTCGGCTGAGCGTAGTCATGGCGATGGGGCGGTCACCCGGGAACCGGGTGACCGCCCCATCGGCGTTTCAGGTGTCGCCCCTGAAAGGGGCGCGGGGAACTGCGCGACCGGCCACGGCCGGCCCGCAGTCGCCCACGACGCTCCTCGCCACGGCGCTCCGAAAAGGGCGCCCGAAGCGGAGCGCTTACTTGCCCTTGGCGGCTTCCTTGAGCTTCGAGCCCGCGGAGACCTTCACGCTGTAGCCGGCCGGGATCTGGATCGGGTCGCCGGTCTGCGGGTTGCGCGCGGTGCGAGCGGCACGGTGTGTGCGCTCGAAGGTCAGGAAGCCGGGGATGGTGACCTTCTCGTCGCCCTTGGAGACGATGTCGCCCACGACCTCGGCGAACGCGGCCAGAACGGCGTCGGCGTCCTTGCGGGTCACCTCGGCGCGGTCGGCCAGCGCGGCCACCAGCTCACTGCGGTTCATGTTGTTACTCCCGTGTTCTTCTTGCCGTTGGGGTGTGCCACCCGGCGAGAGCCGCATGGTGGCACAGCGAAGCCGATGCGCTCGCGCCCAGGGACGCATCCTGCCCCTACCTGCGACGGGAAAGCCAATCCGGCACCCGTCGGAGGCGTGAGAACACCCGAGGGAGTCACACGAAGGAGGGCCTGGAGGCCTGAGCGCGGCGCCGCCACCCTAGAGGGTGGCGCCGGACGCCTGGTTCCACGACTCGCCGTATGCCGGTCGTGGTGATGCTCACAAGCCCGCGCACGCCATGGCCGGGCCTACTAGGCACCGTACGCCACGTCTAGGGGGCGACGCCCGCCGCCTTGGCCGCCTCGCGCACCGCTCCGGCCACCGCGCCCGCGACCTTGTCGTTGAAGACGCTGGGGACGATGTAGTTCGGGTTGAGCTCGTCCTCGGTCACGACCTCCGCGAGAGCGGTCGCCGCGGCCAGCATCATCTCGGTGTTGACGGTGCGGGACTGGGCGTCCAGCAGGCCGCGGAAGACGCCCGGGAAGACCAGCACGTTGTTGATCTGGTTCGGGAAGTCGGAGCGGCCGGTGGCCACGACCGCCGCCGTCTGACGGGCGATCGCCGGGTCCACCTCGGGGTCGGGGTTCGCGAGCGCGAACACGATGGCGCCGTCGGCCATCGCGGCCACGTCGTCGCCGTCGAGGACGTTCGGGGCGGAGACGCCGATGAAGACGTCCGCTCCGCGAACGGCCTCCTTCAGCGTGCCGGTCAGCCCCTCGGGGTTGGTGTTGTCGGCGATCCAGCGCAGCGGCGAGTCGGCGGCGGCCTCGCGCAGGTCGTCGCGGCCGGCGTGCACGACGCCGCGGATGTCGGCGACGACGGCGTTCTTCACGCCGGCGGCGAGCAGCAGCTTGAGGATGGCGGTGCCGGCCGCGCCGGCGCCGGACATCACGACCCGGATGTTCTCGATCGGCTTTCCGGTGCAGCGCAGCGCGTTCTTCAGGGCGGCCAGGACCACGATCGCGGTGCCGTGCTGGTCGTCGTGGAAGACGGGGATGTCCAGGGCCTCGCGCAGCCGCGCCTCGATCTCGAAGCAGCGGGGGGCGGAGATGTCCTCGAGGTTGATGCCGGCGAACCCGGGTGCGATCGCCTTGACGATCTCGACGATCGCGTCGGTGTCCTGGGTGTCGAGGCAGATGGGCCAGGCGTCGATGCCGGCGAACCGCTTGAACAGGGCCGCCTTGCCCTCCATGACCGGCAGGGCGGCCTTGGGGCCGATGTTGCCCAGGCCCAGCACGGCCGAGCCGTCCGTCACGACCGCAACGGAGTTGCGCTTGATGGTCAGACGGCGGGCGTCCTCGGGGTTCTCGGCGATCGCCATGCAGACGCGGGCCACACCCGGGGTGTAGACCATGGACAGGTCGTCACGGTTGCGGATGGGGTGCTTCGACGCCATCTCGATCTTGCCGCCGAGGTGCATCAGGAAGGTACGGTCGGAGACCTTGCCGAGGGTGACGCCCTCGATGCCCCGCAGCTTCTCGACGATCTCCTCGGCGTGGGCCGTGGAGGTGGCGGCGATGGTGACGTCGATCCGGAGCTTCTCGTGGCCGGAGGCGGTGACGTCGAGGCCGGTCACCGAGCCTCCGGAGGACTCCACGGCGGTGGTGAGCTGCGATACGGCGGTTCCGCTCGCGGGCACCTCCAGCCGGACCGTCATCGAGTAGGAGACGCTGGGCGCCGTTGCCATGGCCGACTTCCTCTGCTTTCACCGTGTGACGCTGGTATGCCGTCCGATCGTCGCACCTACCCCTGAGTACGCGGTAGCCGCCTTGGATTGCGGACGTTTTGTTCACAGGGTGGTGGCGTTTTCGGAAAGCGGATTCCACCATACGAGAAGTGATCAGGCAAGGAAAGAGGCCCACGTCACGACGTGACGTGGGCCTCCTCTACGTTCAGTGGCACCGACCCGCCATGCTCGCCTCGCGGCAAGTGGTCCCTCTGAGGGACGAAGGTTGGGCCCGGGGGCTTGGATCGAGCCGGTGCCACACCCAGGCTAACAAACAGATCCCGTAAGGCCATTCCCGTACCGAGAGTTCATGCGCCTCTAATCTCTCAGCAGGTCCGGCACCCCGTCCCCGTCCGGCTGGTCCTTGTCCGTCGAGACGAGCGTCAGCTGCTGCGTGGCCCTGGTGAGGGCGACGTAGAGCACCCGCAGTCCGGCCGGGGACTCGTCGGCGATCTCCGCGGGCGAGACGACGACCGTGGCGTCGTACTCCAGGCCCTTCGCCTCCAGGCTGCCGAGGGCCACCACCCGGTCGCCGAGCCCGGCCAGCCACCGCGCGGCCTCCTCGCGCCGCCGCATGGCGACGACGACGCCGACGGTGCCGTCGACGAGGTCGAGCAGACGGGCGGCCTCCGCGCGCACGGTCTGCCCCAGGGACTCCCGCGACACCACGAAGCGCGGCCGCACGCCGGTGGAGCGGACCGCCGCGGGGGCCGTCGAGCCCGGCATGGCGAGGGCGAGGACCTTCGCCGCCAGCTCGGCGATCTCCGCCGGGTTGCGGTAGTTGACGGTGAGCTCGAAGCGGCGGCGCGGGCGGGTGCCCAGGGCCTCGTCGCGGGCCTCGGCCGCCTCCTCGACGTCCGACCAGGAGGACTGGGCGGGGTCGCCGACGACCGTCCAGGTGGCGTGCCGGCCTCGGCGGCCGACCATGCGCCACTGCATCGGCGTGAGGTCCTGGGCCTCGTCGACGATGACATGGGCGTACTCGGTGCGCTCCTGGGCCAGCCGCTCGGCGCGCTCGCGCTGGGACTCCTCGCGCACCGGCATCAGCTCCTCGAGGCCGGTCAGCTGGTCCAGCGGGTCCAGCTCGCGCTTCTTCCTCGGGCGCGCCGGGACGCCGAGGATCGCCTGGAGTTCGTCGAGCATGGCGATGTCGTGCACGGACAGGCCGTCGCGTCTGAGCGAGCGGGCGACCCTGCGGACCTCGCCGGGGTTGAGGATCCGGCGGGCCCAGCGGCCCAGCCGCCGTTCGTCGGTCATGGCGGCGAGCACGGCCCTCGGGGTCAGCTCGGGCCACCAGGCGTCGAGGAACTCGACGAAGGAGTCCTCGGAGGTGATGTCCTCGTCGAAGGAGGAGCGCAGCTCGGCCGCGAGCTCCGGGTCGGTGTGCCGGCCGGCGGCGCCGGACTGCTCCCACAGGGCGTCCAGGAGCAGCTTGCGGGCGCGCGGACGCAGCAGGTTGACGGGCGCCGTGCCGCCGAGTGCGGTGCGCCGGACCCGTTCCAGCGCGGACGCCTCCAGCTCCAGGCGGCGCCCGAAGGCGACGACGCGGAGGCGGGTGGGGGTCTGTGCGGGAGCCGTCGCGTCGCCGTCGCCGTCGTAGCCGAGGGCGAGCTGCCCGATGGGCGCGGCACCGGGCCGCCCCAGCTCCAGCGCTCCCCGCGCCGCCTTCCGCAGCACCTTCAGCATCCGGTACGAGCCCTTGGCGCGGGCCACCGACGGGGCGTCGTAGAGCGTGGCCTCGGCGCCGTCGACGAGCGAGCCGATCGCGCGGATCGCGACCTGGCCCTCCTCGCCCAGCGACGGCAGCACGCCCTCGGTGTAGGCGACGAGCAGCGGGGTCGGCGAGACGATCAGGATGCCGCCCGCGTACCGGCGCCGGTCCTGGTAGAGGAGGTAGGCGGCGCGGTGCAGGGCGACGGCCGTCTTGCCGGTGCCCGGTCCGCCCTCGACGTACGTCACCGAGGCGGCGGGGGCGCGGATGACCAGGTCCTGCTCGGCCTGGATGGAGGCGACGATGTCGCGCATGGTGTGGCTGCGGGCCTGCCCGAGGGCGGCCATCAGGGCGCCGTCGCCGATGACGGGCAGCTCGCGGCCGTCGAGGAAGGCCTTCAGCTCGGGCCGCATGAGGTCGTCCTCGACGCCGAGGACGCGCCGCCCCTTGGAGCGGATCACCCGGCGCCGCACGACCCGCCCCGGGTCGACCGGGGTGGAGCGGTAGAAGGGAGCGGCAGCCGGGGCCCGCCAGTCGATGACGAGGGGCGCGTAGTCGGAGTCGAGTACGCCGATGCGCCCGATGTGCAGGGTCTCGGCGATGTCGGCCGTGCCGTCGTCCCGGACGGCGCCTTCGGCGGGTTCGACGGCGGTGTAGGCGCCGTCGGGACCCTTCTTGCCGTCCTTGCCGAGGAGGAGGTCGATCCGCCCGAAGAGGAAGTCCTCGAACTCGTTGTTGAGCCGGTTGAGGTGGACGCCGGCCCGGAAGACCTGGGCGTCCCGCTCGGCGAGGGCGCCGGGCGTACCGACCTGGCCGCGCTTGGCCGCGTCGTTCATCAGGAACTCGGCCTCGTGGATCTTCTCCTCGAGCCGCCGGTACACCCGGTCCAGGTGTTCCTGTTCGACGCTGATCTCCCGTTCACGACTGAAGTCGTGATCCGAGCCGACCGCGGTTTCCTGCTGAGCCTGAGCGGCCACCGGGCCCCCTTCTGACGTGCTGGGCAGCCGTCAACCGTACGCGAAGGGGACCCGGCAAAGCTACGTGGACGCAGGAGCAGTCCTACGCGTCGACCTGGATGAGCTTCTTGCCGTCGAAGGTCATGACCTCGAAGTGGTCGATCTCGTTGGGCTTGAAGGCGGCGCCGCCCTGCGCGTACAGGGGCTGCTTCGACTCCGGGGTCTTGCCGTTCGGGATGCCGTATCCCCACTTGGGGACCGCCCAGGTCGACATCGTCTCGCGCTCGCCGTTCTTGCCCACCGCGATCAGCGAGCACTTCAGCGGGCCCTTGACGTTGCTGAGCTCGACGACGCCCCAGGTGCCCCAGTCCTTCTGTTCCATGGCCACGGTCGCCTTGACCTTGGTGGTGGCGTCCGTCGCCGAGACCTTGTCGGCGATGGTGCCGAAGGCCGCCTTGGCGCCGGTCGCCTGCACGGTGTTGTTGCTGCCGGAGTCGCCGCCGGTCGCCGCCATGACGGTCAGCGGACCACCGATGATCAGCGCGGCAGCCGCCGCCACCAGGTAGAACCCCTTGCGCCGCTTGACCGCACGCCGCTCCGCGACCTCGTCGACCAGCTTCTCGGCGAGCCGCGGGCTGGGCCTGGCGGAGAGGGACTCCCCTATGGCCGGCGTACCCGTGCCCGGCAGGTCCGCGAGCGCCGCCAGCATCGGCTCCATTCCGGCCAGCTCGTCGAGCTGCCGGGCGCACCATTCACAGGTGGCGAGATGTGCCTCGAAAGCGGTTGCCTCGGCGTCGTCGAGAATGCCGAGGGCGTAGGCGCCGACCGTCTCGTGCTCGTTCGGGCCCGGAGATCCCATCATGGAGCCAGACATACCCGAACCACCTGTGCCGAATCCCTGGTTTCCCCCGTAAACACTCATCACGCCGTCACCCCCCGCTCCTCCAGTGCCAGCTTCATCGACCGCAGGGCGTAGAACACCCGAGAACGCACCGTGCCACTGGGAATGCCCAGCGTCTCGGCCGCCTCATTGACCGTACGCCCCTTGAAATACGTCTCGACGAGCACCTCCCGGTGGGCCGGGGTCAGGTCGTCGAGCGCGTCCGACAGCGTCATCAGCCACAGCGCCTTGTCGATCTCGTCCTCCGCGGGGATGACCTCCAGCGGCGACGGATCGACCTCCTGCGGCCGGGCCTGCCGGCTGCGGTGGCCGTCGATGACGATGCGCCGAGCGACCGTCACCAGCCAGGGGCGTACCGATCCGGTCGCTCGATTGAGCTGGCCGGCGTTCTTCCAGGCACGGATGAGTGTTTCCTGCACCACGTCCTCGGCTCTCTGGCGGTCACCCGCGACCAGACGAAGGACGTACGCAAGGAGAGGTCCGGCGTGCTCCCGGTACAGGGCACGCATCAGCTCCTCATCAGGTTCCGAGGGCTGGGACATGCGATGTCGGGCCCTCGATCCACGTTCATTGGCCACGACGGAATCCTTGCGCACGCCCACCTCCGATGTCCGGGGGTTCCCCCAGTCGGTCGCTCGTGCACAGGTACGGATGTGGCATGCGTCATGTTCAAAGTACGCCGACAGTTTTCTTCGGGGTGTCGTGATGAGAGGGACATGAGAGCACATTCCCACCGCGCGATCTTTACATTTCCCCCACACCGGCAAGATCAGGCCGACTGCCCGCGGCGGTTCACGGCCAAACGGAGTGTTGTCGAAATCACTTCGGCACCGCGCAACCCTCTTCCCCCCAGAAGGTGCATACCGGACAGCTAGGCTCGCGCGAGAGCCGCCCTCCGACGGTGCCGGGCGACTCTTTCACGGTTCCCGCAGACCTCACTGGAGCACCAGCGCCTCCTGCGTCCCCGGGACGAATCGACGTAGACGATGGGACAGTTGTCCCCTTCGCACTGCCGCAGGCCGGCCCGCGCGACGGGGTCGGTGAGCAGTTCGACGACGTCCCGGGCGACGGCCCCGAGCAGCGCCGCGCACGCGGGCGGGCCGTCCAACTCCCTGACGAGCGACCCGTCCTCGCCCCGGACGGCGCGCGGGGCCGGGGGCGCGACGAGCGCGATCTCGTTCACCCGGCCGAGCGCGATGTCGTACGACGGCCGGGTCCGGGCGGTGACGCCCACGGCCGTCCCGCGCACCAACTGCCCCACATGTCCCCTCAGTTCCCGGAACCCCACGAGCCACGACGCGTCGGCGTGCGCCAGCGAGGTGCCCGGTGGCACCAGCCCCGCCCCCACGATCCAGGCGCACAGCACCTCGACCGAGTCGAACCGTTCCTCGGGATGCGTGGTCGCGAGGAGATCGAGGCAGATCCGCCCGGAGTCGAAGCGCAGTTCGTACGCGGGCGTGGCCGTACCCAGTGCCATGTGCCTGTCACCGCCTAGGGGTTACCAGGGACCGGGGAAGCGTTCCTTCTTACAGTGCCCTCCCCCGGCCACGGCTGGAACCCCTTCCGCTGGACGGGCGCTTATGCGGCCGCGCGTCTCGGCGATGTCCCCGGCGGAGCGGGGCGGGTTGAGTGGGGGCATGACACGAAACAGGACCGCCGCGGGAGCCGTACTGGGCGCGGCCACGGTCACGATGGGCCTGATCGCCGGGGTCTACTTCGTCTTCGCCTGCTGTGTGATGCCGGCGCTGGCCCGCAGCGACGACCGGACCTACGTCCAGGTCATGAACGACGTCAACGACGTCATCCAGAACCCGGTGTTCTTCCTCGCCTTCCTGGGCGCGCCGGTCCTGACGGCCGTCTCGGCGTGGCAACTGCGGGACCGGCCCTGCCGATCGTGGATCCGGACGGCCCTGGCCGCGTGCGCGCTCGGCTTCCTGACGACGATCGCCTTCAACATCCCCCTCAACGACGCCCTCGCCCACGCGGCCGACCCGACCACGGCACGCGCGCACTTCGAGGGCCCGTGGGTCGCGTGGAACGCGGTACGGGCGGGGCTGACGGTGGTGGCGCTGGGGTGCCTGGCACGGGCGTTGGTGCTGTACGGGCGCCGGACGCCACCTCCCGGCCCCTCTGGCGGAGGTTGAGGACAAGGCCGTTCAGGCCGCCACGGCACCGCCTCACACGTCCGCGTACTTCGCGTCCGCCGCCGGATCCAACGCCAGCCGGTACCCCCGCTTGACCACCGTCTGGATCAGCTTCGGCGCTCCGAGAGCCGTCCGCAGCCGGGCCATCGCGGTCTCCACCGCGTGCTCGTCGCGTCCCGCCCCGGGCAGCGCCCGCAGCAGCTCCGCCCGGGCCACCACCCACCCCGGCCGCCGGGACAGGGCCCGCAGCAGGGACATCCCGGCCGGCGGGACCGGCTTCAACTCCCCGTCGACCAGCACCGCGTGGCCCCGGATCTCCACCCGGTGCCCGGCGACGGGCAGCGCGCGGGCCCGCCCCGGCAGCTCCTGGCACAGCAGCTGCACGAGCGGCCCGAGCCGGAACCGCTCCGGCTGCACCGTGTCGACGCCCCGCGCCTGCAGCGGCAGCGCGGTGACGGGCCCGACGCAGGCGGGCAGCACGTCGTGGTGGAGCGCGGCGATCAGCTCGGGCAGCAGGCCCCGCTCCTCGGCGCGGTTCAGCAGCGACGCCGCGGCCGGTGCGCTGGTGAAGGTGAGCGCGTCCAGGCCCCGGGAGACGGTGGCGTCGAGCAGCCGGTCCACCGGCCCGATGTCCTCCGGCGGCATCCACCGGTACACCGGGACCCCGACGACCTCGGCGCCCGCCTCGCGCAGCGCCTCCACGAACCCCGGCAGCGGCTCGCCGTGCAGCTGTATGACGATCCGGCGCCCCTCGACGCCCTCCTCCAGCAGCCGGTCGAGCACCTCGGCCATGGACTCGCTGGACGGCGACCAGTCCTCGGTGAGGCCGGCGGCCCGGATCGCGCCCTTGACCTTGGGGCCGCGCGCGAGCAGTTCGACGGCCCGCAGCCGCTCCAGCAGCGGTTCGCCGAGACCCCACCCGTCGGCGGCCTCGACCCACCCGCGGAACCCGATGGCGGTCGTCGCCACCACCACGTCCGGCGCCTGGCCGATCAGGTCCTTCGTCGCCGTCAGCAGTTCGCTGTCGTCGGCGAGGGGCACGATGCGCAGGGCGGGTGCGTGCAGGACGGCGGCTCCCCGTCGCTGCAGCAGTGCGCCCAGTTCGTCGGCCCGGCGGGCGGCGGTCACGCCCACCGTGAAGCCGGCCAGGGGCCCGTGCTGCCCTGACTGCGGTCGCTGCTGTTCGTCGTACATGGCTCTCGTCCCGGAGTCGAGTCGTCGTACAGGAGGTACGGCGGTACCCACATGCCGATCGAGCCTGTCAACGGTGCGTGACAGGCTCGGTTCGGCTTCATGTCGCCGGTGTTACGTCACACCTCGGCATAGCTGAGCTGCGGCTTCGCCTCCGCGGCAGCCGTGGTGGGGATGGCGGGGGCCGTACGGCGAAGGTATACGGCCCAGGTGAGGGCGAAGCAGAGGGCGTAGTAGGCGAGGAAGGCGACGAAGGCGCCGGTGCCGGAGCCGTAGGAGAGGAAGGACTGACGGAAGGCCATGTTGATGCCGACCCCGCCGAGCGCGCCGACCGCGCCGATCAGGCCCATGGAGGCTCCGGAGAGCCGGCGGCCGTACTTGACGGCCTCCTCGCCCTCGAGGCCCTTGGCGAGGGCCTTGGCCTGGAAGATGCCGGGGATCATCTTGAAGGTGGAGCCGTTGCCGATGCCGGTCAGCGAGAACAGCACCACGAAGGCGGTCACGAACAGCGGCAGCGACTTCTGCATGCTGGCGGCGACCAGGACGGCGGTGGCGGCGGCCATGGCGACGTAGTTGTACAGGGTGATCTTCGCGCCGCCGTACTTGTCGGCGAGCCAGCCGCCGACGGGCCGGATCAGGGAGCCGAGCAGCGGGCCGATGAAGGTGAGGTAGGTGGCCTGCAGCGGCGTGCGGCCGAACTGGTTGGTGAGCACCTGGCCGAAGGCGAAGCTGTAGCCGATGAACGAGCCGAAGGTCCCGATGTAGAGGACCGACATGATCCAGGTGTGCCCGTCGCGGGCGGCGTCCTTGGCGGCGCCGGTGTCGTTTTTGACGTTCTCGATGTTGTCCATGAACAGCGCGGCGAGGACGGCGGCGACGACGATGAGCGGGATGTAGATCCCGAGCAGCACGCGCGGACCGCCACTGGCACCGATCACGGCGAGGGCGACGAGCTGGATGGCCGCGACGCCGATGTTGCCGCCGCCGGCGTTGAGCCCGAGCGCCCAGCCCTTCTTCCGCAGCGGGAAGAAGGCGTTGATGTTGGTCATGGAGGAGGCGAAGTTGCCGCCGCCGATGCCGGCGAGGAGCCCGACGCACAGGAAGGTGGTGAACGACGTGCCCGGCTTCATCACGGCGAACGCGGCGATGCTCGGCACCAGCAGCAGACCGGCCGAGATGATCGTCCAGTTCCGGCCGCCGAAGACGGCGACGGCGAAGGTGTACGGCACCCGGACGACGGCGCCGACCAGCGTCACCATGGACGTCAGCAGGAACTTGTCGGCCGGGGTGAGCCCGTACTCGGGGCCCATGAAGAGCACCAGCACCGACCACAGGGTCCAGATCGAGAACCCGATGTGCTCGGAGAGGACGGAGAAGGCGAGATTGCGGCGGGCGACCTTCTCCCCGGTCTGCTTCCAGAAGGTCTCGTCCTCGGGATCCCACTGCTGGATCCAGCGGCCTCCCCTGCTGGATGCGGGGGCTGTGCTAGGGGCTGTCATGACGCCTCCACGGTGCTCCGGGGCTCGGTGGTACTCGGGGTGCTGAGCGGTATGAGTCCCGAAGGTAGGGAGGGCGCGTTTCCTCGCTGTGGCACCGGGTGACCGGAAGGGAACGTTGCTCTCACCCTGGGCGAGGGCGGGATGAGAGGTACCGTGCCGGTACGTTACGAAGCCCTCCCGCACCGCGCAGGGCGGCCTGTGAGCCGCCGCGACCGTCAGCGTCCGCCGGGCTCCGTGTCCGGAACCCATGCCCCCTCCGGCACCCTGAGCCACCCCTCCCCCGCCGACAGCTCCGCCGCCGCGCGCCGCAGGGCGTCGAACGCCGGGTGGACCAGGCCCCTGCGCCAGACCAGGGACACGGGCGACAGCGGCACCGGTTCGACCAGGGGGCGCAGGACCGTCCGGGGCAGGGACGGGAAGTCGGTCACGGCGAGGATCGGGCACCGCATCTTGGCCATGATCCGCTCGAACTCCTCGTCGCCGACGGCCAGCGGCGCGGGTGGCGCGATCTCGATGCCGCGGCCGTCGAACAGGCGGCGCGCGAGGTCGGTCCACTCGGGGGTGCGGGGGTTCCCGGCGCCCGCGTACACCGTCTCGCCCGCCAGCGCGGCCAGCGGCACCGCGTCCAGGGACGCGAGGCGGTGGTCGTCGGGCAGGACGACCGCCATCGGCTCGTGGCGGACGAGCTGGTGGTCCAGCCGGCCGCGCAGTGCCGGGTCGAGGCCCCCGTACCGTCCGAACGACGCGTCCAGGCGCCCGGCCAGCAGGTCCTCCGCCGCGCCGGTCAGCCCGCTCTCGTAGCGCGCCATCAGCTCCTGGTCGGGGGCGAGTTCACGGGCCCGGTGCAGGACGCGGCGGGCCGTGGCCGCGTCCCGGTAGTTGAGGTCCACCAGCAGGGGGCGGGCCTGTCCGAAGGCGCCCAGCAGCTCGTCCTGCGCCGCCAGCACCCGGCGGGCGTACGGCAGCAGCCGCTCGCCGTCGGCGGTGAGCGTCACCTGCCGGGTGGAGCGCACGAACAGCTCCGCCCCCAGCTCCCGCTCCAGCCGCCGTACGTCCCGGCTGAGCGCCTGCTGGGCGACGTAGAGCCGGGCGGCGGCCCGGGTGAAGTGCAGTTCGTCGGCGACCGTCACGAACGCGCGGAGGAGGCGGGGGTCGAGGTGGCGCGGCGCGGGCATCCGGCGAACCTACAGCACCCGTTCACATCACAGGTGCGTGAATCGGGGCGCAGCAGGTGTTGGACCCCTTGATCGTCCTCGGGCGACCGTGGTGGACATGCCGCAGCCCGAGTCCCGCAGGCCACCGATGTTCACCGTCACCGCCGACACCCTCGTCGCCGTCGACTTCAGCCCCCGTACCCGAACGCCCGGCCCCTACCGCCGCCTCCTGTCCACCCCGGGCGCCCGCGCCTTCACCCTCCCCAACCTCCTCGCCCGTCTGCCGATGGGCATGTTCAGCGTGAGCGCGGTGGTGATGATCGCCGGTTCGCGCGGCTCGTACGCCCTCGCCGGCGCCGTCACCGCGACCGGCCTCGCGGCGACCGCCCTGGTCGCCCCGTGGATCGCGCGGCTCGTCGACCGGCACGGGCAGGCCCGGATCGCCGTCCCCGCGACCGTCCTCGCCGTCCTCGGCTCCCTCGCGCTCCTGCTGTGCGTCCGCTACGACGCCCCCGCCTGGACCCTGTTCGCCTCCTACGCCGCCACCGCCACCACCCCCAACACCGGCGGCATGTCCCGCGCCCGCTGGGCCCATCTCCTGAAGGGCGACGAGCGGGCCCTGCACACCGCGAACTCCTTCGAACAGGCCGCCGACGAGGCGTGTTTCATGCTGGGCCCGGTGCTGGCGGCCTTCCTGTGCGGAACGTTCTTCCCCGAGGCGGGCACGCTGGTGGGGGCCGTGCTGCTGCTGACCGGCGTGCTGCTGTTCGCCGCGCAGCGCTCGACCGAGCCGCCCGCGCGCCGGCTGCCGCACAGCGGGCCGCCGTTCCGGGCGCCCGGCATGCCCGCGCTGCTCACCGTCTGTCTGGCCATGGGCGCGGTGTTCGGCTCCATGGAGGTCGTCACCATCGCGTTCGCCGACGCGCAGGGCCACCGCGCGGCGGCGGGGGTCGTGCTGGGGCTGCAGGCGGCCGGCTCGTGCGCGGCGGGGCTGCTGTTCGGGACCCTCAGGACCACGGGGCCCGCCGCGGAGCGGCTGCCCTGGTGCGTCGCCGCGATGACCGGTCTGCTCACCCTTCCCCTGCTCGCCGCCACCCTCACCGGCTCGCTCCCCCTGCTCGCACTCGCCCTTCTCGTGGCCGGCATGGCGACCGCCCCGACGATGGTCACGACCATGACGCTGGTCCAGCAGCGCACCCCCGAGGGCCGTCTCAACGAGGGCATGACCCTCGCGGTGACGGGCCTGCTCGGCGGCATCGCCTGCGGCTCGGCGACCGGCGGCTGGACGGTGGACCATATGTCCCCCACGGCCGGATTCGGGGTGCCGGTGACCGCCGCTGCCGCAGCGCTGATGATCTCTCTCGCCCACCAGTCGGCCACCACCTCGGGCAGCGATTCCCGTCAAATGCATTGACGCGCCCCCGGCACCCACATACGGTCCCCCGTCGAAGCGCTTCGACGTCACGCATCGAATCGATTCGACGATGGCCCGTTCGCAGCGTGACGTCCCGATACCCATCCGACTCTCCTGCGGAGGCACGGGATGTTGACGACACGAAGGCGTGTGATGACGGTCGCGGCGGCGGTCCTGGGCGGGTCGCTGCTCGTGACCGCCTGCGGCGGCTCGGACAGCGGCGGGTCCGCGGACGGCAAGACGCTCAAGCTGTGGCACTACGAGGGCGCCGACAGCGCGATGGGCGCCGCCTGGAACGAGGCGATCAAGGAGTTCGAGGCCAAGCACCCGGGCGTGAAGGTGAAGTTCGAGGAGAAGGGCTTCGAACAGATCCAGAAGACGGCGCCCATGATCCTCAACTCCTCGGAAGCGCCGGACCTCATGGAGTACAACAAGGGCAACGCGACCGCGGGCCAGCTGTCGAAGCAGGGCCTGCTGACCGACCTGTCGGCGGAGGTCACCAAGCGCGGCTGGGACAAGATGCTCAGCGCGGGCGTGGCCACCACCAGCAAGTACGACACCAACGGCGTCATGGGCTCCGGCAAGTGGTACGGCATACCCAACTACGCCGAGTACACGATGGTGTACTACAACAAGGACCTCTTCAAGAAGTACGGGGTCGCCGAGCCGAAGACGTTCGACGAACTGACGGCCGCCATGGACAAGTTCGTCGCCAAGGGCGTCACCCCGCTCGCCAACGCCGGCGCCGAGTACATGGCGCAGCAGTACCTCTACCAGCTCGCCCTGTCCAAGGCCGACCGCTCCTGGGTCGACAAGTACGAGCTGTACAAGGGCAAGAACGACTTCCACGACCCGGCGTGGACGTACGCGGCCACCACCTTCGCCGACTGGGTGAAGAAGGGCTACATCAGCAAGAAGTCGACGAGCACCAAGGCCGAGGACGCCGGCGTGTCCTGGATCCAGGGCAAGACGCCGATCCTGTTCTCCGGCAGCTGGTGGTACGGCCGCTTCCAGTCGGAGGCCAAGTTCGACTGGGACAGCGGGCTGTGGCCCGGGTCGGACCTGACCCTGGGCTCGGGCGGCAACCTCTGGGTGGTCCCCAAGAACGCCAAGAACAAGGAGCTCGCCTACGACTTCATCGACATCACCATGTCGAAGAAGATCCAGAACATCCTCGGCAACAAGGGCGGTGTCCCCGTCGCGGCCGACACCTCGGCCATCACCGACCCGAAGTCCAAGGAGCTGATCGCCGACTTCAACACCGTCGGCAAGCGCGACGGCCTCGCCTTCTACCCGGACTGGCCGGTCAACGGCTTCTACGACGTCCTCGTCTCCGAGACGCAGAAGCTGATCACGGGCAGTGAGAAGCCGGACGCCTATCTGTCGAATCTCCAGCAGGCCTACGACAAGGGCGTGCCGCAGCAATGACGGTCACCGTCGAACGGGGTGCGCGGACCGGCGGCGGGCAGCCGCCCGCCGGCCCGCGCCGGCCCCGGACCCGCGACTCCTACGCCCTGTTCCTGCTGCCCGGCTTCCTCGCCTTCACGGCGATCATCATCGTCCCGTTCCTGATGAACACGGGCGTGAGCTTCACCGAGTGGCAGGGGATCGGCAGCCCGAAGTGGACCGGCCTCGCCAACTACCGTGACCTGCTGGACGACTCGGAGTTCTGGGCGTCCTTCCGGCACAGCCTGTTCATGGTCGTCGCCATGGCCGTCGTGCCGACGGTGATCGGACTCGTCCTGGCCGCCGCCCTGTTCGACTACGTCGGCAAGCACTTCGGCGGCAAGGTCGCCGCCGTACTGCGCGCCTGCTTCTACCTTCCGCAGGTGCTGCCGATCGCGGTCGCCGGCATCGTGTGGAGCTGGATCCTCGCGCCCGACAACGGCTCCCTCAACGAACTGCTCAAGGCGGTCGGGCTGGGGAGCTGGCAGCAGGACTGGCTCGGCGATCCCGACATCGCGCTGTACAGCGTCATGGGGGTCATGGTCTGGGTGCAGATCGGCTTCCCGCTGGTCGTCTTCATGGCCGGACTCCAGCGCGTGGACCCGCAGTTGCACGAGGCGGCCGAGCTGGACGGGGCCGGCTGGTGGCGGCGCTTCTGGCACATCACGCTGCCGCAGATCCGGCCGGAGATCTACGTCGTGCTGACCTGGTGCACGATCGCCGCGCTGAAGGTGTTCGGCGCGGTGTACGTCCTGACCAAGGGCGGCCCGGGCGGCGCGACCGACGTGCCGTCGTACTTCTCCTTCACCACCTTCTTCGAGAAGACGCAGGTCGGCTACGGCGCCGCGATCTCCACGATCCTCACGGTGATCATCCTGGCGCTGTCCCTGATCCTGCTCAAGCTCCAGACCCGCAGCGAGGAAGGGGACCGCGCATGACGACCGCCCTGCGCCGCTACCCGGTGCTGATCGCCCTGTGCATCGCCGCCCTCTTCATGGTCGTGCCGTTCCTGATCGTCGCGATCAACGCGGTGAAGTCACCGACCGAGTACTCCCAGAACGGCCCCCTCAGCCTGCCCAAGGGCCTGTACACCACCGGCCTGAAGGACTTCTGGGAGCGGGTCGACTACGGCCAGAAGCTGTTCAACTCCGTGCTGATCAGCGGCTCGGTCGCGGTGCTCGCCGCGGCCCTGTCGGTGCTCAACGCGTACGCGATCGGCATCGGCCGGATCAAGGGCCGCACCTGGGTGCTGGCGTTCTTCGTGCTCGCCAACATGCTCCCGCAGGAGGCGCTGGTCTACCCGGTGTACTACCTGAGCAAGCAGGCCGGGCTGTACGACACCAGACTGAGCGTGATCATCGTGTTCACGGTGATCCAGGCGGCCTTCGGCACCTATCTGCTCTCCTCCGTCCTCGGCCAGTTCCCCCGCGAGATCATCGAGGCGGCCCGGATCGACGGCGCGAACAAGTGGCAGGTGCTGTGGCGGATCGTCGTCCCGGTCAGCCGGCCCACCATCGGCGTGCTCCTGGTCTTCTTCTTCATCTGGACCTGGAACGAGTTCCTGCTCCCCCTGGTCATGCTGATCTCCAACGACAACCAGACGGTGTCGGTGGCCCTCGGCGTGCTGCAGGGCCAGCGTCTGATGGACGCCACCATGACCAACGCGGCGGCCCTGCTCGGCGTGCTGCCCGCCCTCGTCTTCTTCCTCGTCTTCCAGCGGACGCTCACCCGCGGCATCGCCGTGGGAGCCGTGAAGTAAGGACCCCCACATGAAGTTCACCGACGGCTACTGGCTGCTGCGCGAGGGCGTCACCGCGGCCCACCCGGTCGAGGTCCTCGACGTCACCGCCGCCGAGGACGCGCTGGACATCCACGCGCCGACCCAGCCCATCCGCCACCGCGGCGACCTGCTGAAGGGACCGGTCGTGACGATCAGCGCGCACGCCCCGATGCCCGACGTCATCGGCGTCACCTTCACGCACTTCGAGGGCGAGCAGCCCCGCGGCCCGCGGTTCGAGCTGGGCAGCGAGGACTTCGCGGTCCACACGGAGTACGACGAGCAGCACGCGACGCTGACCTCCGGCGCGCTCTCGGTCCGGGTGGCCCGCACCGGCCCCTGGCACGTGGACTTCCTCGCCGACGGCCGCACCCTGACCACCAGCGGCCCCAAGAACATGGGCATCATGCGGGACGCCACCACCGGGGCCCACTACCTGCGCGAACAGCTCAACCTGACGGTCGGCACCTCCGTCTACGGCCTCGGCGAGCGCTTCGGGCCGCTGGTCAAGAACGGCCAGGTCGTCGACATCTGGAACGCCGACGGCGGCACGGCCACCGAACAGGCCTACAAGAACGTGCCGTTCTACCTCACCGACGCGGGCTACGGCGTCTTCGTCGACCACCCGGGCAGGGTGTCCTTCGAGGTCGGCTCGGAGGCGGTGTCCCGGGTGCAGTTCAGCGCCGAGACCCAGCAGCTGACGTACTACGTCATCTACGGGCCCACGCCCAAGGACGTGCTGCGCAAGTACACCGCCCTCACCGGCCGCCCCGCGCTGCCGCCCGCCTGGTCGTTCGGCCTGTGGCTGTCGACGTCCTTCACCACGTCGTACGACGAGGAGACGGTGACGTCGTTCATCGAGGGCATGCGGGAGCGCGAACTGCCGCTGTCCGTCTTCCACTTCGACTGCTTCTGGATGCGCGAGTTCAACTGGTGCGACTTCGAGTGGGACCCGCGGGTCTTCCCCGACCCCGAGGGCATGCTCGCCCGGCTCAAGGCCAAGGGCCTGCACATCTGCGTCTGGATCAACCCCTACATCGCGCAGCGCTCGCCGCTGTTCGCGGAGGGCAAGGCGCTCGGCCACCTGCTGAAGCGGCCGGACGGCAGCGTGTGGCAGTGGGACCTGTGGCAGCCCGGCATGGCGCTGGTCGACTTCACCAGCCCGGCGGCCCGCGACTGGTACGCCGCGAAGCTGGAGGCGCTGCTCGCCCAGGGCGTCGACTGCTTCAAGACGGACTTCGGCGAGCGGGTCCCGGTCGACGTCGCCTACGCGGACGGCTCGGACCCCGAGCGGATGCACAACTACTACACCTACCTCTACAACCGCACCGTCTTCGACGTGCTGCGCAAGCACCGCGGCGAGGGCGAGGCGGTCGTGTTCGCCCGGTCGGCGACGGCCGGCAGCCAGAAGTTCCCCGTGCACTGGGGCGGCGACTGCGAGGCGACGTACGAGTCGATGGCGGAGTCGCTGCGCGGCGGCCTGTCGCTGGGCCTGTCCGGCTTCGGCTACTGGAGCCACGACATCGGCGGCTTCGAGGGCACCCCCACACCGGCCCTGTTCAAGCGCTGGCTCGCCTTCGGCCTGCTGTCCTCGCACAGCCGGCTGCACGGCAGCTCCTCCTACCGCGTCCCGTGGCTGTTCGACGAGGAGTCCGTGGACGTGCTCCGCCTGTTCACCCGGCTGAAGCTGAGCCTCATGCCCTACCTGTACGAGGCGGCGCGCACCGCGCAGGCCGAGGGCGTGCCGATGATGCGGGCGATGGTGCTGGAGTTCCCCGACGACCCCGGGTGCGCGCACCTGGAGCGGCAGTACATGCTGGGGCCGGACCTGCTGGTGGCGCCGGTGTTCAGCGACGACGGCGACGTCTCGTACTACGTCCCCGAGGGCACCTGGACGCACTTCCTGAGCGGGCGGACGGTGACCGGGCCGCGCTGGGTGCGCGAGCGGCACGGCTTCTCCAGCGTGCCGCTGCTGGTCAGGCCGGGCGCGGTGATCCCGGTCGGCGCGGTCGACGACCGGCCCGACTACGACTTCGCCGACGGCGTCACCCTGCGGGCGTTCGACCTGCGGCGGGGCGCGCAGGTGACGGTCCCGGTCGGGGAGGTCGTCTTCACCGTCGTCCGCGAGGGGGACACCCTGCGGGCCTCGTGCAGTGATCCGGCGGCGCCGTGGGCGCTGACGGCCGGGGAGCGCACGGCACGGGCACAGGCGGGCACCGGGTTCCTCTCCCTGGAGCTGGGCTGATGGTGAAGATCACCGATGTGGCGCGGCACGCCGGGGTCTCCCCCAGCACCGTCTCCTACGCACTCAGCGGCAAGCGGCCGATCTCCGAGGAGACCCGGCAGCGGGTCGAGGAGGCCATCCGCGAGCTGGGCTACCGGCCGCACGCCGGCGCCCGCGCCCTGGCCAGCAGCCGGTCCAACGTCCTGGCGCTCGTCGTCCCCTTACGCGCCGGCATCCACGTGCCGGTGGTGATGCAGTTCGCGGTGTCGGTGGTGACGACCGCCCGGCGCCACGACCACGACGTGCTCCTGCTGACCCAGGAGGAGGGCGAGGACGGGCTGCGCCGGGTCGCCGACACGGCACTGGTCGACGCGCTGATCGTCATGGACGTCCAGCTCCACGATCCCCGCCTGGACCTGCTGCGCTCACTGGAGCGGCCGTCCGTGCTGATCGGCTTCCCCGCCGAGCCGGCCGGGCTGACCTGCGTCGACCTGGACTTCAAGGCGGCCGGGGAGGCGTGCGTGGAGCACCTGGCGCGCCTGGGCCACCGGGTCGTGGCGCTCGTCGGCTCGCCGCCTGAGGTGTACGTGCGCGGGACGGCGTTCGCGCAGCGGGTCGTGCAGGGGTTCACGGCCGCCGCCGACCGGGGCGGGCTGTCGTCCTCCGTGCACCCCTGCGAGGCCACACCGGCGGCCGCCCGGCTGGTCGCCGAGCAACTCCTGCGCGAGCAGCCCGCGTTGACCGGGATCGTCGTCCACAACGAGGCGATCCTGGAACCCCTCACGGACGCCTTCGAACAGCTCGGGCTGCGCGTCCCCGGCGACCTGTCCGTCACCGCCATCTGCCCCGACGAGATCGCCGAGTCCGTCCGCGTCCCCGTCACCTCCGTCGCCCTGCCGTCCGCCGAGCTGGGCGAGCGGGCGGTGCAGCTGCTGATGAAGAAGCTGGACGGCGGCGCCGTACCGGACGCGACCCTGCTCGCGCCCCGCATCACGGAGCGGGCGAGCACCGCACCGAGAAACACCTGACGCACACCTGCCGTACCTCAACACCCGTCTGCAAGGCCCTACTTCCGAGGGAGCCGCGTCATGACAGGCAAGAGAAGACACAGATTCGCGTACGTCCTGGCCCTCACCCTGGTCGCCGCGCTCGGCGCCGCCGTGCCCGCGCACGCCGACCCCCCGTATCCCTTCCGCGATCCGGGCCTGCCGGTGGACGCCCGGGTCGCCGACCTCCTCGGCCGCCTCACCCTGGACGAGAAGGTCTCCCTGCTCCACCAGTACCAGCCCGCGATCCCGCGCCTGGGCATCCAGTCGTTCCGCACCGGCACCGAGGCCCTGCACGGCGTGGCCTGGCTGGGCAAGGCCACCGTCTTCCCGCAGGCCGTCGGGCTGGCCTCCACCTGGGACCCGGCGCTGATGCGGGACGTCGGCTCGGCGGTCGGCGACGAGGCCCGCGGCTTCCAGCAGACCCGCCCCGACGGCTGGGGCCTGAACCTGTGGGCGCCGGTGGTCAACCCGCTGCGCGACCCGCGCTGGGGACGCAACGAGGAGGGCTACTCCGAGGACCCGTACCTCACGGGCGCGATCTCGACGGCCTACGGCACGGGCCTGACGGGCGGCGACCCCGACCACCTCAAGACGGCCCCCACCCTCAAGCACTTCCTCGCCAACAACAACGAGGCCCACCGCGACACGACGTCCTCCGAACTGCGGCCGCGCGTCGCGAAGGAGTACGACGAGCAGGCCTTCAAGCCTGCGCTCGAGGCGGACGCGGCGACCGGCGTGATGTCCTCGTACAACCTCGTCAACGGCCGCCCGAACACGGTGAACCCGGCCCTCGACGACACCGTCCGCACCTGGACCTCCCAGCGGCTGCTCAACGTCACGGACGCCTACGCGCCCGGCAACCTGGTCGGCAGCCAGAAGTACTACGGCACCCAGACGGAGGCCGACGCGGCGGCGCTCAAGGCCGGCATCGACAGCTTCACGGACAACGACCGGGACTCCGGGCCGACGACCACGGCGATCAGGTCGGCGCTGGCCGACGGCCTGCTGAAGGAGTCGGACATCGACAAGGCCGCGGGGGACGTGCTCGACGTCCGCGTCCGGCTCGGCGAGTTCGACCCGGGCGGCGGTAGGTACGGCTCCATCGACGCCTCCGTCATCGACAGCCCGGCGCACCGCAAGCTGGCGCGGAAGGCGGCCACCGAGGCGGCGGTGCTGCTGAAGAACCAGGCGGGCGCCCTGCCGCTGAGGAAGTCCGCGAAGGACGTGGCCGTGGTCGGCCCGCTCGCCGACACCCTGTACACCGACTGGTACTCGGGCACCCTGCCCTACGCCGTCACACCCAAGGACGGCATCGAGGCGAAGCTCGGCACCACGGTCGCGAGCAGCGAGGGCGTCGACCGGATCGCGCTGAAGGACACGGCGACCGGGAAGTACGTCACGGCGGGGGCGGGCGACGCGGGTGCGGCCCTGAAGGAGAGCGCCACGACCGCGGACACGGACGCCCAGTTCGACGTGTTCGACTGGGGCTCGGGCGTCGTCACCCTGCGCTCGGCCGCCAACGGCCGGTACGTCGGCTACAACTGGTCCGGCTTCGTCAACGACCAGACGCAGCCCAACGGCTGGTACGTCCAGCAGCAGTTCAAGCTGGAGGCGCAGGACGACGGCACGTACCTGCTGCGGTACGCCGGCTACGAGACCCAGGAGTCCTGGTGGACCAGCCCGGTCTACCTCGGCCCGACGGGGACGGACGGCACGCTCGGGCTGGTGCCGAAGGACCGGGCCGCGCGGTACACGAAGGACGTGGTCCGCAGCGGGGCCGCCGACGCGGTGGCGGCGGTGAAGGGCCGGGACGCGGCGGTCGTCGTGGTCGGCTCCGACCCGTCGATCAACGGCCGCGAGGCCCACGACCGCACCGACATGGGCCTGGCGCCCGCACAGGAGTCCCTGGTCAGAGCGGTGCGCGCGGCCAACCCGCACACGGTGGTGATCGTCGAGAACAGCTACCCGACGACCCTCGGCTCGCTGCAGAAGGAGGTCCCGGCGCTGCTGTGGACCACCCACGCGGGCCAGGAGACCGGCAACGCCCTGGCCGACCTGCTCTACGGCGACGCGAACCCCTCGGGCCGCCTCACCCAGACCTGGTACCAATCCGAGTCCGACCTGCCCTCCCTCCTGGACTACGACATCATCAAGTCCGGCCGCACCTACCAGTACTTCACGGGCCGGCCGCTCTACCCCTTCGGCTACGGGCTGTCGTACACCTCGTTCCGTTACGGCAAGGTGAGGCAGGTGAAGGGCGGCTACGAGGTCGCGGTCACCAACACCGGCGGCCGGGCCGGCGCCGAGGTCGTCCAGCTCTACGTCCACCAGCGCGCCTCCCGTGACGAGGAGCCGCTGAAGCAGCTCAAGGCCTTCCAGCGGGTGTCGCTGAAGCCGGGCGAGACCCGGACGGTACGGCTGACGGTGCGGCCCTCGGACCTGGCGCACTGGGACGTCACCCGCTCCCGGTGGGTGGTGGAGAAGGGCACGTACGACGTGCTGGTGGGCTCCTCGTCCGCCGACCTGCCCGCCCGGACGGCCTGGCGGGTCGACGGCGAGACGATCCCGCCCCGCGACCTGTCGAAGGTCACGCGCGCGGAGAACTTCGACGACTACTCCGCGGGCATCCACCTCGTCGACGAGTCCAAGGCCGCCGGTACGGCGGTGTCGGCGGCCTCGGACGGGGCGTGGCTGAAGTTCGCGGACACCCGGCCGGCCAAGGGCGCGGGCGAGTTCAGCGCCCGCGTCGCCGGCTCGGCGGGGTCGGTCGAGGTGCGGCTGGGCTCGCCCACCGGGCCCCTCGCCGCGACCGCGCGTTTCGCGGGCACCTCGTCGCCGTACGACTACACGACGGTGACCGCGAAACTGTCGGCGGCGGCGAAGGGCCGCGGGGACGTCTATCTGGTCCTGGGCAAGGACGTACGGCTGTCGACGTTCAGCCTGCGCTGAGGCCCCAGGTCTGCCCGAGCCGATAGGCGGCGCACAGGTTCACGTCCAGGAGGTAGGCCCCGGCGGCCCCGCACTGCCCGGTGCCGCTGCCGGGGTCCACCGGCTGGCCGTGTCCCATGCCGGTGATGCTGTACGTCTCGACGGCCGGGTTCCCCGCCGGGTCCCTGAAGACCTGGTGGGGATAGCCGGCCACGGTGTCGCTGACGTCGGCGCTCTGGTCGGCGCCGTGCACGTTCGTCCACTGCCGCATCAGGTCGGTCATGTTGACCGGCTTGACGGTGTAGTCGGCGCTGCCCTGGAAGACGGTCAGCGTCGGCCAGGGCCCGGAGTACCCGGGCCGGGCGGCGCGCACCCGGTCGCCCCACTGCGCCGGGGTCTGCGTGGCGCCGACGTACATGCACACGTACGGCGATCCGGCGGCCTGCGCGCACCCGTAGGGCAGTCCGGCGACGACCCCGCCGGCCGCGAACTTCTCCGGGTAGGCCGCCATCATCACGGCGGTCATGGCGCCGCCGGCGGACAGCCCGGTGACGTACACGCGCGAGGCGTCGCCGCCGGCGTCGGCGAGCTGGCGGTCCACCATCTGCGCGACGCTCGCCGCCTCGCCCTGCCCGCGTTCGATGTCGCCGGTCTGGAACCAGTCGAAGCAGGAGGAGGCGTTGTTCGCGGATGTCTGCTGCGGCAGCACCACGGAGAAGCCCCACCGGTCGGCGAGCTGGATCCAGCCGCTGCCGGTGCCGTACCCGGCGGCGTCCTGGGTGCAGCCGTGCAGGGCGACGACGACCGGGCGGCCGGCGGGCAGGCCCGCGGGGACGTACCGGAACATGCGCAGGGCCCCGGGGTTGGACCCGAAACCGGTGACCTCCTGGAGGGAGGCGGCACGGGCCTGACCTGACGGGATCAGGGCGAACAGAGCGGTCAGGGCGATCAGCAGGGTCGCCAGGCGGGCGAGGCGGCTTGCGGCTCTGGTGTGTGTCATGGGGAGGGACCGTAGAAGCGTGAACCAGTCGCCGATATGGAGCCGGACCCCATAAACACACCGAGGGCCCGGTGGTCTGAGACCACCGGGCCCTCACATGAGGAGTGGAGATGGCGGGAATCGAACCCGCGTCCAACGGTGCGGAACCAGGGCTTCTCCGTGTGCAGTTCGCTGCGATTTTCTCGGCCCCGGCGATCACGCGAACAAGTCGCCGACGGGCCCAGTCACTGTTTGATTTCCCTCTTCACCCCGTGACCGGGATCAAGGTTTAGTCCCCTAGCTGATGCCAGGATCCGGGTCGGGAACACCCCCGGGCTGACACTCCCATCAAGGAGCTATTCGATCACTACCTGATCAGGCAGCGAGAGCGAAAAGCTCGGGAGAATCGCTCTTGGAATTGGCGATTATTTGTTTCGGCCTGTGGTTTACGAGATCATGGCCGCTTTCTCGACACGCTTCCCCTGCTTCGACAGCCGCTGTCGAAACCGATCATCCCCATGTTGTGTTTTCAAGCCCCTCCGGAGAGGGTTGCGCACCCTCTGTGGGGTGCAGTGCCATCGTACGTGACCAACGCACGCCGATGCCACCGTATTCCCGCGAGGTCAGGCGCCCCGCTGCTTGCGCTTCGCCGCCGCGATGGCGCGGTCCGACTCCCGCCGGTCCTGCTTCTCCCTCAGTGTCTGGCGCTTGTCGTACTCCTTCTTGCCTCGCGCCAGCGCGATCTCGGCCTTCGCCCGGCCGTCCTTGAAGTACAGGGCGAGCGGCACGACGGTGTGACCGGTCTCCTCCGACTTGACCGCCAGCTTGTCGATCTCCTCGCGGTGCAGCAGCAGCTTGCGCTTGCGGCGCGCGGAGTGGTTGGTCCAGGTGCCCTGGGCGTATTCGGGGATGTGGGCGTTGTGCAGCCACGCCTCGCCCCCGTCGATCTGGACGAAGCCGTCCACCAGCGAGGCACGGCCCTGGCGCAGCGACTTGACCTCGGTGCCGGTCAGGACGAGGCCGGCCTCGTAGACGTCGATGATCGCGTAGTCGTGCCGGGCCTTCTTGTTCTGGGCGACCAGCTTGCGCTTGCCGCCCTTCTCGCCGTCCCTGGCCTTGGCGGCGCCCCCGCCCTGCTTGGGCTGGGCCTCCTTGGGTACGTACATTCCCTTGCTCATAGTGCTGTCCATTTTCGCACTACGGAGGGGGTCCGCGGCCAGTCCTTAATCGGCGTCGCCGAGGCCGCTGAGCACGGTCTCCGCCCGCTGGACGGCGAGCGGCCCGTCGGCCCGGTCCACTTCCAGGTCGGGAGTGATGCCGTGGTCGTCGACGGTGCGCCCGGAGGGGGTGCGGTAGTGGCCGACGGTCAGTTCGGCGACGGAACCGCCAGGGAGCCTGCTCGGCATCTGCACCGAGCCCTTGCCGAAGGTGCGGGAGCCCACGACGACCGCCCGGCCGCGGTCCTGCAGGGCCCCGGTGAGCATCTCGGCCGCGCTCATCGTGCCGCCGTCGACGAGCGCGACCAGGGGTCTGGTGGTGTCGCCGCCGGCCTCGGCGTGCAGAACGCGCTGCTCGCCGTCCACGTCGTACGTGGCGACAAGGCCGCCGTCGAGGAAGGCGGAGGCGGTGGTGACGGCCTCGGTGACCAGGCCGCCGGAGTTGCCGCGCAGGTCCAGGATGACGCCGGTGTCGGCGCCGGCCCGGCGCACGGCGGTGCGGACGAGGTCGCCGGAGCCCTTGGTGAACGCGGCGATCTTGATGACGGTGATACCGCCGGGGAGCTTGCGGACGGTCACCGAGTCGGTGGACAGCCGGGCCCGGCGCAGCGTCTGCGTCCACGCGCGCGTGCCCCGCTCCAGGCCGAGCCGGACCGCCGTGCCGGCGGGGGCGTCGGTGGCGTCGCCGCGCAGTAAGGAGACGACCTCGGTGACGGGCTGCCCGTCGACGTCCCGGCCGTCGATGCTGCGCAGCCGGTCGCCCTGGTGGATCCCGGCGTCGGCCGCGGGGGATCCGGAGGCGACCTTGGTGACCTCGATCCGGCCGTCGCGTTCGCGCCGCGCCCACAGGCCGACGCCGGTGTACCGGCCGTCGAGGGATTCCTGGAACTCCTCGTACTCGCCCTGGGAGTACACGGCGCCCCAGCGGTCCCCGCTGCGGCTGACGGCGCGCTCGGCGGCCTCCATGGGGGACTTGCCGTCCGCCAGGGCCTCCTCGGCCGCCCTCGTGACGTCCTCGTGGTGCCCGGCCGGAACGGCCGAACGGGCCTGTCCGGCAGCGGTTTTCCGGTCGAGGTCCGGGAAGGAGCCCATGGCCGCGCCGGCGACGAGGACACCGGTGAACAGCAATGTCAGGGCGGCCCCGCGGCGGCCGCGGCGGGGCTGGCAGAACAGGTCACGACCTGACATGCCGGTGAGTCTAGGACAACGACAGGGGCCGTACGGCTTCTTGACCGTACGGCCCCCTTGGCATGCGTCACACCTTCAGGTACTTGCGCAACGCGAAGAACGCCGCCAGCGCGGGCATCAGCAGACTCGTCGCGAGGATCAGCGGCAGCTTGGTCAGCACGGCGTCCCAGCCGATGAAGTTGATCAGATTCAGCTTGTGGGACAGGTCGAGGCCGTGGTCGATGATGAAGTACCGGGCGATCACCAGGAAGCCGCACGCGACCGTCCCGCCGATGAGCCCGGCGACCGCGGCCTCCATGATGAACGGCGCCTGGATGTAGAAGCCCGAGGCACCGACCAGGCGCATGATCCCGGTCTCGCGCCGCCGGCTGAACGCGGACACCCGCACCGTGTTGACGATCAGCATCAGCGCAACGACGAGCATCAGCGCCATGATCGCCCGCGCCGCCCAGTTCATGCCGTTGAGCAGCCCGAAGAGGTTGTCGAGGATGCCCTTCTGGTCCTGCACGGACTGCACGCCGTCCCGCCCGTCGAAGGCGGTCGCGATGACCTGGTACTTCTGCGGGTCCTTCAGCTTGATCCGGTACGACTCCTGCATCTGGTCCGGCGTGAGGGAGCTGGCCAGCGGGGAGTCCCCGAACTGCTCCTTGTAGTGCTTGTAGGCGTCGTCCTGCGACTCGTAGACGACCTTCTGGACGACGTCCATCTTGTTCAGGTCGGCGAGGATGGACTTCTTCTGGTCCTCGGTGACCGCGCCCTTGGCGCAGTTGGGGTCCGACTCCGCGTCGCTCTTGTTGCAGAGGAAGATCGAGACGTTGACCTTGTCGTACCAGTAGCCCTTCATGGTGTTGACCTGGTCGCTCATCAGGAGCGACCCACCGAAGAGCGCCAGGGACAGGGCGACGGAGACGACGACGGCGAACGTCATCGTCAGGTTGCGGCGGAGACCGACACCGATCTCGGACAGTACGAACTGGGCGCGCATGGCGTGTTGTTCAGGCCTTTCCGTGGACAGTCGTCAGGTGCGTCAGTGCTGGTAGCCGTAGACGCCGCGGGCCTGGTCGCGGACGAGGCGGCCCTTCTCCAGCTCGATGACGCGCTTGCGCATCTGGTCCACGATGTTCTGGTCGTGCGTCGCCATGACCACCGTCGTACCGGTGCGGTTGATCCGGTCGAGCAGCTTCATGATGCCGACGGAGGTCTGCGGGTCGAGGTTGCCGGTGGGCTCGTCGGCGATGAGCAGCTTGGGCCGGTTGACGAAGGCGCGCGCGATGGCCACACGCTGCTGCTCACCACCGGACAGCTCGCCGGGCATCCGGTCCTCCTTGCCGCCGAGCCCGACGAGGTCGAGCACCTGCGGCACGGACTTGCGGATCTCGCCCTTCGACTTGCCGATGACCTCCTGCGCGAAGGCGACGTTCTCCGCCACCGTCTTGTTCGGCAGGAGCCGGAAGTCCTGGAAGACCGTCCCCAACTGGCGCCGCATCTGCGGCACCTTCCAGTTGGAGAGGCGCGCGAGGTCCTTGCCCAGCACGTGCACCTGACCGTGGCTGCACCGCTCCTCGCGGAGGATCAGCCGCAGGAAGGTGGACTTACCGGAGCCGGAGGACCCCACGAGGAACACGAACTCGCCCTTCTCCACTTCCAGGGACACATCCCTGAGTGCGGGGCGGGTCTGCTTGGGGTAGACCTTGGAGACGTTGTCGAATCGGATCACGGATGCACCACGGGTAGCCGGGGGTAGATGAGCGTGACCATACGCGAGTCCGGAGGGCGACCGCAGGCGCGAGCACGGGTTGGGTACTGGATGCGTCTTTTGTGCACCGGCGGCGGCGAGACGAACAGCACGCACCCTGTCGGAGCGACCCCCGCGCACCCTTCGGAGGAACCTGGCACAGTAGAGAAGGGAACGTTCGCCGACCTCCGAGCGTTCTTCCAGTGAAACCGTGGGTCAAGGAGGGCGAGCGCATGACGTACGACCGGCTGGTGTGCGCTAACTGCGCGGCGCCCGTGAGCGAGGGCCGGTGCCCCGTGTGCCGCGCGAACCGCGAGCGGCTGCAGCAGGAGAACTTCTTCGCGGGTCTGAACCCCATGGCGCTGATCGCGCTGCTGGCGGTGCTCATCGCCACCGTCGCGCTGCTCGCCCACCAGACCGCGTAACGCCCGCACAGAGGCGCCAGGACGCCCGAAGGGCCCGGGGCGAGTCCCGCTCCGGGCCCTTCGTCGTACGTCGTCGCACACGCTGTGCGCAGGGACGGCTACCGTCAGGCAGCGGTACCGCCGCGGCCGCCCACGAGACGCGGCAGCAGGCGGAAGCCGACGCCACCGGCGATCATCGTGGCCGCGCCGACCAGCAGGAACGCGGTCTGGCCGGCACCGGTCTCGGCGAGCTGTCCACCGCTGCCCTGGGCCGAGGTGTTGGTCGAGCTGCCGGTGTCGGTGAGGGCCGAGGAGCCCTCCTCCTGGGGGGAGTCGTTGGAGCCGCCGTTGGGGTCGGTCTCGTTGCCGCCCGTGGAGCTGCCGCTGTCACCACCGGTCGAGGTGCTGCCACCGCCGGTCGAGCTGCTGCCGCCACCGGTCGAACCGGAACCGCCGGAGTTGCCGCTGCCACCCGAGTTGCCCGAGCCGCCGGAGTTGCCGGAGCCACCGGAGTTGCTGCTGCCGCCCGAGTTGCTGCTGCCACCGGAGTTGCTGCCGCCGCTGCTGTCGTCGCCGCCGGTGGTGGTGCCACCGATCGAGACGGTGCCGCCGATCGCGGCGGCGCCGCCGCCGGTGGTGTCGTCACCGCCGGTCGTGGTGTCGCCGCCCGTGGTGGTGTCGCCGCCGGTCGTGGTGTCGCCGCCGGTCGTGGTGTCACCGCCGGTCGTGGCACCGGGCGGGCAGTCCGGGTTGGTCGCGATGTCACAGGTAGGGTCGCCATCGGCGCTCACCCCGACATTGATGTCCAGGGCGGAAGCGGCGCCTGCGGCGGTCAGCGAGGCACCCGCGGCGATCACGGCGCCCGCGGCTATCCGCGCGACGCGGATCCGCGTCTTCTTCGTCATATGTGTGCTACCCCCAGTAGCTGATCGTCAGTAGGGCGGCGCTCGGGGCCGTGATCGACGGAGACAGCTACGAAGCCCCCCGGTTCACATGCGCCCCAGAGATACGCATGCCACGCTTTACCCTTCCGATTTTTCAAAGCAACGTCAAGGCCGTTGCGTGCGCAATGTCCATTTGCGTCTCGTTTACAGGGAGTTGGAACCTGTGAGTGTGATGTAAAACCCAGACAAACGACAACTGCCGCCACAGGGGCGGCAGTTGTCATGTCGACAAAGGAACTCGGGGAGGCTACTTCTCCTGCTGCTTGCGCCAGCGAATACCGGCCTCCAGGAACCCGTCGATCTCGCCGTTGAACACGGCCTCCGGGTTGCCGACCTCGTACTCGGTGCGCAGGTCCTTGACCATCTGGTACGGGTGCAGGACGTACGAACGCATCTGGTTGCCCCAGGAGTTGCCGCCGTCGCCCTTGAGGGCGTCCATCTTGGCCTGCTCCTCCTGGCGGCGCCGCTCGAGCAGCTTGGCCTGGAGGACGTTCATCGCGGTGGCCTTGTTCTGGATCTGCGACCGCTCGTTCTGGCAGGAGACGACGATGCCGGTGGGGATGTGGGTCAGGCGCACCGCGGAGTCCGTGGTGTTGACGCCCTGGCCGCCGGGGCCCGAGGAGCGGTAGACGTCCACGCGCAGCTCGGACTCGTCGATCTCGATGTGGTCGGTCTGCTCGACCACCGGGAGCACCTCGACACCCGCGAAGGAGGTCTGGCGGCGGCCCTGGTTGTCGAAGGGCGAGATGCGCACGAGGCGGTGGGTGCCCTGCTCGACCGAGAGGGTGCCGTAGGCGTACGGCACGTGCACCGCGAAGGTGGTCGACTTGATGCCGGCCTCTTCGGCGTACGACGTCTCGATGAGCTCCGTCTTGTAGCCCTTGCCCTCCGCCCAGCGCAGGTACATGCGCTGCAGCTTCTCGGCGAAGTCGGCGGCGTCGACGCCACCCGCCTCGGCGCGGATGTTGACCAGCGCCTCACGGGAGTCGTACTCGCCGCTCAGGAGCGTACGGACCTCCATCTCGTCCAGCGCCTTCTTGACGGCGGTGAGCTCGGACTCGGCCTCGGCGCGGGTGTCCGGGTCGTCCTCCTCCTCGGCCATCTCGAAGAGCACGGAGAGATCGTCGATCCGCCCGCGCAGCGCCTCGGCCTTGCGCACCTCGGCCTGCAGGTGGCTCAGCTTGCTGGTGATCTTCTGCGCCTCGTCCGGGTTGTCCCACAGGGACGGCGCGGCCGCCTGCTCCTCGAGCACGGCGATGTCTGCCCTCAGCTTGTCGAGGTCCAGAACGGCCTCGATCGACTCCATGGTCGAGGAGAGGGACTTGAGCTCTTCGGATACATCGACGACTGCCACGCCCTCCAGCCTAACGGCTCCGCCGAGGGACGAGCGTCCGGCTGGGGCGGGCGCAACGGTACGACCCGGCGCCACAGCCGCGGGCAGTCGTGCCGCTGGGGCGGCACGGGTGGGCGCGGCGGCACCCCGCGGGCGCGGGTGGAGCGAATCCACCCCCGGCCCGCCCCGGCCCCGGGCACCCGGCATCACCGGCACCGGACGCGGAGGTCACGGTGACTGCGGTGCCGAGTGCTTCGTGTCCTGCGGTGTCGCCCCCGCGCCGTCGTCGGAGGTGGCCCACCAGGTCCCGACCCCGACCGCCGCGACCAGCACCACCGCACCGGCCCCGAGGGCGATCCGCCTGCGCCGCGTCACCGCCCGGTGGCGGGCCGATCCCGGCCTCGGCGCCCCGGCCGCTCGCGGCACCCGGGCCGTCCCGCGGGCCCCGCCCGCCAGCTCGTCCGGCCCCGGCACCCGCATC
>NZ_JAMGBF010000157.1 GCF_023516615.1 Streptomyces panaciradicis
CGGGCCAGCCGCCCGGCGCCGCGGCGGGCCGAGTCGGCGCGGTTCCGCCGTCCTTGCCGCCCGCGGAGGACCCGGCATCCGCCGCCTCTGCGGCCACGCCCGCCTCGCCCGCACCGGCCGTCCCTCCAGCCACACCCCCCTCGTCCGGGCCGGGCACCGTCGGCGCGACCGGCGGCCGTCCCGGTGGCGGTGACGTCGGCTGGGTCGTCGAGGGGCTCTCCGCGTCGCCGTCCTCCCAGCGCTGGGTGTCCTCGTTCCAGTACCTCGGTCCCCCGCTCATGACCGTCGTCCCCCTCCCCGGACCCGCCGTCCCCCGTTCACCATGTCCGTCTCACATCCCCAGCAGCCCGGCGAGCGCTCCGGCCGAGGCGAGGAACGTGACCAGGGCCTGCGAGTCGGACAGCAGCTCACGCAGACGTTCGCGGCGGGTCTGGCCCGCCTGGCCGGTGCTGGTGATCTCCGACTCCGTCTCGGCGAGGGCCTCGTCGAGGGTCGCCGTCTGGTCGGTGCCGCGCACCCGTTCGGCGAGGTCCGCCCGCAGGTCCCGGACCGCCGCGAGGAGTTGTTCCGTCGCCTCGTCCAGTTGCGGAGCGGCGCCGGCGCCGTGGTGATGGTGGCTCTCGGCACGCGCGTGGCTGCCGACCGCGAAGGTGTTGTTGCCCGAGATGTTCCCGAAGTTGACGCTCGGCTCGTTACCGGCCATTGCTGTCGGCTCCCTTCTGCTGCGGCGCCGCGCCGCCCGAGTCGGTGGAGAAGGCGGACGCGTGACTGCCGACCGCGAAGGTGTTGTTGCCCGAGATGTTGCCGATGTTCACGTCGCCGTTGCTGATGTTGACGACCTTCTGGACGAACTCGCCGGTCTCGTAACCGGATTCGGCGAGCGCGGCCCGTACCCCGTTCGCCACCCGGTCCTGCACGCTGCGGAGGTAGCGGACCACGTCCATCTCCTGGAAGAGCGATCCGGCCGGCGCCGAGCCCAGCTCGCGCACCGACACCGCCGGACCGTCCGGCAGCGCGCCCGCGTAGCCGCCGGTCAGCAGCCGCCAGAGGTAGACCGCACCCCGGCCGAGCTGGCCCAGCGAGCGGCCCGCCGACCCGGGTACCAGGACGAGCGCCCCGGCCGCCTTGCCCAGCGCGCTGTTGTGCCGGAACCGGTGCGCCGTACGGTCGGCGTCCTTGAAGTCGGCGCGCACCGGCGTCAGCACGTGCGGCGCGATCTCCAGCATGAGCATCCGGCCCTGCGTGTGGATGCGCACGAACACCGTGACGACCAGCTCTTCCTCCCAGCCGCCGACCCGGATGCGCAGGAAGTGCCGCCGCTTCTCGGCGCCCTCCTCCACGGCCCGGGCCCGGTGCTCGTCGAAGGCCTGCGGGGTGTAAGGCGCCTGGTCACGGGTGAGCAGTCCCTCGACGGGCAGGAACACGCACTCGTCGATCTCCAGCCAGCGCAGCCGGTCGCGGACCCCGGGGCCCGCGTACGCGGACGGGACGCGCAGCTGTTCGAGCAGGGGGCGGATCCGCTCCAGGATCGTGCGGTTGCTCAGCGGCAGCTGCTCCTTGTGCTCCTCGTCCGCCCGCAGTTCCACGGCCAGCACCCAGGTGTCGTACGCCGCTCCCGCACCACAGAACGGGCGCGCCTCGTGGTACATGACCAGCGGCGCGTGCTGCTCCAGGCGGATGCGCTGCTTCAGCCGCTGGAAGCGCGGGTTGTCGGCCTGCTCGGCGGGGTCGCCGGCGGCGTCCGGGAAGCGCTGTGGGGACAGCTCGGCGGCCAGGGCGCGGCTGAACTGGTTGCGCTGGGCGTACACGCACCAGCCGATGGCCGCGAGGACGCCGAGCGTGAGCCAGGCCTGCCAGGGCTTGACCGTGTCGACGATGTCGGCCGGCGAGAAGGTGTCGGTGAAGCTCGACGAGTCGGAGTAGCCGTAGTCGGAGCCGTACGAGTCGTACGAGCCGGAGGAGGAACCGTCGCCGGAGCCGCCGAACGCGGCGAGCACGGTCAGGGCCAGCACGACGGCGACGGCGAGACGGCCCCACCAGCGCAGCAGGAAGGCGGCGAGACGGCGGTAGCGCGAGGGCTGCTCGCTGCGGCCCCTGATCCACGGCGCGAGGGCGAGCAGCACGCTCGGCCAGAGGAAGAACAGCAGAAGTCGGCCGCCGGCGGCCGTGCCGACCAGCCACAGCCCGATGATCGCCCCGGCCCACAGCAGCTCGTGGCGCCGGGCGCGCAGGGCGTGGGCGAGGACGCGGGCGGCGTCGAAGCCGAGCGAGGGCGCCACGATCCGCTGCTCGTTGAGGTGCAGCTCCTCGATGACGCGGTCGCGGTAACCGGAATCCAGGTAGGTGCCCGCACACAGCAGCCGGGTCGCCTCGCTGGCGTGCGGTGGGGTGGGTGGTGCCGGCGAGGCCGCCGTGGGCGTCGTCGGCTGTGGTTGCTGCGGCACGTACGCGGTGCTCACGCTGCTCCCCCGATGCGTGGAATGACCGTTGTCAGACGTTCAGTTGACAAACCATCAGCATAGAGGGGCGGGTGGGGCGGCGAAACCGGAATGTCGAGGGATGGACGACGCAGAGTTCTTTGACTAAAGTCAAAGGATGAGGGAGCCAGGACGTACGGAGCCCGTGTCGGCGGATCAGGTGCCGTCGGAGCAGGTCCCGTCGGAGCAGGTCGCGGCTCTGCGCCGGTTCAACCGGTACTTCACCCGCCGTATCGGCGCGCTGGACGACCACTACCTCGGCCAGGACCGCCCGCTCGGCGAGGCCCGGCTGCTGTTCGAGATCGCCGGGACGCCGGGCGGCGTGTCCCTGCGGGAGCTCAGGGGCCGGCTCGGTCTGGACGCGGGGTATCTGAGCCGGATGACCAAGGCGCTCCAGACCCAGGGCATGGTCCGGATCAGCGTCGACCCGCAGGACAACCGGCTGCGCACGATCGAGCCGACGGACGCGGGGCGGCTGGAGGTCACGGAGCAGAACCGCCGGGCCGACGCCCTCGCGGCCGGGCTGCTGGACACCCTCACCCCCGTCCAGCGCGACCGGCTGGTGGAGGCCATGGCCACCGCACAGCGCCTGCTGCGGCTGGCCGCGATCACCGTCGACCTCGTCGACGGCGCCGCCCCGGACGCCCGCGCCTGCCTCGACGCCTACGCCGCCGACATCGACGCGCGCTTCCCGGAGGGCTTCGACCCCTCCGACCTGGTGCGGCCGCAGGAGGTGTCCGGGACGGCGGGCGCGTTCTTCGTGGCGTACGAGGAGGGGCGGGCGGTGGGCTGCGGGGCGCTGCGCACCCTGGAGCCGGGCGTGGGCGAGATCAAGCACGTGTGGGTGCACCCGCGGGCCCGGCGTCTCGGCCTCGCCCGCCGGATCCTCGCCGCCCTGGAGGACGAGGCGGCGGCCCGCGGCCACAGGGTCGTACGCCTCGACACGCACGCGAGCCTCACCGAGGCGCAGGCGATGTACCGGGCGGCGGGCTACCGCGAGATCCCGGCGTACGTCGACCACGTCTACGCCAGCCACTGGTTCGAGAAGCGGCTGGGACCCCGCTGACGGGCCCTGCCCGGCCGGACGACCACCGGGCCGGCACCTCCCGCAGGGTCCGCCGCAGCCACGCGTGCGCGGGGTCGGCGTCGTGCCGCGGGTGCCAGGCCATGCCCAGCGGCAGCCAGGTCGAGCGCCGCCGCCGGCGGGAACCCCCACCCGCTGATCAGCCCGACCAGGTCGGTGTCCCGCAGCACGAAGAGCGAGGCGGGGAACGTCCCGACGGCCCCCACCACCCGCCGCTTCAGGCCGAGTTCGGCGAGAGCGGCGTCGACGGGCCCATGCCCTCGGCGAAGCCGGGGTGGGAGGCCGGGACGGTGCCGGTGACGCGGTCGCGCCCGTCCGCCGCCGCCACCAGGGAACCCGTCGGCTGAGCTAGGCGCACTCCGTGCCCGTCGGGCAGAAGTAGCGCACCGCCATCCGCAGCGGTTCCCGCACCTGCTCGGGGTCCAGGGCGGCGGGACCGCTGGCGCGGATCGCGTACAGCGTGCCGTCGGGGGCCTCGAAGCGGTGGTCGATGACCTGGCGGGCGCCCTTGTCCGCGTCGGTGTAGCGGTACGACAGCTCGGCCCAGGTGTCGCCGTGGTCGCGCTCGACGACCTGGTAACCGGGCTGCGCGGCGAAGCCGTAGCCGGGGTCGGTCTCGGCGAGCGTGAGCGACTTGTACGGCGTGGACTCGGTGACCTGGAAGATCTGCAGCTGGCGGCCGTCGGCGGGGGCGTCGTAGTAGACGATCGGCGCGAGCTTGCCCTGCTTCTCGCGGCGGGACCAGCCCTGGGGGACGTCGATCGAGTAGCCGACGGGGTCCTGCGCGCGGCGGTAGCCGGCGGAGGGGGAGTTCAGCGGCGAGGCCGGCGTCGTCGTGGCCGACGTGGCCGGGGTGGCCGGCGGGGTGCTCGGTGGACGCGAGGCGGAGGGCGTGGGAGCCGAGGAGGTGGAGCTGACGCTCACGGGACCCGCGCCGGTGTCCGTCCGGTGCTCGCGCACGAGGTACCAGGTCCCGGCGCCGGTGCCCGCGCCGACCGCGACGATCAGGGCGATGACCCCGACGATCCGGCCGGCACGGTGCCGGGGGGCCGGGGCGGGGACGGGGGGCAGGGTGTACGGCGGTGTGGGGTGCCCGGAGTACGGCGGTGCGGGGCGCGCCGGGGCCGGCGGGGGCGGCACCCAGGGCGGCGGGAGCGTCCCGCCCGTCTGGGTCTCCGCCGAGGCCCACGGGGGAACGCTTCCGGTCCCGCCGCCGTCGGACCAGGCCGCCTGGCCTCTCTCCTCGCTCGGCTCGCGCTCCGCCCCGGAACCGGAGCTGCGTCCGTCCCATCCGTTCATGCCGACGTCCCCCGAATCACCCCATTGAGCAACGCTTTAGACGGTAGCGGCGAAAACGGCCACGGGCCCCGTTCCGGAAAGAACCGGAACGGGGCCCGTACGAGTCCGTGACATGCCGACGCCCACCCCAGGCCGGCTCGTCCTTCCCGGCTGACTGATGAACACGCTGCCTGGCGAGGCCGGTTGAGCCACACTGTTGCCGTGTCCACCGCTGCGCAGTCAGAATTCGACGACGGTACGCCCGTACGGTTCCTGCTCACTCCCGCCCCGCCCGGAGCGATCCCTGAACGGGCCGGAGATCTCCCTGAGGGTATGGGCTCACCGGTCCCTGTGGCCGCCGGACGACGGGGCGTCGCCGACTTCGCGGCCAGTGGTCTGCGGCGTGCCCTGGTACCACTGGGGATCCTGCTGCAGGAGGTGCACGACGCGGTGAAGGCAGTGCCCGAGCCGCCGGCCGAAATGACCGTGACGTTCGGGGTGCAGGTGGGGCAGGATCTGAAGTTCGGAATTGTGGGCGGGAACGGGCAGGCGCACCTCACGGTCACCGCGACATGGAAGCCGCCCCCGTCCGCCGGAGACGGGGCGACACCGGGCTCGGAGTAGCCATGGGCTGGTTCCTGCTGGCCCCGCCGACCCCGGACGGCGTTCCCACCCGTCATGTCGTGACCGTGCGACGGACCGACGACGACCGGGTCGCGGGAGCGGGCGTCGTCGTCGGCGCCGACACCCTGCTCACCTGTGCTCATGTCGTCAACGACGCGCTGGGCCTGCCGTTGTTCGACTCCCGTGATCCGGGGCGGGTGGCCGTACCCGTGGAGCTGCGTGGAAAGACCGGCTTTCGTCAGGACTACGCGATCCTGGAACACTGGATCCCGCCACGGTCCGCCAACGGCGGCAGGGTGGTCAACGGAGACGCCACCTGGCTCGGCGACTTGGCGTTGCTGAGACTGGAAACGCCCTCCGGCGAACTGCCCGCGCCTCCGCGCAGGACCGCGATGTCACAGGATCAGCGGGTGCAGGCATGGCACGGCAGCGGCAATGACGCCACGTTCGCCGATCTCACCGTCACCCTGCTCGCCGGTTCCGTCGGTTACGTCGACGGTGCGCCCACCGGAATGGCCGTCGGGCCCGGTTACAGCGGCAGCCCTCTGTGGTCCCCACAACTGAACGCCGTGGTCGGACTCGTGGCCGGCGCGTTCCTGCCGGACCCGGACCCCGGCAGCGGCGCCGTTGCGCCGTACAACCCGCAGAACATGGCCCGGCGAAGCTGGGCCATCCCGTGGCAGCGCATCGAGACCGAGTTGCGTCCGCTGGGCGTACTGGACACCCTCTCGCCCGAGACCATCGATCCCGACGACCCGGTCTTCGCGGCGGTGGCGGACCTGGTCGCGGACCTGCTGCCTTCGGGAAACCCGCGCGTCGAGTGCGGCCTGCGGCTGGCGCGTGCCTGCGGTGTTCGGCACGGCAGCGATGTCACCCCTCCCACACCCGAGGAATTCGCGTCGTTCTTGCTCGCCCACCCGCGCGCCCCGGCCGCACTCTCGGCGATCCTGCGGCGGCAGCCCGGTGACGGCGCCGACCGGGTACTGGCCGCCGCCGGTGCGATCCCCGCCGCGAAACTGCTGACCGCACAGGAGTACGTCGAACTGCGGAAGCGGCTGCGGGACATGGATCCCGGTCTGCTCGGGCGGCTGCCCGAGACGGTACGCGCCGCGCTGCCTCACCTCGCCACCTTCCCGGATGGCTCGGATCTCGACATGCTGCTCGACCAGTTGGAGTCACTGCCCGGGGACGGCGGCTCGGGCGCTGGTGAACGCAGGGTCCCGGCACTGCTGCGGGTCATGGAGTACCTCGCCGTGCTGTGCCCGGAGCCCTCCCAGGCGGAACTGCGCCTGTGGACGAGAGGGGTGGCCTCACGGCTCGGCGTCGCCCTGGCCGCTCTGGACGAGCGGCGCTGGGATGCCCAGGCCTGGGCGCGCACGGTGAGGGAGCGCTCTGCCCGCGTGCGCGTCCTGGTGGAGGTCAAGCAGGCGGAGTCCGATCGCCACCGGCTGGGAATCTGGTGCGACGAGGGGTCCGGCCCGCAGCGGATGTCGACCGGAAGTGGGGGGTCGTACTCGCCCTCGGAGGCAGCCCGAGAGGTGCTGCGGGTGATCGACTCCCTGCCACCCGCCACGGGGGATTTCCAGCCACCGTTGATCGAGGTGTTCGTGGACCGCGACAGCCTCGACCTGCCGGTCGACGAGTGGGAGGCGCAGGTTCCGGGCGAACTCGTGCGCGGAGTGCTCGGTGTGGAGTTCCCGGTGGTGGTGCACTGTCCCGAACTGTTGCGCAGGCACAAGCGGTTCGAGCCCCACTGGCACACCCGGTGGAGTCGGCTCGACTCGGGAGGGCCGTTGCGGGTCGACGAGTCCACCGATCCGGTGAGGCTCTACGCCAGGCTCGTCAACCAACTGGACACGGTCCGCGTCTCCGTGGACGTACCACCCGGTCGACAGCGGGACGGCATCGTGCAGACGTGCCTCGCCCTGGGCATACCCGTGGTGGTGTGGGACCGCGGATCGGAGGGGAGATCCCACGCCGTCAAGCACATGACGGACGTCGCCACCCGGCATCTGCCCGACGGAGTGCTCGGCTACCGGGCCTACGCGCTGGCCGATCCCTCCGCCTTCCCCGGTCAGCCGGTCCTGGCCTGGGCCGACGCCGACCGAACCATCCCCCGACTGCAGCTGACCGAACCACAGGAGAGCTCATGACACCGGCTCCCGAGGCGGACTGGCGCCTCTTTCGCGGCGACGGCGTGCCCAGGGCCGTCGATCTCCCGTCCGCTCCGCCGTGGCGCCGCTTCAGCCCCGTGCCGGAGCTGCGCCCCGAGCTGCCCTACCTCATCGAGCAGCGGCATGCCGACGTCGTCAACGCCGCGCTGCACCTGCGCCGTCCGCTGCTGGTCACGGGACCGGCCGGCACCGGCAAATCGTCGCTCGCCCATGCGGTAGCCCACGAACTGTGCCTGGGCCGGCTGTTGCGCTGGCCGGTCAACAGCCGCTCCACGGTCAAGGACGCCCTCTACCAGTACGACGCCATCAGCCGGCTGCGCGAGTCGTCGCTCAGCCGGGACCGCGACGAACGTGAGCCGTCCATCGGCACGTTCATCCGGCTCGGCCCGCTCGGCACCGCACTGGTGCCCTCGACCGCCCCGCGCTGTCTACTCATCGACGAGATGGACAAGGGCGACGTCGACCTGCCCAACGACCTCCTCACCGTCTTCGAAGAAGGCGTTTTCGACATCCCCGAATTGACCCGGCTGCCGGAGGACATGGCCGACGTCGAGGTCCAGACCTACGACCACCGGGGCACCGTCCTCGTCCACCAGGGCCGCGTCCAGTGTGCGGAGTTCCCCGTCGTCGTCATCACCAGCAACGGCGAGCGGGACTTCCCGCCCGCGTTCCTACGCCGCTGCATCCGTCTCCAGTTGCAGCAGCCGGACCGGCAGCGGCTGCGGGCCATCGTCGCGGCCCACTTGGGCGAAGAGGCGCTGCGCGCGGCCGACGATCTGATCGAGGCGTTCCTGCGCCGCCGCGCCCCGGGCGAACTCGCCACCGATCAGTTGCTCAACGCGGTCTTCCTGCGGACCGGGGGCGTCGACCTGGATGCGGAGGGACTGCTCGACGCCGTGCTGCACCAGCTCACCGGGGCGATGTGACGATGGCGGGCGGTCCCGGCGAGCGGTTCGCCGAGGCACTGCGGATCCTCGCTGCCTGCGGTCACGATCTGGACGCCGATCAGGTCCTCGACGTGCTGTGGCTGGCCCGTCGGCTGCCGGTGGGCGAGCACGCGCCGTTGCGCCCGGATCCGCCCACCGTCCCCGAGCCGGCCACTCCAGCGCCTGCCGCCCCCGAGCCGGAGCGGGCTGCTGCAGAGCAGGCGCCGCCGGATCCCGACGACCCCGATCTGCCGGACCTCATCCCCTCGTCCTTGTACGCGGCGGCTCGCCAGGCCCCTGCCCCGCGGCCGCGCGCCGGGCGGCCAGGCTCGGAGCCCCGCAAAGCCATGCCGGTCCGGGTGCCGGAGGGCAAGGCACTGGCGGACGAACTCGCCGTGGGCCGGGCACTGAAGCCGCTGCGACGCCGCCGGAACAGCCGCCACCGCCTGGAGATCGACGAGGAGCGCACCGCGGCCCAGTTCGCCGAGACCGGACTGCCCGACGTGGTGGAGCGCCCTGTACGGGAACGCTGGCTGCACCTCGCGCTGCTCGTCGACGACGGCTTGTCCATGCTGCTCTGGCACCGGCTCGGCGCCGAACTGAGGTTGCTGTTCGAACGCCTGGGCGCATTCTCCGTCACCAGGGTGCTCGGGCTCGACACCAGCGGACGCGCACCGGTCCTGCACGCCGGCGCCTTCCGACCGGACAGCCCGCGACTGCCCCTCAGTACCGTCAACGACCCCTCGGGGCGCACCCTCGTGCTCGTCGTCAGCGACGGTATGGGCGCCGCGTGGCGGAGCGGGGCGATGCACGACCTGTTGGCGGAACGGGCCGCCCACGGACCGGTCGCGGTTCTGCACACACTGCCGCCCGAGATGTGGGAGGCCTCGGGCATCGCCGCCGAGCGCTGGCAGGTCACCACCCGGCGCATCGGCGGCGCCAACACCGCCTGGGAGATCTCCGACCCGTTGCTGCCACCGGACTTGGCCGCCTTCGACGGCGTGCCGGTGGCGGTCCTGGAGCCGACGCCCGCATCTCTGGGCGGCTGGGCCCGCCTGCTCGCCTCGCCGGGCACCACCGCGGAACTGCCCCTGCTGACCCGGCCCGGCCGGTACGGCGCCGTCGTCGCCTCACGCGACGTGGCCAGCGTCCGGCACTTCCGGGACGCCGCCACCCCGGAGGCCTACCGTCTGGCGGCCCACTTGGCAGCCGTGTCACCGCTGTCAGTGCCGGTGATGCGGCTGGTGCAGCGAGAAGTACTGGCGGCCAGGCCCTCTCACTTGGCGGAGGTGTTCCTCGGGGGGCTCGTTCTCCCGCATCCGGCGCCGGTGCCCGGCCCGCTGCCCGCCAAGCACCGCGTGTTCGACTTCGCGGAGGAGTCCAAGACCGTTCTGCTGGACGCGGTGCCACAGGCCGAACTCCTGCGTACGGGACGCCTGATCGGTCACAGGTTGGAGGAGCTGGCTGGGAACTCCCCCGACTTCCCCGCCTGGCTCGCCCACCCGGACGGCCCCGCCCATCTGCCCGCCTCGCATCAGCCGTTCACCAGCGTCGAGCGACGACTGCTCAGCCGGTTCGGCGTCTCCTTCGACCGCGCCTCACCGCTGCCGGGGCCGGAGCAGGAGCCCGACTCCACCGGGACGGCGGACGACTGGAGACTGCTGACCGCGGAAGACCCCGTGCGGCTCGGCCCGTACGAACTGCTGGGGCGACGCCGAGGACGCCGTACGCTGCTCTACCGGGGTGTCGCCGCTGACGGGACGGAAGCCGTTCTGCGCGTTCCACGGCCGGACCTGCCCGCGGCCAACGCCCGGTTGCTGGAGACCGAGGCAGAGGCGCTGAGCAGACTCCAGGGCGTGTATGCTCCCGCGCTGCTCGCCACCGGATTCGAGGAGTCTCCGCCCTGGCTCGCGATGGCTCCCATCGCGGACACGGAGGCGCCCCACGCCCGGCCGTCGCAGCTGGTCGACGTCGTCAACGAGGCGATCCGCACCGGGACCGCGCCCTTCGACACGCTCAGCGGGCTCCTCGTCGGCTACCACATGGCCAGTGCCCTCGCCCTCTGCCACGCCTCGGGCCTGATCCTCGCGGACTTCAACGCCGACAACGTCTACGTGCTGCGACGCACCGTGGCTCTCGGCGACCTCTCGGACTGCGCGGTGGACGGACGGCACCTGGGTCCCGGCCCGGCACCGACGGCTGCGGAGAACGTGCGCTCGCTGGGCGGGCTTCTGCAGCTCGTCAGCACCAAGGCGGGCCTGCGTCTGGCAGCCCTCCCGGAGGGCATGCACCTGTGGCAGGGAGACACCTGGGAGCCGTTGCGGAAGTTGGTGCTGCGCTGTCTCGACCCTGATCCCGGACTGCGGCCGGCGGCGAGCGAGGTCGCCGATCTGCTGGCCCGCTATATCGCCCAGACCCGGTCCCACGGCTCGCAGACCGTCACGGGCCGGACCGCGACGCGGGCAGCTGCCCGGGGGCATCTCAGCGTGCCTCGACAGACTGAGGGAAGAGACGCCGGCTCGTTCCCGATGCGGTTGCCCCGTTTCGGCGCGGGGCGCCACGAGATGGAGGCCCGCCTGGCGCGGCTCAGGGTCCCGATGTCGTACGGCAGGCGGCTTACCCTGGTCGGCGCTTACCACTACAGCGGGCGGGCGACGACGACCGTTCTTCTGGGCTCACTGCTCGCCGCGGCGCGGGGCGAGCCCGTGCTGGCAGTGGACGGTGCCGTCTCCGAGGGGGCGCTCGACACGTTCCTCACCCGGCGCAACCCTGCCACGGTGCGGGACCTGGCAGCCCTGCCACCCGACCCGGATTACGCGGCCGTTCGTGCCCTGACCACGCGTCTGGCGTCCGGGCTCGAAGTGGCCGCCCACCGTGCGGGCCACTACGGCCCCAACCCGCTGCACGCCCAGGAGTACGTACGCGTGCTGGAGTACACGGCACCGTACTACTCGTTCGTACTGACCGACTGGTCGCCCAAGCGCCTGGACCGGACGGCGGACGTGGTCCTCGACCACACGGACCAGCTGATCGTCTGCTGTGGCACCGACGACTGGTTCCTCGACTCGGCGGCACGCATGCTGCACACGGTACGGGAGGGGGGCCGCCATCGCCTGGCCGACGAGGCGATCGTGGTAGCTACCCAGATCGGCGGCCCCAACAGCCCGAGACCACGGGAGCGCGTCGTGCGTCGACTGGGCATCACGCATCTCGACCGGATCGTGTGCGTCCCCTTCGACAGCGCGCTGCGCTCGCCCCTCTGGGAACCGAACCAGCTGCGGTTCGCGACGACCAGCGCCCTCCTGAAACTGGCGGAACTCGTCGTCCCCACCGCCGGGACCGACACCCGGACATGACAGTTCCCGGCCGCTGCGCCAGCGGCCGGGAACTGCGGTCTCAGATGAGGCCGAGGCCGCGGACCGCCTCGCGCTCCTCCTCGAGCTCCTTGACGGAGGCGTCGATGCGGGCGCGGGAGAACTCGTTGATGTCCAGGCCCTGGACGATCTCGTACGTGCCGTCCTTGGTGGTGACCGGGAAGGAGGAGATCAGGCCCTCCGGGACGCCGTAGGAGCCGTCCGAGGGGATGCCCATGGAGGTCCAGTCGCCGTCGGCGGTGCCGTTGACCCACGTGTGGACGTGGTCGATGGCGGCGTTGGCGGCCGACGCGGCGGAGGAGGCGCCGCGGGCCTCGATGATGGCCGCGCCGCGCTTGGCGACGGTCGGGATGAAGTCCTCGGCCAGCCACTTCTCGTCGTTCACGACCTCGGCGGCGTTCTTGCCGGCGACCGTGGCGTGGAAGATGTCCGGGTACTGGGTGGCGGAGTGGTTGCCCCAGATCGTCAGGCGCTTGATGTCGGCGACCGTCGAACCCGTCTTCTTCGCGAGCTGGGTCAGCGCGCGGTTGTGGTCGAGGCGGGTCATCGCGGTGAAGCGCTCGGCCGGTACGTCCGGGGCGGCGGCCTGCGCGATGAGCGCGTTGGTGTTGGCCGGGTTGCCGACGACGAGGACCTTGATGTCGTCCGCGGCGTGGTCGTTGATGGCCTTGCCCTGGGGCTTGAAGATGCCGCCGTTGGCCTCGAGGAGGTCACCGCGCTCCATGCCCTTGGTGCGCGGGCGGGCGCCGACGAGGAGGGCGACGTTGGTGCCGTCGAAGGCGACGTTCGGGTCGTCGGTGATGTCGATGCCCTGGAGGAGGGGGAAGGCGCAGTCGTCCAGCTCCATCGCCGTGCCCTCGGCGGCCTTGAGCGCGGGCGTGATCTCGAGGAGGCGGAGCTTGACCGGCACGTCCGCGCCGAGCAGCTGGCCGGAGGCGATGCGGAAGAGGAGGGCGTAACCGATCTGGCCGGCCGCGCCGGTGACGGTGACGTTCACGGGAGTGCGGGTCATGGCGTTCTCCGTAGGACAGCTGGCGGTGGTGTCGTCCGGGTGGGACGTACAGATGATCGATCTCTTGGTATCAAGAGAGATCCACCGGTCAGGCTATCGCGCATCCGGGATCCCGGACGGCCGGGTCCGTGTGGCCCAGCCCACAGAGTGAAGCCGCCCGAAAGAAATCCGGGACAGCACGCATGGGCGCCCCCATCCCGGGCACGCGAACGGTACCCCCACGGGAGTCCGGCACTGTCGGTACCCCCCAGCGGCGGCCGCTTCCGTCTCACCTCTCCCGGACGGGCGGCCGCCCCCTTTGTGCCCGGGTGTCTAGGGCGTGCACCCCTTGAGGCCGGACGACAGCGTGGCGCAGGCCTTCGCCTCGCCCGCGTCCTTCACCGCGACCATCGGCGTGTACGCGATGGTGTCCCCCGCCTGCGTGATGCTGTCGCTCTGCTTGGCCTTGCCCGCGGTCACCTGGACGGCGTCGCCGGGCGCGGCGGCGGTGATACGGCCCCACGCGGCACCGCAGGTCTTGCTGTAGCGGACCTCGACGGTGGTCGTGCCGACCGTCGCGGTCTTGGCGGTGGTCACCGCGGCGACGTCCTTGGTGCAGCCCATGGCCTCCGCGTCCTTGCCGGCGCAGGAGGCGCCGGCGCACTTCACTCCGGCCGGGAGGTCGACGGAGCTGACCGAGGGCGACGGCGAGGCGTGTCCGCCCGCGCTCTTCTTGCCGCCGTTGTCGGTCAGGTAGAACACGGCCGCCATCACGACCAGGACGCCGACGACGCCCGCGAGGAACATCGTCAGCCGCCGCCTGCCGGCGCCCCCGGAGGGGGTGTCCGGGCCTCCGGGCCGCGGACCCTGCGGGGCGTCGCCGAAGACACCCGGCGGCTGCGGGGTGGCGGCGGAGGCCGCGGGCGCGGAGGCCGGTGCGGTGGAGGCCGGTGGGGTCGAAGCCGGTGCCGGCGGGGCCGGCTGCTGCGGGCGCCCGCCCGCCGGCGAGGGGCCCTGATAGCCGGCCACCTTCCAGGAGTTGGCGCCGGACGATCCGCCCGGGGCGCCGTCCGGCTCCCGAGTCTCCGTCGCCCCGGAGTCCGGCTCCCGGGGTTCCTGCTTCCGGGTGCCCGGCTCCCGTGTGTCCGGCGACGTCGTCGGCTGCGGGGGCACCGTCGGTGCCACGCCCGCCGGTCCCGCGATCCCCGGCGTCGCCGTCGCGCTGCCGGACCTGCGGGCCGCCTTGCCGCCCTTGACGTTCGCCGGGGGCGGCCCGAACTCACTGAGCGCGGCGCGCGCCTGGGAGATGCGGATGGCCTCCATCGTCATGTCGTGGCGCATCTCCGACTTGCTCCAGGCGCGTTCGGCGAGCTCCCACATCGTCGTCAGATGGACCGGGTTGGTGCCCGTGACCTCGGCCAGCGCCACGATGGCGCCCTTGGGCGCGAGCAGCCGGCCGTTCAGGTACCGCTCCCAGGACGTCTTGCTGTAGCCCGTACGGTCGGCCACCGACGCGATGCTCAGGCCGCTGCGGTCCACGAGCCGCCGCAGCTGGCTCGCGAACTCCCTGACCTGCGGATCGAGTTCGTCCGGCAAGGCCCTCCAACGAGGCATTGCTTCCCCCCTCTTCCCCCCGTTTGGTGCTTTCTTTCCTACCTCGCGCGTGCCCGGCACGGGCCGGGTCCCCGTCCCTGGCTACCCACCGGAGTGCGCCCCACCAGGGTCTCAGTTCCCAGGGCGGGGGCGCACGGGTGCGCCCCCGGTGGGACTCGTCACGCTAGCTCCCTCGTCGAACAACCCTGTGTCAAATCCGCGAACTCGTCGATACATCGACACCGCAGCCACACACGGACAACCTCACCCGTCACGGACTTTTCCCCCCGGCCCACGGGCGACTCAGCCGAGCGCGACGGCGCCGACGACCGCCGTCAGCAGCATGAGGAGGAGCAGCACGACGGCGTACAGCAGCAGCCGTCCGCCCGGCCCGCGCCCCTGCCCGCCCTCCTCCGGCGCGTCCCACCAGGGCAGGGTCGGATCGTCCTCGTAGCCGCCGCTCTCCTCGCTCCCGGCGGGCTTCGCGGGCCGGGGCCAGGCCTGGACGGCGAGTTCCCAGCGCACCCCGAACCGCTCGGCCTCCGTGCCGTCGAGCCCGGCGATCCGGCACAGGGCAGCGACGGCCTGCCGGGGCGGCGGCTGGGTGGCGTTGAGGTAGCGGTGCCAGGAGGACTTGCTGTACGCGGTACGGGCGCCGAGCGCGACGAGGCTGAGCCCCGTCGTGTCCTTCAGGAGCCGCAACTGCTCCACGAAGTGCCGCACCTCGGGCGGCAGATCGTCCGGCAGCGGCTGCCAGCCGCCCATCGCCCACCTCCACGGCGTCCTCGTCCTGCTCGTCTGAGCAGGTGACGAAGCCGGCCCGCCGATGGTTCCCGCGTTGCGGAACGGTCACCTCCGTGCCACAGCGTGCGGACAGCCGTTGAACAGGGACTTCGCCCTCCGCAAGGGTGGTCCTGGCGACGGCCCGTCCTTGTCCCGGGGGAGGGGACGGGCCGTCGTCACCGCGCCGGACGCGGTCAGCCGCTGCTCACCGTGAAGTGCAGGGTGTCCTTCAGGAACGGGATCTGCAGCCACGGATTGGGCTGCACCATCATCGCCAGCACCACGATCGCGAGACCGAGCACGCCGTAGGTGACGATGTCGGTGAAGCGGGAGCGCACGGCGAGCATGCCGACGTCGGGCAGCGTCCAGCGCAGCAGGGCACCGGCCACCAGGGCGACCCCGATCAGCAGCGTGCCGACCCGGAAGACGTCCAGCGCGGTCAGCAGCAGGCCGACGGCAACCAGGCCGAGGACAGCGAGGATCGGCCACTGCCGGGCGGGCGCCGGGGCGTCGCCCGGGGCGGCCCGACCGCCGCCCTCGGGGCGCGCGGTGTCCCGGGTGAACAGCGGGAAGCGGCGCGTCACGCGGCGGGGCACGCCCTGCGCGTCGGGCGCGCTGATGGCGTCCCGGACGGTCTCCTCGGCCTGCTCCTCGGGGTGCCCGACCTCACGCTCGGGGTCCGTGCCCGTGCCCGTGCGGTCGGAACGCTCGCGGCGCCGGAGGTCCACCGCCGGGCGCTCGGCACCGGCCACGCCGGTACGGGTGTCGCCGGTGTCGCCCGCGCCGCCCTCGGGGCGCCTCGCCTCAGCCGACACTGCGCTCCGCCGCCTCGACCACGTTGACGAGCAGCTGGGCGCGGGTCATCGGGCCGACGCCGCCGGGGTTCGGCGAGATCCAGCCGGCCACCTCGGCGACCCCGGGGTGGACGTCGCCGACGATCTTGCCCTCGGCGCTGCGCGAGACGCCGACGTCGAGGACGGCCGCGCCCGGCTTGACGTCCTCGGGCCGGATCAGGTGGGCGGAGCCTGCGGCGGCGATGACGATGTCGGCCTGCTTCAGGTGCGCCGAGAGGTCGCGGGTGCCGGTGTGGCACTGGGTCACGGTGGCGTTCTCGCTGCGCCGGGTCAGCAGCAGCGGCATCGGGCGGCCGATGGTGACGCCGCGGCCGACGACCACGACCTCGGCGCCCTTGATCTCCACGCCGTAGCGGCGCAGCAGGGTGAGGACGCCGTTGGGGGTGCAGGGCAGCGGCGCCGGCTCGTTGAGCACCAGCCGGCCGAGGTTCATCGGGTGCAGGCCGTCGGCGTCCTTGTCCGGGTCCATCAGTTCCAGGATGCGGTTCTCGTCGATGCCCTTGGGCAGCGGCAGCTGGACGATGTAACCGGTGCACGCCGGGTCCTCGTTGAGCTCCCGGACGACCGCCTCGATCTCCTCCTGCGTGGCCGTGGCGGGCAGTTCGCGCTGGATGGAGGCGATGCCCACCTCGGCGCAGTCGCGGTGCTTGCCCGCGACGTACTTCTGGGAGCCGGGGTCGTCCCCGACGAGGATCGTGCCGAGGCCGGGCGTGACGCCCTTCTCCTTCAGCGCCGCCACGCGGGCGGTCAGATCGGACTTGATCGCGGCTGCGGTGGCCTTGCCATCGAGAATCTGGGCGGTCATGGCCCCATCCTCGCGGATGACCGCCCCCCGGTTCCAATCCGGGTCCCGCCCGAGGGCACGTCCATGATCAGCCACATTGCACTTGCACAACACATGCGAAATGCCACTGGACAAGCCAGTCAGGGGTGAAGAACGATGAACGGCGCAGTATCGCGGTTCGTGTTCGGGGGGCAAACCGCTCACATCGTGTTATTCCTCCGCGCCATCCGCATCGTCCCCGCTTGTGCAACGGAGGAAAACCGGCCATGAGTTTCGGCTCGCCCAACAATCCCTACGGTCAGCAGCCGCAGAACCCGCAGCAGCCGCCCCAGGGCTACGGCTACCCGCAGCAGCCCCCCGCCGGCCAGCCGGGCCAGCCCGGTTACGGCTACCCGCAGCAGCCCCCGCAGGGCGTCCCGCCCCAGCAGGGCTACGGCTATCCGCAGCAGCCGGGCGGCTACCCGCAGCAGCCCGGTTACCCGCAGGGCGGCGGCTACCCCGGCGGCTACCCGGGCGGCCCGATGCCCAACGTCGCCTCGATGGGCCGCCGCTTCGGCGCCCGTGTCATCGACTGGCTGATCCTCGGCGCCGTCTACTCCGTGCTCAGCTTCGCCGGCATCGCGGGCGCCATGAACTCGGTCAACGACTGCGACCCGAACTCCGCCGACTACAGCACCTGCGTCGACAACGCCGGCTCCGACTTCGCGGGCAAGTTCTTCGTGGTGTTCGGCGCCCTCGCGGTCCTCGGCCTGCTCTACGAGTGGATGATGATCGGCCTGCTCGGCGCCACGCTGGGCAAGATGGCCGTCGGCGTCCGCGTGGTGAAGGCCGACACCGGCCAGAAGCCCGGCCTGGGCTCGTCGTTCATCCGCTACATCATCATCGCCGTCGGCGGTTTCCTCTGCGGCATCGGCCAGCTCCTGGTCTTCCTGTCCCCGTTCTGGGACAAGTCGGGCCGCCAGCAGGGCTGGCACGACAAGGCGGCGAGCACGATGGTCATCCAGAACTGAGACCACCCGCCCACGACACGAAACGCGGCCTCGGCCTCCTCGGGGAGGGCCGGAGGCCGCGTTTCGCGTTCGGGGTCAGTGGAAGAAGTGGCGGGTCCCCGTGAAGTACATCGTCACGCCTGCCTTCTTCGCCGCCTCCACGACCAGTTCGTCGCGGACCGAGCCGCCGGGCTGGACGACGGCCCTGACGCCGGCCGCGGTGAGGATCTCCAGGCCGTCGGGGAAGGGGAAGAACGCGTCCGAGGCGGCGTAGGAGCCGCGGGCGCGCTCCTCGCCGGCCCGCTCGACGGCGAGCTTGGCGGAGTCGACGCGGTTGACCTGGCCCATGCCGACGCCGACCGAGGCGCCGTCCTTGGCGAGCAGGATGGCGTTGGACTTGACGGCGCGGCAGGCCTTCCAGGCGAAGGCGAGCTCGGCGAGCTCGTCCGCGGACAGCGCCTCGCCGGTCGCCAGCGTCCAGTTGGCCGGGTCGTCGCCGTCGGCCTGGAGGCGGTCGGTGACCTGCAGGAGGGCGCCGCCGTCGATCGGCTTGACCTCGACCGGGTACTCGGGGCGGCCCGGAGCCTTCAGGACGCGGATGTTCTTCTTCTTGGCGAGGGCCTCCAGCGCGCCGTCCTCGTAGTCGGGCGCGACGATGACCTCGGTGAAGATCTCGGCGACCTGCTCGGCCATCTCCTTCGACACCGGCCGGTTGACGGCGATGACGCCGCCGAACGCCGACAGCGGGTCACAGGCGTGCGCCTTGCGGTGCGCCTCGGCGACGTCCGAACCGACGGCGATGCCACAGGGGTTGGCGTGCTTGATGATCGCGACGCACGGCTCGTCGTGGTCGTACGCGGCACGGCGCGCGGCGTCCGTGTCCGTGTAGTTGTTGTACGACATCTCCTTGCCGTGCAGCTGCTCGGCCTCGGCCAGGCCACCCGTGCCGGAGGTGTAGAGGGCAGCCGGCTGGTGCGGGTTCTCGCCGTAGCGCAGGGTGTGGGCGCGGTCCAGGCTGGTGGCGATGAACTCGGGGAACTGCGAGCCGTCCTCGGCGGGCGCGTAGGAGGACGCGAACCAGGAGGAGACGGCGATGTCGTACTCGGCCGTGTGCCGGAAGGCCTCCGCCGCCAGGCGCTTGCGGGTGGCGAGGTCGAAGCCGCCGTCGGCCGCTGCCTTGAGGACGTCGGCGTAGCGGTCGGGGCTGGTGACGACCGCGACGGACGGGTGGTTCTTGGCGGCGGCGCGGACCATCGAGGGGCCGCCGATGTCGATCTGCTCGACGCACTCGTCCGGGGTGGCGCCGGAGGCCACGGTCTCCCGGAAGGGGTAGAGGTTGACGACGACCAGGTCGAACGGCTCCACGCCCAGCTCGGCGAGCTGCTCGCGGTGGCTCTCCAGGCGCAGGTCCGCGAGGATGCCCGCGTGCACCCGGGGGTGCAGGGTCTTGACCCGGCCGTCCAGGCACTCGGGGAAGCCGGTCAGCTCCTCGACCTTGGTGACGGGGACACCTGCGGCGGCGATACGGCCGGCCGTGGACCCGGTGGAGACGAGTTCGACGCCCGCCTCGTGCAGGCCGCGCGCGAGGTCTTCGAGGCCCGTCTTGTCGTAGACGCTGACGAGCGCCCGGCGGATCGGCCGCTTACTGGTCCCGGCGGTGGCGGTCACTGGATAACTACCTTTCGTCCCTCAATGCGATGGCCGTTGCGGGCGAGGCGCCCCACGACCTCGACGAGCAGCCTTCGCTCGACTTCCTTGATGCGCTCGTGCAGAGCGCTCTCGTCGTCCTCGTCCCGGACCTCCACCACGCCCTGCGCGATGATCGGGCCGGTGTCGACGCCGTCGTCGACGAAGTGGACGGTGCAGCCGGTGACCTTGGCGCCGTACGCGAGCGCGTCCCGCACACCGTGGGCTCCGGGAAAACTGGGCAGCAGGGCGGGGTGCGTGTTGACGAACCGTCCGCCGAAACGGGCCAGGAACTCCTTGCCGACGATCTTCATGAACCCGGCGGAGACGACGAGGTCCGGCTCGTACGCGTCCACGGCCTCGGCGAGGGCGGCGTCCCACTCGTCCCGCGTGTCGTAGTCCTTGACCCTGCGCACGAAGGTGGGCAGCCCGGCCCGCTCGGCGCGCGCGAGCCCCTCGATGCCGTCGCGGTCCGCGCCGACGGCCACGACCGCCGCCCCGTAGGCCTCGGTCCCGCCGGCCGCGATCTCGTCGAGGAGCGCCTGCAGGTTGGTGCCGGATCCGGAGACCAGCACGACGAGGCGCTTGACCACGGGCTTGGCGGCCACGGTGGGGCCCTTTCTCGGGGGAACGTTCTTCGGCGGCCGGACCGCCGTACGCGATGACGTGGCGCTTTGTACATTCGTACGAATGCTTCGCGCTCCCGGATACGGGGAAGTCTACGAAGCGGCCGACCGTCAGCAACGATACCGGCACATGAGAAGGCCCCCACGGGACGGGGGCGTGGCCGGAAGGTAGCGTCTGGGAGGAGCCGGTTCGGGAACGCGCCCGCCGTGCGGCGCGTTGACCGTGTGACGGCTCCCGCAGGACCAGCCGTACCCAGCCCGTTCGCCAGGTTCACGAACACGTTCACCAAGGGGAAGACGCTCTCTTGATGTCGGACCGCAGTCTGCGACTCCTCACGCTCCCCCCGCTCCCGGCCCAGGGAGGGGAGCGCGGCGCCGCGCTGCTGCGTGAGCGCCCGGCCTCACCGCCCGACGCGCCGTCGGACCGCAAGGACGACGAGTCGGGCGGCACCCAGGACGACAACCCCTTCGCCCCGCCGCCGGAGGGCACGCCGGACCGGCCGTGGCAGCCGCGCCGCCCTGCGGGCGGCGAGGACGGCGAGGACTCCGCGGACCACTCCCCCTGGGGCAGCCAGTGGAGCGACCGCCAGCCGGGCCGCTCCTCCGGCGGTTTCGGCGAGCGCCCCGGCGGCCCGGCCCCCGGCCCCGAGGGCCCCGGCGGCGGTCCCGCGCCCGGCGGCACGGGCATGCGCTGGGACCCGACCGACCCGGTGCAGCGCCGCGCCCGCTACTCCCTCCTGTGCGGCATGTGGGCCTTCTTCTTCGCCCTCTTCAGCTGGCCGTACGTGTCCCTGCTCCTCGGCGCGCTGGCCCTGTACTGGGGCGGCAGCGCGCTGCGCGCCAAGACCCGCCCCGGCGACAACAACAACGCCCCGACCTCCGACGCCGGTTACCGCCCGCAGACGACGGCGGCGGTGAGCGGCCTGGTGACCGCCTCCCTGGCCATCGCCCTGGTGGCCGCGACGTTCACGGCCCAGCTGGTCTACCGCGACTACTACACCTGCACGAACGACGCCCTCACCAACCAGGCCAAGCAGTCCTGCAGCCACCTGCTGCCGAAGGAGCTGCGAGGCCTGCTGGGCACGAACGGCTAGAGCGGCAGGCGGAGCACCGGGCCGTCAGGGCCGGAGGGAGTCCTCCTCGTCGGGTTCGCCGTCCTCGTAGTCCTCGTAGTCCTCGTCGTCCTCGGGCCACCACAGCGAGCGCGGCGCCTCCGACGGCGACTGCGGCTGCGGCTCCGGCTGCGAAGGGGCCTCCTGGGACGACGGGGGCTGCTGCGGCCTCGGGGGGTCGGCCGGCAGCAGGTCGTACGGCTCGAAGGCCGTGTCGCGCTGGGCGAGCAACGGACGGTAGATGTCGTCGTCCGGGTCGTACGACTGGCTGTAGGTCTGGCCATGGGGCTGACCGTGGGCCCGGTCGTGGGTGCTGCCGTTCGTCCCGCCGTAGGGCACGGGAGCGGCGTCGTCGCTCGTCCGCGTCCCGTCTGCCCCGGCTTCCTTCTGGATGCCGAGCCAGGCTCCTGCCGCGTACAACGGCCCGGTCAGTCGGCGACCTCCTCCCGGCGTCCGCGTCCGCGGTTTCACGACCCGCTCGACGGGCGACCTCCTCGGCCGGCGCCCCCAGGCCCGCAGGCCCAGCGCCGTCGGCACCGACAGCGCCGCGATCCACAGGAACGCCGCGCCGGCCGCCTGCCACCACACCGGCCCGAATCGGGAGAGCGTCGCGACCCCGAGCCGGCCGCCGGCGAGTGCGCCGAGCACCGCGGCCCCGGCCGCGCAGAACAGCGCCGCCAGCCCGGCGACACCGGCGGTCCTGCCCCGCGACCATCCTTCCGTCCCCGCACCGCCGCCCGCCGCCGGCTCCGCCCGCCCCACCAGCCACCCGGCCGTCACCCCGGCCGTCACCGGCACCACCGCCGCGGCCCAGTTCGCCCACCCCCCGGCGCCCGCCTCCGGCACGGCCGCCAGGAGCGGGAACGGCGGCAGCAGCGACACCGGTGCCGACGACAGGGGGGTCACCAGGTGACCGGCGCCGAGCGCGAATCCGGGGCCCAGCGCGTACGACGCCCCCCACACCGCCGCGTTCGGCACCAGCACCGCGCACAGCAGCAGGACCGCGAACCGCCCCGACCACCCCTCCGTCAGATGCAGGAAGGACGCGCGGGCCGCAGCGCCGTGCCATCCCAGGGACGCCCCGACCAGCAGGGCCCCGCCGCCGGCCAGCACCGCGGCCCCGGCCCCCGCGGCCCGCGCGGCCACGCCCAGCCGGACACGTCCCTCGGTCCCCAGCAGCAGTCGCCGCGGGCCCGCGGGCAGCAGCACCAGCACTCCGTCCAGCGCCTCGCGCGGACGGCCGTACGCCGTCCACACCCCCAGGCCCGCCGCCCCCATGACGAGCAGCGGCGGGCAGACGGCCGTCCACACCCAGTCGGGCCGCAGCTCACCGCCGGACGCGTACAGGGCTGCGGCCGCGCCGACGCCGAGGTAGCCGAGGACGACGCCCGCCCACGCCGTCGGGCCCGACGCGCCCGGCGCCTCCTCCTCGCCGCCGTCGACCGCGTCCCGCGCCGCACGGTGCACCAGCCACACCGGGACGAGGAGCAGCAGCAGCGGCGTCACGCCCACCGGCGCGGGGGTGCCGGAGAGCGTGTCGGTGCGGACGAGTTCGGCGCCGTGCGCCAGCAGCCACAGCGCCGCCGCGACATGCAGCGCGCCGCCGGGCCCGCTGTCGGGGTAGGGCGAACTGATCCACAGCAGCGTCACGAGCACGGCGAGCGATCCGAGCCCCAGCCCGGCGGCCACGGCGCCGCCCAGAAGACTGGCGGCCAGTCCGGGCGATCGGTCGCGCAGACGGACGAGCAGGGACGACAGGGGCGGTCGGCGAGCGGTCATCTGGATCACGACCGTCATGGTCCCAACGACACGCGCTTTTCCGTCGTAACAGGCGAACCACCGAAGTGTCGCTCAATATATGTTTATGTACTTTTCCGTGCGAAAGGGCCGTCCGTGACGCAGCCTCAGGAACCGGAGCCGACCGCGCCGCTGACGCCCGCTCAGGCCTTCGACGCGCTGTACGCGTTCTGCGCCCCCGCCCTCGTACGGCAGACCTATCTGCTCACCGGCCGCCGCGAACTCGCCCGCGAGTCGGTCGAGCGGGCCTTCCAACTCGCCTGGCAGCGCTGGCCCGAGGTGGCCCGGGACCGGGACCCGGCGGGGTGGGTGCGCGCGGCGGCGTACGACTGCGCCCTCTCCCCCTGGCACCGCTTCCGCCCCCGCTACCGCCACCCGGAGGCGCCACCGGCCGACCCGTCCGACCGCACCCTGCTCGCCGCGCTCCTCGAACTCCCGCCGCCGTACCGCCGCACGCTCCTGCTGTACGACGGTGTGGGCCTGGACCTGCCCGAGACGGCGGCGGAGACGGAGGCCAGCACCCCGGCCGCGGCGGGCCGCCTGCTGCACGCCCGCGAGGTCGTCGCGGCACGCCTTCCGGACCTGGCCGATCCGCCCGAACTGCAGCGCCGTCTCGCCGCGCTGGCCGCCACGGAGCGGCTGCGCGCGACGCAGCCGCCGCGGGTGCGCACGGGCGGCGAACGGCGGACCCGGTTCTGGACGCATGCCGCCATCGCCTTCACCGTCGCCCTGATCGGGACGACCGCGTTCGCCCTGCGGACGGCTCCCACGCACTACGAGCCGCCGGTGGCCAAGGGACGTCCGGTCCAGGGGCTGCCACCGCGGGTGTCGCAGGGCGCGCTGTCGGACGAGGAGGCGGAGCTCCGGGACATGCTGCGCAGCCGGACGGAGAACGGTCCGGAGCGGCTCGTGCCCCTCGGACGCTGACCGCGGGAAGCCGGGTGACACGCCCGTGGGCCCGCCCCCCGAGCAGGGGGCGGGCCCACGGGCGTGCGGTGGGGTGCCTCAGCCGGCGAGGATCTCGCGCGCCAGCTTGGCGGTCTCGGTCGGGGTCTTGCCGACCTTGACGCCCGCGGCCTCGAGGGCCTCCTTCTTCGCGGCGGCCGTGCCGGAGGAGCCGGAGACGATGGCGCCCGCGTGGCCCATGGTCTTGCCCTCGGGCGCGGTGAAGCCCGCGACGTAGCCGACGACCGGCTTGGTCACGTTCTCCTTGATGAAGGCCGCGGCCCGCTCCTCGGCGTCGCCGCCGATCTCACCGATCATCACGATCAGGTCGGTGTCGGGGTCGGCCTCGAACGCGGCGAGCGCGTCGATGTGCGTGGTGCCGATGACCGGGTCGCCACCGATGCCGACGGCGGAGGAGAAGCCGATGTCCCGCAGCTCGTACATCATCTGGTACGTCAGCGTGCCGGACTTCGACACCAGGCCGATGCGGCCCGGCTTGGTGATGTCGCCCGGGATGATGCCGGCGTTCGACTGTCCGGGGGTGATCAGACCCGGGCAGTTGGGGCCGATGATCCGGGTCTTGTTGCCCTTGGACACGGCGTACGCGTAGAACGCGGCCGAGTCGTGCACGGCGATGCCCTCGGTGATGACGACCGCGAGCGGGATCTCGGCGTCGATCGCCTCGACCACGGCGGCCTTGGCGAAGGCCGGCGGCACGAAGAGGACGGACACGTTCGCGCCCGTCTTCTCCATCGCCTCGGCGACCGTGCCGAAGACCGGGATCTCGGTGCCGTCGAAGTCGACGGACGTGCCGGCCTTGCGCGGGTTCACGCCGCCGACGATGTTCGTGCCGTCGGCCAGCATGAGCTTGGTGTGCTTCATGCCCGTGGCACCGGTCATGCCCTGGACGATGACCTTGGAGTCCTTGTTGAGGAAGATAGCCATGGCTGTGTTCCCTCGTCCTTACTTCGCAGCCGCGAGCTCGGCGGCCTTGTCGGCCGCGCCGTCCATGGTGTCCACGCGCTGCACCAGCGGGTGGTTGGCGTCGGAGAGGATCTGACGACCCAGCTCGGCGTTGTTGCCGTCCAGACGCACGACCAGCGGCTTGGTGACGTCCTCGCCGCGGTCCTCCAGGAGCTTCAGGGCCTGGACGATGCCGTTGGCGACCTCGTCGCACGCGGTGATGCCGCCGAAGACGTTGACGAAGACGGACTTGACGTCCGGGTCGCCCAGGATGATCTCCAGGCCGTTCGCCATGACGGCCGCGGAGGCGCCGCCGCCGATGTCGAGGAAGTTGGCGGGCTTGACGCCGCCGTGGTTCTCACCGGCGTACGCGACGACGTCCAGGGTGCTCATGACGAGACCCGCGCCGTTGCCGATGATGCCGACCTCGCCGTCGAGCTTGACGTAGTTGAGGTTCTTCTCCTTGGCGGCGG
>NZ_JAMGBF010000158.1 GCF_023516615.1 Streptomyces panaciradicis
CTTGACGCCGCCGTGGTTCTCACCGGCGTACGCGACGACGTCCAGGGTGCTCATGACGAGACCCGCGCCGTTGCCGATGATGCCGACCTCGCCGTCGAGCTTGACGTAGTTGAGGTTCTTCTCCTTGGCGGCGGCCTCGAGCGGATTGGCCGCCTCCTTGTCGTGGAGTGCCTCGTGCTCCGGCTGGCGGAACTCGGCGTTCTCGTCCAGGGAGACCTTGCCGTCGAGGGCGATGACCTCACCGGAGGCGACCTTGGCCAGCGGGTTGACCTCGACCAGGAGGGCGTCCTCCTTGATGAAGGTGTCCCACAGCTTGACGAGGACGTTGACGACCTTGTCGGCGACCTCGGCCGGGAACTTCGCGGCCGCGACGATCTCGCGGGCCTTCTCCTCGGTCACACCCTCGTTGGCGTCGATCGGGGTCTTGGCGACGGCCTCCGGACGGGTGGCCGCCACCTCCTCGATCTCCACGCCGCCCTCGACGGACGCGATGGAGAGGAAGGTGCGGTTGGCGCGGTCGAGGAGGAAGGAGACGTAGTACTCCTCCACGATCTCGGGGGCGGTCTCGGCGATCATCACCTTGTGGACCGTGTGGCCCTTGATGTCCATGCCGAGGATGTCCGTCGCGCGGGCGACGGCCTCGTCCGGGGTGGCGGCGAGCTTCACGCCACCGGCCTTGCCGCGGCCGCCGACCTTCACCTGGGCCTTGACGACAGACTTGCCACCGAGGCGCTCGGTGGCTGCGCGGGCCGCCTCAGGCGTGTCGATGACTTCACCGGCCAGCACCGGTACATCGTGCTTGGCGAAGAGGTCCCTCGCCTGGTACTCGAACAGGTCCACGCGCTTCCGTCCCTATCAGTGATCTCGCGGTTCGTTGGATGCGTGGGCGTGCCGCGAAGGGCAACGTGACGTCCGCTTGGGTCACAGGGGAAGCGCACACGGTGTCCGAGCGCGCGGCATGTCCGTCTCGCAGGTTATCGCTGCTTGCTGGAGGCCCCTAAATCGAGGGTCACACCTGAGCGGTGATACCTGTCACATGATGCCGCCCTCACTGGCACGGCGTGCCGCATGTGAGGCGACGACGTCCTTCGCGTGCGGGGGTGACGTGCCGGATGTGAGGGGCGGCGGGCGGGCGGGGAGAGGCCGGGGAGGAGGCGGGGAGAGATCGCGGAAGGGGCTGTGAGCTGCCGGGAATCGACCACAGTGGGGCCGAGGACGAGGCGGGGCCCCACCGGGCTGGGGTTGGCCCGGTGAGGCCCCTGGTACGGCCCCGAGGTCGCTCGAGAGCGCCGTGTCACGGGGCCCGGCCGGGCGGTCCCCACCCCAATGGGGACCGCCCGGCCCGTCCCGCGAGGCGTCGGGCGGACCGGCCGACGGATTTCGGCCGTCCGGGTCCCTCGTCCTCACGGAACCGGTCGTTCGCCGCGCGTGTCCGCACCCGGCCGCCACGCGCATCCGGCGGATGCGCGCACGGGGTGCCGCCGTCGCGGCGTTCGGGCGGTCGTCGTACGGCGCTCCCTCCGGAGGCCCTTCCACGACGCCGCCCGCGGAGGGGTCAGACGCTGTACGGGCGGGCCTGGTGGACGCCGGCCGCTTCCTGGAGCCGGCCCGGGACGACCGCCTCGGCGGTGAGGGCGGTGACGGCTGTGACGGCTGTGACGGCGGCAGCGGCGGTCCGGTCGGCGGCGGTCCGTGCCTTCGCCTGAGCGGCACGGGCGGCCCTGGCCCCCTGGATGGCCGCGGCGGCCTTGATGCTCGCGGCCCTGGCGGTGGGGGCCGTCGTTGCCACACCTGCGGCCATGACGGTCGAGCGACGGATGTGCTTGTTCATGCGTGCGTCAGATCCTTCGGAACCGTGGAAGCGCCGAGGCGTTCGGGGAAGCCCGGTCTTCTGCGGAAGGCTTGGGGACATGTCCGGTGCGTCCGGGGCGGGGAAGGCCGTCCGGACGGTCTGGCAGACCTGTTCCGCCCGGCGCCGCGGGACTGCGGGCCGGGGGGTGAGGGAACCGCCCTAGGCGGGGGAAACCGGGATGTCCCGGTGCCTGTCCCGGGTCGCGTCGCCGTGCGCACGGGCGGCGACGCCGGACAGCATGCGCTGGGGCGCGCGATGGCCGAGGGCGACAGCCTGCGCGTCGCTGTGCCTCGGGGTGCCGCTGTCGACGGCGGACCGGTTGCTCAGCACGCCGGTCGGGTCACCGCCGGGAGCCTGCGGGAGGGGGGCGTAGCCGGCACCGTCGGCGGTCCGTCGGCCGTCGCCCCGCGCGAGGGCGTGAGCGGTGCCGCCGACCTCGCCGGACCGCGGGCCGTACGTCGCGCCACGCGCCGCCGAGCGCCTCTCGCCGGGAGCCCCACCTGCGACCGCCGCGTGTCCCGGGCCGTCCGGCTGGGTCACCGGCGCGGGCGCGGGCAGGGTCTGCCCGGGCACGGAGGGCAGGCCCGGCAGACCCGGCAGGGACGGCGTGCCCGGCAGTTCCGGCACCGAGGGCAGGGGCGGCAACTGCGGCAGCCCCGTTATCGGCGCGGTCGCCTCGGCCAGCCCGCCCGTCACCGTCACGACCAGGTCGCCGACCGGCCGCAGAACCGTGGCGTCCACGGACTGCACGACGTCGCCCACCACGGAGCCGAGCACCGGAACGACCTCGGCGGTGCTGCGAGCGGGCGGGGTGCTGGCGGGGGTGCCGGAGCCGGCGGGGTCGGTGCTTCCGGCACGGTCGGCGTCAGCGGGAGGCGCCGGCTTGGGCTTCGGCTTCGGTCGCGACTGGGCGGGGTCGGACGGCTCGGGCCGTGCGGGGTCTCCCGGGCGACCGTGCCCGGCCGGAGCATGCGGGTGAGGCTTGCCCGGGGTACCGGCTTCGAGCCGTCCCGGGGCCGCAGTGAGGGCGTCGACGAGCGCGGCCGGAGCGGTCACGAGCCGCCCGACCACCGGCCCCGGTGCCGACGACGACGTCCCCGGCGCCTCATCCGCCGCGTGCGCCTGCTCCCCGCAGAGGAACCCGAGCGCGAACAGCCCTCCGACCAGAACCATCACCTGCAGCGCACGCCGACCGGCCGCGGAGCGCATCACGCGCAGAGCGGCGGCGGGCAGGGCTGCCGGCCAGGTCAAGAGGGAAGTCCTCTCGTGCGGCGGAACGGTGCGGACCAACCCCGCGCGGCGGGGCCGTGGAGAGCCGTGCGGCGGCACGACGCCGTGCGGACGAGCGGAGCGCATCGCACCGCTGATGAGGCGTCGATACTTGCACGGCCCTCCCGAGGTAGCGCAAGCCCCCTGTTACCGATGGGTAGTCATGTCCGTTTTGCTGGCCGAAGTCGGACGACCACTGGTCGACAAATCGTCATCGAATCACTCTGCCTGACGTCTCTTCAGGCGGTGTCCGGTATCGGCAGCGGCCGCTTCTCGATCGCCGCCGCCATCACCTCCGGGAAGAGGTCGGGCGTGCAGGCGAACGCCGGTGCCCCCAGCGCGGCGAGCGCGGCCGCGTGTTCCCGGTCGTACGCCGGGGCCCCTTCGTCGGAGAGCGCGAGCAGCGCGACGAACTGCACGCCGGACGCCTTCATCGCGGCGACCCGCTTGAGCATCTCGTCACGGATGCCGCCCTCGTAGAGGTCACTGATCAGGACGACGACCGTGTCGGCGGGCCGGGTGATCTGCGACTGGCAGTAGGCGAGCGCCCGGTTGATGTCCGTACCGCCGCCCAGCTGGGTGCCGAAGAGGACGTCGACCGGGTCGTCGAGCTGGTCGGTGAGGTCGACGACCGCCGTGTCGAAGACGACGAGTCGCGTGGAGATCGTCCGCATCGAGGCGAGCACCGCCCCGAACACCGAGGCGTACACCACCGACGCGGCCATGGATCCCGATTGATCGATACAGAGCACGACCTCCTTCTTCGTGGACTGGGACGCCCGCCCGTATCCGATGAGCCGCTCGGGCACGACGGTCCGGTACTCGGGCAGGTAGTGCTTGAGGTTGGCCGCGATGGTGCGGTTCCAGTCGATGTCGTGGTGGCGCGGCCGGCTGATCCGGGCGCTGCGGTCCAGGGCGCCGGTGAGCGTGGCCCGGGTGCGGGTGGCGAGCCGCTTCTCCAGGTCCTCGACGACCTTGCGCACGACCGCCCGCGCCGTCTCCTTCGTCGTCTCCGGCATCGCCTTGTTCAGCGAGAGCAGCGTGCCGACGAGGTGCACGTCGGCCTCCACCGCCTCCAGCATCTCCGGCTCCAGCAGCAGCGTGGCCAGTCCCAGCCGGTCGATGGCGTCGCGCTGCATGACCTGGACGACGGAGGAGGGGAAGTAGGTCCGGATGTCGCCGAGCCACCGCGCCACGGACGGTGCCGACGCGCCGAGCCCCGCGGAACGGTCCCGGCCCCGCTGGCCCTGCCGGTCCGCCTTTCCGTACAGCGAGGTCAGCGCCCCGTCCATCGCGGCGTCCCGGCCGGACAGCGCGCATCCGGTGCCGTCGGCGGCGTCGCCCCCGAGGACCAGCCGCCAGCGCCGCAGCCGCTCCTGCGCCGGGTCCACGGCCGCGGACGTCATCGTCTCGGCCGCCCTCGCCTCGGCCGTCATCGCCGCGCCCCCGTACGGTCCCTGTCCCACAGCGGGACGACGGTGATGGCGCCCGTGGGACGGTGCTGCGTCCCGCCGCCGTCCCCGGTCCCCGCGGCGGCCGTCCTTGCGGCGCCCTCTCGGGTCTTCCTCGGTCGGTCGTTCGTCATCCCGTCACCCCCGCCAGATCGTTCTCGACGTTCTCTTCCTCCTGTTGCGGACCGTCCTCCGGCCCGCCGAGCCCCAGCAGCAGCCGCACCACCGGGAGCACGGCGTCGGCGCGGTCGTTCTCGAGCTCGGCCGCGAAGCCGTACAGCCCGGGACCGGCCGCCACGGCGCTCGCCCGCTGCCCCGGCCCCCGGCGCACGAGTTCGCCGAGCGTGCGCCGCACTCCGGGCTCGTAGGCCGAGAACGTCCGCCGCAGCAGCGGCAGTACGTCCGTGAACGCCTCCGCCGGGACCCCGGTCAGCCAGGCGTCGACCAGCGCGAGCAGCCGCTCGTCGTGCAGCAGGAGCATCCCGCCGCCCGAGCCGCCGCCGACGAAGCCCTCGATCCACGCCGCGGCATCGCCCGGAGGTGTGCCCGGCGACAGCACGAGCCCCATGAGCCTGGCCGCCTCGTCCTGGGCCAACTCGCCGTCGTCCAGCAGCAGTCGGACCGCCCGCCCGCGGATCACGCCGGGCACGGAGTCGCGCTCGGACAGCACGTGCAGGACCGACTGCCACCGAGCGCGCAGGCCACGGTGCGGGCCGGGACCGTCGGCCGGGGACGCGGGCGCGTCGGCGAGAAGGGCCACCGCCCCCTGCACCGCGTCCACATGGCGCCGCATCTCCTCGGCCGCGTCCGCGTCCAGGGCCGCGCAGGCCGGGGGCAGGCCGACGAAGATCCGTTCGGCGAGCCCCGCCGCGACCTCGGCCAGCGCCCCGGTGTCGGTGCCGCGCACGTCGCCGTAGCGCAGGGAGCGGACCAGTGCCGGCAGGGCCTGGGCGAGGTGGCCGACGTCCGCGTCGAGCGCGGCCCGGTCGGCGAGGACCCGCATCACCACGGGCAGCGCCTGCGGCAGTTCGGCCAGCAGGCAGCGCTCGGCGAGAGCGGTGACCTCGGCGAGGCCCTGGGCGGCGACCGCGTCCGCCTCCGCCTTGGCCGTCGCGGCGGCGAGCACTGTCGTACCCCACACCCCCGCCTCCGCCACCCGCACCGCCAGCTCGGGCTCCCAGCGCAGCCGCCAGGTCTCCCGGAACGTCCCCGTGCTCCCCCGGGAGGCCACCGGCTCGCCCCAGGCGACGCCCAGCAACCGCAGCCGGTGCAGCAGCGTGCTGCGGCCGGCGTCGGTCTCCTTGCGCAGGTCCAGCTCCAGCTCCCGCTCCAGCGCCTCCGGTTTGAGCCGCAACCGGCGCTGGGTGCGGTCCAGGTCCCGCTGCAACGGCACCGCGGGCGCCGACCGCGGCACCTCGCCCAGCACGTCTCCGACGACCAGCCGGTCGTGCACCAGCGCCAGCGGCACGTCCGAGCCCTCGCACATCACCGCGCGCACGGCGTCGGTCGTCTCGCCGAGCCCCGGCAGCGGACGGCCCCGCATCGCGGCGAGGGTCTCGGCCAGCCGCACCGCCTCGATGACGTGCGCGGGGGAGACGATCCGGTCCTCCTCGCGCAGCAGTCCGGCGACCTTCGTCATCCACCGCTCGACCGGCCGGTCCGGTGCGCCGAACAGATGCCCGTACCAGCCCGGCGAGTCGATTCCCGCGCCGTAGCCGCTGGCCCGGGACAGCCGCCGGTGCGTCCAGGGGACCCACGTCATGTCCGCCTTCACCTTGGCCAGGCCCTTCAGCAGCGCCCGGTCGGCGGTGACGGCCGTTCTCCGGCGCAGCGCGGGCACGTGCCAGGCACCGCACACGACGGCCACCCTGTCCCCGAACTCCCGCTGCGCCGCCCGTATCTGGAGCCGCATGTACGCCTCGCGCACGAGGTCCCGGCCGTGGCCTGCGTCGCCGTACGTCTCGCGCAGCGCCCCCATCGCCTCCTCGAGCACCCCGAACGGCGCGAAGGGGTCCCCCTCGCCGCTCCCCCGGTGCTCGACGACGTCCTCCCACCACCGCTCGGGATCGTCGTACCCGGCGGTTTCGGCGAGCACTGCGAGCGGGTCGACACGGATGTCGTCCTGCGAGGGGCCCTCGCCGCCCGCGGAGTCACCGGCCCCCTCACCGTCGCCCCCGGCCGCCTCGCGCCCGCTGCCGTCGGCTTCCGCGGCCCCGCTGCCGTCGCCCCCCGCCTTCGGGGACGCGTCGCCCTCCTCCCCCACGGCTCGGTCGGTCTCGTCCCGCCCCCAGGCCAGCGTGTGCGTCGCCGGCAGGTCGATGAAGCGGGCCGGTACCTCGTGCTCCAGCGCCCAGCGGATCGCGACCCACTCCGGGGAGAACTCGGCGAGCGGCCAGAAGGCCGAGCGGCCGGGCTCGTCCACGGCGTGGGCGAGCAGGGCGACCGGCGGCCGCATGTCCTCGTCGCCGGCCAGGGCGATCAGCGCGTCGGCCTCGGGCGGTCCCTCGATCAGCACGGTCTCGGGCCGGGCCGCGTCCAGCGCTGCCCGCACGGCGCGTGCCGAGCCGGGCCCGTGATGCCGTACGCCGAGCAGCAGCGGCCCGCCCCCGGCCGGCCGGCCCCCGTCCCTCTCAAGCCCCGTCACACCGCTCACCTCGCCCTCGCCCCCACCGCCTGCCTGCGCAGGACACCTGCCTCGCGGCGCCCCCGTTCCCCCGGTGCGTCACGCGCTCACCTCTCGGCAGGCCCGGTAGAAGTCCGTCCAGCCGTCGCGTTCGCGGACGACCGCCTCCAGGTACTCCCGCCAGACGACGCGGTCGGCCGCGGGGTCACGGACGACGGCGCCGAGGATGCCCGCGGCGACGTCGCCGGCCCGCAGGACGCCGTCGCCGAAGTGGGCCGCCAGGGCCAGGCCGTTGGTGACGACGGAGATCGCCTCGGCGGTCGACAGCGTGCCGCTCGGGGACTTGACCTTGGTCCGGCCGTCCGAGGTGACGCCGTCGCGCAGTTCGCGGAAGACCGTCACGACGCGGCGGATCTCGTCGACGCCGTCCGGCACCGCCGGCAGGTCGAGGGAGCGGCCGATCTGGTCGACGCGCCGCGAGACGATGTCGACCTCGGCCTCGACGCTCTCCGGCAGCGGCAGCACCACCGTGTTGAAGCGGCGGCGCAGGGCGCTGGAGAGGTCGTTGACGCCGCGGTCGCGGTCATTCGCCGTGGCGATCAGGTTGAAGCCGCGGACCGCCTGCACCTCCTGCCCCAGCTCCGGTATCGGCAGCGTCTTCTCGGACAGGATGGTGATGAGGGTGTCCTGCACGTCGGCCGGGATGCGGGTCAGCTCCTCCACCCGCGCCGTCATGCCCTCCGCCATGGCCCGCATGACCGGGCTGGGCACCAGGGCGTCCCGGCTCGGGCCGTGCGCCAGCAGCTGCGCGTAGTTCCAGCCGTAGCGGATCGCCTCCTCCGGCGTGCCCGCCGTGCCCTGCACGAGCAGCGTCGAGTCGCCGCTGACCGCGGCCGCGAGGTGTTCCGACACCCAGGTCTTGGCCGTGCCGGGCACGCCCAGCAGGAGCAGGGCGCGGTCGGTGGCGAGCGTGGTGACGGCCACCTCGACGATGCGGCGCGGGCCCACGTACTTCGGTGTGATCACCGTTCCGTCCGGCAGGGTGCCGCCGAGCAGGTACGTCGCCACCGCCCACGGCGACAGCTTCCAGCGGGCCGGGCGCGGACGGTCGTCCTGCGCGGCCAGCGCGGCGAGTTCGGCGGCGAAGGCGTCCTCGGCGTGCGGCCGCAACGCCTCGGCCGGCTCCGTCGCACGTGCTTCGGCTGCTTCGACGGTCGTCGGTTCCACGGACACAGACATGGCTGAGGCCCCCTCCAGCTCGGCCGGTTCGGATCTGTCACCAACCGTGCACCACGCCACTGACAATCCGTTCCGACCTGCGCAAACGCGCTCGCCGGACCGATTGTCAGTGGGGGGATCTACCGTCGGAGACATGACTCAGCAGGGGGTGCGCTGGAGCGCGGACCAGGTGCTGGCGCTGGCGCCTGACGCCGCGTCACGCAAAGCGGGGAGCAAACTCGGGGCGGCGGGGCCGTGGTCCGGGACGGGCAGCTGTGACGAGGGGACGGTGTGGGGGCTGTGCAAGGGCAGTGGCAGCAAGCCGTATCAGACGGTCGTCGACCTCGCGGACGCGGCGGGCCCGGCGTACAAGTGCAGTTGCCCGAGCCGCAAGTTCCCGTGCAAGCACGCGCTCGGGCTGTTGCTGCTGTGGGCGGAGGACGGGGCGGTGCCCGCCGGGCCGGCGCCGGACTGGGCGCTTGAGTGGATAGAGGGCAGAAGGCGGCGCGCCGAGCAGAAGCGGGAGGCGGGGGCCGACGGTCCGTCGTCGGGGGGCGCTGATCCGGAGGCGGCGCGGCGCCGGGCGGACCGCCGGGCCGAGCGGGTCACCGCGGGGGCGACCGAGCTGGAGCAGCGCCTGGCGGACCTGCTGCGCGGCGGCCTGGCGAGCGCGGAGCAGACGGGGTACGGGCTGTGGGAGGAGACCGCGGCCCGCATGGTGGACGCGCAGGCGCCCGGACTGGCCGCGCGGGTGCGGGAGTTGGGGGTGATCCCGGCGTCCGGACCGGGCTGGCCGGTGCGCCTGCTGGAGGAGTGCGCGCTGCTGCACCTCCTGGACCAGGGCTGGCTGGGGCGGGAGCGGCTGCCGGAGGGGCTGGCGGCGACGGTCCGGTCCCGCGTCGGCCTGCCGGGCTCCGCGGACGGTCCGCCGCTGCGCGACCGCTGGCTGGTCCTCGCGCAGTACGACACGGCGGACGCCCGCCTGACCACCCGCCGGATCTGGCTCCACGGCGCCGACTCGGAGCGCACGGTCCTGCTGCTGTCGTACGGCGCCGCGGGCCGCGCCCCGGAGCTCGCGCTGCCGGTGGGACTGGTCCTGGACGCGGAGGTGTCGGCCTATCCGGGCACCGGGCAGCTGCGGGCGGCGCTCGGCGAGCAGTTCGCGCCGCCGGCGCCGGCGGCGATACGGCCGCGAGGAGTGACGACGTCGCAGGCCGCCGCCCGCTACGGCACGGCACTGCGGGACGACCCGTGGCTGGAGTCCGTCCCGGTGACCCTGGACCGGGTCGTCCCGACGCCGGACGGCGACTCCTGGCAGCTGGCGGACGCCGACGGGGACACGGCGCTGCCGCTCACCCCCGCCGCCAGGTCCCGCCCGGGCCTGTGGCGCCTGGTCGCCCTCTCGGGCGGCGCCCCCGTGACGGTCTTCGGCGAGTGCGGCCACCGCGGCTTCACCCCGCTGACCGCGTGGCCGCAGACGGCGGGCGAGGCGGTATCGCTGTGCTGAACCACCCGACCGGCCGACGGCGCCGCACCACACCGAAGGCGGATGACACGCAGGTCACCCGTTACGCGTATCGAGTCTCCCGTTGCGCGTATCAAGGTCGACCGACCCGACGCAGCCCCGTCACCAGCACCGGGGGCCCGGCCTCGCACCGGCCCACGGCCCCCACAGCCCCCGGAAGGCCGTCCCGCCACTCGCGGCCCACAGTGATCAGTGAGCCCTTTCTTATCGACTTTACGCATTTGTCCGGCCCGACGGGACACCCGGTTCCCGTGAGTCTTCAACGACTCCCGGGCGCCTCACGGAGAGGAAGCGCATGACGATCAGGACATCCACAGCTGTGGATACTCCCTCGCCGGGCGCCTGGGAGGAGCTCGTGACGGTGGCGCTGCTCGGCACCGAGCGGCGGACGCCGCCGGGCGGCACGGCGGGACGCGAGGCGCCGGTGGCGCTGCTGGACGCGGCGGCCGTGCAGACCCTGCGACGGCGGGCCGGGCTGCGGCCCGCC
>NZ_JAMGBF010000159.1 GCF_023516615.1 Streptomyces panaciradicis
GCGCGACATGAACGTCGCCTTCCTGGTCGGCCTCGCCTTCGCGGTCGCCGCGTCCGCGAATCTGCCGGTGCTGCTGTACTCGCTGTTCTGGCGCGGCTTCACCACCCGGGGTGCGGTGTGGGCCGTGTACGGCGGGCTGATTCCCGCGCTGGCCCTCGTCGTGCTGTCGCCGGTGGTCTCGGGCAGCCCGGACTCACTCTTCCCGGGCGCCGACTTCCAGTACTTCCCCCTCCAGAACCCCGGCATCGTCTCGATCCCGCTGGGCTTCCTGGCCGGCTGGCTGGGCACGGTCACCTCGGCCGAACTCCCCGACGAGGCCAAGCACGCGGAGACCGAGGTGCGCTCACTGACGGGGGCGGGAGCCGCCTAGCCGACGGCGCCCCCGACGTCGTACGCCCACGGCGTTCCCGGCCTCATACCGAACACGGCGCTCACGACGTCGTACCGCCCACGCCGCTCCCGGCCTCGTACCGCCCGCGACTGGGCCGGCTAGGGGGCCACCCACGCGTACAGGTGTTCCGGGCGGCCCGTGTCGCCGTACTTGAGGGACAGGCGCAGGCGGCCGGCCTGTTCGAGGTGGCGGAGGTAGCGCTGGGCGGTGGAGCGGCTCAGGCCGGTCTCGGCGGCGACCTGGTGGGCGGAGAGCGGATGGTCGGCGTCGTGCAGGACGTGGCAGATCAGGTCGGTCGTCGGCTCCGACTGGCCACTGGGCAGGCCCGGTGACGACGGCGCCGGTGCGGTGCGCAGGGCGCCGAAGATGCGGTCGACCTGCTCCTGGCCGGCGACGCCGCGGCCGCCGACGCGGTCGACCGTGCGGCGCAGGGCGGCGTAGGAGTCGAGCCGGGTCCGCAGGGCGGCGAAGGTGAACGGTTTCACCAGGTAGTGCAGGGCGCCCAGGCGCATCGCGGTCTGGACCGTCGTCACGTCGCCGGCCGCGGTGATCATGATGACGTCGGTGCCGTGGCCCTGTTCCCGCATGCGGTGGACGAGTTCGAGGCCGGTCTGGTCGGGCAGATAGTGGTCGAGCAGCACCAGGTCGACACCGCCGCGCTGCACGGTGGCCAGCGCCTGCGCAGCGCTGTGCGCGCGGGCGGCCACCCGGAAACCGGGAACCTTTCCCACGTACTTGGCGTTGATCTCCGCGACGCGGAAGTCGTCGTCCACGACCAGGACGTCAATCATCGGGCCTCTTTCTGTCAAGGCCTGGCGGGCGTTAAGCCCGTGTTTCGGCTCCGCTGTTGTAGCGCGAGCAAAATGAGCACAACAGTCTGTTGCAAGCAAAAGAACGGCATGTGCTCACAAGGCTGCTGCTGTGTCCGGGACCACATCTACCGTCCCCGGCCATGAGCGCAGACACCAGCCCCGCCATCCGGCTGCGGGGCGCGAGCAAGATCTTCAGGACCCCGTCGGGGGGTCTGCACACGGCGGTGAGGGAACTCGACCTCACGGTCGGACGCGGCGAGTTCGTGGCCGTCGTGGGACCGACCGGATGCGGCAAGTCGACCACGCTGACCCTGGTCAGCGGGTTGGAGGAGCCCACCGAGGGCGAGGTCCTGGTCGCCGGGGAACCGGTGCGCGGCGTCGGCGACAAGGTCGGTTTCGTCTTCCAGCAGGACGCCACCTTCCCCTGGCGTACCGTCCTGTCGAACGTCATGGCCGGCCCCCGTTTCCGCGGTGTGCCCAAGGCGGAGGCCAGGCAGAAGGCGCGCGAGTGGCTGGCCAGGGTCGGACTCGCCGCGTTCGAGGACCGTTACCCGCACCAGCTCTCCGGCGGTCAGCGCAAGCGCGTCGCCCTTGCCGCGACCTTCGTCAACGACCCCGAGATCCTGCTGATGGACGAGCCCTTCTCGGCGCTCGACGTGCAGACCAGGGCCCTGATGTCGGACGAACTGCTGGAGCTGTGGGAGGGCACGGGCGCCTCCGTCGTCTTCGTCACCCACGACCTGGAGGAGTCCATCGCGCTGGCCGACAAGGTCGTCGTCATGACGGCCGGGCCCGCCACCGTCAAGCACGTCTTCGACATCGACCTGCCGCGGCCGCGCAAGGTCGAGCAGGTGCGCCTGGAGCCGCGGTTCATCGAGATCTACCGCGAGATCTGGGAGTCCCTCGGCGAAGAGGTCCGCATCACCCGCGAGAGGGGTGCCGCCGATGTCGCCTGAGGTTCTCAGCACGCCGGTCGTCGACACCGTCAAGGTCCCGGATCGCGCCCACTCACGCGCGCGTGCCGCCCGCAGACGTCGGATCGTCGTCCAGGCCACCCGCATCCTGCTTCTGGTCGCCGTCCTCGGTCTGTGGGAGGTGTTCTCCCGCGCGAAGGTCATCGATCCGTTCAACTTCTCGATGCCGTCGAAGATCTGGGACCAGATCTGGACCTGGCTCACTCACGGGACCGCGCTCGGCTCCCTGGGCGAGCAGATCTGGTACACGCTCTACGAGGCATTGCTCGGCTGGGTGCTCGGCGTGGTCGCCGGTGTCGTCCTCGGCATCGCCCTCGGGCGGATCCGTTTCCTCGCGGATGTCCTTGGTCCATACATCAAGGTGCTCAACTCGATGCCGAGGATCATCCTGGCCCCGATCTTCCTCATCTGGTTCGGCCTCGGCCCCGCGTCCAAGGTCGCCTCGGCGGTCGTCCTGGTCTTCTTCCCGGTGTTCTTCAACGCCTTCCAGGGCGCCCGCGAGGTCGACCGCAACCTGGTCGCCAACGCCCGCATCCTGGGCGCCAGCGACCGCCGGGTGACCCTTCAGGTCGTCATCCCGTCGGCCACCTCCTGGATCTTCACCAGCCTCCACGTCAGCTTCGGCTTCGCGCTCATCGGCGCCATTGTCGGCGAGTACATCGGTGCCACCAAGGGCATCGGCCTGCTCGTCTCGCAGTCCCAGAACACCTTCAACGCGGCCGGTGTGTACGCGGCCATGGTGATCCTCGCCGTCGTCGCACTGGCGGCCGAGGGACTGCTCACCTTCGTCGAGCGCCGCGTCTTCCGCTGGAAGCCGACGAACTCCTAGCCGCGACCGCCCTCTTGGGCGCCCGGCCCCTACGCCCCCCCGCAGGCCCCCTGCCCCCTTCGCTCCCGCACCGCCATCCACAAGGACGTGAACCACCATGCGCAAGTCCGCCAGACTCACCGCCCTCGCCGCCGTCGGCGTCCTCGCCCTGTCCTCCCTCACCGCCTGCGCCAACGACGCGGCGAGCAGCACCTCCGCCGACGCCGGCAGCAAGGGCGACGGCAAGGGTACGAAGGTCAAGATCATGGTCGGCGGCCTGGACAAGGTCATCTACCTGCCCGCGATGCTCACCCAGCGGCTCGGCTACTTCGACGCCGAGGGACTCGACGTGGAACTGCTGAGCGAGCCGGCCGGCGTGCAGGCCGAGACCGCGCTCGTCTCGGGGCAGGTCCAGGGAGCCGTCGGCTTCTACGACCACACGCTCGACCTGCAGACGAAGCAGAAGTACGTCGAATCCGTCGTGCAGTTCTCGCAGGCGCCCGGCGAGGTGGAGATCGTCTCGAACAAGGCCGAGGGCGACATCACCTCGCCCAAGGACTTCAAGGGCAAGAAGCTCGGCGTCACCGGGCTCGGCTCCTCGACCGACTTCCTCACCAAATACCTCGCGGTCAAGAACGGAGTGAAGGTCAGCGACTTCACGCCGGTCGCCGTCGGCGCCGGGCCGACCTTCATCGCGGCGCTGCAGAACGGCGCCATCGACGGCGGTATGACGACCGACCCGACCGTCGCCAACATCCTGGACAAGAAGGCCGGCAAGGTCCTGCTGGACATGCGGACCCCGGGGGGATCCCAGAAGGCGCTCGGCGGTCCGTACCCGTCGTCAAGCCTGTACATGCAGACGGACTGGGTCAACAGTCACAAGGACACCGTCCAGAAGTTGGTCAACGCATTCGTCAAGACGCTCAACTGGATGTCCACACACAGCGCGTCCGAGATCGCCGCCAAGATGCCCGCCGACTACTCCCAGGGGAACAAGGCGCTCTACGCGCAGGCCGTCAAGAGCACCCTGCCCATGTTCACCAAGGACGGCGTGATGCCGGAGAACGGCCCCGAGACCGTCGAGAAGGTGCTCAAGGCGTTCAACCCGAACATCAAGAACGCCAAGGTCGATCTGAGCAAGACCTTCACCACCGAGTTCGTGGAGAAGGCCAAGGGCTGAATCCGTATGGGGGAGGGGCACGGTCCCTTCCCCCGCCTCAACCGGGCCGTGCCCTCAGGCGCGGGTCGCCCACACGTAACGGTGTTCAGGGCGGCCCGCGTCGCCGTACTTCAGGGTCAGCCGGGCGCGCCCCGTGCGCTCCAGGAGCTTCAGGTAGCGCTGGGCGGTCTGGCGGCTGAGTCCCGTCCGGTCGGCCAGCTCCTGGGCCGACAGCGGCCCTTCGGCGTTCATCAGGGCCTGGCGCACCAGCTCGGCGGTGGTGGGGGAGTGCCCCTTGGGCAGCCCGGGGTCCGAGGGCGCCGACAGGACGCCGAAGATGCGGTCGACCTCGGCCTGTTCGGCCTCGCCGCCGCCGTCGAGCCTGCGCCGCAGCTCCGCGTACGCCTCCAGCTTGGCGCGCAGCCCCGCGAAGGCGAACGGCTTGACCAGGTACTGCAGCGCGCCGTGCCGCATCGCGGCCTGCACCGTCGCCACGTCCCGGGCCGCCGTCACCATGATCACGTCGGTCTGGTGGCCGCGCCGGCGCATCTCCTGGACGACCGCGAGGCCGGTCTCGTCCGGCAGATAGTGGTCCATGAGGACCAGATCCAGCCGGGGCAGCGCCTCCAACTGCCGCAGAGCATCGGCCGCGTTGTGCGCCTCACCGGCGACGTGGAAGCCGGGCACCTTCTCCACGTAGGCGGCGTTGACCTGGGCCACCCGGGTGTCGTCGTCCACGACCAGAACCTCGATCATCACGACTCCTCCTCGACGGCGACCGTGTTGGCGGCGGCGGTCGTCACCGGCTCCGGCTCGGGCTCGCCGAGGGACTCCGGGAGGACGACGGTGAACTCCGCGCCCCCACCGTGTGCTTCGCCCACCGTCGCGCTGCCGCCCTGCCTCTCGGCGAGCCGGCGCACCATGGAGAGCCCGATGCCGCGCTCACGGTGCGCGGGCGCCTCCTTCGTGGACCAGCCGTCGGTGAAGACCAGCTCACGTTGTTCCGCCGGGATCCCGGGTCCCGTGTCGCGCACGGTCAGGACGACGGTACGGCCCTCCGTGCGCAACTCGACCTCCACGCGCGCGTGGAGCGTCCCCGCGACGGCGTCGAGCGCGTTGTCGACCAGGTTGCCGACGACCGTGACGAGCCCCCTCGGGTCGACCAACCGGTCCGGCAGCCACGTCCGGTCCGAGATCCACAGCGCGACGCCCCGCTCGGCCGCCACGGTCGCCTTGCCCACGAGCAGCGCCGCGAGCAGCGGATCCTGGATCTTCTCCGTCACCTGCTCCGCGGTCGCCCGGTGATCGCCGACCACCTCGCCGACGAAGTCCACGGCGTCGTCGTACATCTCCAGTTCGAGCAGGCCCAGGAGGGTGTGCATGCGGTTGGCGTGCTCGTGGTCCTGGGCGCGCAGCGCGTCGATCAGGCCGCGGGTCGAGTCGAGCTCCCGGCCGAGCTGCTCCAGTTCGGTGCGGTCGCGCAGGGTGGCCACGGCGCCGCCGTCGTCGGTGGGCATGCGGTTGGCGACCAGGACGCGCTGGCCGCGGACGGTGAGCAGGTCGGTGCCGGTCACCCGGCCGGCCAGGATGTCGGCCGTCCGTCCTTCGCCGAGAGCCTCGTCCGGGGAGCGGCCGACGGCCTCCTCGTCGATGCTCAGCAAACGGTGCGCCTCGTCGTTGAGGAGGCGTATACGGCCGCTGCGGTCGAGGGCGACGACACCCTCCCGGATGCCGTGCAGCATCGCCTCCCGCTCCGCGAGCAGCGCCGAGATGTCGGAGAAGGCCAGGTCGCGGGTCTGCCGCTGGACCCGGCGGGAGACGAGCCAGGCGGCCAGCGCTCCGACGGCCAGCGCGCCGCCGGCGTAGGCGAGCAGCCCGGGGATCGCGCTCAGCAGCCGGGCCCGCACGCTGTCGTAGGCGATACCGACCGAGACGGCGCCGATGATGCGGTGGTCGGCGTCGTAGAGCGGCACCTTGCCGCGCGCCGAGCGCCCCAGCGTGCCCCGGTCTATCTCCATGACCTCCTTGCCCGCCAGGGCCTCCGTGGGGCTCGTCGAGACCTTGCGGCCGATCTGCGAGGCCGTCGGATGCGACCAGCGCACCCAGTGGGTGTTCAGCACGACGATGTACTCGGCGTTCGTGGCCAGCCGGATCCGCTCGGCCTCCCTCTGCACCGGACCGTTCCTGCTCGGTGCGGTGGTGAGCACGCCCTCGGCGATCTGCGGGTCCTGCGCCGTCGTCTCGGCGATGGCCAGGGCCCTGCGCATCGCCTCCTGGTCCAGCTGCTTGCTGAGCGGCGCGAGGAACAGGCCGGTCGCGAGCACCGCGACTCCCGCGGCGATCGCCACCTGCATCAGCAGGACCTGCGAGAACACCCGCTTCGGCATGCCGAGGCGCAGGCGGCGGGCGGGGGGAGTGGGTCTCATACCCATGACGGTACGTGGGAGGGCGGGAGCCGCCGTAGGGGGTGTGGTGTGCGTCTCGTGATCAATACGGGTTGATCAACATTGAGCGGGCGGGCCGACGCCTTGACGAGCCTGATCAACTCGCGAGAGCCGTCGTCACCAGCTCGCGTACCTCGACGACGTCCATGCGCGCGGGCGACCCCAGGATCGACGTCCCGCAGCTCTCCGGGCGGGGCGGCGCCGCTGCGCCCTGGGCCACGACGACGCGCCAGCGGCGTCCGTCGGCGTGAGCGACGGTCACCTCCCAGCGCGGAGCCGCACCGCGCGTCGCCACGACGGCCAGGGCGTCCGCCGCGTACTCGCCCACCGCGGTGCGCACGGCCAGCTCGGCCGCCTGACCGGGCCGCTCCCAGGCCGAGCTCCCGCGGCAGCCCTCGACGACGACGCGTCCTTGCCGGACGCTGTGCAGGACGTGCATGACGGCTTGGGCCTCGGCGCGGCCGTACGCGTATCCGTGGGGCAGCACGAGCAGCGTCGGCGAGAAGCGATGACCACCCAGATGAGTGACCTCCCAGACACCCTCGGCGCCCGAGGCGGCCAGTTCGGCGGCGAGCGGACGCCCGAGCAGCGCGCAGCAGCGGTCGCGCTTGCCGTTGGTGCAGACGAGGGCGAGCGGGTCGCCGGTGTACGGCCGCCCGCCGAGAACCGCGTCGAAGGTGCGGTGCTCGCCCCTGCCGAGCGCCGCGAAGTCGAGGTCGAGCAGGTCCTTCGGCTCGCGGATCGTGGCGGACCGCACCCAGCCCCGGCCGGGCAGGGTGTGCGCCGCGTAGACCTGCCGTGCCGCAGGCGTCCCGCTGTCCGCGTGACGGCCGGGGCGGCGGATCAGCGCGATGCGTACGCCCGTGCCCTTGGCGGCCGCCTCCAGGGCGCGGCCGAGCGCGGGGTCGAGGTGGCTCGACGTGAGCGCCTTGGCGCCCCAAGGGCCCGGCTGCTCCAGCAGCAGCCAGGTCCGGGCGGTGGCCGCGGTTCCCGCGAGGGGCTCGTCGAGCTCCTGGGAAGCGGTTGAGCACGTACTCACAGAGGTGAGCCTAACCTGACTTGGCCCGGGGTGGCTTCCCAAGGGGCCGATGTCTCACGCACGGCGGGCACTGAGGACGGCCAGCGCGGCCGTGGCGCAGACGAGCATGGTGGCGCCCATGGACACGGCCGTGACCTGGCCCGGCAGGCTCATGGCGGAAGCGGCGAGGCCGCCGACGAGGAACTGGAGCAGCCCCTGCAGGGAGGAGGCGGCTCCAGCTGCGGAACCGTGGCTGCCCAGGGCCAGGGAGGTGGCGTTGGCCAGCACGATGCCGAGCACGGACACCACCAGGAAGAGGCACGCCAGCAGGAACGGGAGTGGGAGGCGGAACACGGCGCAGGCCAGCACGCCGGCGGAGCCGAGGGCCGCCACGGTCAGGCTGACGCGCAGCAGGGTGTGCTCGTCGGCGACGCGGCCGACGAGCATGCCGCCGACCTGACCGAGCAGCACGATGCCCAGACCGTTGAGGCCGAAGACGAGACCGAACTGCTGGGCCGTCAGCCCGTAGGCGTCCTGCAGGACGAACGACGATCCCGAGATGTAGGCGAACACCGCGGCGAACATCAGCGCCGCGGCGAGCACGTACCGCATGTACTGCAGGTCGGTGGCCAGCGTCCGGAAGGTCCGCAGCGTGGCACGCAGGTGGGCCGGCGCCCGGTGTGCGTCCGGCAGCGACTCGGGCAGCGCGAAGACGACCGCGAGCAGGAGGACGGCGCCGACGGCGGCGAGCACCAGGAACACCGCGCGCCAGGTGGCGAGCGTCAGGAGCTGGCCGCCGATGACGGGTGCCATGACCGGGGCGACGCCGTTGACGACCATGAGGGTGGAGAAGAACCGGGTCATGGCGGTGCCGGAGAACAGGTCCCGCACGATGGCCCGGGCCAGGACCGTGCCCGCCGCCGCGCCGAGCGACTGCAGGATCCGGCCGGCGATCAGCCAGCCGACGGAGGGCGCCAGCGCGCACCACAGCGATCCCGCCAGGTACAACGCCATACCGGCCAGCAGCGGGCGGCGCCTGCCCCACGCGTCCGACAGCGGACCGACGACCACCTGGAAGAGGGCCAGGCCGACGACGAACGCCGTGAGGGTCATCTGGACCAGCGGTGCGCTGGTGTGCAGTTGGTCGGCCATGCGGGGCATGGCGGGCAGGTACATGTCGATCGTGAGAGCACCGAAGGCGCTCAACGCGCCGAGGATCAGCGCCAGTCGCGCGCGCCGCGGCGGATCCGCCACCGGTTCGAGAACGCCGGAGCCCCTGGCCGCGGCGATCGTCAACCGGTCTCCTTCGTCGTTGGTTATGGACATATAATTATGATGACATAATTCAGTAGGATGGCGCCATGCCCCGCGACACAGAAGACGCCATCGGTACGGACGTCGGCGGTCCGCTCGCCGACCTCGCCGACCTGATCCTCAACGTCGGCCGGCTGGTGCGCGCCCGGACTCCGGAAGGGCCGGACGTGGTGACGCTGACCGAGACCGAGCGGCAGGTGATGCGCGTCGTCGACCTGTACCCCGGAGCCGCGCCCAGCGAGATCGCCCGCCGCACCCGGCTGCAGCGCACCAACGTCAGCACGGCGCTGCGCAGCCTCGAGGGCAAGGGGATGGTGTCACGCGCCGCCACCGAGGGCCGCGGCGTCGCCGTGCGCGCGACCGAGCGCGCCGCGGCCAACCTCCGGGTGCTGCACGCCGCCTGGGCACAGGAACTCGCCGCCATCCTGGGCGACGACCTCGACACGGTCCGGCAGTGCACCCAGCTGCTCAGCCGCCTGGAACAGCGGCTGACCGCCGACGACCAGACCTGACCTGGCCAGCGAACCCCCGGCGCCGAGCGGAGCCGGGGCGCGGTGTGTCATCCGCCTCTGACGACCGCGAACCTCATGCCGGGGTGATCAGTACTCCGGGAGGGGCTGGGGCGGCTTCGGACCCACGTAGCGCCCGCTCGGGCGCATGCGCAGCGGGCGCTCCCCGTACTCCTCCAGGGCATGCGCGATCCAGCCCGCCGTACGGGCCACGGCGAAGACGGTCTCGCCGGCGGTGGCGGGCATGCCGCAGGAGGCCGTCAGCACGGCGAGGGCCAGGTCGACGTTGGCGTGCAGCGGGGTGTGACGGGCGGTGGTGGCGACGATGTCGCGGGCCGCGGCGAGCGCGGGAGCGGCGTTCGGGATCTCCTCCAGGAGGCCGAACAGGACACGCGCGCGGGGGTCCTCGCCGGTGTAGAGGCGGTGGCCGAGGCCGGGGATGCGGCGGCCGGCCCGCAGCTCCTCGGCGATCACCGGACCCGCGTCGCCCTCGTCGAGCACATCCATCAGCAGCCGGTGCGCCAGCCCGCTGGACGCTCCGTGCAGAGGGCCCTCCAGCACGCCCAGCCCTGCGGAGACGGCCGCGTAGGCGTGCGCGCGGGCCGAGGCTGCGACGCGGACGGCGAGGGTCGAGGCGGCGAGGTCATGGTCGACGAGGAGGGCGAGCGCGGTGTCGAGAGCGCGCAGCGAGGCTTCGTCGGCGTCCCGGCCGCTGAGCCGTGACCACAGGCGCTGCGCCAGCGGGCCCTCGTCGTGGCGGTAGGTCCCACGCTGCGGCAGGGCGGCGACCAGGGTGGGGATCAGGGTGCGCGCGGTGCCGAGCACGGCTTCCTCGGACAGGTCGAAACGCAGCGGGTCCGCCGTGCCGGCGGCGATCGCGGCGACCCTCAACCGGTCCGTGGGGCTGGTGTGTTCGGGCAGGCCGTCGACGGCGCGGCGGGCCACGACGACGGCGGCCTCGGGTGCGGTGAAGGTCGTTCCCGGTCGCATGCCGCCGGTCCACAGCCACTCCGCGACCTCTTCGTAGGAGTGGCGCGTGGCGAGTTCGGTGGCGTCCACGCCCCGGAAGTAGTAGCGGTCCTCCTCGATGAGCGTGATGCGGGTCCGGACGGACAGTTCACCGCCGGAGCCCGGATTCCCGCTGCTCTCCCGCCTGTTGCGCCGGGCGAGTGCCTCCACTTCCCGGGCGTCGAAGGTGCTGCCCCGGCCGCCCGGCACGCGCCGGCTGCTGAGCTGGCCGCGGCTCACGTACGCGTACACGGTCTCGGGCTTCACGCCGAGGAGTTCGGCGGCTTCCTTGGTGGTCAGCCGCCGTTCCGTGGAGGCGGGGGAGGGGTCTTGATCGCGCATGGGGTCACCGTATCCGCCTAGCGACACATGGATGAGTGAGATTGATTCAATCAATATTGACAGCAATATAATCAAGCATGGACAGTCGAATCAAGTTCAGGGAGGTAATCATGTCCGTCAACAGGTCAGTAGCCGCGCCCATCGAGGTACCGCGAGGACTCGCCGGTGTCGTCGTCACCGACACCGCGATCGGAGACGTGCGGGGGCTCGAGGGCTTCTACCACTACCGGCAGTACTCGGCCGTGGAGCTCGCCCGGACCCGCGGCTTCGAGGACGTCTGGCACCTCATGATCCACGGTGAACTGCCGGACGCGGCGCGGCGGGCGGACTTCGTCGGCGAGACGGCGGCCCTGCGACGACTGCCCGACGAGGTGCGGGCGGTGCTGCCCGCGATCGCGGCGGCGAGCGGTGCCTCGGGGCCGCTGGCCGGCATGCGCACCGCGCTCTCCTTGCTCGGCGCGGCCAAGGGCTTCCGGCCGGTGTACGACATCGGCGCGGACGAACGACGCCGGGACACCCTCGTCGCGGCCGCCGCCGTACCGACCCTCCTCGCCGCACTGCATCGGCTGGGGCGGGGCCTGGAACCGGTGGAACCGCGCGAAGACCTTCCCTACGCGGCCAACTACCTCTACATGGTCACGGGTTCGGAACCTGAACCGCGCCGGGCCCGGGCGATCGAGCAATACTTGATTTCAACCATTGATCACGGATTCAATGCGTCAACCTTCACGGCGCGTGTCATCGCGTCCACCGGAGCGGACGTGGCGGCATGTCTGGTGGGCGCGGTGGGAGCACTGTCCGGGCCTCTGCACGGCGGTGCGCCCAGCCGGGCCCTGGACACCCTGGACGCCATCGGCAGCCCTGACCGCATCGACTCCTGGATCCGCGCACGCGTCCTCGCCGGCGACCGCATCATGGGCTTCGGCCACGCGATCTACCGCACGGAGGACCCCCGCTCCCGGATGCTCCGGGAGGTCGCCCAGAGCTTCGGCGGACCGCGGGTCGACTTCGCCGTGGAGGTCGAGCGGCAGGTGGAGGCGATCCTGGCGGAACTGAAGCCCGGCCGCGAACTCCACACGAACGTCGAGTTCTACGCGGGCGTGGTCATGGAACTGTGCGGCCTGCCCCGCGAGATGTTCACCCCGACGTTCGCGGCGGCCCGCATGGTGGGCTGGAGCGCCAACATCCTGGAACAGGCGGAGGACCGGAAGATCATCAGGCCGGTGGCGCGGTATGTGGGGCCCGAACCGGCTGTCGGGGCGCCGGCGAGGGCCTGACACGCCGACGGCCCATGCCCCGCAGTGACGCGGGCCGTGGCGCGGAGGGGATCACGCGTCGGGGATGTCCGCCTTCGCTCGGATCAGGGTTTCCCTGCTGACGATCACGATGCGCTCATAGTCGGCCCGCTCGGCACCCGCGGGCAGTTCGGAATCGAGCAGCTCAGTGGCCTCCGTCCCGATGACCGCATAGTTTCCGTCGACCAACTCGAAGATGTCGGGGCAGGTCTGGCCAGTCTGACTGCCCCGCTCTTGGGGCGAGGCGCCGATCCGTCGTTTGATTGCCATGGTCTCGGCCTTTCGTGCTGTGACCCTGAATTCAGGGCGCTGCAGCCCGCGGGCGCACGGCGCAGGGAAGCGCCAGGCGCCCGCGGACGGCAGCGTGCGAACGAGGCAGGCTGACGAGGGCGTCGAGCTGTTCCGAGTGAGGGATGTCCCTGGACTAGGCGTCGGGGATGTCAGCCTTGGCGTGGATGAGAGTCTCGCGAGTGACGACGACGATGCGCTCGTAGTCGGCTCTGGACGCGTCTGCGGGAAGCATGACGTCGAGTTCTTCGGTGAGGTCTGTGCCGATGACAGCGAACCTTCCGTCGGACAGCTCGAAGATGTCGGGGCAATTGGCACCTGTCGCGCTTCCGCGGGCGCTCGGCGGCGTACCGATCCGACGGATGATGTGGCTCACTGTTCTGATGTTCCTTTTGTTGGTTTCGAGGCGGTGCGCCCTGATGCAGCGCGGTGCGATGCGGCCCGGTGGGGCCGCGGCCTCGACAACCGGGCAGCATGAATGACGGTTCGGCGGGGATCGACCCGTGCCGCAGGATGCGCAGTAGTCAACCTTGTTGGCACCTGGGCAAACGCGGAGGTTACAGGTTCGTTATTCGCCCATTCGCGTGATGCTCTCAGAGCGGTGGCTCGCGGGTCGTCCATGCCGCCCTGGTAGGGCCGCATGGGTGGGCTTACTCGGACGGCGGCTCTCCGACCACCCACCACTCGTCGATGTCGGTTTCCTCCAACTGGACCAGAAGGTCGTCCACCATCCGTCCGAGCCTGGCCTCCTCGGAGGTGTCGATCAGCGTCGCCCGGTGGGGGCGTGTCGAGTACCAGTACTCACGGAAGACGGGAATCTGGAGCATGCTCCTGGCGAACCCGAAGAACTCCTCACGGGTCATGTTGCCCATGCGGTAGTAGCAGAGAGCGTTGGTGTAGAGCGCGTTGGCGAAGAGGAACTGGCGCTGCTTGCGGGGCGGCACCGTCCCGTTGTACGCGTCCAGCACTTCGGCCAGGTCCGGGTCGTCCATGGCCTTGCTCAGCAACTCCCAGTGCAGGCGCTGTTGGTGGGCGAAATTGGTCTGGCGCTGGGCAAGCGAGGCATGTTCCAGGTGTTCGATCCGTGTGCGCAAGGCCTTGAGTGCCGGTCGCTGCGCGGCCAGGGCGACGGCGGCGCCCGCTGCCAGGCCGACGCCGGCCGAGGCGGCGGCGCTCAGCCTCCGAAGGCCCGAGCTCTGTGTGCCCATGTCAACTACCCCCGATTCAGGCGGCCGTTCCGCCGGTCGTCGGGGTGCGGGTCGACTGGTGGGGACCGGCGAGCGGTGGGCGGCGCTTGCCGTCTCCCAGGGTGCCGAGCGGCTCTGATCGGCAGGGAGGCGGAGAGGAAGCGCGCGGAGGGAAGCGAGGGTCGCACACTCCGGCGCCTTCCCAGACGTCTGCCCCGCCGACGCTGCTAACAATCGTTCACTTCGCGGTGATTATTCCGGCTCGTATCCTGGTCCGGCAGTCACAGCTCGTACGTGTGCCGAGATCACGCTCCGGCGCACAGCAGCGCGAAAGAGGTCGCACGTTGAGTCAGCCGAGCTCTGGCATCCGGCAGATCCCGGTCGTCGTTCTCGCCGGATTCCTGGGAGCCGGCAAGACCACCCTCCTCAACCACCTGCTGCACCGCAGCGGCGGCAGCCGTATCGGCGCCCTCGTCAACGACTTCGGTGCCATCGAGATCGACGCGATGGCCGTCGCCGGCGCGCTCGGCGACTCCACCGTGTCCCTCGGCAACGGCTGCCTGTGCTGCGCCGTCGACGTCGGAGAGCTGGACGGCTACCTGGCGAAGCTCGCCGCGCCCTCCACCGGCATCGACGTCATCGTCATCGAGGCCAGCGGCCTCGCCGAGCCGCAGGAACTGGTGCGGCTGGTGCTCGCCAGCGAGCATCCGGGCATCGTCTACGGCGGTCTCATCGAGGTCGTCGATGCCGCCGAGTTCGACGACACCCGCGCCCGGCACCCCGAGATCGACCGGTATCTCGCCCTCGCGGACCTCGTCGTCGTCAACAAGCTCGACCGTGCCGCGGACGGCGACCGGGTCCTCGGGCTCGTGCGGTCCCTCGTCGACCGCGCCGCCGTCGTGCCCGCCTCCTACGGCCGTATCGACCCCGAGTTCCTCTTCGACTGCAGGCCCGCCGGGGAGCGCATCGGGCAGCTCTCCTTCGACGACCTGCACGACCACCAGCACGGCCCCCAGGACGACCACCAGCGGGACGACCACGGCACGCACCTGCACGCCGCCTACGACAGCCTCGCCTTCAGCTCCGAAGTACCCATGGACCCACGGCTGTTGATGCAGTTCCTCGACAGCAGGCCCGAAGGGCTCTACCGCATCAAGGGCTACGTCGACTTCGGCGCGCACGACGTCCGCAACCGGTACGCCGTGCACGCCGTGGGGCGCTTCCTGCGCTTCTACCCAGAGGCATGGCCGGCCGAGGCCCGGGACTCACGCCTCACCCAGCTCGTCCTCATCGGCTCGGGCATCGACGCGCCCGCCCTCGGCAAGGAGCTGAAGGCGTGCGAGAGCGACGCCCCGCACACCGCCGACGAGCACGGCATGTGGGGCGTCCTGCGCTACGTACAGGATCCGGAGGACGAGTTCGCGGACCCGCCGCTCTAGGTGTGTTGTCGAAGGTCCCGCCTGCGCGGCGTCTGGCACGCGCGCTCACGACGTTGCCGAAACGCCCGAACAGCTCCGCTGTCAGGGCGCTCCGGCGCCTTGCGATCGCACGCACCAGACGCCGCGGGGGTCGCCCTCCGGGCGGACGACGGGACTTTCTACGTACGCTCTAGGCCGGTCCCGCCACCACCGCCACCGTCTTCGGCAGGGACACGCCCGAGCCGTCGCGGCGCGGGTCGACGTCCGGGAGGTCGGCCGGGGTGCCGTTCTTCTGTGCCGCCTTGGCCGGGACGGCGCCCGCCCAGGCCAGCGACAGGCAGTCCTCGCCCTTCAGGAACCGCTGGCAGCGCACGCCGCCGGTGGCGCGGCCCTTGCGCGGGTACTGGTCGAACGGCGTCAGCTTGGCCGTCGTCTGGACCGAGTCGTCGAGGGTGCCGCGCGAGCCCGCGACCGTGAAGACCATCGCGTCCACCGCCGGGTCCACGGCCGTGAAGGAGATGACCTTCGCGCCGTCGGCCAGCTTGATGCCCGCCATGCCGCCCGCCGGACGGCCCTGCGGGCGGACCTGGGAGGCCTGGTAGCGCAGCAGCTGGGCGTCGTCCGTGATGAAGACCAGGTCCTCCTCGCCGGTGCGCAGCTCCACCGCGCCGACGATCCGGTCGCCGTCCTTGAGCGTGATGACCTCCAACTCCTCCTTGTTGGACGGGTAGTCGGGCACCACACGCTTGACGACGCCCTGCTCGGTGCCGAGCGCGAGGCCGGGGGAGGACTCGTCGAGCGTAGTCAGGCAGACCACCGTCTCGTCGCCCTCCAGGGACACGAACTCGGTGAGCGGCGCCCCGCCGGAGAGGTTCGGCGCCGACGCCGTGTCCGGCAGCTGCGGCAGGTCGACGACGTTGATCCGCAGCAGCCGGCCGGCCGAGGTGACGGCGCCGATCTCGCCGCGGGCCGTGGCGGGCACCGCCGAGACGATCACGTCGTGCTTGACCCGCCGGCCCTCGGCGTCCGCCGGGAACGGCTCGCCGTTCGCCGTACGGGCCAGCAGGCCCGTCGAGGAGAGCAGCACCCGGCAGGGGTCGTCCGCGACCTGCAGCGGCACGGCCGCCGGGGCGCCGGAGGACTCCAGCAGGACCGTGCGCCGCTCGGTGCCGAACTTCTTCGCCACCACGGCCAGTTCGGAGGAGACCAGCTTGCGCAGTTCGCTGTCGGACTCCAGGATCCGGGTCAGCTCCGCGATCTCCGCGTTGAGCCGCTCCTTCTCCGCCTCCAGCTCGATGCGGTCGTACTTGGTCAGGCGGCGCAGCGGGGTGTCGAGGATGTACTGGGTCTGGGTCTCCGACAGCGAGAACCGCTCCATCAGGCGTTCCTTCGCCTGCGCGCTGTTCTCGCTGGAGCGGATCAGGCGGATGACCTCGTCGATGTCGACCAGGGCGGTGAGCAGGCCCTCCACCAGGTGCAGGCGGTCGCGGCGCTTGGTGCGGCGGAACTCGCTGCGGCGGCGCACCACCTCGAAGCGGTGGTCGAGGTAGACCTCGAGGAGTTCCTTGAGGCCCAGGGTGAGCGGCTGGCCGTCCACCAGGGCGACGTTGTTGATGCCGAAGGACTCCTCCATCGGCGTCAGCTTGTACAGCTGCTCCAGCACGGCCTCCGGCACGAAGCCGTTCTTGATCTCGATGACCAGGCGCAGGCCGTGCGCCCGGTCGGTGAGGTCCTTGACGTCGGCGATGCCCTGGATCTTCTTCGAGCCGACGAGATCCTTGATCTTGGCGATGACCTTCTCGGGGCCGACCGTGAAGGGCAGTTCGGTGACGACGAGGCCCTTGCGGCGGGCGGTGACGGTGTCGACCTCGACCGTGGCGCGGATCTTGAAGGTGCCGCGACCGGTCTCGTACGCGTCCCGGATGCCGGAGAGGCCGACGATGCGGCCGCCGGTGGGCAGGTCGGGACCCGGGACGTGCTTCATCAGGGTCTCGAGATCCGCGTTCGGGTAGCGGATCAGATGGCGGGCGGCGGAGATCACCTCGCCGAGGTTGTGCGGCGGCATGTTGGTCGCCATGCCGACCGCGATCCCCGACGCGCCGTTGACCAGCAGGTTCGGGAAGGCGGCCGGGAGGGCGACCGGCTCCTGCTCCTGGCCGTCGTAGTTGGGCGCGAAGTCGACCGTGTCCTCGTCGATCGACTCCGTCATCAGGCTCGTCGCCTGCGCCTGGCGGCACTCGGTGTACCGCATGGCGGCCGGCGGGTCGTCGTTGCCGAGGGAGCCGAAGTTGCCGTGGCCGTCGACGAGGGGCACACGCATGGAGAAGGGCTGTGCCATGCGCACCAGGGCGTCGTAGATCGACGCGTCGCCGTGCGGGTGCAACTTGCCCATGACCTCGCCGACCACGCGCGCGCACTTCACATAGCCGCGGTCGGGGCGCAGGCCCATCTCGTTCATCTGGTAGACGATGCGGCGGTGCACCGGCTTCAGGCCGTCACGGGCGTCGGGCAGGGCGCGGGAGTAGATGACCGAGTACGCGTACTCGAGGAAGGAGCCCTGCATCTCGTCGACGACGTCGATGTCGAGGATGCGCTCCTCGAACGAGTCGTCGGGCGGCGGGGTCTTCGTGCTGCGGCGGGCCATCGCTGCCGGCTCCTCTTTTCTGGTCGCTCGCCTACGGGTCGCTCACGGCCCCTTCGGCTCACGCTTGCTGAAGCATGAACGGGATCTGACGCGACCATTGTGGACCGCGGCACTGACAACCCGGGCCAGGACCCGGTGTCGGCGGTCCGGCCCGGCGCGGGCGGGGTCGCCCTCGCCGCGGCTGCCCGCAGGCTACGCGATCCGCTGTGGGCGTACGTCGTCCGGGAACTTCGCCGCCGGTCCGCCCGCTTGCATACAGTGGCAGGACCGGCAGGAAAACAGCGGTTTCCAGCACCGCATCCGCGATCGAAGGGACGTACATGCCCATGGGTCACACGGCCACAGACCAGGCAGGCACCGGGGGCCTGACAGCGACCGAGCACCGCCTGGCCAACGGCCTGCGCGTGGTGCTCTCGGAGGACCACCTGACCCCGGTCGCGGCGGTGTGCCTCTGGTACGACGTCGGCTCGCGCCACGAAGTCAAGGGCCGTACCGGCCTGGCTCACCTTTTCGAGCATCTGATGTTCCAGGGCTCGGGCCAGGTCAAGGGCAACGGCCACTTCGAGCTGGTGCAGGGCGCCGGCGGCTCGCTCAACGGCACGACGAGCTTCGAGCGGACCAACTACTTCGAGACCATGCCCACCCACCAGCTGGAGCTCGCCCTCTGGCTGGAGGCCGACCGCATGGGCTCCCTGCTGGCCGCCCTGGACGACGAGTCCATGGAGAACCAGCGGGACGTCGTGAAGAACGAACGCCGGCAGCGCTACGACAACGTCCCGTACGGCACCGCCTTCGAGAAGCTGACCGCCCTCGCCTACCCGGAGGGCCACCCCTACCACCACACCCCGATCGGCTCGATGGCCGACCTGGACGCGGCGACCCTGGAGGACGCGCGCGCGTTCTTCCGCACGTACTACGCGCCCAACAACGCCGTCCTGTCGGTCGTCGGCGACATCGACCCCGAGCAGACGCTCGCCTGGGTCGAGAAGTACTTCGGCTCCATCCCCGGGCACGACGGCAAGCCCGCGCCCCGCGACGGCACGCTCCCCGACATCATCGGCGAGCAGCTGCGCGAGGTCGTCGAGGAGGAGGTCCCGGCGCGCGCCCTGATGGCCGCCTACCGGCTGCCGCACGACGGCACGCGCGCGTGCGACGCCGCCGACCTGGCGCTGACGGTCCTCGGCAGCGGCGAGTCCTCCCGCCTCTACAACCGGCTCGTACGGCGTGACCGTACGGCCGTCGCGGCCGGCTTCGGCCTGCTGCGCCTGGCCGGGGCGCCCTCGCTGGGCTGGCTGGACGTGAAGACCTCCGGTGACGTCGAGGTCCCGGTCATCGAGGCCGCCATCGACGAGGAGCTCGCCCGGTTCGCCGCCGAGGGCCCCACGAGCGAGGAGATGGAGCGCGCGCAGGCCCAGTTGGAGCGCGAGTGGCTGGACCGGCTCGGCACGGTCGCGGGCCGCGCCGACGAACTGTGCCGCTTCGCCGTCCTGTTCGGCGACCCGCAGCTCGCCCTGACCGCCGTCCAGCGCGTCCTGGAGATCACCCCCCAGGAGGTGCAGGAGATCGCCAAGGCCCGTCTGCGGCCCGACAACCGCGCGGTGCTCGTCTACGAGCCCGTCTCCGGAGAGGTCGCCGAGGACGCGGATCCCCCCGAAGACCCCGAGGCCGAGGCCACGGTCGAAGCAGGCGACAAGAACCAGGAGGCGGCCAAGTGAGCGAGCTCGCGACGATGGAGTTCCACCCGCAGCCCCAGGCCGGCGAGGCCAAGCCGTGGGCGTTCCCGGCGCCCACGCGCGGGGCGCTCGGCAACGGCCTGACCGTGCTGCGCTGCCACCGCCCCGGCCAGCAGCTCGTCGCCGTCGAGGTGCTCCTGGACGCGCCCCTGGAGGCCGAGCCGGCCGGCTTCGAAGGCGTCGCCACGATCATGGCGCGCGCCTTCTCCGAGGGCACCGACAAGCACTCCGCCGAGGAGTTCGCCGCCGAGCTGGAGCGCTGCGGCGCCACCCTCGACGCGCACGCCGACCACCCCGGCGTCCGCCTCAGCCTCGAAGTGCCGGTTTCCCGTCTCGCCAAGGCGCTCGGCCTGCTCGCCGACGCCCTCCGGGCGCCCGCGTTCGCCGACGGCGAGGTCGAGCGGCTGGTCCGCAACCGACTGGACGAGATCCCGCACGAGCTGGCCAACCCCTCCCGCCGCGCCGCGAAGGAGCTCTCCAAGGAGCTGTTCCCGGCGGCCTCGCGCATGTCCCGCCCGCGCCAGGGCACCGAGGAGACCGTCGAGAAGATCGACGCGGCCGCCGTACGTGCCTTCTACGACCGCCATGTGCGGCCCGCGACGGCCACCGCGGTCGTCGTCGGCGACCTCACCGGCATCGACCTCGACGCCCTGCTCGGGGAGACCCTGGGCGGCTGGACGGGCTCCCGGGCCGAGCCGCGTCCCGTGCCGCCGGTCACCGCCGACGACACCGGGCGCGTGATCATCGTGGACCGTCCCGGCGCCGTCCAGACGCAGCTGCTCATCGGCCGCGTCGGCCCCGACCGGCACGACCGGGTGTGGCCGGCGCAGGTGCTCGGCACGTACTGCCTCGGCGGCACCCTCACCTCCCGCCTGGACCGCGTCCTGCGCGAGGAGAAGGGCTACACCTACGGGGTGCGCGCGTTCGGGCAGGTCCTCAGGTCCGCGCCGGACGGCACGGGCGCGTCGATGCTCGCCATCAGCGGTTCCGTCGACACCCCGAACACCGGACCGGCGCTCGACGACCTGTGGAAGGTGCTGCGCACGCTCGCCGAGGGCGGCCTCACCGACGCCGAGGTCGACGTCGCCGTGCAGAACCTCGTGGGCGTGGCGCCGCTGAAGTACGAGACGGCCGCCGCGGTCGCGAGCACGCTGGCCGACCAGGTCGAGCAGCACCTGCCCGACGACTACCAGGCGACGATGTATCAGCAGCTCGCCGCGACCGGCACGGTGGAGGCCACCGCGGCGGTGGTGAACGCGTTCCCGGTGGACCGTCTGGTGACCGTCCTCGTCGGCGACGCGGCGCAGATCAAGGAGCCGGTGGCGGCGCTCGGCATCGGTGAAGTGACCGTGGTTTCCGCCGAGTAGCGGCACGCGCGCGTGGACGGGCCCTGGTGACCGACCTGTCACCAGGGCCCTTCTATGTCCGAATTGGCGCGGAATTGAAGGAGAGATGCCCGTCTGCCCTGTGGGATGCGCTACAAAAGCCGCGTTCCGTTTGGGGATTGAAAGGCGGCCCGCTTAGCGTCATCCGGGCTGTCCGTCAGGCACCGCGCCGCACCCGCGGCACCGGGCAGTCATCGCCGAGTCCCCGTACGGCGCGAGCCAGGGGAGCCGGGGACCCACCGCAGTCCCTGGGGTGAATCGGACGCCCGCGCGAGCCGCGAGGGGGTCCGTAGGAGACCTTCCTGCTCCGAACCCGTCAGCTAACCCGGTAGGCGAGAGGGAAGGAAAGGACCAGCCTGTACATGGCGTTCATGTGCGCCACCGGGAAGCACCGTCGTCCCAGCCGCGTCAAGCGTTCCACCGCCCAGGTCGCCGGCGTCGCGGCCCTCGCCACCACCGGTGTGATCGGAGCCCTCGCGGCCCCCGCGCTCGCCGCCGACAACTCCGTCGAGGCCGTCGAGCAGACCGGCTTCACCCCCGTCATCACCATCGGCGACTCGATCGCCGAGAAGATCGACGCGCAGGCCGAGGCCCAGAAGCAGGCCGCCGAGGAGGCCGCCCGCAAGAAGGCCGCCGAGGAAGCCGCGCGCAAGAAGGCCGAGGCGCTCGCCAAGAAGGAGCGCGAGGCCAAGGAGCGCGCCGCCCGGGAGGCCGAGCGCAAGCGCCTGAACTCCTTCGTCGCGCCGATCTCCGGCTCCTACGTCTCCACGGGCTACAAGGCCAGCAGCTCCCTGTGGTCCTCCGGCAGCCACACCGGCATCGACTTCCACGCCGCGAGCGGCACGTCGGTCCACGCGGTGGGCTACGGCACGGTCGTCCAGACCGGCTGGGGCGGGGCCTACGGCAACCAGATCGTGATCCGGATGAACGACGGGACGTACACCCAGTACGGCCACCTGTCGTCCATCGGCGTCTCCGTCGGCCAGAAGGTCGTCACCGGCCAGCAGATCGGGCTCTCCGGCTCCACCGGCAACACCACCGGACCGCACCTGCACTTCGAGGCCCGTACGACCCCCGACTACGGCTCGGACATCGACCCGGTCGCGTACCTGCGCTCGCACGGCGTGAACGTCTGACGACGTCCCGCACCGACCGAGAGGACCCCGGCTTCCCCGAGCCGGGGTTTTCGTCGTTTCTGTCGCCCCCGTGTCCAAAAAATATCCATGGATTCCGGCCTGCCGTCGGAAATTCCGGCTCTCTGCAATAGAGTCGCTGGACACAACGTCATTCGTCGACGTTTCACGGGGATTAAGACGGAGGTCGGTCATGCGTATTCCGGCGCACTCGGTGTGCACGGCCATCCGGGACGACATCGTCGCGGGTGTCCACGAGCGTGGCGGCCGTCTCACCGAGGAACTCCTCGCCCGTCGCTACGGCGTCTCTCGCGTCCCCGTCCGCGAGGCCCTGCGCACCCTGGAGGCCGAGGGCTTCGTGGTGACCCGCAGGCACGCGGGCGCGTGCGTGGCGGAGCCGACCGAGCAGGAGGCCGCCGACCTGCTGGAGATGCGCATGCTGCTGGAGCCGCTGGGTGCGTCCCGGGCCGCCCAGCGGCGCACCGAGGCCCACCTCAAAGTCCTGCGCGGCCTGGTCAGACTGGGTCAGGAGCGGGCCAGGAGGGGCGGCAGCGAGGACCTGCGCTCCCTGGGGAGCTGGTTCCACGAGACGCTCGCCCAGGCCTGCGGCAGCCCCGCCCTGACATCCATGCTGACCCAGCTGCGCCACAAGATCGCCTGGATGTACATGGTGGACGCGCCGGCCAACCCCGTGGAGTCCTGGGCGGAGCACGGCGCGATCGTCGACGCCGTGGCCCGGGGCGACGCCGAGCGCGCGCGGGCGATCACGACCCTGCACACCGAGCGCTCGACCGCCGCGCACCGGCTGCGCCACGGCGGCGCGAACGGTGTGAGGAACTCGCAACATGCCGTAAACATGTCGAGCCTGCGGCATTAACACGAACGCCGTATACAAAGAGCAGAGAATTCCGGGGGGCTATTTCATGCTGCCCCCCGTCGAGAATTCCCGCCCCCGGCACAGGAAATGCGAAGGGCCCGCCCGGTAATTCGGACGAGCCCTTCGGTGGTGCCGCGATCAGACGGTCTCGGGAAGCTCCTCGAGCCCCTCGGAGACCAGCTTGGCCAGCCGGTCCAGGGCGGCGTCCGCGCCGTCGGCGTCGGAGGCGAGGACGATCTCCTCGCCGCCCTGGGCGCCCAGGCCCAGGACCGCCAGCATGGAGGCCGCGTTGACGGGGTTGCCGTCGGCCTTGGCGATCGTCACCGGGATACCTGCGGCCGTGGCGGCCCGGACGAAGATGGAAGCGGGGCGGGCGTGGAGGCCCTCGGCCCAGCCGACGTTGACGCGGCGCTCAGCCATGTGATGCTGCCCTTCGGTGTTCAGGGTTGTCTAGACCAGTTTCCCACACGTGAAGTGTCTCCGGAGCGGTCCTCACGTTCCGCTCCGGGGTGGGTGGTCGGGCCGCGGCCTCGGCCCGACGCACGTCCTCCTCGGTTCTGACACAGACTGCCTCGCGCCGCTGTCGGACGCGAGCCGTACTCTGGGGCCCATGCAGACCACGCCGGACCGGCACGAGTACCCCGCCCACTGGGAGGCCGACGTGGTGCTGCGCGACGGCGGCACCGCGCGCATCCGCCCCATCACCGTCGATGACGCAGATCGCCTGGTCAGCTTCTATGAGCAGGTCTCGGACGAGTCGAAGTACTATCGCTTCTTCGCGCCCTACCCTCGCCTGTCCGCCAAGGACGTCCACCGCTTCACGCACCACGACTTTGTGGACCGGGTGGGACTCGCGGCCACGGTCGGCGGCGAGTTCATCGCCACCGTACGCTACGACCGCATCGGCGCCGACGGAACGCCCGCGTCCGCGCCCGCCGACGAGGCCGAGGTCGCCTTCCTCGTCCAGGACGCCCATCAGGGGCGCGGTGTGGCCTCCGCCCTCCTGGAACACATCGCCGCCGTCGCCCGCGAGCGGGGCATCCGCCGCTTCGCCGCCGAGGTGCTGCCCGCCAACACCAAGATGATCAAGGTGTTCACGGACGCCGGGTACACCCAGAAGCGCCACTTCGAGGACGGCGTCGTCCGCCTGGAGTTCGACCTCGAACCCACCGACCGCTCCGTCGCCGTGCAACGCGCGCGTGAGCAGCGCGCCGAGGGCCGTTCCGTACGGCGCCTGCTGGCACCCGGCTCCGTCGCCGTCGTCGGCACCGGCCGCGCGCCCGGGGGAGTGGGGCGCAGCCTTCTCGACAACATCCGGGACGCCGGTTACGCCGGGCGCCTCCACGCCGTCAACGCCGCCTTCCCCGAGGACCTCAAGGACCTCGACGGCGTCCCCGCCCACCGCTCGGTGCGCGACATCGACGGCCCCGTCGACCTCGCCGTGGTCGCCGTGCCCGCCGAGCACGTCCCCCAGGTCGTCACCGAGTGCGGCGAACACGGCGTGCAGGGGCTCGTCGTGATCTCCGCCGGGTACGCCGAGAGCGGCCCCGAGGGACGCGAGCGCCAGCGCGAACTCGTCCGGCACGCACGCACGTACGGCATGCGGCTCATCGGCCCGAACGCCTTCGGCGTCATCAACACCTCCGAGCGGGTACGGCTCAACGCCTCCCTCGCCCCCCAGATGCCCCGCCCCGGCCGCATCGGCCTGTTCGCCCAGTCCGGCGCCATCGGCATCGCCCTGCTGTCCCGGCTGCACCGGCGCGGCGGCGGCGTCACCGGCGTCACCGGCGTGTCCACCTTCGTCTCCTCCGGCAACCGCGCCGACGTCTCCGGCAACGACCTCATCCAGTACTGGTACGACGACCCGGACACCGACGTCGTCCTCATGTACCTGGAGTCCATCGGCAACCCCCGCAAGTTCACCCGCCTCGCGCGGCGCACGGCGGCCGCCAAACCGCTGGTCGTCGTCCAGGGCGCCGGTTCCGCGCCGCAGGGCCACGCCGTACGCGCCACCCGGCTGCCGCACGCCACGGTCTCCGCGCTGCTCAGGCAGGCCGGCGTCATCCGCGTCGACACCATCACCGAACTCGTCGACGCGGGACTGCTGCTCGCCCGCCAGCCGCTGCCCGCCGGACCGCGGGTGGCGATCCTCGGCAACTCCGAGTCGCTCGGCCTGCTCACCTACGACGCCTGCCTCGCCGAGGGCCTCAGGCCCCAGCGGCCCCTGGACCTGACCACCGAGGCCTCCGCCGCGGACTTCCACACGGCGCTGCTGCACGCGCTGGAGGACGACTCCTGCGACGCGGTCGTGGTGACGGCGATCCCGGCCATCGGGGAGGCCTCCCCGGGCGACGCGGAACTGGCCGAAGCACTGCGCTCGGCCGCCCAGGCCGTCCCCGGCAAGCCCGTGCTCGTGGTCCACGTGGAGCTCGGCGGACTCGCCCAAGCCCTGTCCGCCGCGACGAGCACCGCACCCCAGACCGGTTCGAGCACCCCCTCCGGCGCCCGGCTGCGCCCCTCCCAGATGCTGCCCCCCACCACCCAGCCGGCCCCCGCCGCCGGCGCTCCGGCGGAATCCCGCCTCATCCCCGCCTACCCCGCCGCCGAGCGGGCCGTACGCGCCCTGGCCGAAGCCGTGCACTACGCCCAGTGGCGGCGCGAGGCCACCGAGCCCGGCAGGGTGCCCGAGTACGACGACATCGACGAGAAGGGCGCCGCCGAGCAGATCGACGCCCTGCTCGCGCGCGGGCAGGGCCTCACCCTCGGCACCGGGGAGACGCACCAGCTCCTCGGCCGGTACGGCATCGACGTACGCAGGGCCGTGCCCGCCTTCACCCCGGACGACGCCGTCCGGGCCGCCGACGGCATCGGGTACCCCGTCGCCCTCAAGGCCACCGCCCCGCACCTGCGCCACCGGGCCGACCTGGGCGGCGTCCGCCTCGACCTCGCGGACGAGGAGCAACTGCGGCGGGCGTACGCCGAGTTGACGGAGCTGTTCGGCGAGCCCGAGGAGCTGCGCCCGGTGGTGCAGGCGATGGCGCCCCGCGGTGTGGACACCGTCGTACGGGCCGTCATCGACCCGGCGGCCGGGGCCGTCGTCTCGTTCGGCCTGGCCGGACCCGCCTCCCAGCTGCTCGGCGACATGGCGCACCGGCTGGTCCCGGTCACCGACCGGGAGGCCGCCTCCCTGGTCCGGTCGATCCGGACGGCGCCCCTGCTGTTCGGCTGGCGCGGATCCACCCCCGTCGACACGCCTGCGCTGGAGGAACTGCTGCTGCGGCTGTCCCGGCTGGTCGACGACCACCCCGAGGTCGTCGCGGTCACCCTGGAGCCCGTCGTCGTCGCCCCCCACGGCCTGAGCGTTCTCGGCGCCTCCGTCCGCCTGGCGCCCCCGCCCGCCCGCGACGACCTCGGCCCGCGCACGCTCCCCGTCTACTGAGAGGTCCACCCGGACGGCCTGAGCGGTGCCTCGCAGCCGACGCGCCACCGTAGGATGGACGTCATGGCCAAGACCAGTACGACGACCCAGGGGCTGCGAGCGGCGATCGAGCGCAGCGGCTACTACCCGGCCCTCGTGGCCGAGGCGGTGGAGGCCGCCGTGGGCGGCGAGCCCATCCGGTCGTACCTGGTCCACCAGGAGACGACGTTCGACCAGAACGAGGTGCGCCGGCACGTCACCGTGCTCGTCCTCACCGGCAACCGCTTCATCGTCAGCCACACCGACGAGCAGGCCGCCGACAGCACCTCCCCGACGCCGTACGCGACGACCTCCACCGAGTCCGTGAAGCTCGGCCGGATCTCCTCCGTCGTGGTCAGCCGGGTGGTCGCCAACCCGGAGCAGTACACGCCGGGCACCCTGCCCCGCGAGGTCGTCCTCACCATCGGCTGGGGCGCCGTCTCCCGTATCGACCTCGAACCGGCCGCCTGCGGCGACCCCAACTGCGAGGCCGACCACGGCTACACGGGCAACTCCACGGCCGACGACCTCAGCCTGCGCGTCAGCGAGGCCGGCGACGGCCCGGAGACGGTGCGCCAGGCGCTGGTCTTCGCCCAGTCGCTCTCCGAGGCGACCGCGGACACCGCCGCCTGATGGTCCACGCCGCTCCTTGGGACGCCCATCCAGAACCCCTCTCCGTCGCGTCCGCGCCCCTGCCTGAGTACGGCAGCGGCTCCCTCGCCGACCTGCTGCCCACCCTGGCCGCCGGCATGGGCGTACCGGACACGACGGCCGCGATCACCGAGCTCGCCCCCGCCGACCGCAACTGCGTGTTCCTGGTCGACGGCCTGGGCTGGGAGCAGCTGAAGGCGCACCCGGACGAGGCGCCCTTCATGACCTCGCTGCTCGGCAGCTCGCGCGGCGGCACCGGCCGCCCCCTGACCACCGGCTACCCGGCGACCACCGCGACCTCCCTCGCGTCCGTCGGCACCGGCCTGCCCCCGGGCGCGCACGGCCTGCCCGGCTACACCGCGCGCAACCCCGAGACCGGCGAGCTGATGAACCAGCTGCGCTGGCAGCCGTGGACGCCGCCGCAGGCCTGGCAGCCGTACCCGACGATCTTCCAGCTCGCCCACCGGGCGGGCGTGCACGCTGCCCAGGTGTCCTCCCCGACCTTCGAGAACACCCCGCTGACCAAGGTCGCGCTCAGCGGCGGCACCTTCCACGGGCGGCTGTCCGGCGAGGACCGCATGGACCTCGCCGCCGAGCAGCTCGCCGCCGGCGACCGCTCCCTGGTCTACACGTACTACGCCGAACTCGACGGCGCGGGCCACCGCTACGGCGTCGACTCCGACACCTGGCGCGGCCAGCTCATGCACGTCGACCGGCTCGTGCAGCGGCTCGCCGAGCAACTCCCGCCGCGCACCGCGCTGTACGTCACCGCCGACCACGGCATGATCGATGTGCCCTTCGACGAGGAGCACCGCATCGACTTCGACGAGGACTGGGAACTGCGCGCCGGAGTCGCCCTGTTGGGCGGCGAGGGCCGGGCCCGTCACGTCTACGCCGTCCACGGCGCCGAGAACGACGTGGCCACGTGCTGGCGCGAGGTGCTCGGCGAGCAGTTCTGGGTGGCCTCGCGGGAGGAGGCGATCGCGGCGGGCTGGTTCGGCCCGTACATCGACGACCGCGTCCGCGCCCGCATCGGCGACGTCGTGGCGGCCGCCCGCGACGACGTCCTGATCATCGCCTCCGAGCGGGAGCCGAAGGAGTCCGCGATGGTCGGCAACCACGGCTCGATGACCCCTGCCGAACAGCTGATCCCCCTGCTCGAAGTACGCTCCTGAAGCCGTCCTCCGCTCCTCTCCGCCGAAAGGTGCTCAACCCTCCATGCCCGAGCTGGTGTTCTTCTCCGGAACGATGGACTGCGGGAAGTCGACTCTGGCTCTGCAGATCGAGCACAACCGCTCCGCGCGCGGCCTGGCCGGGATGATCTTCACGCGGGACGACCGCGCGGGCGAGGGCAAGCTCTCCTCACGCCTGGGCCTGGTGACGGACGCGGTGGAGGTCGAGGACGGGCAGGACCTGTACGCCTACCTCGTCGACCACCTCTCGCAGGGCGGCCGCGCGGACTACGTCATCGCCGACGAGGCGCAGTTCCTCGCCCCGGAGCAGATCGACCAGCTCGCCCGCGTCGTCGACGACCTGGGCCTGGACGTCTACGCCTTCGGCATCACGACCGACTTCCGCTCCAAGCTCTTCCCCGGCTCCCAGCGCCTGGTCGAACTCGCAGACCGCGTGGAGGTGTTGCAGGTCGAGGCGCTGTGCTGGTGCGGCGCCCGCGCCACCCACAACGCCCGCACGATAGGCGGCGAGATGGTCGTCGAGGGCGCCCAGGTGGTCGTCGGCGACGTCAACCAGGCCGATGCCGTCGGCTACGAGGTCCTGTGCCGCCGCCACCACCGCCGCCGCATGACGGCGGCCACGGCACGCGCGGCGGCGCTGTCCCCGGACGTGCTGCCGGTCCCCCCGGCCTGACGGGGCCGCCAGTGGTTCAGCGCGGGCCCTGGATCAGGGAGAACAGCGCACCCTCCGGGTCCGCCACCGTCGCCACCCGGCCGTGGACGCTGTCCCCGGGCGGCTCGAGGACGTGCCCGCCGAGTGCGGTCACCCGGGCCGCCGCCTCGTCCGCGTCGGCCACCTCGAAGTACGTCATCCAGTGCGGACCCCGGTCCCGGGGGAGGGCGTTGCCGACGCCGTGCAGGCCGGCCACCGGGCGGCCGTCGATGTGCAGGGTGACGTAGTCGAAGTCCGCGGAGACGACCGGTACCTCCTCGTAGCCGAAGACCGTCTCGTAGAACTTGGCCACGCCGGCCGTCTCGTAGGTGACCAGTTCGTTCCACGCGGGGGTGCCGGGCACGCCGGTGAGTGCCGTGCCGCCGTGGGCGGCGCCCTGCCAGATCCCGAAGACCGCGCCGGAGGGGTCGGAGCCGATCGCCAGCCGGCCCGCCTCGGCCGCGTCCAGCGGGCCCACCCCGACCGTGCCGCCGCACGACCGCACCGTCTCCGCGGTCAGGTCCACGTCGTCCGAGGCGAGATACGGCGTCCAGGCGATGGGGAGGTGCCGGTCGGCGGGCAGCTGGCCCATGCCGGCGACCTCGTAACCGTCCAGCAGGGCCCGCACGTAGGGACCGAGCTGGTGCGGGCCCGGTTCGAACTCCCAGCCGAACAGCGCCCCGTAGAACTCCTCGGTCGCCGTCAGCCCGTGCACCATCAGACTCACCCAGCAGGGCGTACCCGGTCTGTGCCCGGCCCGCGTCCCGTCGTTCGGACCGGCCGACTCCCGTGCCTCCGTCATCGTCTCTCTCTCCTCGACCCCTCGCGGTGGCCGTGTCGCGTCCGCTTCCCGGATCCCCGTGCCGATGCTCGCACCACCCGCGGTGCCGCGCGCCGCGGGCGCGCTCGCCACGCCGGGCCCCGTGTCCGGAGCATGCCGGGTGTACGGCTTCCCGCCAGTTCGCGCGCTGTGCCGACCGATGTCGATCCGCTGTACAGCATGTGCCCGAACCCGTACGCCTCGTGATCGGGCCTGCCCGGCGGAGCAGAGTAGCCGGACATGGACGACGCGGCCACCCCGTGCGCGAGGATGGGGCCATGAACGCCATCATCTCCGCCTCCGAACTCGCGAGCGATCTCAAGGGCGACCACCCGCCGGTCCTGCTCGACGTCCGCTGGCAGCTCAGCCTCGCCCAGGCGCCCTTCGACGGCCGGGCCGAGTACGCGGCCGGCCACATTCCCGGTGCCGTGTACGTCGACCTGGACGCGGAACTGGCCGCCGCGCCCGACGAGCGCGGCCGGCACCCGCTGCCCGACCTCGACGTCTTCGGCGCCGCCATGCGCCGGGCCGGTGTCTCGGCGGGGACGCCGGTGGTCGTGTACGACGGCGGACTCGGCTGGGCGGCGGCTCGCGCGTGGTGGTTGCTGCGCTGGACGGGTCACCCGGACGTGCGGGTCCTCGACGGCGGGTTGCCGACGTGGGAGGGCGAACTGCAGACGACCACACCGGCGCCCGCGGAAGGCGACTTCGAGCCGGTGCCGGGTGAGGCGGGGCTGCTGGACGCCGACGGCGCGGCGGCGCTGGCGCGTTCAGGGGTGCTGTTCGACGCGCGGGCGGGGGAGCGGTACCGGGGCGAGGTGGAGCCGATCGACCGGATCGGCGGGCACATCCCGGGGGCGGTGTCGGCGCCGACGAACGACAACGTCGGTACGGACGGCCGCTTCCTGCCCGCCGAGCAGCTGGCGGAGCGGTTCAAGTCCCTCGGCGCGGGCGGGGGTTCGGACGTCGGCGTGTACTGCGGCTCGGGTGTCTCGGCGGCGCACGAGGTACTGGCCCTGGCGGTGGCGGGGATTCCGGCGGCGCTGTACGTCGGTTCCTGGTCGGAGTGGTCGTCGGATCCGAACCGGCCGGTGGCCGTGGGGCCCGACCCCCGGTAGGGCGCGCGAAGAGGCCCGCACCGTCGCCGGTGCGGGCCTCTCGCCGTGCTCTGACCGGGCGTCAACCGCCGTACGCCCGGTTACTCCTGCTTCTTGCGCCGCGTGCCGAACACGATCTCGTCCCAGCTCGGGACCGCGGCCCGGCGGCCGGGGCGCACGCCGTCGGCCTCCGCCTGCCGGTCCGTCGCGCCGATCAGGCGGTCGCGGTGGCTGCCGACGGAGCGGGGCATGAGAACGTCCGCGTACGCGGAACCGGCCGAGGCCGCGGGGGCCGGGGGCTCCTCCGCCTCGGGCTCGACGGCCGGCGGCTCCTCCTCCGGAGGCGAGGTCTCCGACGGGCGCTCCGGGACCACCAGATCGCCACGGAAGCTCGGCACCGCCTCCAACAGGCTGGTCAGCGAGTCCCGTTCGCCCGCCGTGATCTCCTCGGCGGGCTCGGACGCCTGGGCCGGCAGACTCGGCCGGTCCAGGGCACGGTCCAGCGGACGGTCGCGCGGCAGCCGTGCGATGCGCGGGACGAAGGGAAAGCTGGGCTCCGGCGCGGCGAGGTCGTCGGACTCGCCGATCAGCGAGCGCGCCTCCTCGTCGACGGCCTGGACGAGCCGCCGGGGCGGGTCGTACGTCCAGCTCGCCGAGTGCGGTTCCCCCGCGACCCGGTAGACCAGCAGGACCTCCCAGGTGCCGTCGTCGCGGCGCCAGGAGTCCCACTGCACGGTGTCCTTCTCCGCGCCGCGCAGCAACAGCCGCTCCTGCACGGCCTCGCCGAGCTGGGGTCCGGCGTTCTCGCCGGGGCGGCGGACGGGTGTCTTCCTGGCCCGCTCGGCCATGAACGCGCGCTCGGCGAGGACCGGGCCCTCGAAGCGCCGTACCCGGTCGACGGGGATGCCTGCGAGCTGGGCGACCTCTTCCGCGGTGGCACCGGCGCGTATACGCGCCTGGATGTCGCGGGGGCGGAGATGGCTTTCGACCTCGATCTCGATCTGTCCGAGGCGGGGCCGGTCACCGCGGACGGCGGCGCGCAGCCGCTCGTCGATCGGCAGCGTGTACTCCGTTGAGTCGGCAGCCTTCAGCACCAGCCGTGTGCCGTCATTGGAGACGGCCACGACACGCAGTTCGGGCATGGGGACCTCCCGGGTGGTGCCTGCCGACGTCACGTGCGTCGCTGCTTCCGCTAGTCGAGTGTGGCCTGCCCGGGTGCAGCCTGCCACAACCTTGCCGAGTTGCCCGGCGTGTCGGGCACGGGCCCTGGATCGCCGTTATGGCACGGTTACCTATTCGCAACGCTAAGTGACCAACTCCGTCACCCTGTGCAACTAGCCCCCTCCCGGCGGTCCTTCAAGCCCCGGACGCCCTGGCGGGAGACCGGACCCAGGGCTCGCAACAGTACTCCATTCGGACCACGTGCGTGGATTGGCGCGCCACCCAACTTCTGGCAACGGACCGGAGTTGACCGCCCGTTGCCCGTTTTCGGGATCTTGAACGTGGCGTACTTCACGTAACCGCCGGAAACGGAACCAATGGCTTCGGCCGTCCTACGCGCCCAACACCCGTCGCAGGTAGTCGTTCTGGAACCGCCGGTCCGGGTCGAGCCGGTCCCGCAGTGCGGTGAACTCGCCGAAGCGGGGGTAGACGCCCGCGAAGTACTCGGCGTCCCGCGTGTGCACCTTGCCCCAGTGCGGGCGTCCCTCGTGCGCGGTGAAGATGCGCTCGGCGGCCGTGAAGTAGGCCTGATAGGGCGTGCCCTTGAACATGTGGACGGCGACGTAGGCGCTGTCGCGGCCCGACGCGGTGGACAGGGTGATGTCGTCGGCGGGGGCGGTGCGCACCTCGACCGGGAAGCTGACCCTGAGGTCGGAGCGGTCGAGCATCGCCTTCAGCTCGCGCAGCGTCTCGGTCAGGGCCGCGCGCGGAACGGCGTACTCCATCTCCACGAACCGCACCCGGCGCGGCGATGTGTAGACCTTGTAGGGAATGTCGGTGTACGTCCGCGCGGACAGGGCCTTGCTGGAGACCCGGGCGATCGTCGGGACGGTGGCCGGCACCGCCCGGCCGACCCACTGGGCCACCTGGAAGACGCCGTTGGAGAGGAACTCGTCCTCGAACCAGCCCGCCACCTGGCCGACCGGCTTCTCGGGACCGGCGCTGCGGTTGTTGCGCTTGGTGTTGGTGCTGCCGGTGTGCGGGAACCAGTAGAACTCGAAGTGCTCGTTCTCGGCCCACAGGGCGTCGAAGTCGGCGAGGACCCGGTCGAAGGGCATCGGTTCCTCGCGGGCCGTGAGCAGGAAGACCGGCTCCACGGCGAAGGTGATCGCCGTGACGATGCCGAGGGCGCCCAGGCCGATCCGGGCGGCCGCGAAGACCTCCGGGTTCTCCTTCTCGGAGCAGGTGAGCACCGAGCCGTCGGCGGTGACCAGCTCCAGCCCCTTGATCTGCGCGGCGATGGAGGCCGAGTCGCGTCCCGTGCCGTGGGTGCCGGTGCTGGTGGCGCCGGAGACGGTCTGCTCCATGATGTCGCCCATGTTCGTGAGCGAGAGCCCCTCGCGCGCGAGCGCCATGTTGAGTCTCTTGAGCGGGGTGCCGGCCTCCACCGTGACGGTCATGGCATCACGGTCGATCTTGCGGATGCCGGTCAACAGTTGAGGGCGGATCAACACACCGTCGGTGGCCGCGATGGACGTGAAGGAGTGCCCGGTACCGACCGGCTTCACGGTCAGTCCGTCCTCCGCGGCCTGCCGGACGGCCGCCACCAGCTCCTCGACGGAGGCGGGCGTGACCTCCCGCGCGGGGCGGGAGGCGACATTGCCGCCCCAGTTACGCCACGTGCCGTTCTTCCCGCTCGCTGTGCTGCTCAACGGTGCCTCCCCGACGCGGAGCCGGCCTGCTGAGCCGGCGGTACCCCAGGAAACCGACCGCGACCGCGACGGCCCCGGACACCGCCGGAACCCCGTACCCGGCCCGCGCTCCGGCCGCGTCGATGACCCAGCCTGCCACGGAGGAGCCGAGCGCGACGCCGACCGCGAGCCCGGTGCTGATCCAGGTCATGCCCTCGGTCGACTGCGCGCGTGGTACGTGCTCTTCGATCAGGGACATCGTCGTGATCATCGTGGGAGCGATGGACAGGCCCGCGACGAAGAGCGCCACGGCCAGAAACGGCAAGTTTCCGACCAGTAGGAGGGGGATCATACTCACGGCCATCGCGCATATGCCCAGCAGCCAGCGACGCTGTGGGGCTCCCGCGAAACGCAGCAGCCCGAACACGATTCCCGCCACGCAGGATCCGGCCGCGTACAGGGCGAGCACGACACTCGCGGCGCCCTTGTGGCCCCGCTCGTCGGCGAAGGCCACGGTCACCACGTCCACCGCTCCGAAGATCGCCCCGGTCGCCACGAACGTGGCGACGAGAACCTGCAGCCCACGCGAGCGCAGCGCCGACCCGCCGCCTTGCCTGGCCCGGGGGTGCGGCTCCGGCTCGGTGCTGCGCTGCGCGGTCAGCCAGAAGACGCCGAACGCCAGGAAACAGGCCGCCAGCAGGGGCCCGGCCTCCGGGAACCACGCGGTCGACAGCCCGATGGAGATGATCGGGCCGAGGATGAAGCACATCTCGTCGACCACCGACTCGAACGAGTACGCGGTGTGCAGCAGCGGAGTGCCGCGGTACAGGGTCGCCCACCGGGCCCGGACCATCGCCCCGAGGCTCGGTACGGAGCCGATCCCGGCGGCGCACACGAACAGCACCCAGTCCGGTCCGCCGAACGAGACGGCGAGCAGCAGCCCGGCCGCCGACGCGAGGGCGACCAGCGTGGCCGGCCGCAGCACCCGGCGCTGCCCGTACTGGTCCACCAGGCGCGATATCTGCGGCCCGATGGCCGCGGCGGCCAGCGCGATGGTGGCCGACAGGGCGCCCGCGAGGCCGTACCGCCCGCTGAGCTGCGAGATCATCGTGACGACGCCGATGCCCATCATGGACAGCGGCATCCGGCCGAGGAAGCCCGCGGCGGAGAAGCGTCTGGTGCCGGGTGCGGCGAACAGGGCGCGGTAGGGACTCGGCACGGCGGGCTCCGGTCGGGCGGAAGGGGAGTGCGGGAGGAGAGGCGGAACGGCGTAAGGCGTGTATACCGCCGATACAGCTTACAAGTCGCACGCCCGTTCGCACCCCTCCCGGCAGATCGGGAACCCGGCCCGACACCCCGCCGTTTCCCGGCTGTCAGTACCGGATGACAGGATTCGACCCATGCGAGACGTGCTCGACGCCACCCCTTACGACGCCCTGCTTCTGCT
>NZ_JAMGBF010000016.1 GCF_023516615.1 Streptomyces panaciradicis
GTCCGCCGGGGCGGCGCGGCTGTGGCCGTCGCCGCGACCGGCCGCGCCCGCCGTGCCGTCCCGCCCGCTCACCACGGCACCCGGCCTCGCCCACGACCGCTGACCGGTCCCGGACTCAGCGCGCGACGCCGGACTCAGCGCGAGAACCCCGGCCCAGCGCAAAAGGACCCCGGCCCAGCGCGAGGACCCCGGCTCAGCGCGCGGCGCCGGACACAGCGCAAGGACCCGGGCTCAGCGCGAGGCCCCGAACTCGGCGCGAGAACCCCGGCCCAGCGCAAAGGACCCCGGCTCAGCGCGCGGCCCCGAACTCGGCGCGAGGACCCAGGCTCGGCGCAAGGCCCCCGGCGCAGCGCGAGGACCCGGGCTCAGCGCGAAGACCCGAACTCAGCTCAAGGCCTCAGGCTCAGCGCGAAGACCCGGACTCAGCGCGAAGACCCGGACTCAGCGCGAAGACCCGAACTCAGCTCAAGGCCCCGGGCTCAGCGCGAAGACCCGGACTCGGCGCGAGGACCGCGGCTCAGCGCGAAGACCCTGGCTCAGGGTGCGGAGTCCTTCTTGTCGCTCGCCGCCGCGTAGGCCTGGGCCGGGGTCATGGCCACGCCGTTGATCTCGACGGTCTTGTACGGGCTGACCTTCGCGCAGGTCTTGGCCTTGTCTGCGGTCTGGGCGTGGGCGTCGGACACGGCCGCGTGCGTGTCGGCGGGGGCCGCCGACGAGCCGCCCGAGGAGGCGTACGCCGTGCCGGTGGGCCAGTCGCTGCCGATGACCAGGACCACGCCGGCCGCGCTGCCCTCGGTCAGGTGCGAGGCGGGCAGCCCCAGCGCGGAGGCGACGGTCTGGGCCTGTGCCTTCTGCCCGGGCCCGTAGGTGATCGTCGTCCTCGACGACTGGGCGGGGGCGTTGCCCGAGGTGGTGCCGGAGCCGAAGCCCTTGGCGAGGAGCGCGTCGGCGACGACCGAGGCGCGTCCGCCGGTGGTGGTGCCGTTCTCGACCTCGACGGCGACCTCGGAGGCCGGCACCGTGGCCGCCGCGGACGCGGACGGCGCGGCGGACGACTTCTTCTTGCCGCCGCTCAGCGACTGGTCGTTGACGATGGCGGCGAACAGGGCCTTCGCGGCGGCCGCGGGCACGACACGGTTGGCGTCGGACGGGTCGGCCCCCGTCTGCATGGTGGTGAACGTCATCCGCTTGGAGGGGACCTTGTTCAGGTCGGTCGCGAGGTCGACCAGCTTGGAGACGCTGCCCAGACCGGTGTCCACGGTCAGTGCCTTGGTGGCCGCGTCGGCGAGGGAGTACACCTTGCCCGGGTTCTCCAGCGTGCCCGCGCTCTTGAACTTGCGGATCATGGCGCTGAGGAAGAGGTGCTGGGAGACGGTGCGGCCCAGGTCGCTGCCGTCGCCAAAGCCGTGCCGGGAGCGGACGAACTCCAGGGCCGCGTCTCCCTTGAGGGTGTGGGTGCCCTTGGCGAGCTTGAGGTGCGAGTAGGTGTCGTAGACGTTGTCGCTGACGCACACCGACACACCGCCCACCGCGTCGGACATCTTCACGACTCCCGAGAAGTCGAGCATCACGAAGTGGTCGACGGGGATGCCGGTGAGGTCGTGGACGGTCTTGACCTGGCAGGCCGGGCCGTACTGCAGGGCGCTGTTGATCTGCCCGTAGTAGCCGGCCGTGGACTGGCTGCTGTCGGGGTCCTTGCAGGCGGGGACGTGGGTCATGGTGTCGCGGGGGATGCTCATGACCGTGGCGTTGGAGCGGTCGGCGGAGACGTGCACCAGCATCTCCACGTCCGCGTTGTGCCCGACGGTCGACTTCGCCGAGCCGCAGCCGCCGCCCAGTTTGCAGTCCGCGGCGTTGTTCCGGCCGTCCGAGCCGATCACCAGGACGTTGATCGGGGTCCGTCCGAAGGCGTCCGCCTTCTCCTTGCCGCCGGCGCCGTCGTCGAGGGCGACGCTGTTGATGTTGCCGTTGAGGTGCTCGTACAGCCAGGCGCCCGCGCCCGCCGTCACCAGGACCAGGCCCGAGACGGTGAACAGGGCTATGCGCGCCACCCGCCTGCG
>NZ_JAMGBF010000160.1 GCF_023516615.1 Streptomyces panaciradicis
ACCACGGCGGTCTGAAGAAGTACGCCGAGTACAAGCGGCACGACTCCGAACTGCTGTTGGAGACCACCGGCAAGGAGCTGCGCAAGCTGATGAGTTGGGTCAACGACGAGGAGCGCTCGTGATGGTGCGGGCCGGCACGGACGGGAACCGGTGACGGTCTCATGACGACACTGCATGTCACGCTGCTCGGCGGGCTTCGCGAGATAGCCGCCGTACCACTGCCCGCGGCGGAAGCCGCGCACGGCACGCGGCCGCTGCGCCGCTTCGCCCTGGAACTCCACGTGCCGCACGAACGGCAGCAGGCGCTGGAAGACGAACTGCGGGCCGCCGCCAGGCCGGACGGGACATACCTGCACGGCACCGACGCGATGTGGCGGGTGGTGGAAGGCTGGAGCGTCGTGGCCAACGGTCTGCGGGCCGGGATCCACCGGTACCGGGTGGAGATCGAGGAGGTGGAGGAGGCCGCGCGGGCTGACCCCCGCGCCGTGGGCGAGGACGCGTCAGCCGATGCGGTCAAGCTGCCCGCCGGCGAGAGCGCCGACGTCATGCAGCTCAAGCTGGCCGTTCTGGTACTGCCCGTCTCGGACGTCGACCGGGCGAAGTCGTTCTACGAAGCCGTCGGGTTCCGACTGGATGCCGACCATGCCATCGACTCCTCCTACCGCGTGGTACACATGACGCCCCCGGGATCGGCGTGCTCGATCCTGTTCGGGACCGGCGTCACCACGGCCGTCCCGGGCTCGGTGCGGGGCCTGCACCTCGTCGTCTCCGACATCGAGCGGGCCTGTCGGGAACTCGACGCGAGGGGCGTGGTGACCGGCGGAATCTTCCATGACACGAGCGGTGTGTTCCACCGCAGCACCGATGAGAAGCGGGTCGCAGGACTCGACCCGCAGCGTCGTGACTATCACTCCTACGCCGAGTTCAGCGACCCGGACGGCAACGTATGGGTGCTTCAGGAGGTGCCGGCGCGGGGCTGAGAGGCTCGTGCGGTGTTCAACCGCGCGGGAGGGCGTCCTCCGGGGATCCGGAGCGACGCTCACCTCCGCCGTGTGTCGGCGCGGTGCCGCGCAGGGTCTGGAGGGACTCGGCGATCGACGCGATACGTGAGTTCACGACGTGCACGGCTTCACGGAGCTGACGCATCCGCCCTTCGAGGGCGGTTGCCTCGGCCGTGAGGGACGCCGCGACGGTGGCGGGGTCCGCCTGAAGATCAACGCCTTGGGACATCATCCCGGTCCTCCTCGGATTGTGTCGGACACCAATCCCTGTACTGACCGGGCAGGGGGGCGCGCTTGTGACAGCCGGAGGCGTCGTACCCGCAGTGGGGCGGGCGGCCCGGGGCGGGGCCGCGGCTGACACTTCCTGGGTTCAGCAGGCTTCCAGAGCGAAGTCGCCCAGGATGTGCTGTCGTATGCGCTGCACCTCGGCGCGATCGGGTTCCACGGGCACCTGGCCGCGGGCGTCCCGCTCGGAGGCGCTGTTGGCCCGGCGCACCGCCGCGCACAGGGCTTCGGCGCTGTCCGGCGCCTCGCCGACGACGTAGTACAGCCAGACGATCCGGGAGCCGTCCGACCGGCACGGCAGCCCGACCAACCAGGTGCGGGAGTCTTTGGATGTGCTGAACATGAGGTCTCGTCTCCGTTCTCTGCCGGCGCCGATGGCGGCAAAAGTGGGTGGGGCTCCGCAAGGAGTTCCGCCCTTGCTTCATTGACTGGACAGCGCCCCGGTTCGTGACAGCGATTCGGCCTGTTGCAGCCGTCCCCCTCAACTGCCCTGGCGCGGAACGTGGATGGAGATCTTGGTGTCACAGATACGTGTGTGGCGGTGTCTCATGAGCGAACAGATCGGGCCAGGCAGGAGAAAAAGGGTGCGCGTTCCGCGTGCCGCCGACACTCGTGCGTGGAGCCGCCATCGCCTCTCGCCGCACGAAAGACCACATATGAGCATCCCTATTCCGCTGCCGGACGTTCCGGCCGTCGATCGTCGTGGAGGACATCGGGCTCGCGAGGCCCGTCCCCGTGGGGACTTCACCTTCTGCCGCGACCTCCGCGTGGTTGTGCTGTCCCAGGACGAACAGGACGCGGTCCACGTCCGGCGGCTGCTTCCGGACCGGCTGGTCGATGCGCTGATCTGGCACACGAACGTCGACGTAGGATGGCGCACGTCCGGCACCCACGCCCCACTGTGCGTTCTGGTGGGCAGCACACCGGCCGGACGGACCTTGGCCGACGTCGTCACCCGGGTACGCCGCCATGCCCCCGACGCAGCCGTGCTCGTTCTCGAGGGTACGTATGCGCCCCACGCCTTCCGCTCTGTCGCCGGCTCGGTGCAAGGGCGCGCCGATCACCGCCGCAGCGCTCCCCACGAGTTCCGCCGGAAGATCTGGGTGGCGCTGCAACGTGCCGTCGCCGGGCGCACCGCGGCGGGCGAGGAGATCGCGCGGGACAACGCCCTGCTGGAACGGGGCCTGTTGCCCGATCCGACGCTGCAGGCAGACGGCTTCACGACCGCCTTCCACTACGCGCCGGGGCGCGCGCACACTTTGCTGGGCGGTGACTTCTGCGATGTGGTGCGTGGTGACGACGGCAGCGCCCACGTGGTCATGGGCGATGTGTCCGGGCACGGTGCCACCGCGGCCGCCCTCGGTGTCCACCTGCGCCTGGCATGGCGCACTGCGGTGCTGTGTGGGCAGAGCCAGCTGGAACAACTCCATCTGCTCGAACGCATCCTGACCGAGGAGCGAGCGGAGGAGGACACCTACGCGACCGTGGTGTCCTTGGTCCTGTCGCCCCGACGGCGCACCGTGCGGACGGTCACCGCCGGCCATCCGGGCTTTCTGCACCGGCACGGGAATGAGGTCCGTTGGGTGGAGCCGCCGCCAGGTCTCCCGCTGGGACTCTTCCCCGGGCAAGGGGACTGGGGTGAGAGCGAGATGGCGATGTCGGACGGGGACGGCATCGTGCTGTTCACCGACGGACTCTATGAAGGTCGTACGGCCGGCGGACGGCTCGGGGAGGAGGGCTTGCTGAGGCTGGCCGGTCGGCTCGCGCATCTGGAGGCGCAGACGTTCGTCGACGCTCTGGTCCGCGGTGTGTCTCTGCTGGCCGCTCCGTTCGGTGGGCTGCGGGACGATGTGGCGGTGCTTCATCTGTCCAGCGACGGAGAGGGAGTTTGATGGTCGGTGGACCCGCGGGGCGGGCCCGGCCTACGGGCGAAGCCGGTTCCCCCTGGGGAAGGGGCGGGAACCGGCGGGTAGATACGCCGCGGCCGGGGGCTCTCGGCGCTCGACCTAGTCGAGAGCCCGGTGATGGGCGAAGCGCGACACCAGCGGCGGCTCCATCAGCCAGCCGTGCGCCCGGCCGTGCCGTGCGACGGAGGTGTCGGCGGTCTCGCGCAGCAGGGCGAAGGCCATCGTCGCGCCGATGGCCAGCAGGCCCGCGCACAGGGGCATGGCCCGGTTGAACGCCGTGTCGAAGGAGTCGGGGGAGCGGTATGCGTCCGGGCTCATGCCGACCAGCAGCGGCAGTGCGGCAACCGAGACCAGCCCGGCCGCGCGTGCGGCCGCGTTGTTGATCCCGCTGGCCAGGCCCGCGTCGGCGGCCTCGACCGAGGCCAGCAGCGTCACGCTCAGCGGAGCGACCATGATGACCATGCCCGTCCCCATCACGAGCAGGGCGGGCAGAACGTCGGCGAAGTAGGAGGCGTGCGTGCCCACCCGCGCCGTCATCAGCATGCCCACTCCGCACACCACAGGGCCGACGGTGAGCGGGATGCGCGGCCCCAGGCGCTGGGCGAGCGTCCCGGAGCGGGCGGAGAACAGCAGCATCAGCACCGTGCTCGGCAACATGGCGGCGCCCGCCGCCAGTGCCGAGTAGCCGGCGACGATCTGTAGTTGCAGGGCGGTCAGGAAGAAGAACCCGCCCAGCCCGGCGTAGACGCACAGGGTGATCAGGTTGATGGCCGTGAACGGCCGCGACGAGAAGATCGACAGGGGCATCATCGGGTCGCTGCTGCGCCGCTCCACCATCAGGAACGCGGCACCGGCCGCGATGCCGCCCGCGGCCGCGCCCAGGGCGACTGGCCCGCCGGAACGTGCTTCTGTCAGCGCGTAGGTGGCCAGAGCGAGCGTCAGCGCGCCCAGCGCCGCACCGGCGAGGTCGAAGCCCCGCCGGGACGGGGTGTGGGTACCTGCCGGGACGGTGGGCTGCCGAGGCCTGCCGACGGACTCCGGGACGTGGCGCAGTGCCAGGGGCACGCACAGCAACGCCGGGGGGATCGTCAGCAGGAAGGTCCAGCGCCAGCCGGGGCCGTCGACGAGCCATCCGCCGAGAAACGGCCCGAGTGCCGCCCCGATGCCGCCGAACCCGGACCACAGGCCGATGGCGCGCGGCCGGTCGTCCGGGTGGAAGGAGGCTTCGATGATCGCCAGTGAGCCGGGGGTGAGCAGCGCTCCGCCGACGCCCTGGAGCGCCCGGGCGGCGATGAGCGTGGTCGTGTCGGGAGCCAGTCCGCACAGCAAGGACGCCGCAGCGAACCAGACGATCCCCAGGACGAAGATCCGGCGTCGGCCGAAACGGTCGCCCAGGGAACCGCCCAGCAGGATGAGTCCCGCCAGGGTCACCATGTAGGCGTTCACGGTCCACTGGAGTGCGGCGAGGTCGGCGTCGAAGTCGTCGCCGATGTGCGGCAGCGCGACGTTGGTGACGGTCGAGCCGAGCAGCACCACGCTGGAGCCGAGGACGGTGGCCAGAAGGGTCCATCGGCCACGGGCGCTGGCGATGCGCAGGAGGGCCGGGTCACTCGGGGCTGGGGAGGGGCACATGTCGTCTCCTTGGGACGGTGGGCCAGGAGGCGGCCGGTACGTTCGTGCCGGGCAGAGGGTGCGGCAGGTCGGCCTTCTCGTCACCGGCAGCGATGGCTCGTACCCCCCTGACCAGGCGACCCCGGCATCTGTGACAGGGCGGCGCACGAAGGTTCGCGCCGGTGTCGATCGGCCCTGACACGGCCGGTCCGGCATCGTCGGACGCGTCGCGTCAAGGGCAACGGGACGTCGAGGACGCCCCGGCCGGCGCAGCGTGGGCCGAGCGGACCGCGCCACGCGCGGCCGCACAGCGAACGGAGAGGATCATTGGTTGGGATCGACCGGACAAGCCCCCGATTTGTGACAACCTCAGCGTGTTTCCGGGCGTGGAAGTAGTCACACCGTCTGTCCGCGCGGCGGGGGAGGGGCCACGGGTATCGTGACAAGGATTCTTCCGAACACCGCTGTGGGAGCTCTGTTCCCCCGGATCCCGCCGAGGAGCCGAGTCGCATGATCGCCAGCCCGCTTCCCGCTCTGGTCGGCAGGCAGCGTGAGTGCACGGCGCTCGACAACCTGCTGGCCGGCCTTCGGGACGGCGGTTCTCGTGTCCTGGTCGTCCGGGGTGAGGCGGGCATCGGCAAGTCGGTGCTGCTGGAGTACGTGGCTGCGCAGGCGTCCCGGGTGAAGGTGGCCTGGGCACGTGGTGTCGAGGCCGACATGGAGTTGCCCTACGCGAGCCTGCACCAGGTGTGCGCGCCGTTCCTGGACGGTGTCGAGGAACTGCCGCAACCCCAGCGTGACGCGCTACGCGTGGCGTTCGGGACGGCCGTCGGCGATCCGCCCGACCGCTTCCTGGTCGGCCTCGCCGTGCTGACCCTGCTCACCCGCGCCTCGGAGACCCGGCCGGTGCTGGTACTGGTCGACGACGCCCAGTGGCTGGACCAAGTGTCGTTGCAGACACTTGAGTTCGTGGCCCGACGACTGCTCGCGGAGCCGGTTGCCATGGCGTTCGCGGTCCGCGACCCCGAGGGGCAGTCCGCGCTCGCGGGCCTGCCGGCACTGCAACTCGGGGGCCTTGACGCCGCTGCGGCCGGGGAACTCCTCGAGGGCGCTGTGGGCGGACGGTTGGAGGAGCGGGTCAGGGACCGGTTCGTGGCCGAGACGCACGGCAACCCGCTGGCGCTACTGGAATTCTCCCGCGGCCGCAGCGCGGCCGAACTGGCCTACGGCGTCGACGCGTCGAGCGCCCCGATCGTCCAAGGGCCGGTGGCCAGCCGCGTCGAGCGTGATTTCGCCGGGCGGCTCGGTGCGCTGCCGGCCGCGACCCGCACCCTGCTGCTGATCGCCGCGGCGGAACCGGTCGGCGACGTACGCCTGTTGACCCGCGCGGCCGCTTCCCTCGGCATCACTCCGGACACCGCACCGGCCAAGGCAGCCGGCCTGATCGAGTTCGGTGAACCCGTACGGTTCCGGCACCCCCTGGTCCGTTCGGCGGTCTACCACGGAGCCGAGCCGGAGGAACGACGTGCGGTGCACCGGGCCTTGGCCGAGGCGACGGACCCCCTCCTGGATCCCGATCGGCGTGCCTGGCACGCCGCGCAGGCGGCCGATGGGCCGGACGAGGAGGTCGCCGCAGGACTGGAGCAAGCCGCAGACCGCGCCCGGCAGCGCGGTGGCATCGCGGCCGAGGCGGTTCTGCTGGAACGCGCGGTGGAGGTGACGCCCGACCCCTGGCCGCGTGGGCGCCGGGCCCTTGCGGCGGCCGAGGCGCACTTCTCGGCCGCCGCGCCCGAACGAGCCACGGAACTGGCCGCGGTGGCCGACCTGTATCCCCTCAGCGTCCTGGACCGGGCCCGCCTGGCCCGTCTGCGGGCCAGAATCCTCTTCGCCCGCAGCCGCAGCGACGAGGCGGCACCACTGCTCCTGAACGCGGCCGCACAGTTCACGGCGGCCGGATCTCCCCTGGCGCGGGAGACGTACCTGGAGGCGATCAGCGCGACCATCTTCGCCGGCCGGGTCCATGGACCGACCGGTGCCCGCGCCGCGGCGATCGCGGCCCGCGCGTCCGGGGCGCCCTCATCGGGCTCCAAGGCCGCGGACGCTCTCCTGGACGGTGTGGCGGCCCTGCTCGCGGATGGCTCCGAGACGGCCGTCCCAGCCCTGCGCGAGGCACTCGACCTGCTCGAACACGAAGAACTTCGCACGCGGGAGGCGACCGTGCGGTGGCTGCTGCTGGCACCGGTCGCGCTCGAGTCGTTCATCCACTGGGCCTGGGACCTGCACGCCTGGGACACACTCGCGACTCGCGCGGTGCGACTGGCTCGGGACATCGGAGCACTCGGCACCCTGCCGCCGGCTCTGATCTACGCGGGCGGGGTGCACATCCACTACGGCGACTTCGCCGAGGCCGACCGGATGATCGACGAGGCCGACGCGATCGCCGCCGCGACCGGCCACGCCCCACACAAATACGCCGCGCTCGTCCTGGCCGCTTGGCGGGGGGAGGCGGATGTCGCCGCAGGCATCATCGAAGAGGCAAGAGAGCGCGCCGTGCAGCGGGGCGAGGTGTCCCTGCTCGGTGCCATGGGCTACATCCAGGGCGTGCTCTTCAACGGACTGGCCCGCTACGAAGAAGCGATCGATGCCGCTCGCACCGGTATCGAGCACGACGGGTTCAACTTCACCGGTCTGTCGCTGGTCGAACATGTGGAGGCCGCGACGCGCTGCGGTGAACTCGACCAGGCCCGTGCCTCGTTGGCCCGCCTCACCGAACTCACCCGCGCCGCCGACTCCGGATGGGCGCGGGGTGCGAGCGCACGCAGTGAGGCGCTGCTGGCCGACGGTGAGGCAGCTGACCGCCTGTACCGCACGGCGATCGAGGAATTCGGCCGCGGCGGGGTTGTCGTGGAGGTGGCACGCACCCACCTGCTGTACGGCGAGTGGCTGCGTCGCGCACAGCGCCGCGCGCAGGCCCGCGAGCATCTCCGCACAGCACATGACATGTTCGACGCGATGCCGGCTCACGCGTTCGCCGAACGGGCCCGACGTGAGCTGATCGCCACCGGCGAGCAGGTGACCGCGCGGGAGACCACACCGGCCAACGCTCTCACCCCGCAGGAGTCGCAGGTCGCAGCCCTCGCCGCCGACGGCATGACGAACGCGCGGATCGGGGCGGAGCTGTTCATCAGTCCCCATACTGTGGAATGGCACCTGCGGAAGGTCTACGTGAAGCTCGGCATCAGCTCCCGCCGAGCCCTGCCGGAAGTCCTCGACAGCGCACGCGCACGGTGAGTTGGAACCGACAGACATCACGAATCCGCGGGGACCACGCACCTATGGGGGACGGCATACCCCCACCGCACAGACCGTGACGGTCGTGACAGCGCGCCTTCCGGCCGCCGGCGCGTACCAGCGGCTCTGGGGTGAAGCTCAGCGTCTCGTTGAGGGTGAAGCTGCTGGACTCGTGGCACATGGTGCCGCAGGCAGGTTGGTGGTGCCCGAAGGCGTGGGCGAAGAACCGCAGGACGAAGGCGCCGCTCGATCCCCGGCCGGACGACTTCGGCGGGGAGGCCGGCGCGACGAGCTAGCCAACCCGACCGACCCTCCCGGCAGGCGAAGTCCGGGTGCCGGATCGGCGAGTGGGTCGGAGGGACGGCGCGAACTCCGCGTCCCGGGCCGGGATACGGCTCAGGTGGGGAAGGCGAACAGCCGGTACTCGGACGTCGTCGTGAAGCCGAAACGTCGGTACAAGGGTTCGCCCGCAGGGCCGGCCACCAGCGCGGCGCAGCGCATCCCGCGCTCTCGTCCCACCCGGAGCGCGGTGGCCGTCAGGGCCGCACCGACGCCCTGTCGGCGATGTGCTTCGGTCACGTGGACGAGGAAGATCCCGGCCACCCCGTGGGTGGTGATCACCACGGTCGTCCCGACCACTCTGCCGTCCAGCACGGCGGCCAGCCGGATGATGTCGTCGTTGTCCTCGCGCCGCGACTCGATGCGCACCATCTCGGCCTCCAGGTAGGGCTCGACACCCATCGACGCCCGGTACGTCCGGACCCACTCGGCCAGCCGTTCGCGGTCCCGGACCGACTCCATCAGCAAACCGGTGGGAGCGGTGTGCGGGACTGTGCCCGGGGAGGCGGGTTCGTCGAGTGGGAGCACCATCACGGGGAGGGTCGTGAGCTCTCGCCCACCGTGGCACTGCAGGACGTCGGCGGTGTCCTCGGGGCTGTCGGGGCCGACCCACCACCACCAGGGAACGTTCGCGAACTCCTTGCGGACGGCCGCCACGTCCGCCCCGCCCGCGGACATTGACCGTACACGCACGACGCCGTTGAACTGCGGGGTGGCAAGCCCGCTGCGGAACTGGTCGACAGTGTTGCCCGAACGGTTCTGTGCGCCCCATCCCATGAGGTACTGACGGAAGTTGGCGAACACCGATGCCATGGCGCCGAGTTCCCGCGAAGGCTCGGTGCTTCGTGTCGCGTTGTTCGGCGTGCTGATCGAGCTTGCCGGATCCATCATTGCCGCTGTCTTCCTCATCTCGTGGTTCTGCGCATCGCGCTGTGCGCTGCGGTTGCGCCGGCGTTCTGTGATCACGACTCTCCTCCGGAGCGAGGATCGTCGCCGTCGTCCAGAGGCCGCCCTGCGGCTCGCACAGTGGCGCTCTCCAAGACACCCTCCGTCCGGTCGCCTTGCACGGGCGTGGCCCGGGGGCGATTCACTCGTGACGTAGTCCCTGCGGTTGCGTCGAACGCCACAATGTCGGCAGGGTCAACAGGGTGACACCGAGGGAGACGGCCGCCCCGATGCCGGCTATCGTCAGCAGCATTCTCCAGTTGTGCGGTACAGGCTTTCCCACAAGATCGAGCAGCGTGCTGCCGAGGGCCGTCCCGATCGACTCCGCCACGAGCAGACCAAGTCCGACGGGAAGTACGGACTGCAACAGGACGGATATGGCGAGCGTACGGCGGGGCGTGCCGAAGGCGACGAGTACCGACAGCACTCGTCCGCGCTCGCGGACCTGCTCGAGCGCATCGAGCAGCATGCTCACTGCGATCAGTACCAGCACGGCGGTTACCCCGGCCAGCAGAGCACGCCGGATTCCGTCGAGGGCAGGGTTGCCCTGGGACTTTCCAGGAAAGTCGACGCTGAACGCCGGGTCCAGCCGTGCTGCTGCGGTGCGGATGTGATCCTGCACGTCTTTGAACCCGGTCGCATAGGTGAGGCCGACCGTACTGACGGCGTGTGCGATGGCGGTGGGCCCGGCCGCCCCGGGAGTGGCCAGCAGGGTCCGTTCAGAGGAACCCGCTGCCGGATAGGCGCGGGTCGCACGGGCGGTGGTGGTGATGTGCGGGACTGTCCAGCGGGGACCGTACATGCCCATGCGCAGTTTCATGCCGACTGCCCACGTGGTCATGTCGTGCTTGGCGTCTGTGCCCGAAGGAGCGGTGAGAAAGGCGTCCCCGTCGGAACAGGAAGGCAACTGTGCCAGCAGGCGCAGATGAGCGCAGTCGGCGATGAGGACGGTCTGAGGGAACCCACCGTTCACGGGGCTCACCGACAGCTCCTCGAACTCGACAGCCTGTTGGACGCCAGGGGACGCGGCGAGCACCGCGGCGTACTGCGCCCCTCGCGTCCCATGGTCATCGAGGCGGGCGATGGCGACGCGTGTGGAGGCGGAGGGGTTGCGTGCCGCTGGGGCGGTGCCGTCCACCGGGTTGTGGGAGAGTCCGGTGACAAGGGTCTGGAGCGCCACGGCCCCTGCCACGGCAACCGCGATCCCGTTGACCGACCGGGTGGCGGCCTCGCCGTTCAACTGCAGGCCACGCAAGGCTAGTTGCCAAGGCAGTGGGCCGAATCCGCTGAACCGTCGGGTGAGGCGTTCCACGACCCAGGGCAGCACCGCGGTGACTCCGACGAGCAGCGAGAGCATGCCGATGAGTACCAGGACGACACCGGATGTGCCGTGCAGGTCCGCAGGGCTGCGCACGGAGATGCGCAGCAAGATCAGTCCGAGCAGGGGAAGTGCGATGCGCCACCACAGGCGTCGCGAGGCGCTGCCGGACGTCCGGACGACTCCAAGGGGTTCTACGGCCACGTTGTGCATCGACAGTTGTGTGATGCCGAGGGCGAGTGTGAGTACGGCGACGACCACGAGCGCCGCCAGCAGGGGATGTGGTGTGAGGTCTTGGGTGAAGACACCGAGCCCTTGTATCTCCACCGCTTCTGCGAACTGACGTCCCGTCATAAACAGGACCGCACCCAGGGCGATACCTGCCACCGTGCTGAGGCCGACCTCGCCTGCTGCGATGGTGGCGGTCATCCCGCGGTCCGCGCCGACCAAGCGCAGGGCGGCCAGCCGCCGGTCCCGTCGCTCGCCACCGAACCGTACGGCCGCGGCGATGAAGGTGCCGACGGGGACGAGCAGCACGACAATTCCTGCGATGCAGAGGAGGATGAGTTCGGGGGGCAGCGGCTTCTTCGGGTAGGCCTTGCCGAAGTGGTCGAGCCGCCGCGTTTGCCCTGCGTCGGCCGCCATGTGGTTCGAGACCAGGTAGAAGACGTGCTCGCCCGGGTCCAGCAGACCCGCACCGCTGATCTCACCGGCGATGGGATGGGCGAGGCGCTCGCGCAGCAGTCCGTTTGCCCGTGTGGTCAGCAGTTTGTGCAGTGCGGGAGACACGACCATTTCTCCGGGGCGTGGGTAGCGGTGGACGCCGGGCGGCAGCGGTGCCGCGGGCCCCTCCGGCTGCACCATGCGCCCTCGGATCTTCTCGCCGCGAAACACGGTGTCGATGTCCCTGACAAGAACAGTGTGATCCGAGCGCGTGATGGCGCGGTCGCTGAGGTTGACATCGATGCGGTGGTGGATTCGCTGGTCCCGGTGGTCTCTGACGGTCGGAACCGACGCGGCGAACAGCAACATGGCCACACCCAGCCCCACTCCGACAGCTGTCAAAGACGTCCGGATTGCGCTGTTCCGCCCGCCCAGGAGCGCGAGTCGAGCGCCGAGGGCGAGCGCGCTGAGACCTCCGAGGCGCCGACGCGCAGGTGGTATCACGATGTTCCTCTCGTACGGGCTGGAGGCAGGGCGCCGTCTCGCGGCGCAGTGGCGAGCAGCGGCAGGACGTGAGCGTCACGTGCGATGCCAGGTCGACTATACGCTGTGCGTATAGTCGAGGACACGCTACCAATGGATCGCCATGCATCGTGTCACACTCTGACCGACGAGGTGGGCGACCCCCGTCCGACAACGTCTCATCGTCTCAGCAGTTCCACTGCTTCTCACGTGATCCGGCCCCTGTGTCACACCGAGTGCCGACGGCCGGTCTGGAGAGTGAGGAACGAGAGGAACAGAGGACACCGTGCGTGAGATCTTGATCGTGGGCGGCGGGTACGCGGGCTTCTACACCGCGTGGGGGCTGGAGAAGAGGCTGCGGCCGGGCGAGGCGCGCGTCACCGTCGTCGACCCCCGCCCGTACATGACGTACCAGCCCTTTCTGCCCGAGGTCGTGGCCGGTTCGGTGGAGGCCCGACACGCCGCGGTCTCGCTCCGCCGTCACCTGCACCACACGCGTCTGGTGGCGGGCTCGGTGACGGAGATCCGCCACAGCGCGCGTACGGTCACGGTCCGCCCGGAGTCCGGGCCGTCCCTCGACCTGCACTACGACGTGCTGGTGGTCACGGCGGGGGCGGTCACCCGGACCTTCCCGATCCCGGGGCTGAGCGATCAGGCGTACGGACTCAAGCACGTCGAGGAGGCGGTGGCGATCCGCGACCGCCTCCTCACCTCGTTCGACCGTGCGGCCGGTCTGCCGCGCGGGCCCGAACGCACCGCACTGCTCACCGCCACCGTCGTCGGTGGCGGATTCTCCGGAGTGGAGGGATTTGGTGAACTGCTGGCCCTGGCGACCGCGTTGCTCAAGCAGTATCCGGAGATCGGCGCGGACGAACCGACCTTCCACCTGGTCGAGGCACGGGACCGCATCCTGCCCGAGGTCACGGACCAGCCGGGCGCCTGGGTGGTGCGTTCACTGGAGAAGCGGGGGGCGCGGGTGCACCTGAACACCCAGCTGGTCTCCGCCGAGGACGGCCGGGTGCGGCTGTCGGACGGCACCGAGTACGACTCGGGCCTGCTGGTGTGGACGGCCGGCAACGCCGCCAACCCGATCGTGCACAACCACAGCGACCTGCCGGTCGACGAGCGGGGCCTGCTCACCGTACGGGCGGATCTGCGGGTCACCACGGACACCGAGGTGGTGCCCGACGTCTGGGCGGCGGGAGACGACGCCGCGGTGCCCGATCTCGCGGCCGGGAGGCCGGGCGCGCACACCGTGCCCAATGCCCAGCACGCCGTCCGTCAGGGCAAGCGGCTGGCGAAGAACATCGTGGCGTCGCTGCGCGGCCGTCCGGCCAAGGACTACGTGCACCGCAGTCTCGGGGTGGTGGCCACACTCGGGCTCGGCCGCGGCATCTTCCAGTACCGGGGCCTGGTCGTCAAAGGGTTCCCGGCCTGGCTGATGCACCGTGCCTACCACGTTCTGGCCATACCGAGCTGGGAACGCAAGACGCGTGTGTTCGCCGTGTGGGTCACGGCCCTCCTCTACGGCCGCGACATCGTGTCGCTGGCGTCGGTGCAGCACCCGCGGGAGGCATTCGTCTCCCGCGGCGAACTGCGCCGAGGAGACGAGCCGGCACAGCCCGGAGGCCGGCTCACGGCGTGACGGCGCGGTACAGTCCGCGGCCGGCCCGCTGGACGCGCGCGGCGCCGACGAGACGGTCGAGCGTGCTGCGGACGGCGTTGATGCTGCCGCTGTCGGAGTCGCGTCCCAGCGCCGACGCGACGTCGCGGGCGCGGACCTCGGCGTCCCCGGCCTGCGCGAAGTACGCCAGGATCTGCTCCGTGAGCCTCCCGTACGTCGCGCCACCTTCGCCCGCCTCGTCACTCCGGCCTGCAGTGGCCGCGGGCTCTGCGGCGGCTTCGGCGGTTGCCGCGGCGCGCGCGGCCTCCGGCTTCGCCGGCGACGGCACCATCACGGGGGCAGGGTTCCGCGGTGCTGGGGCGGCCGCCGGGCCGGTGCCGGGCATGAGGGCCTGAAGGGCGTCGAGCGCCCGCTGCACGGAACCGAGATGGGCGGTGACCGCTGCCAATTCCCTCTCCAGCGCCTGTTTCTGGATCTCCAGCCGGGCCAAGTCCTCCTGGAGACTCTCGGCGGTGCTCTCGATGGCGCGAGCCGTCTGGGTCACGGAGCCCATGGGTTCCTCTCGTCCTCAACCCTGTGTCCTGGCGGGACCGCTCGATGCCCCGGCCCGCCACCCGGCGCGACACCGGGGGATGCTGGCGAACATCATAGGCAGCGGCCCCGTCGGCCGAGAACAGAGTGGGGGTTCCCACGCAGAACACACCGTTGATCGGGCCGTCAGGGACGGCGGTCCGGGGACGGAGCGAGCCCCGTGGCGCTTCCTTCGCCCGCCGGCGGAGCCTCGTGGTCGCCGACTGAGGGCAGCCGTCTGATCTTCTCGGACACCGAGTGAATCCGGGCGTCGACTTCGTCGATCGCCTCCCGGAGCACCCCGAGCCGTCCCTCCAGGACGGCGGCCTTCGCGGCGAGCAAGACGGTGACGGCGGCGGCGTCGGTGCGACGGTCGGAGTCTCGTGTCATCCCCGTGTCCCTCCTCGACGCGCGTCGGAAGTCCGGTGGACGGGCTCCGGGGGACCGGCGGTCGCCCGGGCGCGGTTGATGAATGTCCCTGTCATGCTCCTCCTTCGTCGCCGCGGGGCCCGGGAACGGACCGCCACGAGCCGCCGGTACCGCATTGACCACGTACCGGCGGGAGCTGTGACAGCTGCCGTGCTACCGCCGCGTCACGGCAGTTCGCAGCCCGGGGACGGCGCGTCCTGGGAGAAGGGGGCGCCGTGCGGCAGGACGTAGAGGACCTCCAGTACGACGTCCGTGGTTCCCCGGTTCTCGCCGATGTGCACATGGTCCGCGCCCGACGGCTCCTTCAGGAAGCTGCCCTTCTTGTACACGCCGTCGGAGGCGCAGGAGGCGTCGAAGTGGCTCAGCGTGCCCTGCTTGACGAAGGCGTACAGGGTGCCGTCGTGGTAGTGCCACCCGGTCGCCTGGCCGGGCGGGATCGTGATCTCGCGGAGGACGTAGTCGGTGTCGTCGACGGTCCGCTGGGCCAGGACCCGGCCGCTGACGCCGGGGCCGCCGGGGGTGGCCTGGGCGGCCGTCGCGGCGAGCGGGAGCCCTGTGAGGCAGGCTCCGACGACCGCGGCGCGTGCTGAAGTACGCATGATGATTCCCTTCGGAACGTGAGGGTGAACAGGGGCCCGGGGCAAGCGGCCCACAAAGGAGGCCCGTTTCACACGTCACACTGTATTGCCATTGAGTGGGTCGGGGTGCCGAGGTTCGGTCCGACACTGTGTTTCGTTGTGGAGACGTCAGCGTCTCTCCGCTTTCCGGTGCGGTGGGGGTGGCGGTGCCTCGCGGCAGCAGGCCGTCAGGGAGACCGCGGGATCGGCGAGGACGGCGTCGTCGTGCTCCGCGCCGGACTCGACGACGCCGCGGACCCTGTCGATGACGTCCCGAACAACCGCTCGTGCTCGTCGCCGATGACGAGGAAGGGGCCGTCGTGACCGTGCGCACGCAGTACCTCCGTGGCCCTGTCGGCGGTCGGGCAGCCCTCCGGGTGATCACGAGCGCCTTCATGTGCGGCACGTTGCATCCCGTTCCAGTCGGTGTGGCCCTCATGGCGAACTGTGTGGTGGGGTGGTGCGGTTGACCGGGCGACGGGCCCGGTCAGGGCAGTGCGGCAACCGAGCGGCTGTTGCGGTGCGGCGTCTCACCGGCGGCCGCGCCGCGTCACGGCCAGCAGCTCCGACTCCTCGTACCCCGGGAGTGGGGTGAACCCGTGCGCTGCCAGCTCCCCGGCCAGCCGTGCGCGCGTCGCGGGCCACATCCAGAACGTCTCGGTGTGTTTCCGCAGCACGTCCTCGGCGTCCCTGACCCAGTAGTCGGCGCGGGTCCGGATGCGATAGCCGGCGGCCGACATCGTCATGCGCCCGCCGTAGACGTGCTCACCGACCCGCTTGTCCGCAAGGCGGCGCACGACGGTGCGGGACGGGAGCCGGGCCGGCGGCAGCTGCACGAAAAGCGAGCCGCCGGGGGTGAGGGCCCTGCCGAGCGCGGGCCACAATTTCTCGCGTGCGCCGGGTGGCAGGCAGCCCACCATGTTGTGGCACACGGCCACGTCCGCGACCGCATTCAGCGCGGTCTCGTCCAGGGAGTGCGGGTGCACGGTGACCCGGTCCCGCTGCTCGGAGGGCAGGGCGGCGAGCCGGGTCAGCAGCGACGTGCGCATTGCCCGGGCCGGTTCGACGGCGTGTACGCCGGCCCAGGAGTCGGTAAGGGCCAGCAGCGTCACCCGCCCGGTGCCGGCCCCGACGTCCAGCACGCCGATGCGGGCGTCGGCGATCTGGCGTGCGTAGAGCCGGCGTACCCTGGCCTCGTCCGCGTCGGCCTGCAAGATGTCGTAGAACTCCGCGGTGACCGCGTAAGAGGCGGATTCCCGTCGGAGGCCCGACGGTCCGCTGAGGAGAGTGTGCATGCCCGACGTGACAACGTATGGGCAGAGTGTGTGACAGCGAGGACAGACGACCGCAGCGCGCACCGTTGTCACAGAAGCACACGGTGCGCAGTCAATGGTCCGGCTCCGTCCGCGACCTCTCGGGACGTTCCTGGGACCGGACCGGAGCCCCGGACAACGTTGTGAGAGCGGAGTACGTCGTCATGACCGCGCGATCCCCCCAGGTATGGCTGCCCGCACAGTTCGGCCGCCTCGCCGATCTGCCCCCGGGCCTCGACTACGCCCGCTGGGACGGCCGTTCGGCCTTTCCCACGGACCCGGAGGAGGTCGAGTTCTACGTGCCCCCGCTGACCAAGGACATAGACGTCATCGCCCGGCCGCTGGCCCGGATGGTCCGGCTGCGGGCGGTGCAGGCGCTGAGCGCCGGAACCGACGAACTGCGGGCGGCACTGGACCGGCTGCCCCATGAGGTGACCTTGTGCAACGCGAAGGCAGTGCCGGCTGCGGGCACGGCCGAGCTGGCCCTGACGCTGATCCTCGCCAGCCTGCGCGGCATACCGGAGTCGCTCCGTGCCCAGGACTGGGAGGACTGGGACCCGCGGACCTACTCCACTCTGCACGAACGGTCCGTGCTCATCGTCGGTCACGGCGCCGTCGGCTCCGCCCTGGAGAAGCTCCTGACGCCCTTCGGGTGCGCCGTCACCCGTGTCGGGCGCGCGGACAGGGACACGCCCCAAGGGCCGGTGCGTTCCGTGTCGCTGCTGCCCCGGCTCGTCGCGGACGCCGACGTGATCGTGCTGTGCACTCCGCTGACCGCGGCGACCCGCGGGCTCTTCGATGCCGCACTGCTGTCCTGCGTCAGGGACGGCGCCCTGCTCGTCAACGTGTCCCGGGGCGCGGTCGTCGACACCGACGCCCTGCTGAAGGAGGTGCACGGCGGCCGACTGCGGGCCGCCCTCGACGTGACCGACCCCGAACCGCTCCCGCCGGGCCACCCGCTCTGGACCGCGCCCGGCGTCCTGGTCACCCCGCACGTCGGCGCCTTCACCCCCGACCTGTGGCCCCGTCTCGAAGCGCTCGTGCGACGACAGCTGGCCCGGTTCGCCGCGGGCGGCGCACTGGAGAACGTCGTCACACCCTGACACCAGGCCACCCGGTGTCACATCTTCACGTCCTCACCGGTCCTGACTGGTACAGCAACTGATGAATGCATCCGAACAGTGTGCCGTGTGACGAATGGTGAAGAGATGGGCAACGACAGCCGACCGGCCGGACCGGAGCGAGGGCGCGGCGGAGAGCGGCTCGCCACGTGGATGGCGAGCCGGACGGGCGTGCGCGGGGCGGCCCGTGCCGCCCGGCGCCTGGTCTTCCCGGACCACTGGTCGTTCCTGCTCGGCGAGATCGCCCTCTACAGTCTCGTGGTCCTGCTGATCACGGGCATCTACCTCAGCCTCTACTTCCACCCCTCCGCCGATCTCGTCGTCTACGACGGCGGATACGCGCCGCTGCGGGGGCAGTTGGTGTCCCGGGCCTTCGACTCGACGCTGCGCCTCTCCTTCGACGTCCGCGGCGGTCTGCTCGTCCGTCAGGCGCACCACTGGGCGGCACTGGTCTTCGTCGCCGCGGTCTTCGCGCACCTGCTGCGGGTCTTCTTCACGGGCGCGTTCCGCAAACCGCGTGAGCTGAACTGGGTGCTGGGGTTCCTGCTGCTCGTCCTGGCCATGTTCGCCGGCCTGACCGGCTACGACCTGCCCGACGACCTGCTGTCCGGAACCGGCCTGCAGGTGGTCAACGGCACGCTGCTGTCGATCCCGGTCGTCGGCACCTATCTGTCGTTCTTCCTCTTCGGCGGCGAGTTCCCCGGCGAGGACCTGATCGCCCGCTTCAACACCCTGCATACGCTGGTCATCCCCGCGCTGACGACCGCGGTGCTCGTCGGTTACGCGGTACTGGCCCTGCGCCACCGGCCCACCCAGTACCCCGGTCCCGGCCGGAGCGAGAACAATGTCGTCGGCCTCCCGCTCGCCGTCCGTGCCGTGAAGTCCGCCGGCTACTTCTGCCTCGTGTCCGGAGTGATCTTCCTCATGGCGGCCGTGGCCCAGATCAACCCCGTGTGGAACTACGGCCCCTTCCGCCCGGACCAGGTCTCCGCCGGATCCCAGCCGGACTGGTACATGGGCGTCGCGGACGGCCTGCTGCGCGTGATGCCCGGCTGGGAGATCGAGCTGTGGGGCCACACCTTGGCCCTGGACAACTTCCTGCCCCTGGTGGCCGGCCTGCTTCTCTTCCTCGCGATGGGCGCCTACCCGTTCCTGGAGGCCTGGGTCACGGACGACGACCGCGACCACCACCTCCTCGACCGCCCCCGCAACCGTCCCGTACGGACCGCCCTGGGCGTGGCGTGGCTCAGCGTCTACGCGGTGGCGCTCGTCGGCGCCGCCAACGACGTCATCGCCACCCGGCTGCACGTCTCCGTCAACTCCGTGACCTGGGCCGTGCGTCTCGGCCTGTTCGTCGCCCCGGTCCTGGCCTTCGTCATCACCAAGCGCCTCGCGCTCGCCCTCCAGCGGCGCGACCGCGACAAGGTGCTGCACGGCCGCGAGACCGGCGTCATCAAGCGCCTGCCGCACGGCGAGTACGTCGAGGTCCACGAGGTCCTCGACCCGGCCCGGCTGCACACCCTCACCGCCCACGAGCAGTACCGGCCGCTGGAGCCCACACCCGACCCGGCCCCGGACGGACCCGCGCCGACCCGGACCCGGACCGCCACCCGGCGCCTGCGCGTCGCGCTCAGCCGCGTCCTCTACGGCCCAGGCACCCAGATCACCAAACCCTCGCCGCCCGAGCACCCGGAACTCACCGCCCGGCGTCGACCCTGACCCCCCCCAGCCACCCTCCGCCCCCCGACCGGCTCCCGCCCGTCTCTCATCCGCGCCCCGCCCGGGAGACGGGCGGGGCACCCACCACCCATCCCGTCAGAAAGGCCATTGACATGGACCGAACCGTCCGCACCAGCCAGGCCCGTACCGCAGTCACCGCCCTCGCCGCCGCGAGCGTCTTCGCCGGGCTGTTCGCCACCACGACCGGGTCGGCTGCCGCCGACAAGGGCCCCGCCACCGAGGCGCCCAAGCCCACCGTCGTCCTCGTCCACGGCGCGTTCGCCGACTCCACGAGTTGGAACGACGTCATCCGCAGACTGCGCCACGACCACTATCCGGTGGTCGCCGTCGCCAACCCGCTGCGCTCTCTGAGCGGCGACTCCGCTTACCTCAGGGACGTCCTGGCCGGCATCGACGGGCCCATCGTCCTGGCCGGGCACTCCTACGGCGGCTCGGTGATCAGCAACGCCGCCACCGGCAATGAGAACGTCAAGGCGCTGGTCTACCTCGCTGCCTTCCTCCCGGACAAGGGGGAGAGCGCGGCCGACCTGGCGGGCAAGTTCCCGGGCAGTACCCTCGGCGACGCCCTGCGCCCGGTGCCGACCACGAACGCCGACGGCTCCCCGGTCAACGACCTTTACATCCAGAACGCCCTGTTCCGCCACCAGTTCGCCGCGGACGTGCCCCGCGCCACGACGGACCTGATGGCCGTCACCCAGCGGCCGATCACCGACGCCGCCCTGGCCGGAGCCGCGGCCGAACCCGCCTGGAAGACCATCCCCTCATGGGTCCTGGTCGCCACACAGGACCTCAACATCCCGCCCGCGGCTCAGGAGTTCATGGCCGAACGGGCCCACGCCCACACGTACAAGGTGCGGTCCTCGCATGCGGTGAGCGTCTCGAAGCCCGGGAAGGTCACCGAGGTCATCGAGGACGCCGCTCACACGGTGCGCTGACACCCGACGCGCAACGAGCCGTGCGGACGGGACGCTCTCGCCCGCCGCACGGCTCGTCACGCCGTCGCCGGCCCCGGACGTGCAGGGACGAACTCATGCGCTGCGAACCGCGGATCACTCCCATCGGTCCCGCCGAGATCGCCCGCACCGTGGCGCTGCACCGCCGCTGCTCACCGCAGACCTGCGCTCCTGGTCGAGGACGCCTGGCGGGACTGTGGACTGGGCACCCGCCTGCTGCGGGGTCTGGCATGGCACGTCTTCAGCGGTGGCTGGGACACCCTCTACGGTCTCTTCCTGGCGGGCGATGGACGAGTCGACCCGATCCTGCGCCACGCGGACGTCCCCGTGTACCGCACGCGGGAGGGCGAGTCCGTCACCGCATGGGCCCCGACCCGCGACCTCGCCGAGCTCGAAGCGGCAACGGCACCATGACCCGCACGCGCCCGGCCCGCGTCGCCATGCCTCCGGGGAAGAGCTCCGCGGGCCCGCCGCGTGCGGGCTCCGTCTCTGCGCCACCGTGTCGGCGTTCAGGTAGCCCTCGAGGCCTCCAGGATCGCCATGACCGACGTCAGGTAGCGGGCCGCGTCCACCCCGTCCACCAGCCGGTGGCCGTACGACAGCGTGCTCGGCCCAGGCGGCCTCGTCGACCCCGGCGATGCCCTTGGGCACCTTGCGGTAGCGGTCGTAGTCGTCCCAGGAGATGAGGTGGCGCACCTGGTGGCCGCGGCGGCGGATCTCGTCGGCGACGAACGCCACGTGCACCAGGTCCCGGACGCCGGTGGCCTCGTCGCCGCCGTCGCGGACGACCGCGGGCCGCCCCACCGTCGCACCCACGACGAGTCATGCGCCCACAACGAGTATCGCGCCCTACTTCGGCGGCACGATGGCGGTGTCGAAGAGGGCGCCGCACGAACCCGTGTTGGAGATCGTGAACGTCACGCACGTCACGGCGTCGGGCGTGACGTGCCCGCCGCCGGTCCGCTCGGCCAGGTCGTGGACGGCCCGCGCGACAGCGCGACGTCGGTGACGGTGGAGCCGAGCATCAGCACGCTCGACCGAGCACCGTGGCGAACAGGTTCCACGGACCGCGGGCGCCGGCGATCCGGAGGGACGGGACGGGGACGGGGGCCGCGCCATCCGTGGCGGGGGAGTGCGTCACGTCGGGTCTTGGCGTCGCCGTCCGGCGGGGTGGAGCAGGCACCGGGCGGCGGGGTCCGTCGCCCGACCGGTGGCCGCGGTGGCCGGGCGACGGACCCGCGTGTCCGGCCGGGCCGGAGCGGGCAGGTCAGCCGAACATGCCCGGCTTGTAGCCGCCGGCCGGCTGCCGGTTGATGACGTTGATGCGGTTGTAGGCGTTGATGACCGCGATCAACGAGATCAGCGCCGCGAGCTGGTCCTCGTCATAGTGCTTCGCGGCGTCCGCCCAGGCCTCGTCCGAGACACCGGCCGAGCCGTCCGCGATGCGCGTGCCCTGCTCCGTCAGTGCCAGGGCGGCGCGCTCGGCCTCGGTGAAGACCGTCGCCTCGCGCCACACCGCCACCAGGTTCAGCCGCTGCTGCTCCTCGCCCGCGGCGGTGGCGTCCTTGGCGTGCATGTCGGTGCAGAAGCCGCAGCCGTTGATCTGGCTGGCCCGGATCTTCACCAGTTCCTGGGTGGCGACCGGCAGTGCCGAGTGCACCGCCGCCCCGGCCGAGTTCAGGTGCTTCATCACCTTGCCGGCGAGCGCGTTGCCAAAGTAGTCGATGCGAGCTTCCACGGAGGATCTCCTCAGGTGCTGAACGGTTACGGTCCCCCTGACCGGGCACCTGCCGGTTCTGTGACACCACGAGTCCCGGACCCGTCCGTGGCCTCATGGGACACCGTGTGAGATGCCGGACATCACGATCGGACGGCCCGGCGCGTCACACATGGCCCCCCGGCCCGGTCTGTGGGGAGGGACGGGCTTCCCGACCCCACCGCCCGTGAAGCGTGGACGTTACCTTCCTGCACCAGTCGCTGCACTACCCCGTCACCGACGCGTCCCAGGACACCGAGAGATCGCCGCGCCTTCGCCCGCGGGCCGCACCTGACTGCGAAGGCCATGGAGTGGTTCTGAAATGCCTACGCAACCGACCCGGCCGAACGCGCCCAGGTCACCGCCTCCCCGTTGCGCGCGAGCGGCGTTGGCGCCGTCGACGAGAACGATGTACCGCGCGACGAGGGAAAGGCCCACGCGCGCAAACTGATCCAGGCTGGTGTGCCCACGAGGCGGTACGGGCCACCGGCTGAACTGCCTGGGTATTGAGGCGCGGTGCCCGCGGCACCGTGCCGTCCTCGCGGGCCCGGCTCCGCCGTGGACGCCGGGCCGCCTATTTCGGGAGCGCATCATGAGCACGGATGAGCAGGCCGCTCAAGGGCTGGCCGACCTGGAGGCATACCTGTACCAGGAGGCCCATCTCAGCGCCGCCCGGCTGCGTGTGGCCGCCTTCCTCGCGCAGTCGGACGGGCTGAGCCACCGGCAGAAGAGGGACATCGAGGAGTGGTACCTCGACGAGCAGAGGTACGTCGCCAGGACCGTGACCCAGCACATCGCCGACACCATCACCCAGGCCGACTCGGCCCGCCATCGCAGCTTCCTCCGGTGGATGCGAGGGCTGCTCATCGCCGTGACCGCTTTGACCCTGCTGACCTTCGTGGGCACCGTACTCCTCCTGGGCACCCGTCCCTGACCTTCGCAGCGGCTCCCGGGAGAGCAGGGAGGAACGGCGATTTCGAGCCAGCCGCGGGCACCGGAACCCGGAGGCTCACGCGGGCCAATGACGCAACGTCAACCTGCGGCAACGGGCACAGGCAGGGGCGGACGGCGGGTTATGACCGGCCCCACGGACTCGACCACGGGGGTCCGCACGGGGGGCCCACGGAAACCCCACGTGTTCGGAGAGCGGCCCCCCGGGGGGAGTCCCAACGGGCCCACGGACTCCACCACGGGGAGGCAGGGGCGCGCGAGCGGGGGCCTCACGGCGAGGGTGGGGGCGCGCCCCGGACGGGCGCCCCTTCCACAAGAGGAGTTCCCCATGCTTGCGACCGGCCCGCAGACCACGACGACCGAACCCGCGCTCGCCCGGTCGGCCGGGGAAGACGACATGGACGCGGCCCTCGACACCTTCCTGGGCGAGCGGACGCGGCTCTACCGCATCGCCCACCACATTCTCGGCGACATCCCCGGAGCCGAGGACGTGGTCCAGGAAGTGTGGCTGCGCTGGCAGCTCACCCAGCGCGCGGAGATCGACAACCCGACCGCGTTCCTGGTGACGGCGACCATCCGGGTGGCCATCAACATCGTCCGCTCCGCCCGCCACCGCCACGAGGTGCCAATCGAGCCGCAGTTGGCCGACTTCGGCGACCGGGCCGCCCCCGACCCCGTACTGAGCGCCGAGCGGAGCGTCGCGGTCGACGGGGCCCTGGCCCTGCTCATGGCGCGGCTGACGCCGGACCGGCTGGCTGCCTACGTCCTGCGCAAGGGATTCGGCTACGCCTACGCCGAACTCGCGTCCCTGCTGCGGATGAGCGCCTCGAACGCGCGCGTGGTGGTGCACCGGGCACAGACCCGCCTGGAGTTCGGTCGGGAGCGCCCGGTCCCCGTCGAGTCGCACCGCCGTCTCGCCGCGGCGTTCCGGACGGCCGCCCACACCGGCGACCTGGACGGCCTGGTGAAGGTGCTCACCCCCGCCGCGCGATGAGTCACCGACCGTGTCACACTGTTCAATGTTTGACCACTGAAGTGGGAACACACCATATCGAGCGTGTGGACCAGTGAAGACAGAAGGAATATGTGATGTTCGCAGACCTCTCCGCCTCGACCTTCGAGGGCCACGTGGCCATCGTGACCGGAGCCGGGTCCGGCATCGGCCGGGCCACGGCAGTGGCCTTCGCCGAAGCCGGCGCGCAGGTGCTCGGAGTGGGACGGCGCGAGGCACCGCTGAAGGAGACCGCCGCACTGCACCCCCGCATCGATGTCCTCGCGATCGACCTCCGCGCCGAGGGAGCCCCCGCCGAGGTGGTACAGACCGCCGTTCGGCGGTGGGGGCGCATCGACTACCTGGTCAACAACGCGGGTGCCACGGCGGTGATGAGGCTCGCCGACACCGACGAGCAGACTGTCACGAACCTGCTCGCCCTGAACGTCGTCGCGCCGAGTCTCCTCGCCCACGCCGCCCTGCCCCACCTGCGCGAGACCTCCGGCACCATCATCAACCTCTCCAGTACCTACGGGCACCGGCCTATGCCGGGCGGCGCGCACTATGCGGCCACCAAGGCCGCCGTCGAACAGCTGACCCGCAGCTGGGCGCTGGAACTGGCGGAGGAGGGAGTCCGCGTCAACGCCGTCGCCCCCGGCCCCACCCGCACTGACGTCATGCTGCACGCCGGACTCACTCCCGAGGCCGCCGACGACATGTACGCCTACGAACGCGACCGCATCCCCACCCACCGCATCGCGGGCACCGAAGAGATCGCCCACTGGGTCCTGCGGATGGCCGACCCCGCGGGACGGCACGCCACCGGCCAGGTCGTCACCGTGGACGGCGGCCTGGAACTCGTCTGACCCCGCCTCGGACAGCGAAGCCCGACCGGCGGTACGCCCGTCCTCCCGTGTCACACATCGGGCACCGGACCGGTCAAACCCCTCGACCGACCAGGCGTTGAGGAGGTTGATGGACGATGAAGGTCGTGGTGTTCGACGACGGCGGACTCATAGGCGTCGAGACCGCCCTGTGGGTCAGGGACCACGGACACGAGGTGGGCATCGTCTCGGCACCCGCCGGGTTCGACGCACTCGCCCCAGAAGAGGTCACCGACGCCCTGCACGACTGTGCTGTGGTGATCGACCTCGTCCATCAACCGCCCCCCGCCACCGGCACGATCCCCACGGAGAACGGCCCGGCCAGCGGCCTCTTGTGCGCCGCGATCGCCGCCGGCGTGCGGCACCACGTGTGCCTCTCCGCGGTCGGCGTTGACCGGGTCCGCGACGACGGTGCCTTCTCCGCGTTGCGCGCCCGGGAAGCCATGATCGAACGCTCCGGCATCCCTCACTCCATCCTGCGCAGCACCCAGCTGTTCGAGGCCGCCGAGGCCATCGCGGACACGGCCACCGAGGACGGCACCGTCCGGGTGCCGCCGCTGCGCGTGCAGCCGGTGTCCCTGACGGACGTGGCGATGTACCTCGCGCACATCGCCGTGTCCCGGCCCCTGGGCGGAGCGCGCGAGATCGCCGGCCCCGAACGGTTCGGCCTGGACCGGTTCGTCCGTATCGCCCTCGCGACGGACGCGGACCGCCGGCCTGTCCACACACACGCCAACAGCGCCTTCCTCGGCGCTCGCCCGCGCACAGTAGACCTCCTGCCGGGCCCCGGCGCCTTCGTCGCGCAGACCAGTTATCGCGAGTGGCTCGCCGGCCGACCCGCCCCCGAGGTCAGCTCCTGACCCCGCCCACCCCGAACCCTCCTCGCAGGAAGAGAACCACGGATGACGACACTGGATATCGAGCTGCTCGGTGCGATGCGCGACTCGCCGCCGTACCACTGCCGTCGAACACGTCCCATCGCGGCGACGGACGGCCCCCGCGCCGCTTCGCTCTGGAACTGCACGTCCCGGACGAGCGGCACCCGGAACTGGAGGCCGAACTCCACGCGGCGGCCACGACCGACGGACCGCACCTGCGCGGGAGCGCGGGGCGCTGGCGCGTCCTGGACGGCTGGAACAAGGTCTCCACCGGACGCCGCCACGAGATCTGCATCTACCGGCTGGAGGTCCAGGAGGCCGAACCGCCGATCACTTCGGCGTCGAAGACCGGGGACTGACGCCGTGCCCGAGACGATCTCGTCCCCTCTGACCAGTGCGGCGATCTTCCTGGTCGTCACGGTCGAGGCGGCGGCGAGTGTGCCGTCCGCGACCTCTGAGTCGTTCATTGATCGACATACCTAACGACTTGGCTCGGGCTCTCTCTCGTGAACTGTCTTTGGGCGAAATGCGCGCGGCGGCCGGAGGGATGCCGGTCTCCACACACCACGCCGTTCCGTATGCCCTACAAGGAGCCGCCGATCGTGACAACGGGGTATCGAAGTCCGGCCGTTGCTGTGGGGTCCCTCGAGGGGAGTTGCCATCGTCGTCCGCAAGGAGTTCGACCAGGTCGATCTGCCGGCGCCGCCGGCAGCACTGGAGTGGCTTCGGGAGGCGATCTTGTCGCGCAGCGCGCACCACGAGGTCTTCAGCGGTCACGGGTTGGCGCACCTACGATCATGACCGTGTCGCTTCCGGCGCGTGACGTGCAGTTCCACAGGGCGCCCCGTGCTCTTACACGGCACGTTGCCGACATGCCGGCAGCAAGCGAGACGAGGCCGCCGTCGTGCGTCACTTGACCCCCACCAGCAGCGTTGCTGCCCCGGCCGCACCTCAGAAAGGTCTTTCAGGACTCGGGGATCCATTCCACGGGAGGGGGTGTGCGGCAGTAGTGGGTTCCCCTGGTGCCGTAGTGGGCGAGGTACAGAGTCTCGCCGTCGACTTGGAGCTCTGATGGCGGAGGGTTGGAAACGGAGATCCACGGGTGGGAGTGGCCGTCGATCCGCACGGGCTCCCGGGGTTGGTTCCAGGCGTCCGCCCTTCTCTGGGCCTGCTCGCGAGTCCACGGGTTCTGCAGGGTCCGCGGGGCGGCCGGGTCGTGCCTATGGCCGTTGAGGGCGCGCACAAGCGCTTCGCTGTAAACGCCCTTGACCCGGAAGTTCTCCAGGTCCTCGGCGCGTACGACCATGTTGACGTATCGGCGGCTGTTGCCACGGTGCCGACCCACCGCAGGCCAGCGACAGTGACCGGGGTCCCAGCGGACGGGCGGGAGCCACAGCAGGGCTCCTGCGCGGAAGTGCTTCGTGCCGTGCTGGATGTCGAGGCCGCTCTCGCCGTGCGCCGTTTCTCGCGCCACGTTGGCCACCAGGCACCAGCCCAGCATCCCGTCCGACGTATCGTCTTCGGTGGGTCCCGTGTATGTCACGCCGAGAATCTTGAGGCACGCAACGGGTCGCGAGCCAGCTCTTATCAGCTGAACCGACCGCAACGAACCGTGGAGCGATCCACCTCGAAGAGCTCGGCGAGCACCACGTGCGGCAACTGATGGCGCAGATGGACCAGGTGACCAGCAGCCGATCGAGGAAGACCAGCTTGGGCTTCCGGCCGGCACCCTTCGCCCGCCGAGCTCCCCGCGAGGGCAGGATGGGAACAGGTCTCACGGGCCCAGTCGGCTTCACAATCACCCAACCCGTGGCGCCCTTGCATGTCACGGGCCGACCGGGTCACCCGCCATGTCCGCCGAGGCCGTTCGCCGCTTGGCCTGGATCGCGTCTGCCGGGACCTCGAAGACGATCGCGAGCCCGTCGCGCTCGTTGCCGTGCTCACCGACGCGCGTGAAACCGAAGCCCGCGATGGTGGCCAGGGAGGCGGTGTTGTCGGAGCCGATCCTGGCCCGCACGGTCATGACACCGGGTTCGGCGGCGGCCCTGACGAGCAGCGCCCTCAGCATGGCGCGGGCATAGCCCTGGCGGCGATATCCGGGCACGACGGTGTAGCCGACCTCGACCAGACCGGCCTCGTCCGGTGGCCCGTGGAACCCGGCGTCGCCGACAACGGCCCCGTCCAGCTCGGACACCGCGGCCCGCGTGATCCAGGGCGCGGCAGACGGGTCCTTGGCGAGCTGGTCAGCGCGATAGCCGAAGATCCAGCGGGCCCGGTCGCAGACGACGTTCGTCAAGGACGACCCCGGCCCCGGCGCTGCCGCGGGCGAGGTCACCGTCGGCAAGCGCCCGTAGAGCCTTGCGCTGCAGCTGGCCCTGTCGATCATCCGCGGAACGCCGTCGAGCAGCTCCGTGAGTCCCTGCGCAGGGGCTGTCGCCGCGGCAGGGTGGGGCACGTCATCCAAGAGGAGCGTGCTCTTGGCAGTGACGACCACGAAGTCCTCAGAGGGCTGCGGGGGAGGATCTGCGGGGCGCGGGTCGGTCCTTCGTCTTCCGTCACCACTTTCGTGCCGCGGTATCCGGCATCGTGCGGCAACTGCGGTGTCGAGCCGGACGCTGGTACTTGGTACCGGTGGCGCTCGGCGTCGGCCGGCCGGTCGCCGGAGGCCCGGGCTGTCGCACAGACCCCGCTCGCGGTGGAGGGGCGCCGGTAGGCGGGGTGGAGTCTGTGGCGGGACCGGTCAGGAACGGAGAAGCCTCGGCCGCCGTGAAGCCTCTAGCGTGATGGTCATGGCAACCACCACTTCCACCGCAGCCCACACGTCCCTGGCGTCCGTCACCCTTGAGGTGGCCGACCTTGAGGCCGCCCGTCGCTTCTACACTGCCTTCGGCGTGGACACGTACATCAGTTTGCGGGCCTCTGAGGCCCCCTCCACCGGATTCCGCGGCTTCACCCTGGCGCTGACGGTGGCTGGACCGGCCACCGTCGACGGGTTCGTCGCCGACGCCGTGGACGCCGGCGCCACGGTGCTCAAGCCCGCCGCGAAGTCGCTGTGGGGCTACGGCGGCGTCGTTCAGGCTCCCGACGGGACCATCTGGAAGATCGCGACCTCGGCGAAGAAGGACAGCGGTCCTGCCACCCGCGAGGTCGACGAGGTCGTTCTCCTGCTCGGCGTCGAGGACGTGAAGGCCACCAAGCAGTTCTACGTCGGGCGGGGCCTGACCGTGGCCAAGAGCTTCGGCGGCAAGTACGCCGAGTTCGCTTCCGGTCAGTCGAGCTCTGTCAAGCTGGCCCTGTACAAGCGCCGTGCCCTGGCCAAGGATCTCGGTGTCACAGACGACGGCACCGGCTCGCACCACGTCATCCTCGGCAGCACCGCCGGCACCTTCACCGACCCGGACGGCTTCATCTGGCAGCCCGTCGCATAGGCCGTCTGCCGCCGGACAGCACCCCAGCCTGCGAACTCGTCTGCGAATTTGCGAAGTTCGGTTGCCTCGTCGCGACACGCGACGAGCCGCTCGTCGTCCTCGCAGTCGCCGAAGACGTCACCGGAGCGCGACGCGGCAGGTGGGTCAGCACTGGCGCGGTTCAGGATGAGTATGTCGACTGCGTGGGTGCCGGGTGGCCGGGTGCGTTCGCCAGATGGACACCCCTGGCCCACGCCCCGCCCAAGGGGTGACGGTCGACGGGATCACTGAACTGCCGCGCGACATGCAGGACATTGCACGAGCTCACCGCCGGGCGATGTCCAAACGTGAGGGCAGCACCCGTGAAGGTGAGGTAATCGAACCAGGACGCCGACGCCCGGTCGTCACGGCTTGCTGAGGGCGCGAGCCGCCGGGCGGATGGGCTCGACTCAGGCGTTTTGCTTCTGCGGGGGGTGCAGGTCGAGTGTGATGTGCGGGTCGAGCGCGTGCAAGAAGTCGGGGGCGTCGAAGATCTCGCCGGCGGAGACGACGCCCACGGTCTTGGTGCGGCCCGTCAGGACGCGCTCGAGGGCCTCGGAGACGAGGGGCGCGGTGACGGCGTAGATGTCCTGGCCGTTGGCCGTGGCCCGGCGTTCGGCTCCGCCGGAGCGGACGACGACGTCGACGAGGAAGGTCTGGTTCGAGCGCCCGCTCTCGTCGGTGGCGGTCGGTGCCGGCGTCTGGGGGGCGGCGACGTCTCGGGCCGCCTCGGTGGTCATGTAGGTGGTCACGTCGGGGATGGAGAGGTGCTGGGCTACGGTGACGACGTCCGCCATCGTGAACTCCCCGATCACCGGCCGGGGTCCCATCGGTTCCGGGAAGGTCCACTTCAGGGTGGGCGCGGCGTCGGTGCGGTGCTCCCACTGTCCGCCGCTGTAGCGCAGGCGGTAGTTGCCACGTCGCTCGCGGGAGACCGCGCCCGAGAGCCGGGTACCGGCGGTGGGGTGCCAGCTGCTGAGCGCATAGGCGATGTGTGCCTCGTCGGCCTCGGTCCAGTCGCCCATCGCCGCTGTGGCCAGTAGGTCGCCGAGGCCGCCGAAGAAGGCCATGGCTGGGACGATCACCGCTCCCGCGTCCCGGGCCCGCTCGCGGTAGTGGACGAAGGTGTCGAGGTTGGCCTCAAGCTCGGCGGCCACGTCCAGGTACGGGATCTTCGCGCGGAGCGCTGCCTCGATCACGGGGCCGGTGGTCGAGGCGAAGGGGCCGGCGCAGTTGATGACCGCCGCCGCTCCCACCAGGGCCCGGTCCAGCGAGGCCGGGTCGTCGACCGACGCCATCCGGGCCTCCAGTCCGTGCTCCTTGGCCAGTTCCTCCAAGGCCTGCGCACTGCGCCCGGACAGCACCGGGACGAACCCACGCGCGGCCAGCTCCGCGACCACGAACCGCCCGGTGTGACCGTACGCGCCGAACACCGTCACCAGCTGACCTGACCCCATGAGGCTGCTCCCGTGCACTCGGACCACCGCTGCGAGGTCCATCCGCTGCGGCCTGACACCCACATCCTGTCCCTCCGTCAGGAGCCCGCGCGAGCGTCGGAAATGACACGCCCCGTACAGTTTCGGACATGCCTGCTGTTGCGCTGGCCGTCACCGACGGCATGCTCCACTACGAACTCTCCGTGGCCGTCGAGGTCTTCGGAGCCGACCTAACCCACATCCTGGACCCCTGGTACGACTTCTCCCTCTGCGGAAGCGGTCCGGTGCACGTCGGCCGCTTCCGCCTGGAACCCGACCGCGGACTCGACCACCTCGCGCATGCGGACACAGTGATCGTCCCTGGCTGGGCCGACACCGACCGCGACCCGCCCACTGAGCTGGTTGAGGCGGTGCGTGCGGCCCACACGGCCGGTGCCCGCGTGGCTTCACTGTGCACGGGCGCCTTTGTCCTGGGCGCGGCAGGACTGCTCGACGGCAGGCGCGCCACCACACACTGGGCCCACACGCAGGACCTGGCCCGGCGCCACCCGGCGGCCACCGTCGATCCGGACGTCCTCTACGTCGACAACGGCGACGTCCTCACCTCCGCGGGCAAGGCCGCCGCCATGGACCTGTGCCTGCACCTGGTCCGCCTCGACCACGGCTCGGCCAACGCCAACAAGATCGCACGACGCCTGGTTATCCCACCCCACCGCGACGGCGGCCAGGCCCAGTTCATCGCCACACCCCTCCCCGCCCCAGGCAACAACCCCCTGGGCGAGCTCTTCTCCTGGGTGCTCGAGCGGCTGGACCAGCCGCTGACCGTGGAGGACCTGGCCCGCCATGCCCGCATGAGCTCACGCCACCTCGGCCGCCACTTCAAGCACCTCACCGGCACCACGCCACTGCAATGGCTCCACACCCAGCGTATTCGCCACGCCCAGGAACTGCTGGAGACCACCGACGCCACCGTGGACACCATCGCCGCGGCCACCGGCATGGGCACCGCCACCACCCTGCGCCGCCACTTCCACCGAAGCGTCGGCGTCGCGCCCGACACCTACCGCCGCACCTTCCGTCCCCAACGAAAGGAGTAGTTCCAAGGCCCGGCGGCCGATCGAACAGCGCCAAGGCACGGTGCCGTCCGAAGTGGTGAACAAACGCTGCCCAAACTCGGGCTCTGGTCCACTTCTTGTGGTGCGGTCACACGCTGTTCTCTCTCGGGTCGTCTACTGGGATGATCGCCTGATGTTTCACGCTGGGGGGGGCTGGGCCTGTCATGAGCGAGTGGTCGCTGGAGGTGCTTGAGGTCTTGGAGGCTTCTGGATGGACGGCAGGCAGGCGAGTCGACACGACCGGCTGGCGGTCCAGGTTCGAAGCGGTCGGCATCCTCATGCACGACGCTGCGGAGAGGTTTCTCCAGGAGTTCGGGGGGCTGAGCGTGAGCGTCGGCGGCCCGGGAGTCAACCGTGCCCGGGAACCATTCGAGCTGGACCCGGAGCTGGCTTGGGGAGAGGATGACCGGTTCTCCGAGTGGAGCGACTCTTTGGGGAGACGTCTCTTCCCGCTCGGCGAGCTCGATCACGGCCGGTTCTTTCTCGGTATCGATGAGGGCAGTGAGATCTGCCTTGTTGAGACCTGGGTCGCCAGTTTCGGGCCCATGCCGCGCGCCCTCGAAAATCTGATCCTTGGCGTGATGCCCCGCAGGATCGATGACGATCACCGACAGTCGGATCAGGCCCGCTGACATGGTCATTTGGCGAGCAGGACGCGCTTGCGGAGGAGCTCGAATCCTGCGCGGCCGAACATCTGGCGCTTGAGCATCTTGACCCGGTTGACATGGCCCTCGACGACACCGGAGTTCCACGGGTGGGAGAGGCCGGCGACGACGGCGTCAAGGTCGCGTAGGAGGTGGTGGGCGAACCGGTTGAGACTGCGCAGGCCGGAAGCTGCTTTGGCTGATTCGATCCACTCTGGCAGTTGGTCGCCTTGCAGTTCGGTGACCATGTGGGCGAAGGTCTGCACGTGCTTGGCGAGGACGTCCAGCTCGGGGCAGTTGGCCAGCACGGCCTTGAGTTGGATCCGGTGGCTCTCGATCAGGGCGTCCGGGTGGGTCAGGAGCCAGCGGGTCACGGCGCGGGCCGATGGCGGCCGGTGTCCGACCGGCTGGGGTTTGCCGCGCAGAGTCCTGCTCACGTAGTTGCGGACGTTGCCGTAGCCGTCCGGGTAGCCCTGCTCTCTGATCTCCTCCCACAGCTTCCAGGCGTTGGTGCAGCCTTCCTGCCAGCGCAGGTCGAGGTAGGGCTTGTAGGTGTCGAGCTTGGTCGCGCGGCTTTGCCACTGGCCAGTGAACAGCTCCTCCGGTGTGGCTGCCCGGGAGAAGCGCAGGATCGTGTTGAGCGTCATCCCGAGCTGCCGGGCAACGGACCGCTTGCTGTGGCCGGCCTTCAACAGCGCGTGGATGGTGGCGTGCTTGGCGCGGGTGCGTTCGGCGAACCGGTGGCCCGTCGGCTAGGGCGATGACGCGGCCGGCTCCGCCTCCTCCGGTGGTTCATCAGGCGGTGCTGGTGCGGGGCGCAGGCAACCGCGGTGTCGGTAGACGCACTTCTCGGCGGCTTCGCCCAGGTTGTGCCAGAGATGCCACCGGTCCGCGATCTGTATGGCCTGTGGGGCGCCACGGGTCGCGCCCTCGGCGAAGAAAGGGGCTCGGTCGCGGCAGACGATCTCGATGCCGGGCCGCTCGGCGAGCCAGGCCGCCAGCGTGTCCGCCTCCCGGTCCGGCAGGAGATCGATCGGGCGGTGTGTCTCGACGTCGACGAGCACCGTTCCGTAGATGCGGCCCTTGCGCTGGGCGTACTCGTCCATGCCGAACGCGGGGCGCCGTGACCGGAGGATCCGGCAGCGAGGCGATCAGCCGCAGCAGGGTATTCCGGCTGACCGACGCTCCGAAGACATCCGTCACGCGAGCCCCGGCCCGGCCCGCGAGCGCGAGGCCGACCGAGATGAGCGTCGATCGCAACCGTTCCGTCCGCTGGCCGAACCGGCGAGTGAGCCCCGGAACCTGCTCGGCGAAGGTCTTGCGCGAACAGGAGCCCTCCGCGCAGACGAACCGGCGCACCCTCAATGCCACCACGACAGACTTGCCCGCCGTCGGTAGATCGTGAGGAAACCGCAGATAGGAGCCGTGCATTCGCCCCGACAAGTACCCACAGCCAGGGCAGGTCGCCTGCCGAGCAGTACTCAGGGCCTCGATCCGGACGACCGTGTCGGTTGCCTCGACCGACTCCACCAACACATTCTCCAGCGAGGAGAACAGCAACTCATCGAACTCCGGCCGTTACTTGATTCACGGCGCAGGACTGTCGACTACATCGCACACCGACCGGGCGATTTTCGGGCTATCTCAGAGGTCGTTCTCTTTCCGAACC
>NZ_JAMGBF010000161.1 GCF_023516615.1 Streptomyces panaciradicis
CGTCGACGATCTCCTCGATGACCTTGGCCATGTCGTACGGGCGGTTGCCGTCCGCCGGGACCAGGTCCAGGAGCACGTCGCTGCGGCGGTCCACCGCGTCCGTGCTCTCCACCCGCGGCGGGTTCTCCCGGTTGTTCTGCGGGAGGAGCGAGAGCAGGTAGCGGACCTCCGCGATGCAGGTCTCCTCGTCGTCGTACGCGAAGTGGCACACGCCGGAGGTCTCGGCGTGGACGTCGGCGCCGCCGAGGCCGTTCTGGGTGATCTCCTCGCCCGTCACCGCCTTGACCACGTCGGGTCCGGTGATGAACATCTGCGAGGTCTCGCGGACCATGAAGACGAAGTCCGTCAGGGCGGGGCTGTAGGCCGCGCCGCCCGCGCACGGGCCGAGCATCACCGAGATCTGCGGGATGACGCCGGAGGCCCTGGTGTTGCGCTGGAAGATGCCGCCGTAGCCGGCGAGGGCGGAGACGCCCTCCTGGATGCGGGCGCCGGCGCCGTCGTTGAGGGAGACCAGCGGGGCGCCGGCCGCGATGGCCATGTCCATGATCTTGTGGATCTTCGTGGCGTGGGCCTCGCCCAGCGCGCCACCGAAGATGCGGAAGTCGTGGGCGTAGACGAAGACCGTACGGCCCTCGACCGTGCCCCAGCCGGTGATGACACCGTCGGTGTGCGGCTTCTTGGCCTCCAGGCCGAAGCCGGTGGCCCGGTGCCGGCGCAGCTGCTCGACCTCCTGGAAGGAACCGGCGTCCAGCAGCAGCTCGATGCGCTCCCGGGCGGTCAGCTTGCCCTTGGCGTGCTGCGCCTCGGTCGCCTTCTCGCTCGGCCCGGCCAGCGCCCGCGCACGGATCTCGTGCAGCTCGGCCACCCGTCCACGCGCGTCCGTCGGCTCACCCGTCGACTCACCCGGCGCCTCATCCAAAACGGTCATGTAGTGACCTTACGAAGGACACCGGGGAAAGCGAGCCGTCGACTCCGTACAGTCTCCGGCCCGTTTTCCTGGTAGCACTGAACAGAACCAGGGCCGCATGCAGCCGTTCCGACTGCTCAGAGGGCGTCCGTGTTGTAGGGGGCTGACAAAGTCGTCAGCCGAGAGTCAGCTCACATCCGTGCGTCGCACATGACACGCCTGGGGTAATGCGCAGGGTCGTACGGCGGCCCGTCGACAGTACCCGGACCGAATCGTCGGCCCGGATCACCCCGCACACCGGGTGGTCCCAGGTGATCTCCAGCGGCTCCCCCGTTCGGGTCGGTTCGCTCACCCGGAGGGTGGCGGTGCGGCCGTGCCGGCGCAGCAGGACGCTCGCGGGCGCGGAGGAGGTCAGGGGGCCCGCCGTGCCGGGCTGCCAGAAGTTGGCGGCCGTCACGCCGAGGGAGGGGACGTGGACGGCCTGGCGGCCGGTGTCGTTGGCGAGGAGGGTCAGCCAGTGCCGGTCGGCGGCGCGGGTCGCGACCGCGCGCCGGGAGGCGCCGGGCATGAGGACGTACAGGCAGGAGGCGTCCACCGGGTCGGTGCCGTGGTCGAGCCAGAGGGTCTGCCAGCGGCGGGTGGCCCGCTCGTCGGTGCTGGTGGTGTTGATGTCGGACCAGGCGCCCGTGCGGTCCTCGCGCAGGGTGTGCAGGTCGCCGTGCGGCACCACCCAGCCGCCGTGCCCCTCCAGGTGGGCCCAGCCCGGCCCCCGTACGAACTCCTGCGTGCCGCCCTCCCCGAGGTTCCGGTTGTCGACCACCGTCTCCACCGGGACGCCGTCGGCGCAGTTGATGCCGGCGCCCAGGCAGATCACCGCGTCCGCCAGGCAGAACCAGGACTTGCGGGCCTGGAGCGTGGAGCCGAGGCCCTTGAGGTGCTGGCCGACGGCCGCGTACTCGCCGTCGGTGGTGCCGCCCACCCAGCGGACGTCCGGCTTGGGGGCGCCCCACTCGCCGCCGGCGCGGTCGGGCAGGCGGAGCGTGGAGACGGTGGTGCCGGGCAGGCGGTAGGGGTCGACGGTGGGCCAGTACCAGTCGGTGTACTGGTCGGTGGGGCGCCCGGCGGCCCACCAGGAGAGCATCCCGGCGCCGGTGTGCCAGCCGCGCGGGTTCTCGCCGTTGCCGCACTCGTAGTACGCGATGCGGTCGCTGCACATGGCGATGTTCGCGGTGAACGCGGGGCGGCGGTGGACGGCCCGGTCCATGGCCGGGAAGAGGCGGTGGGCCACGGGTTCCGGAGCGGCGGGGACCGGCGCGTCGGCGACCGCGTGCAGCCGGGCCAGGTCGGCCACGTCGAACTGAGGCGCCGTCAGGATCGGTGTCACCGTGTCCCGTTCGATCCATCCCTTGACGTACGAGGTCCAGCGGGCGCGTTCCGCCGGGCTCGCGCCGCCCGCCAGCAGGGCGATGGCGGCGATGACGCCCTGCCCGTGGAAGTGGTCGCTGCGCATCACGTGCAGGTCATCGCTCTTGAGATAACCCCGGCTGACGGCGCGGCCGTTGACGCTGTCCATCACCAGCCCGTCGTGGAGGAGCGGCGCGTAGGCGTGCTCCACGCTGTCGAGGACGATCTGCCGGTTCGGGTCGGTGACCTCCCAGGGGGACCCGGACAGCAGGGTGAACAGGCGCCCCAGGCCGTCGAGCATGACCTGGCCGTAGGTGCCCGAGTAGGCGACCCAGGTGTGCTGGACGAAGGACCCGTCGGCGTAGAGCCCGTCGCCGCGGGTGACGTACGGGAAGACCGGGGAGAGGGCGTCCCGGGCGAGGGCGATCTTCGCGTCCGCGCGTCCGAGGATGCCGCGCAGGGCGACCGAGCGGCACAGGTCGACGCGGTTGGCGCCGGTGGAGGTGCCGGAGTAGTCGGTCAGCATCGCGTCGGGGACGAAGTGGTCCACGGCCGCGCAGGCCGCCTGCCGCTGAGCGTCGGTGAGGTGGTCGTACAGGGCGGCGGTGATGTCCGTCAGCAGTCGCGGGCTGCCGATCTGCCACTCCCACCAGTTGCCGTAGCGGGTGGTGGTGGGGTTGTAGACGGTGGCGGAGAGGTGGTCGAGGCCGCGCAGCACGTCCGCGAGGAGCGCCGGGTCGCCGGTGGAGCCGGTGCCCGGCTGGACGTACGCCTGGGTCATCGTCCACAGGCGGCTGTAGCTCTGGGTGATGCCGGCGGGCGGGTCGTAGGGGTGGCCGGGCCAGAGGGAGGTGGGGGTGGGGGCCATGGCGGCCCGGAAGGCGCGGGCCAGCTCGCCGGTCCGGGCGAGGCGGGAGGCGTACGGCTCGGCGGCGGGGTCGTAGCCGGTGCCGAGGGCGAGGTCGAGCCAGCGCAGGCGGAGGGTCTCGTAGGGGTCGGGGGCGGTGGCGCGGGCGGGGGGCGCGGTCGTGGCGAGGAGGGCGGCGGCCAGCAGGACGGCGCGTCGGGTGGGTCTCATGAGGCCTCTACGACGAGAGTTCATGCCCTGGGCGTCTACCAGCTTCCGGCCGTCTCGCCAACACTTCCCGAATGATGTTGAAACTTGAAAGGAATAGGTCTACCGTCATCCGTGTTGAGTAGTTCAACGTTCAACATCCTCCCGAAGGAGCACCCCATGAGCACCGACCTCACCACCCTGACCGGCGACTACACGATCGACGCGGCGCACTCCACGATCGGCTTCACCGTCCGGCACGCCATGGTCACCAACGTCAAGGGCAAGTTCAACGACTTCAGCGGCTCGCTGCACCTGGACGGCGGCAACCCGTCGGCCTCGACCGCCTCCATCGACGTCAAGATGGAGAGCATCGACACCGGGTCGGCCGACCGTGACGGGCACCTCAAGAGCGCGGACTTCTTCAAGATCGAGGAGTTCCCGACCATGACCTTCCGCTCCACCAAGGCGGAGTCCCTGGGCGGCGACGACTACCGCATCACCGGCGACCTCGAGATCCTCGGCACCACCCGCCCGGTCACCATCGACCTGGAGTTCAACGGCGCCGCGAAGGACCCCTTCGGCAACGAGCGCGTCGGCTTCGAGGGCAAGGCCGAGATCAAGCGCTCCGAGTGGGGCCTGACCTGGAACGCCGCGCTGGAGACGGGCGGTGTGCTGGTCTCCGACAAGATCAAGCTGAACTTCGACATCTCGGCGATCCGCAACGCCTGACGCGTCGCCGCACCGTGCGGGGCCTGCCCCGCACGCGCACCCGAGAGCGCCCGCCGACCCGCACCAGGGAGGCGGGCGCTCGGTCCGTCCCGGTCAGCCGCGCACGGACGGGGCCTGCTGGCCGAGCCGGGCGAGAGCGGCCGCCAGCCTGGCCGCCCGTCCCACCGGGGTACGGGCCGTGAGCAGCGCGAAGATCACCTGGTACCGGTCGGTCCGGCCGAGGCCGTCGAAGGCCGCCCGGGCCCGCGGGTCCCCCGCCAGCGCCGCCTCGAGGTCCTCGGGCACCTCGGCCTCCCGCTGCGGGGCGTACGCCGCCGCCCACCGCCCGTCGGCCCGGGCGGCCGCCACCTCGGCGAGCCCCGCCGGCCGCATCCGGCCCGCCTCGGTCAGCTCCGCCACGCGCCGCACGTTGACCACCGACCACAGGCTCCCCGGCCTGCGAGGCGTGATCCTCTGCAGGAAGTACGCGGCGTCGAGCGCCTTGCGCTGCCCGGTGATCCAGCCGTGGCACAGGGCGACGTCGTTCACCTCCGCCCAGGTCACGGAGACGATCCCCGAGCCCTTCTTGGCGACCTTCACCCACAGCCCGGTCCGCGGGGCGGGACGGGCGGCGAGCCAGGTGTCGAGGGCTTCGGCGGAGGCGAAGGCACGGGGTTCGTCGTCGTCGCGTGGGGTCATGGCCCCACCGTAGGAGCGAAGTAGGTCAGCCCCTGTCCGCCGTCCGAAGACGCCCTCTCAGCCCTCGCTCGGCCGTACGACGGCTCTCGCGGCGCGCGTCCGTCCGCGGGGTACCGGGAGCAGCCACCAGGCGGAGGCCACCGAGAGGGCGGCGCCGACGGCGATGCCCTCCAGCCGGGTCGGCAGCAGGCTCTGGGCGTCCTGGCCGAAGTAGCCGAGGAGGAGCGAGAGGGCGCAGGTCATGCCGGCGGCCCAGTAGGCGTAGCCGAGGGGGCGCAGCCACAGCGCGACGGTGAGCACGGCGAACATCAGCGCCACGCAGGCGTGGCCGGTGACGCCGGCCGCCGCCACGGCCACCGCGAGCAGCGTGCCGGCGCAGGCCCCGGCGAGCCGTTCGATCCCCTTGCGCAGGACGTCGTCGCGGCCCCGGTTGCCGCTCGCGGCGACGTACGCGGTCAGGACGACCCACGGCCAGTGGTGGTCGAAGAGCAGGGTGCCCAGAGCGAAGGCCGCGGCGATCCCGACCGCCATCTGCAGGGCCATGCGGGTGCTCGGGCGGGGGTGGAGGCGGGAGGGGCGGCGCGGCGGCTCGGGGGCCGGTTCGGCGCGCCACGGCCCGAACCGGTCGCCCAGCGCCTGCACCAGCCAGACGGACCCGCACGCCAGCGCCCCGATCAGCGCCGACCAGCCCCAGGTCACCAGCCCGCTCTGCGCCTCGGGCGGCAGCGCGGGGCCGGGGACGACCAGAAGGGCGATCAGCGGCAGGGCCAGCAGTGTGCCGATCCTGGTGGCGGTGGGCCCGTAGCGGCGGATCCAGATGGCCAGCGCCATCCACACCGTGTAGACGGCGGCGCCGGCCGCGTAGTGGGAGGCGACCAGCCGGCCGAGGAAGATCGAGGCGCCGGCCATGGCGGGCAGCAGGACCAGCGAGGTGAGGCGGCGGCGGGTGTCGGCGGCGCGCTGGGTCGCGGAGAGGGTGAGCGTCAGACAGACCGCGAGGACGAGCACGTCGGTGTGGAGTCCGTAGGCGTCCTCCAGCGCCAGGGCGGCCGCCCAGCAGAGCAGAACGGCGGTCATCGTCAACACCGCTTCATACGCGTTGCGTACTAATGTGGCCGTCATGTGCCCAAGATAGCGGCCAATCGGCCGTCAAGATAGTAAGTGTCTGCGTACCATCTCCTCATGGAACACCTTCCCGAAGCCGCCCGGGTCCGGCACGGCGTCCTCCGCTTCAACCGCCGGCTGCGGCAGGAGCGCGGCGCCGGAAGCCTCAGCCCCAACCAGCTGACGGTCCTCGGGCATCTGCGCCGGCGCGGGCCGTCCACGCCCGGTGAGGTCGCGGACGCCGAGCGGCAGCGGCCGCAGTCGCTCACCCGGGTCTTCGCGGAGCTGGAGGCGGAGGGCCTGATCGTGCGCGAGCCCGGCACGACGGACCGGCGGCGCTCCGTCCTCTCCCTGACCGAGGCGGGACGCCGGGCCCTGGAGCGGGACATGGCCGAGCGGGACGCGTGGCTGGCGCGGGCCCTGGAGACGCTCGGCGCGACGGAACGGGGCGTGCTGGCGCTGGCGGCAGACGTGATGGAGCGCCTCGCGGACGCCGAGGTCCCGGTGCCGGACGAAGGCGGATCAGGGGCGTCGGAGACCTCCGCCGAGGACGGCTGAGCCCGGGGGGGTCAGAACCCCCCGCCGAAGTCCCCGCCGCCCCCGAAGTCCCCTCCCCCGCCGTCGCCGAAGCCGCCGCCGAAGTCGCCGGGGTCGAAGTCCGCGCCGGAGACGTCGCCGCCCTCGTAGCCGCCGGTGCCGAAGTCGCCGTAGCCGGTGCCGTAGTCGGCCGCGTAGGACGGGGTCGCCATCATGCTGCCGAGGAGGGTGCCGACGAGGAGGCCGGGCAGCAGTCCGCCGCCGAAGTAGCCGCCCGCCCAGGGGCCGTAGGCGGGGCCGGCGTCCCAGTACGGGCGGCGGCCGTAGTCGGTGTCGACCTCTCGGACGACGGGGTCGCGGCCGTCGGCGAGGCGGGTGGCGTCGGCGGCGCAGACGGGCACCTCGCGCGGGGCGCCGCCGGGGGGCGTCCAGGTGGCGTCCGCGACGGACGGGCCGTGGCGCGGGTCGAAGAAGCAGGGCGGCCGGCGCTCGGGCAGCGGGCGGCCCTCGCGGCGGGCGGCGAGCTGGGCGAGGCTGAACCGGCCGTCCTCCAGGGCCTGGGTGACGGACCGGACGTCCTCGGGTTTCGCGGCGGCGGCCATGGACGACTTCGCCTGCTCGTAGGAGTCCAGCGCGCGTTCGTAGTCGGCGCGCATGGCGTCGTCGGCGCCGGCCTCCGCCGGGTGGAAGTCGAGCCGGTCCAGTTCCTCGCCGAAGGCCGTGATGTCCTCGTCGACGACGACCCTCAGCCGCTCCAGCGCGGCCCGCTGCTCCTCCGCCCGGCGGCGCCGGTTGCGGCGTACGAGCGCGTAGGCGCCGCCGCCCCCGGCGACCAGCACCACGCCCACGGTGATCAGCGCGGTGGACGACAGTCCGCCTCCGCCGCCGGAGGAGCCCCAACTGCTCGGCGCGGAACCGCCCATGTTGGCGAGGGCCCGGTCGGCGAAGTCGTTCAGCTGGGTCTTGGCGTCCTCCCCCTGCACGCTGCCGACCAGGTTCCGCACGGCGCTGCGCGGCAGGACCGAGGAGTCGGCGCGGGCGTCGAAGCGGTCGCCGAGCCGGATGCCGTACAGGCCGGTGATGCCGGTGGCGGTGCGCAGGTCGGTGAACAGGTTCCGGGTCGGGTAGTCGGCGGGCAGGACGGCGATGAACAGGGGCTTGTCGGCGTCCCTGATCTTCTTGGCGAGCGCGTCCGCGTCGCCGGCGGACAGTTGGGCGGAGGCCGCCGGGTCGACGTAGACCGGGCTCCTGCGCAGGGCGTCGGCGATCGTCGAGATGCCGGTCGTGGCCTGGGCGCGGGGCGCGGTCACGGTCAGCAGGACGATCACCAGGGCCAGCAGCAGCCCGGGGAGGCTTCGGGTCCGTACGACGGCCTTCATGGTTCGAAGCTACCCGAAGCCTCCCAAAGCCGGTCATCGGCGCAGGTCAGTCCACCGCCTTCCAGGCCGTCTCCAGGCGCTGGACGGCCGCCCCGTAGCGCCCGGTGAGTGCGAGGTGGTCGGCGTCGGCGAAGGGCCTGGCGAGGGCCGGCGTGATGTTCTGGCCCGCCTTCTGCTGGACGATCAGCCGGGCCTTGGCCACCAGTGCCCGGCCCGCCCTGTCCGCGCCGGCCCGCTCGGCGACGCCCGCGGCCACCGCGAGGGCCTTGAGAGCGCCCGCGCCGCCCTGCGGCACCTTGGTCAGGGTGGTCAGGCCCCAGCCGTAGGGGAACTGCGGATCGTAGGAGGCGTCACCGACGTTGATCGGCAGCTGGGCCTCCGACTTCGGCCAGGTGACGGGCAGTTGGCCGGTGAAGGGGCGCTTGCCGTAGAGCACGTCGGCGACACCGTCGCCCTCCGTGCCGGGGAGCCAGGACGCCACCAGGGCGTCGACGGAGCCGAGCCGGTCGCCGATGAGCTGCGGCCGCCCGGAGACGATCAGCACCGCGCACTTCATCGCGGCGCACACCGTGTCGACGGCCGCCTTGTCGGCGGCGGAGAGCTGGAGGTCGTGGCCGTTGCCGACGTCACCGACGCCCTCGGCGTAGGGGGTCTCGCCGACGACGACCACGCCGACGTCGTAGCCGGACGTGGGCGCGGAGGCGTCCTTGGAGTAGGTGACGTCCCCGTCCTTGCGCATCGCGTCGAGGATGGTGGTGCCCTGGGTGTGGGTGCCGGACGCGCCCTGCCAGGTGATGGTCCAGCCGCCGGTCTGGTTGCCGAGGTCGTCGGCGTTGGACCCGGCGACGTACACCTTCTGGTTCTTCCTCAGCGGGAGCACGCCGTGCGCGTTCTTCAGCAGCACCTGCGACTCGGCGGCCGCCTGCCGGGCCACGGCCCGGTGTGCGGCCGAGCCGATCCGGGAGGCGTTCGCGGTGTCGGCGTAGGGGTGCTCGAAGAGCCCGAGGCGGAACTTCTGGGTGAGGATGCGCGCCACGGCGTCGTCGATCCGCTTGCCGCTGACCCGGCCGGCCTTCACCTCGTCGACGAGGGTGGCGGTGAAGTCCTTGTAGGAGTACGGCACCATCATCATGTCGACGCCCGCGTTCACGGCGGTGCGCACGTGGGCGGGGTAGTCGCCCGGGAGCTGGTCGATGGCGTTCCAGTCGCTGATGACGAACCCGTCGAAGCCCATGCGGCCCTTGAGCACGCCGTTGATCATGTCGGCGCGGGCGTGCATCTTCACCGGGCCCTGTCCGTCGCCGAGGACGTCCAGCGAGGAGTAGGACGGCATGACCGTGCCGACCCCACGGTCGACGGCCGTGCGGAACGGCGCCAGGTGCACGGCCTCCAGCTCCTGCCGGGTGACCTTGGTGACGCCCTGGTCGATGGTGTAGCTGCCGGTGGTGGAGGAGCCGTAGGCGGTGCCGCCGTCGCCGACGAAGTGCTTCGCGGTGGCCAGCACCTTGTCGCCGTGACTCAGGTCCCTGCCGTCGGCCCGCCCCTGGAGGCCCTGGATGATCGTCTCCATAGACTCCACGAGGGCCGGGTCCTCGCCGAAGGACTCGTAGGCGCGGCCCCAGCGTTCGTCGCGGGAGACGCAGAGGCAGGGCGCGAAGTCCCAGGGGACGCCGGTGGCGCGGACCTCACTGGCCGTCACCGCCCCCGTCCGCTCGGCGAGTTGCGGGTCGCGGGTGGCGCCGATGCCGATGTTGTGCGGCATGATCGTGGCGCCGGCCAGGTTGTTGTGGCCGTGCACGGCGTCGACGCCGTAGACGAGGGGGATCTGCAGGCGGGTCGCCTGCGCCCGGAGCTGGAAGGCGTCGATCATCTTCGCCCAGGCGGCCGGGGTGTTGGGCGTGGGGGTCGAGCCGCCGCCGGAGAGCAGTGAGCCGAGGCCGTAGGCGGTGACGTCGGCGCCCTCCCCGACCGCGCCGCGCTCGGCCTGGGTCATCTGGCCGGCCTTCTCGGTCAGGGACATGCGGGACAGGAGATCGGCGACGCGCTTCCTGACGGGCAACTTGGCGTCGAGATACGGCAGTCCGTGCGCGTCGATGACGATCTGCGGGTTCTCCGCCGGGGCCTTGGCGCCGGTGACCGTCAGTTTCAGCGGGATCGTCTCGGCGGTCTCGGCGGACTTGTCGCGCAGGGTCGCCACCTTGACGGTCCGGGTCGCGCCGGAGGCGGTGCCCGCGGGGAAGGTGAGGGTGCCGGAGACCGGGGTGTAGTCCCTGCCGGGTTCGGCGGTGCCGGTCGCGGCCGTCTCGTAGGCGACGGTGACGGGTTCGTCCAGCGGGGCGGTGCCCGTGGTGGCGACGGTGAGCCGGACGGTGGCCGTGCCGCCCTCGCGCACCGTGTGGACGGCCGCGTCGGCGGTGACCGAGGCGCGCAGGGACTGGTCGGCCTTGCCGTACAACTCCACGTCGTCCATGGCGAATTCGCCCTTGACGCCGACGGGCAGGGTGAGGGCGTAGCCCCACATCTGCGTCAGCCCCAGGACGTGGTCGATGCCGCCGACCGGCTGGTAGTCCGTGCGGTACTGGAAGTCGGTGAACGGGATCTCGATCTGCTTCCAGCCGGTGAAGTCGTCGGTGAAGGACGTCGTCCACAGTTCGGAGGCCTCGCCGTTCGCGCCGCCGTCCTTGATCTCGAACGCGATCTTCTTGCCGTTGTGCTGGCCGTCCCACCAGAAGCGGATGCCCTTGTGGGCGGACCAGTCGTGGGCGGGGGCGTCGGCGGCGTAGTCGTGGGTGAAGCCGCCGTAGCCGCTGATGTCGTAGGTGCCGGTGAGAACCTTCGCGCCCTCGGGGGCGTCGGGTCTGGCGGTCAGTTGCAGGGCGGGCGGGTCGTCGCCGTCGCCGCCCCAGGTGAAGATGCCCTCGGCCGGCTGGGAGGCGAAGGGGACCTCGCCCTCGAAGCGGTCCACCGGGACGGGCGGCGGATCACCGGCCGCACCGGCCGCGCCGGCCGACGACAGCGGCAGCGCGGCGGCCAGCAAGGCGGTGGAGACCAGCAGAGCGGTTCTTGGCATAGACCATCCCTCGGCTCTCATGGTTCACTCAGGACTTAGCTCACGCCGTGAGTTAACTAACGGCCCCCTGACCCGTCAAGACACCACGTCAGACATTCCGGAAGGGCGACACAGCATGAGGAGAACCCCCCGCACGGTCCGGCTCCTGCTGGCCGGACTCCTCACCACGGCCGGCCTGACCGCGGTCGGCGCTCCGGCGCACGCGGCAGGCGAACAGGTCACCGCCTGGCTCACCACCACCGACGACGCCGCCGGCCGCCATGTCACGCGCGGCCTGCAGCAGCAGACCCCGTTCGCCTTCACCGCCGGGACCGGCGGGGGCGGCGAGAACATCACCGTCGACGAGAACACCCGGTTCCAGACCTTCACCGGAGGCGGCGCGTCCTTCACGGACACCGCGGCCTGGCTGATGAACAGCAGCGGAGCGCTCTCCCAGGCCACGCGGGAGGCGACCATGCGCAAGCTGTTCTCGCCCACGGACGGGATCGGGCTGTCGTTCCTGCGCAATCCCATGGGGGCGTCGGACCTGGCGCGGTACGGGTACACGTACGACGACGTCCCGGCCGGGCAGAGCGATCCGAACCTGAACAGCTTCTCCATCGCCCACGACCTCGCGGACGTCGTGCCGCTGACGAAGCAGGCACTTCAGCTGAATCCCGCCTTGACTGTCATGGCCTCGCCATGGACGGCTCCGGCGTGGATGAAGGACAGCGGCTCGCTCAACGGCGGCTGGCTGAAGGCGGAGGACTACGGCGCCTACGCGAACTACTTCGTGAAGTACCTCCAGGCGTACAAGAACCAGGGGATCGACGTCTCCTACGTCACCCCGCAGAACGAGCCGACCTGCTGCTCCGGCTATCCGTCGATGAGCTGGAACGCCTCCGGCCTGCAGTACTTCCTGGGGAGCGAGCTGCTGCCGAAGCTGCAGTCCGCGGGCCTGTCCACCAAGGTCCTGGCGCACGACTGGAACTGGGACGTCTACGACTCCTACGCGGCCGCCTCCGTGGACGACGCGGCGATCCGCACCCACCCCAACTTCGGCGGCATCGCCTGGCACGGCTACGGCGGGGACGTCGCCAAGCAGACCGCCGTGCACAACCAGTACCCGAACCTGGACGCCTTCGGCACCGAGCACTCCGGCGGCACCTGGATCGCCAACCAGCAGCGCGAGGACATGAACAACATCATCGACTACACCCGCAACTGGGCGAAGTCGGTGACCAAGTGGTCCCTCGCCGTGGACCAGAACATGGGTCCGCACAACGGCGGCTGCGGCACCTGCACCGGACTGATCACCGTGCACAACGGGGACGGGGCGAGCGGGAGCGTCGACTACACGGTCGAGTACTACACGATGGGCCAGCTCACGAAGTTCGTCCGGCCCGGCGCCCAGCGCATCGCCTCCACGGCCTCCTCGGCGGTGCCGAACGTGGCCTGGCGCAACCCCGACGGCTCCAAGGCGCTGATCGCCTACAACGACGCCTCGACCGCCAAGACGGTCACCATCAACTGGGGCGCGCAGCACGCCACTTACTCGCTGCCGGGCAAGACCTCGGCCACCTTCACCTGGAACGGCACGCAGTCCGGCGGCGGCGGCACGAGCGGCGCGTTCGTGGGCCTCGCGGGCAAGTGCCTGGACGTGGCGGGCGGTTCGAGCGCGAACGGCACGGCCGTCCAGCTCTACGACTGCAACGGCTCCGCCGCCCAGCAGTGGACCGTGCAGGGCGACGGGTCGATCCGCGCCCTGGGCAAGTGCCTCGACGTCACCTCCGCCTCGACCGCGGACGGCGCCAAGGTGCAGTTGTACGACTGCAACGGCACCGGCGCCCAGCGGTGGTCGTACGCCTCCGCCACCGGGGACGTGGTGAACACCGCGGCGAACAAGTGCCTGGACGTGACCGACAACTCCTCGGCGAACGGCGCCCGCGCGCAGATCTGGAGCTGCACGGGCGCCGCGAACCAGAAGTGGCGGCTTCAGTAGGAACCCGGCCCGCGTCCACGTCCCCGGCATAGTCTGAAGGCCCGTCCGCCCCGCCGCGAGGAGAGCCGTGAGCAGCGCAGTCGACGCCGACCGCGTCCGGCGGGAGATCCTCGACGAGGACGCGGGCGGGCGGCCGTACCTGCTGCGCGACGCCCGCGTCACCGGGGAACTCCGGCTCGACGGGGCCGGGATACGGCGGGCCGTCCGGTTCGAGGGCTGCCGGTTCGACGGGCCGGTGACCCTGGAGGGGGCGAGCACGCTCGCCTTCGAGCTGGTGGACTGCGTCCTGCCGGGGCTGCGGGCCTCCACCGCCCACGTCGGCGGGCGGCTCGACCTGCGCCGGTCGACCGTCGGCGAGAGCGACGGCTCCGGCAGTGCCGTCGACCTGGTGCACGCCGACATCGCCGGCGGACTGCGGCTCGACGGGGCGCACCTGGTCGCACCGGGGCGGGTCGCGCTCGAAGGCGGCGGTCTGGTCGTGCGGGGCGGGGCGTTCTGCGAGGACGGTTTCGTCGCCGACGGCGAAGTGAGTTTTCCCGGCGCCGAGTTGGCGGGCGGGGTGTGGATGCGCGGGGCCCGGATCACGGTCGGGGACCCGGAGCGGTTCGCGTTCCACGGCGACGCCCTCAAGGCGTCCACCGTCCGGCTGTCCCACGGCTTCCGGGCCGACGGCAGGGTGCGGCTGCGCGGGGTGCGGGTCGAGGACCTGGTGTCGTTCAACGACGCCGAACTGCTCGGCTCCGGCTCGTCGTTGATGTGCGTGGGGATGCAGGTGGGTGCGCTCGACCTGCGGTTCGCGCGCAGGCCGGCGGGGAGCGTGAACCTGCGGACCGCGCACGCGGCCCGCGTCCAGGACGACCCCTCGACCTGGCCGCTGTCGCTGGGGCTGGACGGGCTGACGTACGAGTGGCTCGGCGAGACCGCCGGCACCCGGCGCGAGGACGTCGCCAACCGCCTCGCCTGGCTGCGCCGCCAGCCGGTCTACGCACCCCAGCCCTACGAGCAGCTCGCCTCGCACTACCGCCGCTCCGGGCACGAGGACGAGGCGCGGCGGGTGCTGCTCGTCCGGGAGCGGTGCCGGCGGGCGACACTGGGACCGGCGGGACGGCTGTGGGGCTGGCTGCTGGACGGCGTCGTCGGCTACGGCTACCGGCCGTGGCTCGCGGGGCTGTGGCTGGCGCTGCTCACCCTGCTCGGCTCGCTCGTCTTCGACGCCCACACGCCCGTGCCGAACAAGCCCGGTGAGGGCGGGCCGTTCAACCCGGTCGTGTACACCCTCGACCTGCTGGTCCCGGTCGGCGGCCTGGGGATGCGCGGCGACTGGCACTGGGCCCAGGCGGGCGTGCAGGCGCTCGCCTACGGCCTGGTCGGCGTCGGCTGGATCCTGACGACGGCGGTGGTGGCGGGGGTGACGCGCACGCTCAGCCGCGGCTGAGGTCCGGCGCCGCGCCCGCCACCGGGGACCGTCACTCGGCGGGCTGGACCCCGGCCCGCAGCAGGCCGTAGGTGTACGCGTCCTCCAGCGCCTGCCAGGAGGCCGCGATGACGTTCTCGGCCACGCCCACCGTGGACCACTCGCCGCTTCCGTCGGACGTGGCGATCAGCACGCGCGTGGTGGACTCGGTGCCGTGGACGCCCTCCAGGATACGGACCTTGTAGTCGACGAGGTCGAGCTTGGCCAGCTGCGGGTAGATCTTCTCCAGCGCCACCCGCAGGGCGCGGTCGAGGGCGTTGACCGGGCCGTTGCCCTCCGCGGTGGCGACGATCCGCTCGCCCTTGGCGTAGAGCTTGACCGTGGCCTCGTTGGCGTGGGTGCCGTCGGGGCGGTCCTCGACGATGGCACGCCAGGACTCGACCTCGAAGTACTTCAGCGGCCTTCCCTCGACCTCGCCGCGCAGCAGCAGTTCGAAGGAGGCGTCGGCGGCCTCGTACGTGTAGCCCTTGAGCTCGCGCTCCTTGACCCGCTCCACGACCCGGCCGACCAGTTCGCGGTCGCCGCCGAGGTCGACGCCGAGCTCCTTGCCCTTGAGCTCGACGGAGGCGCGGCCGGCCATGTCGGAGACCAGCATCCGCATGGTGTTGCCGACCAGTTCGGGGTCGATGTGCTGGTACAGGTCCGGGTCGACCTTGATCGCCGAGGCGTGCAGGCCGGCCTTGTGGGCGAAGGCGGAGACGCCTACGTAGGGCTGGTGGGTGGAGGGGGTGAGGTTGACGACCTCGGCGATGGCGTGCGAGATGCGGGTCATCTCGCGCAGCTTGCCCTCGGGCAGGACCTTCTTGCCGTACTTCAGCTCCAGGGCGGCGACGACCGGGAAGAGGTTGGCGTTGCCCACCCGCTCGCCGTAGCCGTTCGCCGTGCACTGGACGTGGGTGGCGCCCGCGTCCACGGCGGCGAGGGTGTTGGCGACCGCGCAGCCGGTGTCGTCCTGGGCGTGGATGCCGAGCCGGGCGCCGGTGTCGGCGAGGACCGTGGAGACCACGGCCTGCACCTGCGCCGGCAGCATGCCGCCGTTGGTGTCGCAGAGGATCACCACGGAGGCACCGGCCTCCGAGGCGGCCCGCACCACGGCCTTCGCGTACTCGGGGTTGGCGCGGTAGCCGTCGAAGAAGTGCTCGCAGTCGACGAAGACGCGGCGGCCCTCGGAGACCAGGTGGGAGACGGTGTCGCGGACCATCTCCAGGTTCTCCTCCAGCGTCGTCCTGAGCGCCAGCTCGACATGGCGGTCGTGGGACTTGGCGACCAGCGTGATCACTTCGGCGCCCGAGTCCAGGAGCGCCTTGACCTGCGGGTCGTCGCTCGCCTTGGCTCCGGCCCGGCGGGTGGCGCCGAAGGCGACGAGCTGGGCGTGCCGGAAGTCGATCTCCTGCCGGGCGCGGGCGAAGAACTCGGTGTCCCGCGGGTTGGCGCCGGGCCAGCCGCCCTCGATGAAGCCCACGCCGAAGTCGTCCAGGTGCCGTGCGATCGCGAGCTTGTCGGCGACGGTGAGGTTGATGCCCTCACGCTGCGCGCCGTCGCGCAGGGTCGTGTCGAAGACGTGGAACGAATCGTCGAGCTCGCTGGTTTCGGTCATGGTGTCAAGGCTCCTGTGTTGGATCTCGGTCGTACCGGAATGACCGGCTCCACCGTCCTCCAATGATCCCTCGCGCTGTGCCTCCGGCTGTAGGTGGGCCAGAAATGCGAAAAACCTCTCGCGGGTGCGAGAGGTCTGCGCGCGGGTCGAGGACGACGGTGTCCGCCCGTACCTGGTCGTACGTGGCGGTCACTGCGGACCGGCGCGCCTGCTGCCAATAATCGTGGCGAACGAGAGCACGGGGGCAGTCTGGCACAGACCGCCCCCGCGCTCACCGGTTGTCTCAGTATGCGAACCCCGCGTGGTCAGCGCGGGTGGCTCACGAAGACGTCGGCGACGCCGTTGGTGTCGCCCGGCACCAGGTCGGGGGCGGCGGAGGAGAAGACCAGGCTCCGCTCGCTCAGCGCGCCTGCACCGGCGCCCGCCGCGTCCGACGCGGCCACGACGACGCGGTCGGCGCCCGTGCGCAGGTCCCGTAGGCGCAGGGCCGCCTGCGCGTCCGCACAGAGGAGCCTGCGCCCGTCCGGCGAGACGGCCCGTGCGGTCATCCCGGGGAACCGCTGGACACGCCCGGTGCGTAGATCCCGCACGTACGCGCCGTCCGCCGAACTCATCGCGACCGTACGGCCGTCGGCACTCAGCTGGACCAGTCCGGAACGGGTGCCGTCGTCCACCCTGGTGTGCCGGCCCGTGCGCCGGTCGGCGACCCACACCTCGCCCGCGCCGTCGTCCTGGTAGGCGACGAGGCGGCCGTCCGCGCTGATCGACGGGTGGGACATGTCCCGGGCCGGGGCGTCCTGCGGGCCGTCGCTGACGGTCTCGTGGCCGCCGGTGATCCGGTCGTAGACGTCGACCCGGGTGGGGATCGACGGGTGGTACGGCACGAACTGGAAGGCCACGAACCGGCCGTCGGCGCTGATCGACGGCTGGTAGGCGCTTTCCCTGAACCCGGCTCCGTCGATCTTGGTCCGGGTGCCGGTGGCACGGTCGGTGAGGAAGACGCCGATGTCGTGGCCGCCCCAGCCGATGGTTGCCGCCCAGCGGCCGCCGGCGCTCAGGGACGGCACGCTCAGCGCCTCGTCGACCCTGCCGACCGCGCCTGTGCGCAGATCACGGACGTAGGACTGGCTCTCGGCGCCGTGTCCCGGCTCGGGGACGAGGTTGGTGGCGGCCGAACGGAAGGCGACGAAGCGGCCGTTCGCGGTGAGCGCGGCGGGGCCGGAGGCCCTGTCGGCCTGTGTGCCGTCGGCGGCGGTGCTGACGCGCTGGACGTGGTGCGGGCGGGCAGCCGCGGCGGCCGTCGGGGCCGCGAGCCCCGTGACGGCGAGCAGAAGGGCGCCCGCCAGGACGCCGGTCGCTAAGGACCCGGATGCGGAAGTGGACATGATGACCCCCCGGAATCGTGTCTGCCCCCAAGTCTCCCGGTCTCGCGCCGGGGGCTCAACGGATGCAACCGCACCAGACACCTCGGGTTGATCCGCCCCCTTGGGAACAACTCGGGCGGCCGATCAGTCGTCCGTGGGCTCCGCCGCCAGCGCGTCGTCCAGGAACTCGCGCACATGGCCGAGAACCTGCTCCCGGTCGGTGCCTCGCAGGCCGATGGCCACATGGATGGAGAAGCCGTCCAGCAGCGCCCGCAGCCGGGAGGCGAAGCGGTCGGGGTCGACCCGGCGGAACTCGCCCCGTGAGACGCCCTCCGCGACCAGCGCCACCAGGTCGCGGTGCCAGGCGCCCTCGATGGCGGCCTGGCGGTCGCGGGCGTCCTCGTCGGCGCCCCGCGAGCGGTTCCAGACCTCCAGCCACAGGGTCCAGTGCGGGTCGCGGTGGCCGTCGGGGACGTAGAGGTCGACGTAGGCGTCGAGCCGTTCGCGGACCGCGCCCGGGCGGGCCAGCAGGCGGCTGCGCTCGGCGCCCAGCCGGCCCTCGCTCCACTCCAGGGTCCGCAGCAGCAGTTCGTCCTTGGAGTGGAAGTAGTAGAGCAGGTGGCCGCTGCTCATCCCGACCTCGCGGCCGAGCGCCGCCATGGTCAGCTGCTCCAGACCGCCCTCGGCGATCATGGCCATGGCGGCGGCGAGGACGTCCTCCCGGGGCGGGGCCTGTCTGCGCCCACCGGCCATGCGCTGCTCCTAGATCCTCGGCTGCTGCTGGGTGATGCAGTGGATGCCACCGCCACCGGAGAAGATCGTACGGGCGTCGACGAGCGTCACCGTCCGGTCGGGGAACAGCCGGCGGAAGATCCCGGCGGCGATCTCGTCGCGCGGGTCGTCGAAGCCGCACAGGACGACGCCGCCGTTGCAGAGGTAGTGGTTGATGTAGGAGTAGTCGGCCCAGTGGCCGTCGGCCTCCAGGACGGTCGGGGCCGGTACCTCGACGACCTCCAGCCGGCGGCCCCGGGCGTCGGTCTGCGACCGCAGCAGGCCGAGGACCTCCTGGGTCACCTCGTGGTCGGGGTGGGCGGGGTCGGGCTGGGAGTGCGCGACCACGACTCCGGGGCGGGCGAAGGCGGCGACGATGTCGACGTGGCCGAGGGTGCCGAAGCCGTGCGGGGGGTAGTCGCCGGTGAGTCCGCGCGGCAGCCAGATCGCCTTGCGGGTGCCGAGCATCCCGTGGATCTCCGCCTCGACCCGCTCGCGCGTCCAGCCGGGGTTGCGTTCGGGACCGAGCTGGACGGTCTCCGTCAGCAGCACCGTCCCCTCGCCGTCGACATGGATCGCCCCGCCCTCGTTGACGAGCTTCGAGGCGTACGTGCGCGCGCCCGCGAGGTCCGACACCTGCGCGGCGATCTTCGCGTCGTGCTCCCAGCGGGCCCAGTGCTGTGCGCCCCAGCCGTTGAACGTCCAGTCCACGGCGGCCAGTTCACGCCCGTCGGTCACAAAGGTCGGGCCGATGTCGCGCATCCAGGCGTCGTCGAGGTCGCGCTCGGCGGTCTCGACGCCCGGGCCGAGCAGGGCGCGCGCGTCCGCCGACTGCCCCGGCCCGCACACCACCGTCACCGGCTCGAAGCGGCGGACGGCACGGGCGACGGACGCCCAGGCGATCCGGGCGGCGGCGAGGTCCTCGGGGTCGTCGAAGGTGGGGTTGGGGCCGGGCCAGGCCATCCAGGTGCGCTCGTGCGGGGCCCATTCGGCGGGCATGCGGAAACCGTCGGCGGCAGCGGACATGGTGGGTCCTTGTCAGAGGAAGTAGAGGCGGTTGAGGGGGACGGAGTCGGCGGCCGGCGAGCTGATCGGCTCTCCGTCGAGGGTGACCAGGCCGGTGCGCCCGTCGACGTCCACGGCTCCGGTACGGGAGTTGAGCCGCAGGTCGGCGGGTCCGATGCCGCGGGTGCCGCGCACGGCGACCCGACGGCGCCGGGTCGGCATACGGTCGTCGCCCAGTTCCAGGGCGGCGCGGGCGACGAACGCGACGGAGATGTCCGCCGGGGTCGCGCCGTGCGCCCCGAACTGCGGTCCCAGGACGAGGGGTTCGCAGGTGTCGGTGGCCGCGTTCGGGTCGCCGACCACGCCGTAGGCCGGGAAGCCGGCCTTCAGCACCAGCTGCGGCTTGGCCCCGAAGTACTCCGGCCGCCACAGCACGATGTCGGCGAGCTTGCCGACCTCGATCGAGCCGACCTCGTCCGAAAGGCCGTGCGCGATGGCCGGGTTGATCGTGAGCTTGGCGATGTAGCGCAGGACGCGCTCGTTGTCGTGCTCGTCCGGGGCGCCGAACTGGGCCTTCATCTTGGCGGCCATGGCGAGGGTGCGGCGCACGGTCTCACCGGCCCGGCCCATGCCCTGCGCGTCGGAGGAGGTGATGCCGATCGCGCCCAGGTCGTGCAGGACGTCCTCGGCGCCCATGGTCCCGGCGCGGATGCGGTCGCGGGCCATCGCGGCGTCGCCGGGCAGGTCGGTCTTCAGGTCGTGGACGGAGACGATCATGCCGTAGTGCTCGGCGACGGCGTCCCGGCCGAAGGGCAGGGTGGGGTTGGTGGAGGAGCCGATGACGTTCGGGACCCCCGCCATCTTCAGGACGTTGGGGACGTGCCCGCCGCCGCAGCCCTCGATGTGGAAGGCGTGGATGGTGCGCCCCTCCAGGACGCGCAGGGTGTCCTCGACCGAGAGGCACTCGTTCAGCCCGTCGCTGTGCAGGGCGACCTGGACGTCGTGCTCCTCGGCGACGCGCAGCGCCGTGTCCAGCGCCCGGGTGTGGGCGCCCATGTCCTCGTGCACCTTGAACCCGCAGGCGCCCCCTTCCGCCAGCGCCTCGACCAGCGGCGCCTCGTGCGAGGACGAACCCCGGCCCAGGAAGCCGATGTTGACGGGCCAGGCGTCGAAGGCGTTGAACGCGTGCCGCAGCGCCCACGGCGAGTTGACGCCGACACCCCACACCGGGCCGAACTCCTGGCCGATGACCGTGGTCACGCCGGAGGCCAGCGAGGCCTCCATGATCCGCGGCGACAGCAGATGGACGTGCGTGTCCACGGCACCGGCGGTGGCGATCAGCCCCTCGCCGGACACGATGGAGGTCCCGGTCCCCACGACGACGTCGACCCCGTCGAGCGTGTCCGGGTTCCCGGCCCGCCCGACGGCACAGATCCGCCCCTCCCGGATGCCGATCGACACCTTGCGGATGCCCTGCACAGCGTCGATGACGACCACGTTGGACACGACGACGTCGCAGGTCTCGCGCACGGCGGCGGCCTTCAGGTGCAGTCCGTCGCGGGCGGTCTTGCCGAACCCGGCCAGGAACTCGTCGCCGTACGCCTGGGAGTCCGACTCGATCCGGACCGTGAGCCCGGAGTCGCCGAGCCGGACGCGGTCGCCGGCGCGCGGGCCGTGGGTGGCCGCGTACTCGTGGGGGGTGAGGCGGCGGGCCTCGGCGGGGTGACCTCCGGGGCGGCTCATCGCGCGGCCCCCTCGGCGCCGACGCCCAGATAGCCGCAGGCCGCGGCGCGGCGCAGCGCCTCCTCGCGGGCGCCGGGCGCGTCCAGCGGCCCGTCGACGAGCCCGGCGAAGCCGACGGCGACGCGGGCGCCCCCGATCGGCACCAGGCCGACCTCCAGCGACTCCCCCGGCCCGAACCGCACCGAGGACCCGGCGGGCACGGCGAGCCGCATCCCGTAAGCCCGCTCCCGTACGAAGTCCAGGCGCGGGTTGGCCTCGAAGAAGTGGAAGTGGGAGGTGACGGAGACGGGCACGGTCGCGGTGTTGGTGACCGTGAGCCGGACGGCCGGCTCCGGGTCGGCGTGCAGGGGCCCCGGCAGCAGGGCGCCCGGCGCCTCCTCCCCCAGCCCGCCGCCGATCGGGTCGGTGACGACCGCGAGCCGGGAGCCGTCGTCGAAGACCGCCTCGACGTGCACCTCGGTGACGACGTCCGCGACGCCGGGCAGCACGTCGGCCGGGCCGAGGACCGACCGGGCGCGCTCGACGGCCTCGGCGAGCCGGGCGCCGTCCCGGGCGGCCTCGCACACGGTGTCCGCGATGAGCGCGGTCGCCTCCGGCACATTGAGCCGGAGGCCGCGGGCCCGTCTGGCGCGGGCCAGCTCGGCGGCCCCGAAGAGCAGCAGGCGGTCGCGTTCCGTGGGGGTGAGTCTCATCTCGCATCCCTCCTTTAGAGCGACACTCTAAACCGAGAATCCCCGATACGAAACGCTTGACGCGACGACGCACTCAGGTTCACATTGAGCGGCACTCAAACCGAGGGAGACCCACCATGCCGATCTCGATGGAACAGCGCGGAGTCGACACGATCCCCGACGAGGAACGCACCAGCGGGCCGCGCGACCTCGTCTCGATCCTCCTCGGCTCCAACCTCTGCCTGGGGGTGATCATCTTCGGCTGGCTGCCGCCGTCGTTCGGTCTGGACTGGTGGTCCTCGCTGAGCTCGATCGTGGTGGGCACGCTGGCCGGCACGGTCCTGACCGCGCCGCTCGCCCTGATCTCCCTGCGCACCGCCACGAACCTGTCCACCTCCTCCGGCGCCCAGTTCGGTGTGCGGGGGCGCCTGGTCGGCTCGGTCGTGGGCCTGCTCCTCGCCCTCGGCTACACCGCGCTGACCGTGTGGATCGGCGGGGACGTGATGGTGAGCGTCCTGCGGCGGATGTTCGGGCTGCCGGTGGACGGGGTGGCGTACGCCCTCATCTACGCGCTGCTCGCCGGGGCGACCGTCGCGGGCGCGGTGTACGGCTACCGCGTGCTGCTGGCGATGTCCCGGTTCCTCGCGATCGGCATGACCGCCCTGCTGGCGCTCGGGGTCGTCGCCTACGCCCCGCACTTCACCACCGCCGCGCTCCCGGAGGCCGGCGGCTATCTGCTGGGCGGTTTCTGGCCGACGTGGTTCCTCGCGGCGGTGGCCGCCGGCCTGTCCGGTCCGATCGCCTTCATCACCCTGCTCGGCGACTACACCCGCTACATCTCACCGGCCCGCCACTCCTCCCGCCGGGTGCTGCACGCCACCTGGCTCGGCCTGATCCTCGGCCTGCTGGTCCCCCAGCTCTTCGGCACCTTCACCGCGTACGCGGCGCGGGCGGCGGCGGACTACGCGGGCCCGCTGGTGTCGGCGTCCCCCGCCTGGTACCTGCTGCCGCTGCTGCTCGCGGCCTCGGCGGGCTCGGTGGGCAACGCGGGTCTGATGCTGTACTCCATGGGCCTCGACCTGGACGCGATCCTGCCGCGCGCCTCCCGGGCCCGGGCCACCTGCGCGGTCGCCGCCGTCGCGACGGCCTGTGTCTTCGTCGGCCACTACTGCTCGACCGCCCAGGACGCCATGACGTCCTTCGTGCTGCTGCTGACCGCCATCGGCACCCCGTGGGCGGTCATCACCCTGATCGGCTTCGTGCGCTGCCGCGGGGTGTACGACGCGGCCGCGCTGCAGGTCTTCAACCGCCGTGCGCGCGGCGGCGTGTACTGGTACCGGGCGGGCTGGAACATCCCGGCCACGGTCTCCTGGACCGTCGGCGCCGCCGTCGGCCTGCTGGCAGTCTCCCTCCCGTCGTACGAGGGCCCCCTGCTGTCACTGACGGGCGGGGTGGACTGCAGCTTCGTCCTGTCGGGCCTGGCGGGAGGCGCGACGTACCTGCTGCTGCAGCGCGGGGCACCTTCCGGGCGGAGGGCGGCACCCGCAGCCCGTCCGGCATTCGAGGACGAGGCCGTCCAGGCCGAAGCGGGGGCCTGGGGGCGGCAGCCCCCAGGCGGCCACGACTACGCCGGCGACTAGGCGAGCGGGTGCATCCAGCCGTGCTTGTCCTCCGTCGTGCCGCGCTGGATGTTCAGCAGGGCCTCGCGGAGCCTCATCGTGACCTCGCCGGGCTCGCCGCCCGCCTGCTGCCACTCGGCGCCCTCGCGCTTGACCGTGCCGACGGGGGTGATGACGGCCGCGGTGCCGCAGGCGAAGACCTCGGTGAGGGTGCCGTTCTCGGCGTCGGCCTGCCACTGGTCGATGGAGACGCGGCCCTCCTCGGAGGCATAGCCGAGGTCGCGGGCGACGGCGAGGAGGCTGTCGCGGGTGACGCCCTCCAGGATGGAGCCGGTCAGGGTCGGCGTGACGATCCTGTCCCCGTACACGAAGTACAGGTTCATGCCGCCGAGTTCCTCGACCCACTTGTGCTCGACCGCGTCGAGGTAGCAGACCTGGTCGCAGCCCTTGGCGGCGGCCTCGGCCTGGGCGAGCAGGGAGGCCGCGTAGTTGCCGCCGGTCTTGGCGTCGCCGGTGCCGCCGGGGACGGCGCGGACGCGGTTCTCCGACAGCCAGATGGTGACCGGCTTGACGCCGCCGGGGAAGTAGGCGCCGGCCGGGGAGGCGATGACCAGGAAGAGGTACTCGTTGGCGGGCTTGACGCCCAGGCCGACCTCGGTCGCGATCATGAACGGGCGCAGGTAGAGCGACTCCTCGCCGCCGTGCGCGGGCACCCACGCCTTGTCCTGCTGGACCAGCGCGTCGCAGGCCTCGATGAACGTCTCGACGGGCAGCTCGGGCATGCCGAGGCGGTGCGCGGAGCGCTGGAAGCGCTCGGCGTTCTTCTCGGGGCGGAAGGTGGCGACGGAGCCGTCGGGCTGGCGGTAGGCCTTCAGGCCCTCGAAGATCTCCTGCGCGTAGTGCAGGACCATCGTGGCGGGGTCGAGGGAGAGCGGGGCGTACGGGACGAGCTGGCCGTCGTGCCAGCCGCGGCCCTCGGTCCACTTGATCGTCACCATGTGGTCGGTGAAGTGGCGGCCGAACCCGGGGTTCGCCAGGATCGCGGCGCGCTCGGCGTCGGAGAGCGGGCTGGCGGAGGGCTTGAGCTCGATCGTGGGCGTCGTCATGAGTGGTTGTCCTTCACCGGTTGTGTAGTGACGGGCCGCGCCACGCCCTTCGCTGCCATTGGCCAGTGCTAGGACGTCCGAGCATTCCCTCACTCCGCGGCTCCGCGTTCGATTATCGCAAGCGGGGAGCCGGGGAAGAAAACGGCGTGAATGCGACCCAGGGGATGATGGTGGCACCCGGCGGGGGACATGCGAAAGCCGCCGGGTGCGAGTGACCCGGCGGCTTCGAATACTTCTTCGAGTGAACCGCCCGGTCAGCCGGCTACTCGTACGGCCAGCGCGTCGCCGATCTCCGACGTGGAGCGGGCGGGCTTGCCGACGCGCTCGGTGAGGTCGGCGGCGACCGCCTCGTCGATGCGGGCGGCCTCGGCCTCGTAGCCGAGGTGGCGCAGGAGCAGGGCGACGGACAGGACCGTGGCGGTGGGGTCGGCCTTGCCCTGGCCGGCGATGTCGGGCGCGGAACCGTGGACCGGCTCGAACATCGAGGGGAACTCGCCGGAGGGGTTGATGTTGCCGCTCGCGGCGACGCCGATGCCGCCGGAGACGGCCGCGGCGAGGTCGGTGATGATGTCGCCGAAGAGGTTGTCGGTGACGATCACGTCGAAGCGCTCGGGCTGCGTGACCAGGTAGATGGTCGCCGCGTCCACGTGCATGTACTCGGTGGTGACCTCGGGGAACTCCGCGGCGACCTTGTTGAAGACGTTCGTCCACAGGTGGCCCGCGAAGGTCAGCACGTTGTTCTTGTGGATCAGCGCGAGCTTCTTACGGGGGCGGGCCTGGGCGCGGGCGAAGGCGTCACGGACCACGCGCTCCACACCGAAGGCGGTGTTGACGGAGACCTCGGTGGCGACCTCGTGCTCGGTGCCCTTGCGGATGGTGCCGCCGTTTCCGGTGTACGGGCCCTCGGTGCCCTCGCGGACGACGACGAAGTCGATGCTCGGCTCACCGGCGAGGGGGGTGGCCACACCCGGGAGCAGCTTGCTCGGCCGCAGGTTGACGTGGTGGTCGAAGGCGAAGCGGAGCTTGAGCAGGAAGCCGCGCTCCAGGACGCCGGAGGGGACCGACGGGTCGCCGATCGCGCCGAGCAGGATGGCGTCGTGCCCCTTGAGGGAGTCGAGGTCGGCGTCGGTGAGGGTCTCACCGGTGGCGTGGTAGCGCTTGGCGCCGAAGTCGTACTCCTTGGTCTCCAGCTTCACATCCTGCGGGAGGACGGCGGAGAGGACCTTGAGGCCTTCGGCCACGACTTCCTGCCCGATGCCGTCACCGGGGATCACTGCGAGATCGATGCTGCGAGACATGTCGGCACCCTACTCCTCGTCCCATGGGATGACATGAGCTGTCCGCGATACGGACATCGAGGGCGCGTCGCGTCAACGCGTCACCCCCGGTTCACCCTGCCGTATGACGGGCGTCGACCACCGCGGGGAACGTCACCGTCATGGACCTCCCCGACGTCGGCATTCCGTCCCCGCTCGCGCAGCGGATGAGCATGGCCGAGCAGCACGAGTACCTGCGGACGAAGCTCGTGCCGCGGCGCACGCTGGTGACGGCGGGCGCGGTGGCGGCGGGCGGGCTGCTGACGGGCTGCGGCAGCGGTGGGGCGCCGGGGACGGCGACCCGGTCACCGCGGGCCTCGTCCCCGGCCTCCGCGGTCGACGGTTCGGCCCTCTCCCCCTTCGGCCGCCACCTCGCCTTCGGCGCCGACCCGAAGACGCAGATGCGGGTGTCGTGGCAGGTCCCGCTGGCGGTGCGCGGGCCGTACGTGCGCCTCGGCGCGCGCCCGGACGACCTGGGCCGGCGCGTCCCGGCCGAGGTCCGCGGCCTGCACACCCCGGGCGTGACCGGTGTGCGCCCGGCCCTGCAGCAGTACTACCTGCACGCCGCCCTCGACGGCCTGCTGCCGGGCACGACCTACTACTACGGCGTCGGCCACGAGGGCTTCGACCCGGCCGCGCCCGCCCACCGCTCCACGATCGCCTCCTTCCGCACCGCGCCCGCGGCGCCGGAGAGGTTCGTGTTCACGGCCTTCGGCGACCAGGGCGTGAGCCAGGCGGCGGCCGCCAACGACCACCTCGTGCTGCGCCGGAAGCCCGCCTTCCACCTGCACGCCGGCGACATCTGCTACGCCGACACCAACGGCCGCGGGAGCACGTCGGACGGCTACGACCCGGCGTACTGGGACCTGTTCCTCAAGCAGAACGAGCCGGTCGCCAGGTCGGTGCCGTGGATGGTGACCACGGGCAACCACGACATGGAGGCGTGGTACTCGCCGGACGGCTACGGCGGCCAGCTGGCCCGCTTCTCGCTGCCGGACAGCGGCTTCGACGCGCGCCACTCGCCGGGCGCGTACACGTTCACCTACGGCAACGTCGGCTTCGTGGCGCTGGACGCCAACGACGTGTCGTACGAGATCCCCGCCAACCTCGGCCACAGCGGCGGCAGGCAGACGAAGTGGCTGGACGAGCGGCTGGGCGCGCTGCGGGCGGCGAAGGGCGTGGACTTCGTCGTGGTCTTCTTCCATCACTGCGCCTACTCGACGTCGACGCACGCCTCCGACGGCGGGGTACGCGCCGAGTGGCTGCCGCTGTTCGCCCGGTACCAGGTGGATCTGGTGATCAACGGGCACAACCACGTCTACGAGCGGACGGACGCCGTCCGCGGCGGGGCGGTCGGACGCGCGGTTCCCATCGGGGCCTCGACGGACCCCACGCGCGACGGGACGGTCTACGTCACCGCCGGCGGCGGGGGCCGGGACCTGTACGGCTTCCCCTCCGGCGTGCGGGAGAGCTACGAGGGGCATGTGACGCGCCACGAGCCCGTCGACACCTTCCGGTGGACGAGGTCACGGGCGGCCGCCAAGGAGACGGTGCAGTGGTCGAGGGTGCGCTACCGCGGCTTCTCGCTGCTGTCGGTGGAGGCGGTGAGCGGCCCGCGGCCGGTGCTGAAGGTGTCGGCGCTGGCGCAGAGCGGCGAGCGCATCGACCACTTCGAGGTGCGGCGCGGGGCATGAGCCCGCGCCGCACCCCTGACGGGCGGCTCCCGGCTGGTGGATGATGCCCGGCTCAGTGGCCGGTCGAACCGCCGTTGTCCCTGCGGTCCAGGGCGCGCTGGAGGGCGGCCGCGGCGTTCTTGCGGTCGGAATCGCTCGTGCGGGAGGTGTGACGGACTCGGCGGCGGGCGGTCGTCTCGGCCATGGGAAGTCGACTCCTTCGACATCGGGGAGTGCCATAAGAGGGGTTGCGAGACGCCGGAAGGGGCGGGGAGCGGTGCCGCAGGGGTGACCTGCTCGGGGCCCGGCTCCGGACCGCCATTCGCTTGTCGAGCGAGACGTTCGGCTCCTACAAAGCTAAGGGAGCCGGCCGTGTCTGTCTCCACAATTACTCGGACTTCCTACTATCTGAGACGGCGGATCGGGTCACAACGCTCTGAGCTGCGCTTTCGAGGCGGCGCGGGCCGGGGAAGTCTGGGACGATGTACGGGTCGGAGCCCGGGGGCCACGATGGACTTCAGGCGGTCGTGGACCGGCCGCAGGTCCGTGCTCGGTCCGTACTCGGGAGGGAGACCCGATGGCCACGGAAGAACCCCGCGCGACTGTGATCACGCAGCACCGCTTCGGCGGACCGGAGGTCCTGACGGTCGAGTACCGCTTCCGCCCCACGCCGGCCCCGGACGAGGTGCTGGTGCGGGTCCGGGCCGCGGGCGTCGACCCCGCCGACCTGCTGGCGCGCTCGGGCATCGCCCCGCTCCTCGGGGAGCCCCCGTTCACCCTCGGCCGGGACGTCTCCGGCACCGTGGAGGCCGTCGGCGGGTCCGTCACCCGCTTCCGCCCCGGCGACGAGGTCTTCGGCATGATCGACGCGGGCGGGTACGCCAGCCATGTCACCGCTCCCGCCGGCCGATTCGCCGCGAAGCCCGCCGGCGTCGACCACGTCCACGCGGCCGCCGCGCCGACGGCGGCCCTCACCGCCTGGCAGGCCCTGATCGACGTCGCCCGGATCGGTCCCGGCACCCGGGTGCTGATCCACGCCGCGGCCGGCTCCCTCGGTCACCTGGCCGTCCAGCTCGCCAAGGCGGAGGGCGCACACGTCGTCGCGACGGAACGGCCCGACTGCCACGGCTTCCTGTACGACCTGGGCGCCGACGAACTCGTCGACCACACCAGCGTCGACTTCTCCGACACCGTCCACGACATCGACGCGGCCCTCGACCTGGTCGGCGGCGACTTCGGCCCCCGCACCCTGAACACCCTCCGCCCGAACGGGCTGCTGCTGGCGGCGGTCCCCGGCGATCTGGGGCTGTCCCCGGAGGACGTGGAGGCCCGCGGGATGCGCTTCGCGGTCGTCCAGGCGCAACCCTCGGGCGACCGCCTCGCCAAGGTCGCCGCCCTTCTCGCGGACGGCCGCGTCCGCGTCCACGTCGAGGCGGCCCTGCCGTTCGCCGAGGCGGCCAAGGCACACGAACTGGGCGAGGCCGGCCACCTCAAGGGCGGCCTCGTACTCGTCCTGCCGGACTGACTCCCGGCCGGCAGACGCATCCGATCCGACACAGGGAACGGTGAGGTCATGAACGACACGGTCAAGGCACTTCTCGAAGGCGGCCCGCAGGACCTGCCCGCGCGCATCGTCGCGGTCTCCACGCCCGGCGCCGACCTGAAGATCGAACTCCGCAACGGCTACGAGCACTTCCGTCCCACGCCGCGCCAGGCGGACACCGCCGAGGGAACGCTGCCGGTGTACGAGTGGTGGGAGCGGACGGAGATGCCCGGCTGAGCAAGCGGACGGGCCGGGTCGTCGTGACCCGGCCCGTCCGTGTGTCCGCGGGCGTCAGCCCATGTGCGGGTAGGTGTAGTCGGTCGGCGGGACCAGGGTCTCCTTGATGGCGCGGGTCAGCGTCCAGCGCAGCAGGTTCTGCGGGGCGCCGGCCTTGTCGTTGGTGCCGGAGGCGCGGCCGCCGCCGAAGGGCTGCTGGCCGACGACGGCGCCGGTCGACTTGTCGTTGATGTAGAAGTTGCCGGCCGCGTAGCGCAGCTTCTCCATCGTGTACGCCGCCGCCGCGCGGTCGTTGGAGACGACCGAGCCGGTCAGCGCGTAGTCGGAGACCGACTCCATCTGCGTCAGCATCTCGTCGTACTTGTCGTCCTCGTAGACGTACACGGCGAGGAACGGGCCGAAGTACTCGGTGCGGAACACCTCGTTGTCCGGGTCGGTGCACTCCACGACGGTCGGGCGGACGAAATAGCCGACCGAGTCGTCGTAGGTGCCGCCCGCGACGATCGTGCAGGCCGGGTCGGACTTGGCGCGGTCGATGGCGGCCTTGTTCTTGGCGAAGGCGCGCTCGTCGATGACGGCGCCGATGAAGTTGGCCAGGTCGGTGACGTCACCCATGGTCAGGTAGTCGACCTCGGCCGCGAACTCCTCCTTGAAGCCGGAGTTCCAGATGGACGCCGGGATGTAGGCGCGGGAGGTGGCCGAGCACTTCTGGCCCTGGTACTCGAAGGCACCGCGGGTGAGGGCGGTCTTCAGCACCGCGCGGTCGGCGCTCGGGTGGGCGACGAGGAAGTCCTTGCCGCCGGTCTCGCCGACCAGGCGCGGGTAGGAGCGGTACTTCTCGATGTTGTTGCCGACCGTCTTCCACAGGTACTGGAAGGTCTTGGTCGAGCCGGTGAAGTGGATGCCGGCGAGGTCGCGGTGCTCCAGGGCGACCTCGGAGACCGCGATGCCGTCGCCGGTGACGAGGTTGATGACGCCCTTGGGCAGGCCCGCCTCCTCCAGCAGCTCCATCAGCAGCACGGCGGCGTGGGTCTGCGTCGGGGACGGCTTCCACACCACGACGTTGCCCATGAGGGCGGGGGCGGTGGGCAGGTTGGCCGCGATCGCCGAGAAGTTGAAGGGCGTGATCGCGTAGACGAAGCCCTCCAGCGGGCGGTGGTCGAGGCGGTTCCACACGCCCGGGGAGTTGGCCGGGGGCTGCTCGGCCAGGATCTGGCGGGCGTAGTGGACGTTGAAGCGCCAGAAGTCGACGAGCTCGCAGGGGCTGTCGATCTCCGCCTGCTGGGCGGTCTTCGACTGGCCGAGCATCGTGGAGGCGGCGATGGTCTCGCGCCACGGGCCGGCCAGCAGCTCGGCGGCGCGCAGGATGATCGCGGCACGGTCGTCGAACGACATCGCGCGCCAGGCCGGCGCGGCGGCGAGGGCCGCGTCGATGGCGTCGCGCGCGTCCTGCTGGGTGGCGTGGCGCAGGGTGCCGAGGACGGCCTTGTGGTGGTGCGGCTGGACGACCTGGAACGGCTCACCGCCGCCCATCCGCTTCTCGCCACCGATGGTCATCGGCAGGTCCATGGGGTTCTCGGCCAGCTCCTTGAGCTTGGCCTCCAGCCGGGCGCGCTCGGGCGAGCCGGGGGCGTAGCCGTGCACCGGCTCGTTGACGGGGGCGGGGACCTGGGTCACAGCGTCCATGGATTCCGTAACTCCTTGTACGTGAGCGGGTGTCGCGGGGAGGGGGCGGGAGGGGGCCGGCTCAGCCCTTACTGATCATGCTGCGCACGAAGAACCGCAGGTTGGCGGGCTTCTCCGCGAGCCTGCGCATGAAGTAGCCGTACCAGTCGGTGCCGTAGGCGGTGTAGACGCGCATGCGGTGGCCCTCGGCGGCGAGCCGGAGGTGCTCGTCGCCGCGGATGCCGTAGAGCATCTGGAACTCGTACTCGTCGGGCTTGCGGCCGGCCCGGCGGGCCAGTTCCTGGCCGATGGAGATCAGGCGCGGGTCGTGGGAGCCGATCATCGGGTACCCCTCGCCCTCCATGAGGATCCGCAGGACCCGCACGTAGGCCTTGTCGATCTCGTGCTTCTGCTGGTAGGCGACCTCGGCGGGCTCCTTGTACGCGCCCTTGACCAGCCGCACCCGGCTGCCGGCCGCGGCGAGGCGGCGGGCGTCGGCCTCCGTGCGGAACAGGTAGGCCTGGATGACGCAGCCGGTCTGCGGGAAGTCCTTCCGCAGCTCCTCGTGGATGGCGAACATCGAGTCGAGGGTGGTGTGGTCCTCGGCGTCGAGGGTGACGGTCGTGCCGATGGCGGCGGCCGCCTCGACGACCGGACGGACGTTGGCGAGAGCCAGCTCGTGGCCGCCGGGCAGCGCCTGGCCGAACATCGACAGCTTCACCGACATCTCGGCGCGGTCGCCCAGCTCCAGCTCCCCCAGCCGCTCGACGAGCTCCAGGTAGGCGTCACGGGCGGCGGCGGCCTGCTCCGGGCGGGTGATGTCCTCGCCCACGACGTCCATGGTCAGCTCCAGGCCCTGGCCCGTGAGCTCGCGGACGATCGGCACGATGTCGTCGACCGTCTCGCCCGGGATGAAGCGCTCGACGACCTGCTTGGTCACCGGGGCCGCCGAGATCAGGCGTCGCATCCGGTCGCTGCGCGACGCGGCAAGAATCACGGGACCCAGCACGGGGCACCTCCACAAACCAGCAGATAGAACCACCGTGAAACCTAAGGATCCCTCCGATCGTCAGCCATCGACAGCTGTCACGCATCCGTGCCGCAGATCTCAGACAGATGTATGAAGCGACGGCGGTCGTGCGGGAGAATGCCGGTGTGACGGCGGACAGCAGAGGTGACTACCAGGAACTGGTCGACGAGATCTCGGAACTCCTCGGCGCCCCCGCGACGCTGGAGAACCGCGACTTCGAGCTGATCGCCTTCGGGGCGTACGACAGCGAGGACGAGCTGGACGCGTCGGCGCTGGACCCCGTGCGCACCCGCTCGATCCTCACCCGGCGCTCCACCGCGGCCGTCCGCACCTGGTTCGAGGGCTTCGGCATCACCCGGGCGACGGGCCCGGTCCGGATCCCGCCGACGCCCGAGGCCGGCGTGTACCGGGGGCGGATCTGTCTGCCGGTACGCCACCGCGGCGTCGTCCTCGGCTACGTCTGGCTGCTGGACTCCGACCCCGGCCCGACAGACCGGCAGCTGACGGCCGCCATGGAGGTCACGGTCCGCATCGGCGCCCTCCTCGCCGACGAGGCCCAGCACGGCGCCGACCTCACCCGGGAACTGCGGGCGGTGCTGACCGCCGAGCGGGACTGGCGGCGGGACATGGCGGTGGCCGAGCTGCGCACCGCCCTCGGCTCCCGCGCCGACGGCCCGCACACGATGGTGTGCGTGGCGCCCTGGCCCTCCGCCGACCCGGACGACGCGCCCTCGGTGCGCACGGTGCCGGGCGCGACGGCGCTGTGTACGGTGCCGTGGGGGGCCGACGCCCAGTGCCTCGCCCTGCTGGTGCGGCTGCGCTCGGCGGACGTGCTGACCCCGGCGACCTCGGCGGCGGGGCGGCTGCTGGAGCGGGCGGGGCGGCTGGGCCCGGCC
>NZ_JAMGBF010000162.1 GCF_023516615.1 Streptomyces panaciradicis
CGCTCGCGGAGGCCGACGGGTCGGCCGATCCGCCCTGGTCGCCCGCGCCCGCACCCGCGCCCGCGCCGCCGTCGCCCAGCGTGGCGCCCGTGGCCTGCAGGGCCGCGGTCACCGGCTGGAAGAAGGTCTCGCCGCCCGCGGTGCAGTCGCCGCTGCCGCCCGAGGTCATGCCGACCGCGCTGCCGTCCTGGGTGAACAGGGAGCCGCCGCTGTCGCCCGCCTCGGCGCAGACGTTGGTCTGGATGAGGCCGGTGACGGTGTCGACGCCGTTGGGGTCGGTCTCGCTCTGGAAGTTGACCGTGGCGTCCAGACCGGTGACCTGGCCGTTGTGCAGACCGGTGGTGCTGCCCATCCGGAAGACCGTCTCACCGACGGTGGCGTCGGCGGCGGCGGTGATCTGGACGGTCTGCCCGTTGCCGACGTTGACCTCGCTGGCCGCCTGGGTGTTCGGGTCGTCGTACTTGACCAGGGAGAAGTCACCGGCGCCGGGGAAGGTGGCCTGGTCGACCGTGGCGATGGGCTGGCCGGTCTCGGAGTCGGACCACTGCTTGGCGGCCACACCGCAGTGACCGGCCGTCAGGAACGCCGGACTGCCGTCACTGGCCTTGACGTTGAAGCCGAGGGAGCAGCGGACCGTGCCGCCCTGCGCCTGGGCGAAGATGGCGTCGCCGCCCGACACGAGGGTCTTGAAGGTGCCCGAGGAGCGCTTCACCGTCGCCATGTCGGCGCCGAGGCTCTTGACCGTCGACGTCAGTCTGTTCCATGCGGCGCCGGTGACGGTGGAGTCCGCGGTGACCGCCAGCTTGTTGGTCTTCGGGTCCATCGCCCAGGCCGTGCCCGGTATGGTCGCCTTGGCCTTCAGGGTCTGGGCACCCGACTTCAGCGCCGCGAGGCTGTTCTTGACCTCACGGACCTTCGCACCCGCCTTCTTCGCCTCGACGACCACCTTGTTGTTGTCGCCGGGCACGACGTTCACCACGAGCTGCTGCGCGGCGGAGTCGTAGTAGGAACCGGCGAAGGCCTGGCCGAGCACGTTCTGGAGCTGCGCGGCGAGATCCGAGGCGTCCGCGGCCTTCAGGGTCTTGGGAGCGGCGCCGGCCGACGAGCCGTCCTGGGAGGCGTTGGCGTTCGGCAGCAGGATGGCCGCCGCGCCGAGCGCCACGACACCGCCCGCCGCGATAGCGGCCTTGCGCTTCGGGATTCGCTTGTGACTCAAACTTCTCGACCTCCTGGGGGACCGGAGTCTGTGCCGCCGTTCGGCAGCTGTTGTCGTTCTGGGCGCCTGGATGGCTGTTGGTACGCAGGGGCCGCGCGGTGCGTTCAATTCCGTTTGCCAACTCGCTTTGCCCGGAGCGGAATCGGCCATGACCCGGATCGTGCGCTGCGGCTCGGGGAACAATCGCCCATATGACGATGACGACCGCCGAAGGCGACACGATCCTCTCCGCCTGCTTCGCCCCTTGGATTCTCGAACTGGGCCTCACGGTGGAGGCGGTGGGCGAGGACCGGGCGACCCTGCGTCTTCCCTGGTCGGACCGCCTGGCGCGGGAGGGCGGCGGACTGTCGGGGCAGGCGCTGATGGCGGCCGCGGACACGGCGACCGTGATCGCGGTGTCCGCGGCGCGCGGCGGGTACGGGCCCATGACGACGGTTCAGCAGTCGACGTCGTTCCAGCGCGCGGTGACCGGATCGGATGTCCTGATCGAGGCGGTGGTCACCAAACTGGGCCGCCGCATGGCGTTCGCGAACATCACGATGACCGAGGAGAGCTCGGGGGCGGTGGCGGCGACGGCGAGCACGGTCTACGCGCTGCTGGGCTGAGCCGACCCTCCTGAACCCTCACGAGCCGACACGGTCCGCACCCGGTCGGCGACGGAACGTCGTGATCGCCGCCCCCAATCACGGCTCCCGAGAATCTGCACATTGAATACTCAACGAAGTCACGGGGGCCGAGAGTTCTGCACAGCCGGCCGGCCGCCCCCACGCCATTGCGGCGGGAGTGTCGGATTCGCGCGACGATCAGCAAGCGCTCGGGCGAGCCGATGCCGTGACGCATGTGAAGAAGCTGCCACCGACGCGTGCAGAGTCCTGCACGCGTCGGTACCGCAGCGACGCAAGTTGCCTGGTGAGGCGGTTGGTTGATTGGAAGGGCGGACCGGGGGCGTGCTTTGATCCATCGCACTGCGGGGGCCGCGGGGCTTCGGAGACGGAGCCCGGGTGCCTGCGGTCGCGGTGCCGCTCTGTCCCCCAGAGGGGGCCGCTCCCCCCTTGTGAATATCCATATGAAGGGAAGTTCCATCATGAACTCCACCCCCCAGGTTGAGACCGTCGAGATCTCCGACGCCGAGCTCGACAACGTCTCCGGCGGCCTGGCCGTGAACGCCCTCGGCACCGTCACCGGCCTGGTGGACGGCGTCGCCCCGGTTTCCGGCCTGGTCGACACGGCTGTCGGCACCGTCGAGGGTGTCACCGGTCTGAACACCGCCCCGGTCACCAACCTGGTCGCCGGTCTCTGATCGCACCCTTTGTGATCGTTGAGTCCCGGAGCCTGTTGACGGCTCCGGGGCTTGTCGATGCCCTGAACCAGCCGGCTCGCGCGAGCCGGTCCTTCCTCGTTTCCAGGTGAGGGAATTTCCGTGCAGTTCCGCCAACAGGCCCTCGCCAAGCTGCAGTCGCCGGAGGAGCTCGACCTTCCGGTGCGCTTCGCCCGCCCGCAGGGCTGGCTGGTCCTGTCCGTGACCGTGGCCGCGGTGGCCGCCGCCTCGGTGTGGGCGGTGACCGGCTCGGTGGCCTCCACGGTCAGCGCGCCCGCCATCCTCACCCACGGCGAGGGCAGTTACATCCTGCAGAGCCCGGTCGCGGGCCAGGTCACGGCGGTTCTCGCCAAGCAGGGCGAGCGGCTGCCGGCCGGCGCCCCCGTCCTGAAGGTCCGTACCGCCCAGGGCGACTCCGTCGTCCGCACGGTCGCCGCGGGCCGTATCACCGGACTCGCCGCCACCATCGGGCAGATCATCCAGACCGGGGCGAACGTCGCCGCGGTCGAGAAGGTCGCCCACGCCTCGGACCCCTTGTACGCCACCGTGTACGTGCCCGCCGAGAACGCGGCCTCCATACCGGACCACGCCGCCGTCGACCTCACCGTCTCCTCCGTGCCCACGCAGGAGTACGGCGTGCTGCGCGGGCATGTGAAGTCGGTCGACCGCTCCGCCGAATCCGCCCAGCAGATCGCCGCGTTCCTCGGGGACAGCCAGCTGGGCGAGCAGTTCACCAAGAAGGGCCGCCCGGTGGCCGTGACGGTGAAGCTGGACACGTCGTCCGCCACGAAGAGCGGCTACCAGTGGTCGTCCAAGGACGGCCCGCCCTTCGCCCTCACCTCCATGACGACGGCCTCGGGCTCCATCCGGCTGGCCGACCAGCGTCCCGTCGATTGGCTGCTGCCGTGAGTACCACCCAGGAGACGCGGAGCAGACGCCGCGCCGCCCCGCCCAAACGCCCGGTCCCCACGGGGAAGGCGAAGACGGTCCGCACCCCGACGGTGCTGCAGATGGAGGCCGTCGAATGCGGCGCCGCCTCCCTGGCCATGGTGCTCGGCCACTACGGCAGGCACGTCCCGCTGGAGGAGCTGCGCATCGCCTGCGGCGTCTCGCGGGACGGCTCGCGCGCCAGCAACCTGTTGAAGGCGGCCCGCAGTTACGGCCTGACGGCCAAGGGCATGCAGATGGACACGGCCGCCCTCGCCGAGGTCAAGACGCCGGCCGTGCTGTTCTGGGAGTTCAACCACTACGTCGTCTACGACGGCATGGGCCGACGTTTCGGCCGGCGCGGGGTGTTCATCAACGACCCCGGCAAGGGCCGCCGTTTCGTGCCCATGGAGGACTTCGACGGCAGCTTCACCGGTGTCGTGCTGGTGATGGAGCCCGGCGAGGGCTTCACCAAGGGCGGCCGCAAGCCCGGTGTGCTGGGCGCGATGCCGGCCCGGCTGCGCGGCACGGCGGGCACGATGCCGGCCGCGGTGCTGGCGAGCCTGCTGCTGGTGCTGGTCGGCGCGGCGGTGCCCGCGCTCAGCCGCACCTACATCGACATGTTCCTGATCGGCGGTCAGACCTCGCTGCTGGGCGTGCTGTTCGCGTCGATGGGCGCGTGCGTGCTGCTCACCGTGTTGCTGACCTGGCTGCAGCAGGCGAACCTGCTGCGCGGCCGCATCATCTCCTCCACGCTCTCCAGCGCCGGCTTCCTGCGCCATCTGCTGCGGCTGCCGGTGACGTTCTTCGCCCAGCGCAGCCCGGCCGACCTGGTGCAGCGCCTGCAGTCCAACGACCAGGTCGCCGAGACGCTGGCCCGCGACCTCGCGGCGGCGGGCGTGGACGCGGTGGTCGTGGTCCTGTACGCCGTGCTCCTCTACACGTACGACCCCCAGCTCACCTTCGTCGGCATCGGCGTCGCGCTGCTGAACATCGTCGCCATGCGCGTGGTGATCCGGCTGCGCGCCACCCGCACGGCGAAGCTGCGCGCCGACAGTGCCCGTCTGACCAACACGGCTTACACCGGGCTGCAGTTGATCGAGACGATGAAAGCGACCGGCGGCGAGGACGGCTACTTCCGCAAGTGGGCCGGGCAGCACGCCACCACGCTGGAGGAGCAGCAGCGCCTCGGTGTGCCGAGCGCCTGGCTGGGCGTGGTCGCGCCGACGCTGGCCTCGCTCAACAGCGCGGTGATCCTGTGGATCGGCGGTATGCGCGCGGTCGAGGGCGGCATCTCGGTGGGCCTGCTGGTGGCCTTCCAGTCGCTGGTCACCCGCTTCACCGCGCCGATCACCCGGCTCAACGGCGTGGCGGGCCGCATCCAGGACTTCGCGGCCGACGTGGCCCGGCTGAAGGACGTCGAGAACTTCCAGGCCGACCCGCTCTACGGGCGCCCCGGCGCCGGCGACTCCACGCGCCGGCTGCACGGCCACGTCGAGCTGCAGAACATCACCTTCGGCTACAACCCGCTGGACAAGCCCCTGCTCACCGGCTTCGACCTGACCGTCGGCCCCGGCCAGCAGGTCGCCCTGGTCGGCGGCTCCGGCAGCGGCAAGTCCACGGTCTCCCGGCTGATCTCGGGCCTGTACGCGCCGTGGGAGGGCGTGATCCGCATCGACGGGCAGCGCCTGGACGACATCCCGCGCGGGGCACTGGCCGCCTCCGTCTCCTTCGTGGACCAGGAGGTCTTCCTGTTCGAGGGGTCGGTGCGCGACAACGTGGCGCTGTGGGACCCCTCGATCCCGGACGACGCGGTGGTGGACGCGCTGCGGGACGCCGCCCTCTACGACGTCGTGCTGCGCCGCCCCGGCGGCATCCACAGCAAGGTCGAGCAGGACGGCCGCAACTTCTCCGGCGGCCAGCGCCAACGGCTGGAGATCGCGCGGGCGTTGGTGCGCAGGCCGAGCATCCTGGTGCTGGACGAGGTGACCAGCGCGCTGGACGCGGAGACCGAGCAGGTCGTCATGGACAACCTGCGCCGGCGCGGCTGCGCGTGCGTCGTGATCGCGCACCGGCTGAGCACCGTGCGCGACAGCGACGAGATCGTCGTCCTGCAGCACGGCACGATCGTGGAACGCGGGCGGCACGAGGACCTGGTGGCACGCGGCGGCGCGTACGCGGCGCTGGTCAGGGAGCGATGAGATGACGACGGCACACGAAGGCGACCTCGTCCTCGGCGCTCTGGGGTCCATGGGCACGCTGGTCGACTGCTCGGGGCTGACCCGGCTGGACCTGGAGGGCCCCCAGGTGCTGTGGCTGGTCGCGGCCGGCAGCCTGGACCTGTTCGCGGTGGACGCCGTGCAGCAGGGCCACTGGCACCACCTCGGCCGGCTGGAGGCGGGCTCGCTGCTCCTCGGCCCCGTCGCCGGACCGCAGCACACGCTGGTGGCGCGGCCGTTGCGCGACTGCGTGGTGCACCGCATCGGCCTGCGCGAGCTGTACCAGACGGCCGACACCCAGACCTGGTCCTACGACGAGTACGGCAACCCCCAGTACGTGCCGCCGACGACGAGCCCGCTGGAGTACGCCCTCGCCCTCGGCGTCGGCCGCAGTCTGTCCGTCCTCTTCCAGGCGCCGATGGCGACCGCGGGCGCCGCGGAGATCACGGACGACGACGTGTTCTGGATGCAGGTGCCGCCCGGCAGCGTCCAGTACGGCTCGCTGTACGGCGCCGAGGCCGCCGCCGACCTGCTGATGGACCCGGCGGTCTGGCAGAGCATGGTCGACCAGCAGTACCGGCTGCTGACCACGCTGGACCGCTGGATCGAGCAGCTGGAGCGGACGCACGAGACGCGCACGGCGGCCGGCATCAGGGCCGGTGAGGCGGTCCGCGCCCAGGCCGACCGGACGCTGCTCGCCTCCATCGGCAAGTCCCCGTCCCAGCGCGCCACGACCGCCGACGCCGACGCGACGTACGCGGCCTGCAAGCTCGTGGCGGAGGCGGCCGGCATCCAGCTGGCCGACCGCACGCAGGCGGGCACCGGCAGCGACCGGCTCGACCCGGTGGAACAGGTGGCGATCGCCTCCCGGGTGCGGACCAGGGCGGTGCGCCTGGACGGTGCGTGGTGGCGGGACGACGTCGGCCCGCTCGTCGGTCACCGGGCCCTGTCGGGCGCCCCGGTCGCGCTGCTGTGGCGGCGCGGCGGCTATGTGGCGGTGCATCCGGCGACCGGCCGGGAGACCCCGGTCGAGAAGGCCAACGCCGAGGAGTTCGAGCCGCGCGCGGTGATGTTCTACCGGCCGTTGCCGGACCGGACGCTGAGCCCGCTGCGGCTGCTGCGGTTCAGCATGCGGGGCACCGGGAGCGACCTGGTGAACCTGCTCCTCAGCGGCCTGGTGACGGTCGCCATCGGCGCGCTGGTGCCGGTCGCGACCGGCAAGGTGCTGGGGGAGTTCGTGCCGAGGGCCCAGACGACCCTGATCGGGCAGGTCTGTCTGGCGGTGATGGTGACGAGCCTGGTGGCGGCGGCTTTCATGCTGCTGGAGAACCTCACCATCCTCCGGCTGGAGGGCCGTATCGAGGCGACGCTCCAACCTGCCGTCTGGGACCGGCTGTTGAGGCTGCCGACGAAGTTCTTCACCGAGCGTTCCACCGGTGAGCTGGCGAGCGCGGCGATGGGCATCAGCGCGATGCGCCGCATGATGGCGGGCATCGGGCCGGTCGTCGCCCAGTCGGTGACGGTCGGTGCGATGAACCTGGGGCTGCTGTTCTGGTACAGCCCGTCGATGGCGCTGGCGGCGATCGGCATGCTCGTGGTCATCGCGGGCGCGTTCCTGGGCCTCGGCCTGTGGCAGGTGCGCTGGCAGCGCAAGCTGGTGGTGCTCGGCAACAAGCTCAACAACCAGGCGTTCCAGACGCTGCGCGGCCTGCCGAAGCTGCGGGTGGCGGCGGCCGAGAACTACGCCTACGCGGCCTGGGCGTCTCAGTTCGCGCGCAGCCGTGAACTGCAGCAGAAGGTCGGCCGCATCAAGAACCTCACGACGGTCATGGGCGCCGTCTACCTGCCTGTGTGCACGCTGCTGATGTTCATGCTGCTGGCCGGCCCGGCGCGCGGTTCGATGTCGGCGGCGAGCTTCCTCACCTTCAACACCTCCGTCACCATGCTGCTGACCTCAGTCACCCAGCTGACCGGCGCGTTCGTCTCCGCGGTGGCCGCGCTGCCGCTGTTCGAGGAGATCAAGCCGGTGCTGGAGGCGACGCCGGAGGTGCGCACGGGGAGCACCCGGCCGGGTCCGCTGTCGGGGGCGATCGAGGCGCGCCGGCTGTCCTTCCGGTACGCCGACGACGGTCCGCTGGTCCTGGACGACGTGTCCTTCCAGGTGGGCGCGGGCGAGTTCGTGGCGATCGTCGGCCCCAGCGGCTGCGGCAAGTCCACGCTGCTCAGGCTGCTGATCGGCTTCGACAAGCCGGTCTCGGGCAGTGTCCTGTACGACGGCCAGGACCTGGCCGCGCTGGACCAGTCGGCGGTGCGCCGCCAGTGCGGTGTGGTGCTGCAGCACGCGCAGCCGTTCACCGGTTCGATCCTGGACGTCATCTGCGGCACCGAGCCGTACACGCCGGAGGAGGCGATGGCGGCGGCCGAGATGGCGGGGCTGGCCGAGGACATCAAGCGGATGCCGATGGGACTGCACACGATCGTCTCGGGCAGCGGTGCCGTCTCCGGCGGCCAGCGTCAGCGGCTGATGATCGCCCAGGCGCTGATCCGCCGCCCGCGGATCCTGTTCTTCGACGAGGCGACCAGCGCTCTGGACAACGAGACCCAGCGCACGGTGATCGAGTCGACCAAGGCCCTCAACGCCACCCGGATCGTCATCGCCCACCGTCTGTCGACCGTCCTCGACGCCGACCGCGTGATCGTCATGGAGGACGGCAAGGTCGCCCAGCAGGGACCGCCGGCGCAGCTGCTGGCGGACACGGGCGGGCGGCTGCACGAGCTGGTGCGGCGCCAGATGGCGTGAGGAGCGGTCAGTCCATGCCGGGGACGGGGGCCCCGGAGGGCACACCGGCCTCGACGTAGGCGTCGTAGTACTCCTTCCACAGCGCGCTCGGTCCGGCGTGCGGTTGTCCGGACCGCTCGCCGCGCGCGTGGGCGTCGAGTGCGGCGAGGCAGATCTCCCAGCCGGCGGCGTTGCGGGCGGCGGTGCCGGCGGCGCGCAGGATGTTCGTCAGGGTGAAGCGGGTGCGCCCGTCGTCCAGTGCCTCCAGGTCGAAGCGGAGCTCGTCGCCGCCCCACTCGAAGGACAGGTGGCGCGGTTCGTCCAGGCCGAGCACCCGGCCGGTGGACTCCGGCATGTCCGGGTCCGCGCCGAAGGTGATCGTGCCGCCGGGGCGCGGGTCGATCTCGGCGCGGGAGGGGAACCAGTGGGCGAGTTCCCCGGCGTCGGTGACGAACCGCCAGACCCGCTCGACGGGCAGGTCGTAGGTGCGGGCGAAGCGGACGGCCCGGCGGCCGTCGTCCAGGGTCGGGCAGGTACCGGTGAGAGCGACGGCCATGTGATCAGTCCTCCTGGGACAGCGTGGCACGGCCCCGAAGAGACCGACACCACACCTAGCGAAACGTTGCCGTTTCGCTAGAACGCGGTCTAAGCTGCATCTGTACGAAACCGTTTCGTTCCGAGGTTTCGTGCTTCCGCATCCCGAACGGCTTCCCTGGAGTGGTTCCCCCATGACCCAGAAGACCCTCACCGACAGCACCCGCACGGGTGCCGTCGAGGCGCCCGGCGCGCCCGCGGCGAAGAGATGGTGGATCCTCGCCGTCGTCGCCGTCGCACAGCTCATGGTGGTGCTCGACGCCACCATCGTGAACATCGCCCTGCCCTCGGCCCAGGCCGACCTCGGGTTCTCCGACGGCAACCGGCAGTGGATCGTCACCGCGTACGCCCTGTCGTTCGCCTCGCTGCTGCTGCTCGGCGGCCGGATAGCCGACCTGTTCGGACGCAAGACGGCCTTCCTGGTCGGCGTCGTCGGCTTCGCCGCCGTCTCCGCGCTCGGCGGAGCCGCCAACGGCTTCGGCATGCTCGTCACCGCGCGCGCCCTGCAGGGCGCCTTCGGCGCGCTGCTCGCACCGGCCGCGCTGTCCCTGCTGAACACGACCTTCACCGACGCGCGGGAACGCGCCCGGGCGTTCAGCGTGTACGGCGCCATCGCCGGCGCCGGCGGTGCCGTGGGCCTGCTCCTCGGCGGTGTGCTGACCGACGCCTTCGACTGGCGCTGGACGCTGTACGTGAACGTGCTGATCGCCGTCGTCGCCTTCGTGGGCGGCTGGATGCTGCTGACCAACCACCGCGACGCCGGGAACGGCAAGCTGGACGTGCCCGGCACGATCCTGGTCGCCGCGGGCCTGTTCTCGCTGGTCTACGGCTTCTCCAACGCCGAGACCCACGACTGGGGCTCGGCGCTCACCTGGGGCTTCCTGACCGCGGGCGGGCTGCTGCTGGCCGCCTTCGCCTGGTGGCAGACCCGGGCCGCGCACCCGTTGCTGCCGCTGCGCATCCTGCTCGACCGCAACCGGGCCGCCTCCTTCCTCGCCGTGCTGATCTCCGCCGGCGGCATGTTCGGTGTCTTCCTCTTCCTCACCTACTACCTGCAGCTCAACCTCGGCTTCAGCCCCACGAAGACCGGTGTGGCGTTCCTGCCGATGGTGGGCGCGCTGATGGTGGCCGCACAGCTCGGCACCACGGTCCTGCTGCCGCGCATCGGGCCGAAGGTGGCCGTCCCGTTGGGCTTCGCCGTCGCCGCGGCCGGCATGGCGTGGCTGACCGGCATCGACAACGGCTCCAGCTACGTCAGCGCGGTCCTCCCCCAGCTGATCGTGACCGGCGTCGGTCTGGGCCTGGTCATGCCGGCCTCCATGCAGCTGGCCACCGGCGGGGTGACCGCCGAGGACGCGGGCGTCGCCTCCGCGACGGTCAACGCCATGCAGCAGGTGGGCGGTTCGATCGGTACGGCCCTGCTGAACACGCTCGCCGCGAGCGCCGCGACCGACTACCTGGCCGGCCGGGACGCCACCAGCAAGCTGGTACAGGCCCAGGCGACGATCGAGAGCTACACCACCGCCTTCTGGTGGTCGGCGGTCATGTTCGCCGCGGGCGCGGTGATCGCCTTCCTGCTCTTCAGCCGCGGGGTGCCGGAGCAGGACCCGGACGCCGCGCCGGTCGTCCACATGTGATCACCCGCCGGGAGCCGCTCGGCACCAGGGGCCGCCGTCCGCAGGGAGACGGCGGCCCCTTCGCGCGCCACGGCGACGGCGGTTATCGGCCAGGACCGGCGCGCCCCGGGCCGCGATGAGCGTTGGCGCGCTCGGAAGTGGGTACCCACCGGCCCATGCGGATCAGCGTGGTGGATGTGGGGTCGAACACGGTACGTCTGGTGGTTTCGGATGCCGACGGCGGGGTACCGCTGCCCGTCCACACGGCCAAGTGGCGGCTGCGGCTGTCGGAGCACGTGCGGCCGGGGTGCGCCATCCCGGAAGAGGACGTCGAACGGCTCGTGCGTGCCGTCACCGAGGCGAGCCGGACCGCCGCGCGCTGGGGCGCGGCCGGTCCGCTGGCCTTCGCGACCGCCGTGGTGCGCAGCGCCCCGAACCGCCTGGAGGTCCTGCGTGCCGTCCGCTCCCGGACCGGCGTGCAGCTGTGCACGCTGCCCGGCGAGCTGGAGGCAGAGCTCACCTTTCTCGGGGCGCGGCGCTGGATGGGCTGGCGTTCGGGCCCGCTGGCGCTGCTGGACATCGGCGGCGGCTCGCTCGAGGTCGCCTTCGGGCGCGGCCGGATACCGGACTTCGTGGCCTCGCTGCCCCTGGGCGCGGGCCGGCTGACCCACGAGTTCTTCACCACCGAGGGCCCGCCCACCCGGGAACAGCTGCGGGCGCTGCGCCGCAAGGTCCGCCACCAGCTGCGGGACGTGGCCGCGCGGATCCGCTGGGAGGGCCCGCGCACCGCGGTGGCCACCTCGCGGACGTTCCAGCAGCTGGGCCGGTTGTGCGGCGCCGCCCCGGGGCGGCACGGACCGTTCGTGGAGCGGCAGCTGCGCCGCACGGAGCTGCGGATGGCCGTCGACCGGCTGGCCGCACTGCCCGCGGCCGAACGCGCCCGGCTGCCCGGTATCTCCGCGCCGCGCGCCGCGCAGAGCCTGGCCGGCGCGCTGGTCGGGCACACCGCCATGAAGCTGACCGGCCTGAGCGCCGTCACCGTCTGCCCCTGGGCGATCCGCGAGGGCGTCCTGCTGCGGCACATCGAGGACGGCCCGGGCTGGTGGGCGGAGGTCAACCGGCTCGACGAGTCGCCCGCCGCCCCCGAGCCGCTGCCCCTGCGGATCGCCACCGTCGGCCACTGAGAGAAAGGGAGGCACCGTGCCCGAGAACCACGAGAACACCGAGCGGCCGCCGAAGACCGCCCTGGAAGAGGTCCTGCGGGAGGCCGAGGACGCCGAGGTGTCCGGCGGGAAGCGGGACGACGAGGGCGAGGCGGCCGACGCCGTCACACCCAGCCGGCACGCGCAGGAGGAGTCCGAGGGCAGGTGAGACCGGACGTCACGGCTGGTCGCACGCTGTGCCGGCCCGACGGGAGACGTTGGTGACGGCCGTGCCGGGGTACCCGGCCGGCATGTCGTACGACCATGAAGGGCCGCTGTTCCCGTCGCCCCGAGGGCCGGTCTCGGCCGGTGTGCAGGGGTATCTGCTGGACACCGGCCCACTGCCCCGGCCCGAGACCGTCGCCGCCGCCGACCCGTACGGGGACGACCTCCAGCTCACCCTGTACCTCTGCTACGAACTGCACTACCGGGGTCTCGCGGGCGTCCCCCCGGAGCGCGAGTGGGACACCGACCTGCTGCGCACCCGTGCGGCGCTGGAGCACCGCTTCCTGACCACCCTGCGCGCCGACACCCCGGTGCACGACACCGTCGAGGACGCGCTGGGCGACCTGCTCGTCGAGCCCGTCGAGGGCAGCGGTGTCAGCCACTTCCTGCGCGAGGAGGGCGAGTTGTGGCAGGTGCGCGAGTACGCCACCCATCGCTCGCTGTACCACCTCAAGGAGGCCGACCCGCACGCCTGGGTGCTGCCGCGGCTCACCGGGCGCGCGAAGGCGGCCATGGCGGCGGTGGAGTTCGACGAGTTCGGCGGGGGTCGCGCCGACCGGCTGCACGCGCAACTGTTCGCGAACCTGATGACGGACCTGGGCCTGGACACGACGTACGGCCGCTATGTCGACGCGGCGAGCGCGGAGATGCTCGCCACCGTCAACCTGATGTCCCTCTTCGGCTTGCACCGGGCTCTGCGCGGCGCCCTGGTCGGCCATTTCGCGGCCGTCGAGATCACCTCGTCGCCGGGCTCGCGGCGGCTGGCCGACGCGATGCGCCGCACGGGGGCGGGGCCCGCGGCCGAGCACTTCTACGACGAGCACGTGGAGGCCGACGCCGTTCACGAGCAGGTCGTACGGCACGAGGTCATCGGCGGTCTGCTGGAGGAGCAGCCGCATCTGGCGCCGGACGTGGTGTTCGGCATCGACGCGACGGGACACGTCGAGGACCGGTTCGCCGCCCGGCTGCTCGAGGACTGGCGGGCGGGCCGTTCCTCCCTGCGTTCTCCGGATCTTTCCGAAATCTCCCATATTTACTGATTGCCGGGGTACCTGGGTCGGGTGAATCCACTGGTACCGCCGGGTGTCTACTCCCCGCAGGAAGACACCGATCTGCTGACCGAAGCCCTGTTCGAAGAGCCGTTGCCGCCGGGCGCGGACGTCCTCGACGTCGGTACCGGCACCGGCGCCCTGGCCCTGGCCGCGGCGCGCCGCGGCACGCGGGTGACCGCGGTGGATGTGTCGTGGCGGGCGGTGTGCGCCGCACGTCTGAACGCCCGGATGGCGGGGCTGCCGCTGCGCATCCGGCGCGGGGACCTGTTCGCACCGGTGCGCGATCAGCGGTTCGACCTGATCCTGTCCAACCCGCCCTACGTGCCCGCGCCCGCCGAGCGGGCCCGGCCGCGCAGGGCGGCCCGCGCCTGGGACGCGGGCGGGGACGGCCGGCTCGTCCTGGACCGGATCTGCCGCGAGGCCCCGGACCTGCTGCGGCCCGGCGGTGTCCTGCTGATGATCCACTCCGCGCTGAGCGGCCCGGAGCGGACCGTCGACCATCTGCAGGACGCCGGGATGCGGGCGTCGGTGACGCGGCGGCACTTCATCCCGTTCGGTCCCGTGCTGCGGCAGCGGGCCGGCTGGCTGCGCAGACAGGGCATGCTGACCGCCGACGACGAGAAGGAAGAGCTGGTGATCGTCCGTGCCGAACTCCCCGTCTGACAGTGCGCGCCGCCTCACGGTCCAGCGCCGCGGCCCCCTGCTCGTCGAGGGCCCGGTCGAGGTCGAACTGGAGGACGGCAGCACCGTCCGCTCCGACCGCTTCCGGGTCGCCGTGTGCACCTGCCGGCGCAGCCGCCGGTTCCCGTGGTGCGACACCAGCCATCGCGACCGCGCGTAGCCACATAATCGGAAAGTCAAGCGCTTTCGCTTCAATTCACCAGGACGGGTGAACCAGGTCTTGCGTGCCGCCGTCCAGGGATGTTCGCCGTCGCTTCCGGGTAACTACCGAGACCGAATGGGCCCCTTGCCGAGGTGGAGCGGCCATGACCCCGGATGCGGACGCGGACGACCGTGCGGGCGGACCGCCCGCGGCGAACCCCCACGCTCGCACCCGGTTCGAGGGCCCGTTCACCGTGGTCGAGGCCGCCGGCGAGATCGATCTGGCGACGGCGGGGGCGCTCGGGGAGCATCTGGACGCCGCGACCGCCGGGGCGCGGCCGGACGTGCTGGTGGATCTGCGGCGCGTGGAGTTCTTCGACTGCTCGGGGCTGCGGGTGCTGTGCCGGGCCGAGGCACGGGCGAGGGAGCACGGCGGACGGCTGCGGGTCGTCTCCGACCAGCCCCGCATCCGCAGGCTGCTGGCGGGGACCGGGCTGCTGAGACGCTTTCCGCCCCTCCCCGGTACGTCCGGGGAGGGGCGGAGGTGACCCGGGGATCGGCGGGCGGCCCCACTCCGCCCGTCCGACCCCCGGGGCGAGATCGTCGTCGCCCCGCGGCGAGTGCCCGCACTCCCCATCCGCGAGCCGCTCAGGTCGACCACGGGGTCCACGCGATCCCGGTCTCTCGGCAGCCGGTCTCTCAGAACTCGAAGACGTCGGCTCCGTAGGCGTACTTCAGGCAGGAGTTGGAGAAGGTGCGCTCGTAGGAGACGCGCTTGCCCTGCCAGACACCGTCGACGGTGACCACGACGGGGTCGTACTGCTTGGTGCACAGCACGTCGGATCTCGGCGCCAGCCCCTCCAGGCCGCCCGCGGCGCGCAGTTCGGCGCAGGCCAGGTCGGCGGCCGGGTGGGTGCCGGAGGGCGTGGGCGCGCAGCTGAGGGTCACCGCCCGCAGCGGGGTGGCGTCGGCGGCGCTGTCGCCGTGAGCGACGGTCAGCACCAGGGCCGAGGGGGCGTACAGCGAGGCCGGCGTGGCGAGAGCGGCCCCGGTGAGGGGTCCGCAGACGGCGGTGGCGGTGAGGGCGAGGGTCGCTGCCCAGCGCGCGGTGTTCCGCATCGTGTGCATCCTTCCGCAGGATTCGAGGGTGAGCCGGACCGTTCAGGGGTGGTGCCGGAACCGGCGAGCGCGAGTCTGCCGAGTCCGCGACGGAAACACACCTCGACCCCACGCGATTCAGTAACCTTGCGTGTTGAATCAGTGGCGTGAAGTCACGGAAATCGAACACGCCGGGCCCGTAACTGAGCGGTTCTTGATCGCCTGAAGCAGCCAACTGGCCGATTTTCATCGCTTCGTTAATAGGCTTGAAACATTCCGGTTGAGCTCTCGGCGGACTCCCTCCCAGCCCCTTGTGTTCATGGAGCGGTCGAGTAATCGTCATTACATGATTACGAACGAGCAGCGAGAGAATCTGCGCGGCTGGCTCACCGGCCGGCTGCCGGACGACTTCTTCGAGGAACCGGCCGAGGTCACGGTCGACCGCGAGGAGATCACCGTGATCGGCCGGATCCCCGCGCCCCGGCTCGCCGAGGACACCTCGGACGCCGAGCGGGAGGCCGCGGTGCAGGGCCGCATCCAGGAGTTCCGGGAGCGGACCCGTGAGGCCCGGATCGAGGTGGCCCGCGAGGCGGAGCACCGCTATCGCCGCAAGGTGTCCTGGGGCGTGGAGTGCGACGGCCGGCGTGCCCTGTTCACCCATGTCGCCGCGCCCGTCATGACCCGGCTGCGCCAGCCCGAGCGGCAGGTCCTCGACACCCTCATCGCCGGCGGGGTCGCCCGCAGCCGCAGCGACGCCCTCGCCTGGTGCGTACGCCTGGTGCAGCGCCACACCGACGACTGGCTCACCGAACTGCGCGAGTCCCTCGAACACGTCCAGCGGGTACGGGAGCAGGGGCCCGACAGCGAACCGGAGGACGCGCCGACGGACGGCGAGTGATCGAGACCGGCCAGAGGACGGCCGTCACGCCGGCCGGCCCCACGACCTGAGACGACGGCCGGTGTCCGGCCCCGCGCATACCGCCGAGTATGGTCACCACGGCGCGTACTCGACGACGAGAGGCGGGACGTACGGATGGCCAAGCACTGGGCGGACTTCCAGTACGAGATCTATCTCAACGGGCTGTCAGGTGCCGTGCCGCGCCTGCCGACCGATCTGACCCGGCTGGAGGAACTGACCGAGCAGCGGCTCGGCCCCGGCCCGGTCGGCTACGTGGCCGGAAGCGCGGGCGACGGCAGCACCGCACGCGCGAACCGGGCGGCCCTGGAGCGGCGCCGGATCGTGCCGCGCATGCTGCGGGACGTGCACGAGCGGGACCTGTCGGTCGAGGTGCTGGGCCGGGCGCTGCCCGCCCCGCTGGCCCTGGCGCCGGTCGGCGTGCTGTCGATCATGCACCCGGAGGCCGAGTCGGCCGCCGCCCGCGCCGCCGCCGCGCACGGGGTGCCGTACATCCTCTCCTCCGCCTCCAGCACACCGATGGAGCAGGTCGCCGAGGCGATGGGGGACGCCGAGCGCTGGTTCCAGCTGTACTGGCCGAAAGACGTCGAGGTGGCCCGCAGCTTCCTGAACCGGGCCAAGGCCGCCGGGTTCACCGCGCTGGTCGTCACCCTCGACACCCCGCTGCTGGCCTGGCGCCCGCGCGATCTCGACCAGGCGTACCTGCCCTTCCTGCACGGCGTCGGCACCGCCAACTACTTCTCCGACCCCGCCTTCCAGGCGGCCCTGGCCAAGCCGGTGCACGAGGACCCGAACGCGGCCGTGCTGCACTTCGTCGGCATGTTCGCGGACCCGGCCAAGACCTGGCCGGATCTGGCGTTCCTGCGGGAGAACTGGGACGGCCCGATCGTGCTCAAGGGCATCCTGCACCCCGACGACGCCCGGCTCGCCGCCGACGCCGGGATGGACGGGGTCGTCGTCTCCAACCACGGGGGCCGCCAGGTCGCGGGGTCCGTGGCCGCCGCGGACGCGCTCCCCCGCGTCGCCGAAGCCGTCGGCGACCGGCTGACCGTCCTGTTCGACAGCGGCGTCCGCACCGGCGACGACATCTTCAAGGCGCTCGCCCTCGGCGCGCGGGCGGTGCTCGTGGGACGGCCGTACGTCTACGGGCTCGGCCTCGACGGGCAGCCGGGCGTGGAGCACGTGATCCGCTGCCTGCTGGCCGAACTGGACCTCACCCTCGCCCTGTCGGGGCACGCCACCCCGGCCACGATCGGCGCCGCCGACCTGGTCGAGGAACCCGCCTGAGGGGCGGAGCTGTCGCGCGGGACGGCCGGGAAGGACCCCACCGCCCCGCGCGACACACATATGACCGCCGAACTCCCGCAATGTGTAGGGGAGTTCAAGGAGGCAGGGTCAGGCTCCCTGCCCCGCCGCCCACCGCGCCTGGGGCCGTTCCGTGCCGGTGATCGACAGGGAGCCCGGGCTCGCCGAGGCCCCCGGATCGGCCAGCCACCGCTGGGAGGGGGAGCCGTCGCGGACCTTGACGACGATGTCGGCGTCCGTGCCGGTCGTCGTGGCCGCCAGCGCGAGCCGCTCGTCCCAGCGGGGCAGCAACTCCCCCTGCACGGTGAGGTCGTAGCGCACGTCGTCGCGCCGCGTCCCCTTGTCCCCGGCACACGGGCCCAGCACGACCACACCGGCGTCGACGTGCGAGTCCAGGCACAGATCCGGGTCCGCCTCGCTGCGCAACAGCCCGTCGGCCTCGTACGACCACTGCTGGGTCATCGCGCGCGAACACTGCGCCAGCTCGGTCCCGGCGCCCTCCTTCACCTCGCCCACGATGTCCAGGCACAGGCCGGCCCCGGCGTTGCGCAGCCGGGAGGTTCCCGGCTGCGCGGGAAGGTGCGCGGTGCCGGGCGTGGCCCCCGCCCCGGTGCCCGGCGCCGTGCCGTCGCTGGCGCTGTTGGACGCGGCCGGGTCGACCCCGTCGTCGTGGGACCACAGGCCGACGACGGCGAACACGGCGAGCAGCCCGGCCGAGGCGACGCCCACCCCGGTCAGCACCGCCCGCGACGTGCGCGGGAAGCCCTCGGGTCCGCGGCCGGGGATCGGGATGCGGGGCAGGATGCGCGGGCGGCCGCCGCCGTGCCGGGCGGAGCCCCGAGGGCGCGCCGGCAGGTTCGTGCGCCCCGGTCTGGTGTCCAGGTAGCGGCGCGCGCCCCAGCCGAGCACCGCCTCGGCGAGAAGAACTCCCAACCCGCCTTCGAAATGACTCAGTTGTTCAGCGGCGAATCGGCAGTAGCGGCACTCCGTCAGATGGTGCTGCACATCGGGCAGCAAGGCGCCGCCCCGGCGAATCGGAACATCGAGGAGACGGTTGTAGAACCGGCAATCCTTGGTCGGCGCCAGTTCCCTGTGGGCTTGTACACAGCCTTCGCGGAATTTCTCCCGCGCTTGTTCGAGGGTGGCCGACGCGGTCTCGGTATCCATGCCCAGCAGGCCGGCGGGGACGGATATCGGTTCCGCCTCCACCTCGGTGTGCCAGAGCAAACACCGGCCGACTCCCGGAAGAGCCTGGAACGAACGGTCGGCCAGCTTTCGGTTCTCCGGCGTCATGAACTTCGCCGAACGCATGCCGCGGGCCCCGGCGGGCTTGCGCAGCTCCGGGACGACGGCGGACAGCCGCTCCTCCGCCGCCCACGTCCGCACCGTGTCGCGCACGGCGACGAGTAAGCGGGGGCGCAGGGCGACGCCCGGCTCGCCCAGCGCCAGCCGGTCGAGTACCTGGTGGAAGGCGGCGGACGTGACCAGGGCGGCGGCTTCGCCGCGGCTGGACAGACAGATGCCCGCGTAGTCGCGGGCCGGTTTCCAGTGGCGTGTCATGAGCAGCGCCACGGAGTGGGACACCTCCGGGTCGGGGCGGCCCCGGAGCCGGGCGGCGACGTACTCGTCGGATTCTCCGGGAACCGCGCCGGCGGGCGGGTGGGGTGGACGAGGGGGGTGGGGGGTGGGCACTGAGCGGGATCCTTCCCAGGCGCATAGGACACTCGGGCACAGTGGCCGCCGCAAAGGCCCCCTGTTGGTGCACACCTTTTGGACGGCGGGCGCGCGGAGCGTGAATTCGGGTACGTCCGTCCGACCCGGCTCCCCCTGGGTGGCACGGACAAGACCCGGACATTCCCCCCGCACGGCTAGCTCACCCTTGCACAACGCACCCAAGCCAACAAGGCACTTGAGCAACATCCGCCTCGTTGAAAGAAAGTCAGACACAAGGGCGGCACGCTGTGCCCACTGGCACTTTCCGCATTTCATGCGCCCCGTGTGAAACAGGCGCACGCGCCGGAGCCCCGCGCACGCTCCCGGCGCGCACCACCCCGTAGTGCACTGGGTACCGGCCCCTTCGTGAAGGCCACGCGCAGGACGGCGGCTCTCCTGCGCCGAACGGGCCGCCGACCTTGATCCTCCCGCCCTCGGTCGGCGGCCCTGAAGGGTGTCTCAGATCTGCCAGGAGCGCAGCCGGTCGGCCGCGCCGTAGACGTCGGCCTTGCCGGACATCAGGTCGCGGGCGAGGTCGACGAGGGCGCCGTAGGGCGGGTCGATGCCGGCGCCGCTGACGAACATGTAGGCCACCGCGGTCGCGCAGGCGAACCGGGCGTTGGCCGAGGGCAGCGGCTTGAGCAGCGCGAGGGTGTGCAGCAGGGCCGCGGCACGCCAGGCCGGGTCGGAGTCCACGCCCAGGCGGGGCGGGTCGACGCGGTGGCGGGCGACGGCGGCGACCAGTGCGGAGAAGTCGTTGACGGTGGGCTGGTCCGGGAGGACCTCTTCGTGGCGCTGGAGCAGCCAGGGCACGTCGATGTGGATGACGGATGCCATCGGTCAGGCGACCCGCCCCTCGCCCGCGGCGGGCGGTTCGTCGTCGGGGAAGGCGGCCGCGAATTCGTCGGCGTGGGAGGCGAAGAAGCGGCGAAACGCTTCTGCACCTTCTTGCAGGGCCCGGTGCCGGGCTATGTCCGCGGCGGCGGCCTCCCGCACGAGCGCCTTCATCGACGTGCCCCGTTCCTTGGCGATCTGCCGCAGGTCCTCGAGCTCCCGATCGCTGAACTCCACATTCAGTGCTGGCATGCCCTCACGGTACCGCCGGGGTACTGGATCGTAAATACCCCCTGCTCAGAGCGCCTGCGATGGGGTACCTTCCGCGTCCGACCGGAATCCGCACCATGGGTGACACGCGCGCATCCTCCTGAGAGCTGGGTCACATTCCCGCTTCCGGATGTCACATCCGGACCCCTCCACGGCCTCGCAGTAGTGAGCACGCCGACGGGGAGGCCCCAGATGACACAGAGCTCGGGAAGTCCGGTCACGGACGAGGCGACCGATGTCTACCTGGCACATCGGGAGCTGTTGTTCAGCCTCGTCTACAACGTGCTGGGCTCGGTCGCCGACACCGAGGACGTGCTGCAGGAGACCTGGCTGTCGTGGACCGGCCGGGGCCCCGACGGGATCGCCAACCCGCGCGCCTACCTGGTCCGGATCGCCGTCAACCACGCCCTGCAGCGCCGCGCCGCGATCAGCCGCCGGCGCGAGACCTACGTCGGCCCCTGGCTGCCCGAGCCGCTCGTCACCGACGCCGACGCCGACGGGGCCGAGGACCCGGCGCTGCGCTCCGAGTCCGTGTCACTGGCGATGCTGGTGGTCCTGGAGTCGCTGACGCCGCTGGAACGCGCGGTGTTCGTCCTCAACGAGGTCTTCGGCTACCCCCACACCGAGATCGCGGAGATCATCGGCCGCACCCCGGCGGCCGTACGGCAGCTCGCGCACCGTGCGCGCACCCATGTGCACGCGCGGCGGCCGCTGTACCGCGCCCATCCGCGGGTGCGCCGGGAGGCCACCGAGCGGTTCGTGCGCGCCGCGCTCGGCGGGGACATCGGGGAGCTGATGGAGATCCTGGCGCCGGACGTCACGGTGTGGACGGACGGCGGCGGCAAACGCAAGCCGGCCGGTCTGCGCCCGGTGCACGGCCGGGACAAGGCGGTCCGCCTCATCGCCTCCTACGCCGGCCGGCGCGAGGCCCAGGACCTGGAGCTGCGCTACCGCCGGGTCAACGGCGACGACGCGGCCGTGGTGTTCCAGGGCGACTCCCCGTACGCCGTGATGGTCATGGACCTCACGCCCGAGGGCGACCGGGTCAGCGGCGTCTACATCGTCACCAACCCCGACAAGCTCACGCACGTGCACAAGGAGGAGGAGTGACCGACACCCGCACGCCCGCCCGGGGCGAGCGCGTCGCCGACTGGCTCGACGGCCGGCTCGGCATCCACACGCTCGGCCGGAAGTACCTGCGCAAGGTCTTCCCGGACCACTGGTCCTTCCTGCTGGGCGAGATCTGCCTGTACAGCTTCGTCGTCCTCGTCCTCACCGGCGTCTACCTCACCCTCTTCTTCCACCCGTCGATGAACGAGGTGACGTATCACGGCAGTTACGTCCCGCTCAACGGCGTCCGGATGTCCGAGGCGTACGCCTCCACGCTGCACATCAGCTTCGACGTGCGCGGCGGGCTGCTGATCCGGCAGCTGCACCACTGGGCGGCGCTCGTCTTCGTCGCCGGGATGCTGACGCACATGATGCGGCACTTCTTCACCGGCTCCTTCCGCAGGCCGCGCGAGGTCAACTGGCTGTTCGGCTGGCTGCTGCTGTTCCTCGGCCTGTTCGAGGGCCTGTTCGGCTACTCGCTGCCGGACGACCTGCTGTCGGGCACGGGCCTGCGGTTCGTCAACG
>NZ_JAMGBF010000163.1 GCF_023516615.1 Streptomyces panaciradicis
CTGCTGCTGTTCCTCGGCCTGTTCGAGGGCCTGTTCGGCTACTCGCTGCCGGACGACCTGCTGTCGGGCACGGGCCTGCGGTTCGTCAACGGCGCGCTGCTGTCGGTGCCGGTCGTCGGGACGTACCTGTCGATGTTCCTGTTCGGCGGCGAGTTCCCGGGCCACGACATCGTGGCGCGCTTCTACTCGCTGCACATCCTGCTGATCCCGGGCATCATGGCGGCGCTGGTGGTGGCCCACCTGATCCTGGTCGTGTACCACAAGCACACCCAGTTCGCGGGTCCGGGACGGACCGAACGCAACGTGATCGGCACGCCGTTCATGCCGGTGTACCTGGCGAAGGCGGGCGGCTTCTTCTTCCTCGTCTTCGGCGCGCTGTCGCTGGTCGCGGCAGTGGCGACGATCAACCCGGTGTGGGTCTACGGCCCCTTCCGCCCCGACCAGGTCTCCACGGGCGCCCAGCCGGACTGGTACCTGGGCTTCGCGGAGGGCCTGGTCCGGGTGATGCCGGGCTGGGAGGTCACGCTGGGGGGGCACACCCTGGTCCTCGGGGTGCTGATACCCGTCGTGGTGTTCCCGCTGCTGCTGGTCTTCATCGGCGTCTACCCGTTCCTGGAGGCCCGGGTCACCGGCGACCGCGGCGAGCACCATCTGCTGGACCGCCCGCGCAACCGCCCGGTCCGCACCGCGATCGGCGCGGCCTGGATCAGCCTCTATCTGGTCCTTCTCGCGGGCGGCGGCAACGACATCGTGGCCACCCGGCTCCACCTGTCCATCAACACGGTCACCTGGACGGTGCGGGTCGCCGTCTTCGTGCTCCCGGCGGTCGTCTTCGTCGTCACCCGCCGCGTCTGCATCGGTCTTCAACTCCGCGACGCGGAGCTGGTGTTGCACGGCCGGGAGACCGGCGTGATCAAGCGGCTGCCGCACGGGGAGTACGTCGAGGTGCACCAGCCGCTCGACCAGGCCGAACTGCACACCCTCACCGCCCACCGGCGGCCGAGGGAGCTCGTGGAGCACGAGCCAGGGCCCTGAGGGACCTCAGCCCTGGTCCGCCACGAAGGAGGACATCCGGGCCAGGGCCGCGTTCCAGTTGATGGCCGTCTCGTTCGTCGACCAGGACTGGATGTCGTCGATGTAGCAGAACTGACCGACACAGCCCTGGAGCTTGCTCTGCGCGTAGGGGTCCTGGATGGAGGAGTTGGCGCCGCCGGCCAGGGTCCCGCTCGGCGGGTTCGGGAGGTTGGGATCGAGTTCGTGCGCGTACCAACGGCTGTGCTGGTTGTGGGAGTTGACCTCGCCGTAGCCGGTGACGTACGAGATGTTCAGGGCGTTGCGGCCGAGGATGTAGTCCATGGTCTCGACCGCGCCGTCGCGGTACTTCGACGCCCCGGTGATGTCGTAGGCGGTGGCCAGGACGACTCCGTTGTTGAGGACCTGGTGGCTGGAGCCCCAGTCGTAGAGGTTGTCGACGGGGGCGTACGGCATTCCGTACGGCTGGGCGGCGAGCGTGGCCAGGTAACGGTCGGCGCCCTCGACCACGGACCGGCGGATCTTGTCACGGCCGGGCAGCTTGCTCGGCACCGTCGCCAGGTCCAGGCGTCCGGCGGCCGCCGTCCGGCCCCAGTCGAAGCCGTTGGGGCCGAAGATGTCGGCCGTGTTCTGGGGCGAGTTCAGCACGTAGTCGGCGAACTGCTTCTCCCCGGTGGTGAGATACAGCTCCGCCGCCGCCCAGTAGAACTCGTCGGTGGCGTTGGTGTCGTCGTAGGCGCCGCCTCCGGTGGCGTCGCTCGCCGAGGCGTACATGGCCGGGTGGGCGAGCGCGGCGGACCAGGCCTTGCGGGCGGCGGTCAGGGCCTTCGCCGCGAACGCGCGGTCGTAGGGCCGGTACAGGCGGGCGGCCTGCGCCGCGGTCGCGGCCAGGTTCAGCGTCGCCTGGGTGGACGGCGGGTGCAGTTCCCGCTTCTGCGGGTCGTCGCCGGGCAGCAGGGGCAGACCCGTCCACTGCGCGTCGTGGACCTTGTGGTGGGCCATGCCGGCCAGCGGCTGTCCGTCCGGGACCTGCATCTTCAGCAGGAAGTCCAGCTCCCAGCGGGCCTCGTCGAGGATGTCGGGCACCTTGTTGCCGCTCTCGGGGATGGCCAGGGTGCCGTCGCCCAGTCGCGCCGCCTGACCGGTGCGGGCCAGGCGTTCGCGCTCGTAGGTGCTCAGCAGCTCCCAGGTGGCGATGCCGCCGTTGACGACGTACTTGCCGTGGTCGCCCGCGTCGTACCAGCCGCCGGTGACGTCGAGCGTGTAGTCGCAGACGCCGGGCTGGCAGGGGACGTTCGCGTCGCCCTGGTTGGGCGCCACGTTCAGGTGCCCGGCGGCCCTGCCGTAGCCCGGCCGCAGCTCGTCGCGGATCGCGATGCCGCTGCGCTGGGTGTAGTAGTACTTCACCGCGTCCAGCCGCAGCCGCTCGTACGCGCTGCGGCCGATGTCGAAGGGCCGGCTGGTCTCGCCGTCCGCGACCAGCGTGAAGCCCTTGCCGGCCTTGCGGAAGCCGCCGAAGTCGATGGAGTGGACGTTCTGCCCGGAGGAGACGTCGGTGCCGCGCGGCACGGTCCAGCCGTGGGCGACCGTCGCGCCGCCCGCGTTCTTCAGCTGCCAGGGAAGCTTCGTCGTGGCGTCGGTGACCAGGGTGGCGTTCTTGGGGCCGGAGGGCAGGTAGGCGACCTGGTTGACGCGCACCCGTGGCCCGGTGTCGGGGTGGTACACCTCAGGCGGGACCCCGCCGAGCAGCGAGGCGTCGTCCATGCACAGCCGCCAGGCGTCCGCGCTGCCGCCGGCCTGGAGGGCGACCTGCGCCTGGGTGGTGTCGACGGGCGAGGTGAAGGTGTACGCGTAGGTGTCACCGGAGACGCTGAGCTGCGGGCTCACCTCGAAGTAGGTGTCGTAGGGCGACACCTGAAGGCCCACGATCGCCCGCACCACGTGCCCCGCGGGCGAACCGGACGCCTTGAAGCTGAACCTGTACGTCTCCCCCTTCACGAGGGTGACGTCGTTCTGGCCGACGGCCGCGTCCCAGCGGTTGGTGGTGCCGCCGGGCACGTCCGCGCAGAGCTGCCCGCCGGACAGTCCCGCGGTGACGTTGGGCGTCGTCCACCAGGGATCGGCGGTGGTGTCGAAGGTGCCGTTCTTGAGCTGCTCGACCTCGTCGGCGGCGGCCGGCCCGGCGGGCAGGCCGGTCAGCGCCGCGCCCAGCAGGGCGGTCAGGGCCAGCAGGACGGTTCTGCGTCGTTTCACGTCTGGGCTCCTCGGGCGGAGGTGCGGGTAACGCTCCCATCACCCCAGCGATGGGAGCGCTCCCAGATGCGGACGCCGCTCATGCTTGTTGGCGCCATGACACCGCGTCAACGGTCCGGACGGCACTGGTTTGCCGTCCGGACCGTCGACCGGCGTGTCAACCGGCCGGCACCTCCAGCTTGCTGATGCGTACCGCGCCGGTGGTCTCACCGGGGTGGCGGCTGGTCAGGGTGAGCCGCAGCCGGGAGCCGGTCACCGCGTCGAAGGTGAGGACGCTCGGCGCGTCCGAGGCGGTCGCCCACTCCACGGACGCCCCCTCGACCGGCACGAACGCCTCCCCGTCCCACACGGCCGCCTCGACGGACGCCGGCAGGCCGTGCGTCGCGTCCACGGTGAAGGAGACCTCCACCCGGCTCATGCTCCGGCGCCGCCCGAAGTCCACCGACACCCAGTCCCGCGGCCGGGCTCCGCCGAACGCGGGCAGCAGGGCGGTGGCCGACTTGGCGAAGGCGTTGGACCAGCCGGTGGCCGCGTCACCGTCGAGCATCGCGGCGGGCAGGGTGTCCGGGCGTCCGGAGTAACTGGCTTCCGCGAGCGGGTAGTTCGGGGCGGGCGGCTGCTCGGGGGCGAACTTCGGCGGAGGCGTCGTCGCGGCCGAGCGGGCCGGGGTGGTGCGCACCGTGGCCGTATCGGCACGCAGGCCCTGTGCCCGCGCGGTCACCTTCAGGCGGCCGGACCGGGTGCCGGAGCGCACGATCGCGAGCGCCTTGCCGTGGAAGGCGGTCCGGGTGGTGGCCTGATAGCGCTCGGCGCTCTCCTGGCGGCCGTTGTCGAGTCCGGCGAGGGAGCCGCCGTCGACGTCGAAGGTGATCAGGTCCTCGGCATCGGGCACGACCACCCCGCGCGCGTCGACGATCTCGGCGGTCACGAACACGAGCGACCGCCCGTCCGCGGCGACGGACGCCCGGTCGGCGGTGAGCCGCACGGCGTGCGCCCTGCCCGCGGTGCGCAGCACGTCGGTCGCGACCGCCTTGCCGTCCCGTCTGGCCACCGCCTTCAACTCGCCCGGGGCGAAGGGGACTTTCCAGGTCAGGTGGAGTTTGCCGGCGCTGCCGTTCGGACTGGTGTAGCTGCCGGGGTAGGGGCCGCCGGTGACGGTCTTGTCGTCGCCGGTCGCCTCGGTGGTCTCCAGGTAGGCGCGGCCGTCGACGGTCTTCTTGGAGTCGAACGAACGGGTGCCGAGGGACGTGCCGTTGAGGAACAGCTCGACGCTCGCGACGTTGGAGTACGCCCACACCTCGACGGTGTCGCCCTCCTCGTGGTTCCAGCTCATGGGCAGCAGGTGCACCATCGGCTCGGCCGTCCACTGGCTGCGGAAGAGGTGGTACATGTCCTTGGGGAAACCGGCGGTGTCCACCGCGCCGAAGAAGGACGCCTTCACCGGGAAGACGTTGTACGGGGTCGGCTCCCCGATGTAGTCGATGCCGGACCACAGGAACTGCCCGGCGAACCACTTGCGGTCCCGGTCCTTCTTGTGGCCGTACTCGCCGCTCATGGTCCAGGAGGCGAGGTTGTTGTCGTAGGAGGAGGTCGCGCGTCCGCCCGGGGTGTGGTTCTCGCCGGTGTTGAGGTGCTCGGGCTCCTGGTACGTCGAGCGGGTCGAGGTCTCCGACGACGACTCGGACTCGAAGAGGAACAGGTGCGGGTAGGCCGCGTGCAGGGCGTCGACCGACCGGGCGGTGTTGTAGTTGAGGCCGAGGCCGTCGAGCTTGGCCAGCATCAGGTCGGCGGCGGAGCCCTTGGCGGGCGGGGTGCGGTACTTGTCGGAGCCGATGACCAGGGGCCGGGTGTCGTCGGCGGCCTTGATCGCGCCGATGATCCGGTCGGCCATGGCGAGTCCGGCGGTCGAGGTCGAGTCGGGGATCTCGTTGCCGATGGACCACAGCACCACCGCGGGCGAGTTGCGGGCGGCGAGGACCATCTCCGTGGCGTCCTTCTCGCACCACTCGTCGAAGAAGCGGCCGTAGTCGTACGTGGTCTTGCCGGTCCTCCAGCAGTCGAAGGCCTCGACCATCATCACGATGCCCAGTTCCTCGCAGACCTGGATCATCTGAGGCGAGGGCGGGTTGTGCGAGGTGCGGAAGGCGTTGACGCCCATCGACTTCATGAGGGTCATCTGCCGGCGGACCGCGTCGAGGCTGACGGCCGCGCCGAGGGCGCCCTGGTCGTGGTGGAGGTCGACGCCCTTGATCTTGGCGGGGGTGCCGTTGAGGGAGAAGCCCTCGTCGGGGTCGAAGCGGTAGCCGCGGATGCCGAACGTGGTGCGGCAGGTGTCGACGGGCTTCCCGCCGACGCGCAGTTCGGTCACCAGGGTGTAGCGGTGCTCCGGGGTGGCGAAGTCCCACAACAGGGGCTTCGGCACGGTCAGTTCGTGGATGTCGGCGGCCTTGTCGGTGACCGTGACCGTGGTCGCCGCGCGGGCCACGGTACGGCCGCGGGGGTCCTTCACGGCCGACCTGATCTCCACCGCGCTCGCGGCCCCCGACTCGTTCACCACCGCGGTCCTTACCCTGACCACGGCTCGCTCGGCCGTGATGTCCGGCGTGGTGACGTACGTGCCCCAGCGCTCCACGTGCACCGGATCGGTGATCACCAGGCGCGCCTCGCGGTAGATGCCGCTGCCCGAGTACCAGCGGCTGCTGGGGAGCCGGTTCTGGACCCTGACGGCGATCACGTTCGTGGACGTGCCGTCGGTGTGCACGAGATCGGTGAGATCGAGGGCGAAGCCGGTGTAGCCGTAGGGATGGCGGCCGACCTGCGTGCCGTTGCAGTAGACGGAGGAGTCCATGTAGACGCCGTCGAACTCCACCGAGATCCGCTTGCCGGCGAGTGCGGGCGGCAGGGTGAAGGCCAGGCGGTACCAGCCGAGGCCGCCGGGGAAGAAGCCGGTGCCGCTGGTGGTGCCGTGCTCGGTGGTGGGGGTCTGCTCGATGCTCCAGTCGTGCGGCACGGCGACCTCGCGCCACTCCGAGTCGTCGTAGGCGGGGTCGGGGGCGTTCGCGTAGGCACCGGTCGGATCGCTGATCCCGCCCGGGTCGACCAGCGCGAAGCGCCAGCCGTCACGCAGGGCGACCGTCAGCCGGCCGGACGCGCCCCCGGCGGCCTCGGCGGCCCGGGCCGCCGGGGTGGCGAGGAGCACTCCGGCCGCCGGCGCGGCGGTGGAGGCGAGCAGAACCGATCTGCGAGTGACCGTCATCGCGGCTTCTCCCTCATCAGGGCCCAGAAGTACTCACAACTGATCGCGAACAAACAGATTCTGACGGTGGGCCACTCGGCGGCGTCAAGGGTGCGGCAAGCGCGTTCCGTCTCAGGAGGGCGCAGTGGCCGGATTTGCCCCTTGACCCGCCCGCCGCGCGGGCGACGGGGTTCGCCGTCCGCGCCGGGCGCCGACGGACTAGTCTGGAACCGAAGTGACCCAGCGGTTCACTGTGAGTGTTCGCGATGGAGTGGCGATGGGCCCGGAGTATCCGTTCGACGATGCCGCGACGGCTCGGGCCGTCCTCGACGACTCCGGCACGCTCGTCGAGTGGAACACGGGCGCCGAGCTGCTGCTGGGCTGGCCCGCCGCCGAGGTCGTCGGGCGTCCCGCCCGGCGGCTGCTGGCCGCGTCGGACGCCATCGCGCCCCTGGGGCCCCGCTGGGACGGCACCGTCACATTGCGCCACCGCGACGGCCACGAGGTCTCCGCGTGGCTGCTCGCCCATCACCGGCCCGCACGGCTCGGCAGCCCCGGCCGCTGGCTGGTGGTCAGCCCCCTGGACGGCGGCGGCCCGCCCTCCGAGGACGACCCGCTGGCCACCGCGGCGCTCACCCAGTCGCCCTGCGCCGTCGCCGTCTACGACGACCGGCTGCGGCTGCGCCACGTCAACGACGCCATGGCCGACGTGATCGGGCTGCCCGAGCACCTCATCCAGGGCATGCGGCTGCCCGAGATCGGCGGCAAGCCCGAGAGCGAGGAGCTGGAGCAGCACATGCTCCAGGTGCTCACCAGCGGCCGGGCGCTGGACGTGCAGACATGGATGCGCACCGGCGGCGAGGACCGCGCGCACGCCTGGCTCGCCCGGCTGGCCCCGATCACGGACGCCGAGGGACGGGTGCGGGGGGTGTGCCTGGCCGCGCACGACTTCACCGACAACTACCTCGCCCGGGAGCGGCTGCAACTGGTCAACGAGGCGAGCGTGCGCATCGGCTCCACCCTCGACGTCACCCGCACGGCGCAGGAGCTGGCCGACGTCCTCGTCCCGGCGCTGGCCGACCTGGTCAGCATCGACCTGCTCGACCCGACGGAGCACGGCGAGCCCGCGCCCCGGCTGAGCGCGCCGATCGGCCTGCGCCGCGCCGCGCACGCCTCGGTGAACCCCGGCACCCCGGAGGCCGTCCTCAAACCCGGGCAGATCGAGCACTACCCCGCGGGCTCGCCCCAGGCCGACTCCCTGATGGCGGGCCGCACGATCGTCGCCTCGGTCGCCGCCGGCGACATCGACCAGTGGCTGAGCTGGCACAAGGCGCGCGCCGACCGCGTCAGGGAGTACGGCATCCACTGCACGATGTCGGTGCCCGTCCAGGCCCGTGGACTGACCCTCGGCGTCGCGGTCCTGACCCGGTTCCGGCGTCCCGACCCGTTCACCGCGGACGACGTGCTGCTGGCGGAGGAGATCACCGCGCGGGCCGGCGTGTGCGTCGACAACGCCCGCCGCTTCTCCCGCGAGCGGGAGACCGCCCTCGCCCTGCAGCGCAGTCTGCTGCCCCGCTCGCTGCCGCGCACGGCCGCCGTGGACGCCGCCTCGCGCTACCTGCCGGCGGCGCGCGCCGGGGTGGGCGGCGACTGGTTCGACGTGATCCCGCTGTCCGGGATGCGGGTGGCCATGGTCGTCGGCGACGTCGTCGGGCACGGCATCCAGGCCTCGGCCACCATGGGCCGCCTGCGCACCGCCGTCCGCACCCTCGCCGACATCGACCTCGCCCCGGACGAGCTGCTGACGCACCTGGACGACCTGGTGGTGCGGCTGTCCGACGAGGCCGGAGGCGACGGCAGCCCCGGCGAGGTCGGCGCCACCTGTCTGTACGCGGTCTACGACCCGGTCTCGCGGCGCTGCACGCTCGCCCGTGCCGGCCATCCGCCGCCGGTGGTGGTCCGGCCCGGGGGCGTGCCCGAGCAGGTCGAGCTGCCTGCCGGGCCGCCGCTGGGCCTGGGCGGGCTGCCGTTCGAGTGCGCCGAGCTGGAGCTGCGCGAGGGCAGCGTGCTGTCGTTCTACACGGACGGTCTGATCGAGACCCGCGAGCGGGACGTGGACGCCGCCCACCGGCTGCTGTGCGACGCCCTGGCGACGTACTCCGACTCGCTGGACGAGACCTGCGACCGGATCCTGCACGCCCTGCTCCCGCCGGGCGGCGCCCAGGACGACGTGGCGCTGCTGCTGGCACGCACCCGCGGCCTGCCCGCCACCCAGGTCGCGACCTGGCACATCCCCGCCGACCCGGCGCTGGTCGGCCCGATCCGCAAGCAGGTCGTCGAGCAGCTGGACACCTGGAGCATGCAGGAGGCCGCGTTCACCGCCGAGCTGGTGGTGAGCGAGCTGGTCACCAACGCGATCCGGTACGGCGCCCATCCCATCCGGCTCCGGCTCATCCACGACGCGGCCACGCTGATCTGCGAGGTGTCCGACACCAGCCACACCGCCCCGCACCTGCGCCGCGCCAAGACGTGGGACGAGGGCGGCCGCGGGCTGCTGCTGGTCGCGCAGCTCACCCAGCGCTGGGGCAGCCGGCACACGGCGGAGGGCAAGACGATCTGGGCGGAGATCGGGCTGCTCGACGCGGACTGACGGCGCCGGGGGCCCGGTGGCCGCCCGCTCAGGACAGGTCCGCCAGCCAGGGCCTGACCTGCCGGCGGGCCTCGTGCAGACGCGACTTGAACGTGCCCAGCGGAATCCCGGCCCGCTCGGCGGCCTCGGCGTACTCCAGCTCGCAGATGTCGCGGTAGACCAACGGCTCGACCAGCTGCGGGTGTTCGCGCTCGAGCCGCTCCAGCGCCTCCAGCAGGTCGACACGGGAGCCGGCGATGACGCTGGTGGTGCGCGGGTCGGCCCGCGGCACCTCGTCCGCCGGGGCGGGCACCTCGGCGGACCGCCGTCTGAGTTCGCGGTACTTCTGCCGGCAGCAGTTGGCCACGACGGTGTACAGCCAGGTGCCGAAGCGGCTGCGCCCCTCGAACGTGCCGATCTTCCGGGCGAGTTGCAGCAGCACGTCCTGGGCCGCCTCCTCCGCGTCCTCCCGGCAGGGCAGGAAGCGGCCGCAGCGCCGCAGGACCTCGGGCCGGACCGTGCGCAGCAGTTCCTCCAGCGCCGCGCGGTCCCCGGCCGCCGCGTGCCGGGCGAGGTCCTCGACGGGCGCGACCAGGTGCTCTGCTCGGGATCGGTCCACGGCCAGGCATGATAGTCGTATGCACTCCGTCGAGCGGATCGGGCGCTACCGGCTCGAAAGGCGCCTTGGCGCGGGCGCGTTCGGCACCGTCTGGCTCGCGCACGACGACGAGCTGCGGGCGCCGGTGGCGGTGAAGGTCCTCGCCGACAACTGGTCCCACCGCCTGGACGTCCGCGAGCGCTTCCTGGCGGAGGCGCGGATGCTGCGGCAGGCCGGCTCCCAGCGGGTGGTGCAGGTCCACGACATCGGTGAACTCCCGGACGGGCGGCCCTACTTCGTCATGGAGTACGCCGACGGCGGCACCCTCGCCGACCTGGTCGCCGACGGTCCGCCGCCGGTGCCCGAGGCGCTGCGGCTGACGGCGTCGGCCGCCCGCGGCGCGGCCGCGCTGCACGAGGCGGGGATCGTGCACCGGGACATCAAGCCGAGCAACGTGTTGCTGTGCTCCTCCCCCGGCGGCGGGTCGCGGGTGCTGCTGGCCGACCTGGGGCTGGCCAAGAGCCTGGCCCAGGCGTCCGGCCTCACCCAGGCCGCGGGATCGGCGGGCTACCGGCCGCCGGAGCAGGCGAGCGCGGGCAGCGGCATCGACGCGCGGGCCGACGTGTACAGCCTGGGTGCGCTCGGCTACCACCTGGTCACCGGGGAGGTGCCGGGCGAGCCGGGCGGGATCGTACGGCCCGACCGGCTGCGTCCGGGTCTGGACCCGGCGGTGCGGCGGGCGCTGCTGCGGGCGCTGGAGCCGGACAGAAAACGGCGCTGGCCGGGCGCGCGGGCCTTCGCCGAGGAGCTGGAGCGCCTCGCCGCGCCCGGCCGCCGGCCCCGGCCCCGCCGC
>NZ_JAMGBF010000164.1 GCF_023516615.1 Streptomyces panaciradicis
CCGGGGCCGCACGCCGGGAGGCCTGGTCGCCGGGGCGCCGCGGCCGCACGCCGGGTCGGCGGGACGCCGGTGGCGCCGGTGGCGCCGGGTCGCTGGTCACGCCTCGGCCGAAGGCCACGTCTGCCCGGGCAAGGGCCTCGTCGCGGTGGCACACGACGCGCAGTGCCGCGGGCTCGGATGCGGAAGGCGGCAACGGGACTCCCGGGTGTGCCGGAGCAGGTGCCGTATCGGTGCGTACAAAGCCCCGGCATCGCACGGAGGCCGTCTCCGCCGCGTCGAGGGCGGGCCGCGAGCCCCTGCTCAGGCGGCTGCTCCCGCCGTTGACAGGGCCGTGGATTTGGCCGTACAAAGCTGCGGGAAGGGACCGTTCCGCCGTACGAGCAGCAGGTGCCGAACCTCCAGGGGGACCGTTGGCCGTCGCCCGAAGGCTCGCCCGGGGGTCCCACGACCACCGCGCGACGCCGGACGACCCGGCGCAGGGCAGGAGTTGCCGCGGACGCGGTTCCCCCGTCACCACCTGGAGGCATGACCGTGCAACTCCCTCTTTCCGGCATCACCGTGGTCAGCCTCGAGCAGGCCGTGGCCGCGCCCTACGCCACCCGTCAGCTCGCCGACCTCGGTGCCCGCGTGATCAAGGTGGAACGGCCGGGCGAGGGCGACTTCGCGCGCCGCTACGACACCACCGTGCACGGCCACTCCAGTTATTTCGTCTGGCTCAACCGCTCCAAGGAATCCCTCACGCTGGATCTGAAGGACCCGCGCGGCATGGAGATCCTGCATCAACTCCTCGATGACGCAGATGTGCTGGTGCAGAACCTGGCCCCGGGTGCGGCCGGCCGGCTGGGCCTCGGCGTGGACGCGCTGGCCGAACGGTATCCGCGGCTGATCCCGTGCACGATCTCCGGCTACGGCACGAGCGGCCCCTGGGCCGACCGCAAGTCCTACGACCTGCTGGTGCAGTGCCAGACCGGCCTGGTGTCCCTGACCGGGACGCCCGAGGAGACCGCGCGGGTCGGCATCTCCGTCGCCGACATCGCCGCCGGGATGTACGCCTACACCGGCGTCCTGACCGCCCTGTACACCCGGGCCACGACCGGGGCGGTCCACCCCGTGGAGGTGTCCCTGTTCGAGGCCCTGGCCGAGTGGATGGGCCAGCCCGCCAACTACACCCGCTACGGCGGCAGTCAGCCCGCCCGCCTGGGCACCCAGCACGCCACCATCGCCCCCTACGGGGCCTTCCCGACCGCCGACGGCAGGCAGGTGCTGTTCTCCATCCAGAACGAGCGCGAATGGGCGGCCCTGTGCGCGCGGTTCCTGGGACGGCCGGAGCTGACCGACGACCCCCGCTTCGCCACCGGATCCCTGCGGGTGGCCAACCGGGAGGAGCTGAACGCCGTCGTCGCCGAGCGCCTCGCCCGCTCGGACGCCGAGGAGGTCCTCAAGGACCTGGAGGACATCGGCATCGCCTGCGCCGGGGTCAACGACGTCGCCGCGTTCCTCGACCACCCGGTGCTGGCGGCCCGGGGACGCTGGCGTGGGGTGGCCGTGCCCGGCGCCACCGTGCAGGCACTGGTCCCGCCGGCCGACCTCGCGGGGGTGCCCGCCCGCATGGACCCGGTACCGGACGTCGGCGAGCACACGGAGACGATCCTCGCCGGACTCGGCCGGACCGCGGCCGAGATCGAGGCGCTGCGCGCCGACGGCGTCGTCTGAACCCCTCCGGGGCCCGAGCCCCGCCACCGTTCCGGATGATGTGGAGATCCGCCGATGAGCGTCCTGGACATCCTCTCCTCCGACGAACAGCTCGTCGTGCGGACCGTGCGCGCGTTCGTCGACAAGGACGTCAGACCCGTCGTGCGCGAGCTGGAGCACAACGACACCTATCCCGAGGCCCTCGTCGAGCGCATGAAGGAACTCGGCGTCTACGGGCTGGCGATCCCCGAGGAGTACGGCGGCACCCCGGTCTCCATGCCCTGCTTCGTGCTGGTCACCGAGGAGCTGGCGCGCGGCTGGATGAGCCTGGCCGGGGCGATGGGCGGGCACACGGTCGTGGCGAAGCTCCTGCTGTCGTACGGCACGGAGGAGCAGAGGCGGCGGTACCTGCCCCGGATGGCCACCGGGGAGGTCCGCGCGACGATGGCGCTGACCGAACCGGGCGGCGGTTCGGACCTGCAGGCGATGACGACCGTCGCGCGCCGCGAGGGCGACGAGTACGTCGTCGACGGGGCGAAGACGTGGATCACCAACGCCCGCCGCGCCGGGCTGATCGCGCTGCTGTGCAAGACCGACCCGGCCGCCCGGCCGCGCCACGCGGGCATCTCGGTGCTGCTCGCCGAACACGGCCCCGGCCTGGTCGTCTCCCGGGACCTGCCCAAGCTCGGGTACAAGGGGGTGGAGAGCTGCGAGCTGTCCTTCGAGGGCCACCGGGTGCCGGTGGACGCCCTGCTGGGCGATGTGGAGGGGCAGGGCTTCGCCCAGATGATGAAGGGCCTGGAGACCGGCCGCCTCCAGGTCGCCGCCCGGGCGCTGGGCGTGGGGCGGGCCGCCCTGGAGGACTCGCTGCGCTACGCCCAGCAGCGGGAGAGCTTCGGCAGGCCGATCTGGCGCCACCAGTCCGTCGGCAACCACCTCGCCGACATGGCGACGAAGCTCACCGCGGCCCGCCAGCTGGTGCTGTACGCGGCACGGGAGGCGGACGCCGGACGCCGGGTGGACATGGAGGCCGGCATGGCGAAGCTGTTCGCGTCCGAGACGGCGATGGAGATCGCGCTCGACGCCGTCCGCATCCACGGCGGTTACGGCTACTCGACGGAGTTCGACGTCGAGCGGTACTTCCGGGACGCCCCGCTGATGATCGTCGGCGAGGGCACCAACGAGATCCAACGCAACGTCATCGCCGGCCAGTTGGTGGCGCGGGGCGGTCTCGATGGCTGAGCGCCCGCAGCGGCGGAGCACCTACGTCCGGCTGGCCCGCGAGCTGCGGGCGGCGATCCTGCGCCACGACTATCCCGACGGGGTGCGGCTGCCCACGGAGGCCGAGCTGGCCGGCGCGTACGCGGTGAGCCGGCAGACCGTACGGCGGGCCTTCCAGGACCTGGTCGCCGAGGGGCTGGTGTACCGGGTGCCGGGGCGCGGCACCTTCGCGACGCCCCGGGAGGAGCAGTACCTGCGGCAGTTCGGCTCGGTCGACGACCTGATGGGGCTGTCCGTCGACACCCGCATGGACGTCGTCACGCCCCTGCACCGCCGGGTGGACGTCGACGCGGCGGGCCGCCTGGGCCTGCACACCGACCGGGTGCACAAGCTGGCGTTCCTGCGACGCCACGAGGACGTCGCGTTCTGCCACACGTCGGTCTGGCTGCCGCCCGCCGTCGGCCGGCTTCTGGAGGACGTAAGGGAGTTGACGCTGCCGGGCTCGACCAGCGCGTTCACCGTGATCGGCCTGCTGGACCGGCGGCTGCCCGAGCCGATCGCCGAGGCCGAGCAGAGCATCACGGTCGCCGAGGCCACCGCGGACCTCGCCGAGCACCTCGGCTGCGGGCCCGGCCGCGCCCTGCTGCGCATCGACCGCGTCTACCGGACCGTCGCCGGTCAGCTCGTCGAGCTCGCCGTCAGCCACTTCCTGCCGGAGCACTACTCGTATCGCGTACGGCTGCGACGCACCGGTGCCCCGGCCGGCTCACCCCCGGCTCACCAGGCCAGCGGTCCGTCGACGTCGAAGTAGCCGCCGGTCGGGCCGTCGGGGCCGATCTGTGCCATGCGGACGATGGCCTCGGCGCCCTCCTCGACGCTCTGGGTACCCGTGTTCCCGTTCAGGTCGGTCTTGGTGAAACCGGGTTCCACGGAGTTGATCCGCATGTCCGGGAACGCCTTCGCGAACTGCACGGTGAGCATGTTGACGGCCGTCTTGGAGGTCGGGTAGGCGACACCCGGGTAGAAGTGGGCGGGGTGAGCGGGGTCGGAGAGGTGTGTCAGGGAGGCCAGGCCGCTGCTGACGTTGACCACGACCGGGGCGGCCGAGCGGCGCAGCAGCGGAAGGAAGGCGTGCAGGACCCGCACCACGCCGAAGACGTTGGTCTCGAAGGTCGTGCGCATGTGGTCGGCGGTCACGGTCTCGGCGACCGGCACGCTGTTGTCGTCGGTGCGGGTCTCGATCCCGGCGTTGTTGATCAGCACGTCGAGGCCGCCGGCGGCCTCGACGGTCTTGACCGCGGCCTCGACGGAGGCGTCGTCGGTGACGTCGAGCTGCACGAACCGGGCGCCCAGTTCCTCGGCGGTCCGGCGGCCGCGCTCGGCGTCCCGGGCGCCGACCCAGACGGTGTGCCCGGCGGCGAGGAGGCGGCGGGCGGTCTCGCGGCCGAGACCCTTGTTGGCTCCGGTGATGAGTGTTGTCGTCATGCCGTCCACAGTGCCGCGCGGCGCAGGGGGCAGCCAGTCGCCTCTCCTTCCTGGGACTGCCGGTACCAGGCACATCCGGGGCCGACGGTGTTCACTGGGCGGCATGACGGCCACGGAACTCGGACATGCACTGCGGCGCTGGCGGGACCGGGTCTCCCCGGACGCGGCCGGACTGCCCTCGGGCGGCCACCGCAGGGCGGCCGGTCTGCGGCGCGAGGAGCTGGCGCTGCTGGCCGGGATCTCGGTCGACTACATCACGCGCCTGGAACAGGGCCGGGCGGTCAACCCCTCGGCGCAGGTCGTCGAGGCGCTGGCGCGGGCTCTGCGGCTGTCGGGGGACGAGCGGGCGTACCTGTTCGGGCTGGCGGAGCTGGTTCCGCCGGGACCGGACGTGGTGCCCGGATACATCACGCCGAGCGTCCAGCGGCTGCTGGACCGGCTCGTCGACACGCCCGTGGGCGTCACCGACGCGGCGATGAACCTGCTGCTGGCCAACCCGATGTACGCGGCGCTGATGGGCGATCCGTCCCGTCTGCGGGGCCCGGAGCGCAATGGCGCGTGGCGCAACTTCATGGGGGTGCCGAGCCGGGTGCGGCACACGCCCGAGGAGCAGCGCTCCTTCGAGGCCGGGATGGTCGCCGAGCTGCGGTCGGCCGCCGCCCGCTATCCGGCCGACCGCCAACTCCAGCGGCTCATAGCGGAGTTGAGGACCCGCAGTCCGCGCTTCGCGGAGCTGTGGGAAGCGGGCGTCGTGGGCCGGCTCCAGGCGTCGCACAAGACGATCGACCACCCGCAGGTGGGACTGATGACCCTCGACTGCGATCTGCTGAGGGTCGAGGAGAACGACCTGCACATCCTGGTCTACTCGGCCGAACCCGGCACGGAGGCCGCGGAGAAGCTGGAACTGCTGTCCGTACTCGGCACCCAGAACCTGATCGACCAGGGCTGACCGGAGCCGGCTTTCCGGCCCCGCCCGCGACGGCCGGGCCGGCGAAGAGCATGCCCACCCGGCCCGGCCGACGGTCCGCGACCCCGAACATGCCGGGCCCCGTGCCCAGGATCCGGTCGGCCGGGGGCGGACCCACCCGGCCCGGCCGACGGTCGGTGGCCCCGAGCATGCCGGACCCTGAGCGCAAGATCCGGTCAGCCGGGAGCGGCCCCGCTCCGCCCGGCAGAGGGTTCGCGGCCCCGAGCACGCCGGTCGCCGGACCGGTG
>NZ_JAMGBF010000165.1 GCF_023516615.1 Streptomyces panaciradicis
GGTGGCCCCGAGCATGCCGGACCCTGAGCGCAAGATCCGGTCAGCCGGGAGCGGCCCCGCTCCGCCCGGCAGAGGGTTCGCGGCCCCGAGCACGCCGGTCGCCGGACCGGTGGCCGAGCTGGTGCCCCCGGACGCACCGACCCGTCGCCGGGACCCCCGCGCCCGGACGCACCGACGCCTCGCCGGGCCCCCCGCGCCCAGCCGCACCGACGCCTCGCCGGGACCCCCGCGCCCGGTCGCTCATGTCGACTCTCGCACCACCAGCCGGCACGGCACCGTGTGCACCCCGGGTGTCGGTTCGGCGTCGATGGCCTCCAGCAGTTTCAGGGCGGCGATGCGGCCGATCTCGGTGAGGTTCATGTCGATCGTGGTGAGGGGCGGGCGGCAGGCCAGGGCCATGGTGTCCCAGTTGTCGTAGCCGACGACCGCGATCTTTCCGGGGACGTCCAGGCCGCGCTCGCGCAGCGCGTCGGCGACGCCCCGGGCTATCTGGTCGTTGCCGCAGAAGAAGGCGTCCGTGTCGGGCGCCGTGCGCAGCACCGCGTCCGCCGCCCTGCGGCCCCATGCCTCGCTCCACTCCCCGAAGTGGACGCGACCGGCGGAGAGCCGCAGGCCGGAGCGGTCGAGGACGTCGACGGCGTGGCGGGCGCGGTCGCGGGCGGCCGCGTGGTGCTCGGGGCCGGTGACATGGGCGATCCGGGTGCGCCCGGTGGCGATCAGGTGCTCGACGGCGAGCTGGGCGCCGCCCCGGTCGTCCGAGGCGACCGAGGTGTCGGACGGGTCGGTGGACGGCGAGAGGGCGTAGACGATCGGAATGCCCTCGACCCCGCTCAGGGGCGGGCGCGGGTCGGTGCGGCGGCCGGTGACGATGATGCCGTCGACCCGCCGGTCCATGAGGTTGCGCAGGTGGTGCTGTTCCCGGATGGTGTCGCCCCGGGTGTCGCACAGCAGCACGGAGATCTTCCCGGCGCCCAGCGCGTCCTCGGCGCCCAGCAGGACCGGGGTGCTGAAGCGGCCGATGCCGTCCGTCGTCATCAGCCCGACCGTCCAGCTGCGGCCGGTGTGCAGGCTCTGCGCGTGCTGGTTGGGGCGGAACCCGAGCCGCTCCACGGCGTCCAGCACCCGCTGCCGGGTCTCCGGACGCATCCGGCCGCTGCCGCTCAGCGCCTTGGAGGCCGTGCCCACACTGACGCCGGCCAGCGCGGCAACGTCGGCGAGCTTCGCCCGGCCTGCGGAAGGGGAACGGGGAGCGGCTTCAGTCACGGGCAATCCTTTTCTCAACGGTGGTGTCCGACGGGTCGACCGCGGCCCATGGTCGCAGGCGCCGACATCGAGTGCCAACCCTGGGGAAACAAGAGAAACCTTACGCAGGAGCCTTGACCGGGGTTCCCCGCCTCCTCTCTACTCTTCGACGAGGAAAACGGTTGCTCAAACCGTTGCCCAGTCGTCGACTCGCTCCCACGCCTTCCCCCCTCCGGAGAGCCATGCCCCGCACCCCCGCCGCCCAGCGCCCCGCCGGCCCGATCCGGCTCGGCCCCGACGCGCGTGCCGCACTGCGCCCCGCCACGGCCGAAGTGGCCGACGGCTTCTGGCGGTCGCGGCGCGAGGTCAACGCCGGCACGTCCATCCCGCAGGGCCCCGGCCTGCTGGAGTCCGCCGGCAACCTGCACAACCTGCGGCTCGCGGCGGGCACGGCCGAGGGCGAGTTCCAGGGCGCGTACCCGTTCGTGGACACCGACGTCTACAAGTGGCTGGAGGCCGCGGCCTGGCAGCTCGCGCAGGGCCGGTCGCCGCAACTGGAGGCGGACGTCGACCGGATCGTCTCCCTGGTCGCCGCCGCCCAGCGGCCCGACGGCTATCTCAACACCTGGTTCCAGCTGGTCAAGGGCGGCGAGCGCTACCAGGACCTGCGCTGGGGCCACGAACTGTACTGCGCGGGCCATCTCCTCCAGGCCGCCGTCGCCCACCACCGGGCCACCGGGCGCACCGAACTCCTCGACGTGGCGGTGAGGTTCGCCGACCACATCGACGCGGTCTTCGGCCCGCCGGGCAGCGGCAAGGAGATCGACGGCATCGACGGCCACCCCGAGGTGGAGACCGCGCTGGTGGAGCTGTACCGGGAGACCGGCGAGCGCCGCTATCTCGACCTGGCCGGCTACTTCGTCGACCGGCACGGCCACGGCCTGCTCGGCGGCGAGGCGTACTGCCAGGACCGGGTGCCGGTGCGCGAGGCGGACGACGTCGAGGGCCATGCCGTACGGCAATTGTACCTGCTGGCCGCCGTCGCCGACCTGGCCGCCGAGACCGGCGAGCCCGAACTGCGGGCGGCCGCCGAGCGGTTGTGGCACGCCATGACCACCGCCAAGACCCACATCACCGGCGGCCTGGGCGCCCACCACGACTGGGAGGACTTCGGCGACCCCTACGAACTGCCCAACGAGCGCGCCTACTGCGAGACCTGCGCCGCGATCGCCTCGATCCAGTGGAGCTGGCGCATGGCCCTGCTCACCGGCGAGGCCCGCTACTCCGACCTGGTCGAACGCACCCTCTTCAACGGCTTCCTGGCCGGTGTCTCGCTGGACGGCGAACGCTGGCTGTACGTCAACCCGTTGCAGGTCCGCGACGGCCACACCGACCCGGGCGGCGACCAGTCCGCGCGCCGCACCCGATGGTTCCGCTGCGCCTGCTGCCCGCCGAACGCGATGCGCCTGCTGGCCGGCCTGGAGCACTATCTCGCCTCCGGTGACGGCGAGGGCCTGCAGATCCACCAGTACGTCACCGGCCGCTACACCTCGGGCCCGGTCGTCGTGCGTGCCGAGACCGACTACCCCTGGGACGGCACGGTCGCCCTCACCGTCGAGGGCACGCCCACCGACCGCCCCTGGACGCTGTCGCTGCGCATCCCGCAGTGGTGCCGCGACTTCCGGGTGCGCTGCGGCGAGGAGACGTACGACGCGCCCGCGGACGACGGCTGGCTGCGGCTGGAGCGGACCTGGGCGCCCGGCGACCGGGTCGTGCTGGAGCTCTCGATGGAGCCCCGGCTGACCGCGGCGGATCCGCGGGTGGACGCGGTGCGCGGCTGCGTGGCGATCGAACGCGGGCCGCTCGTCCACTGCCTGGAGCAGGTCGACCATCCCGGCGGCGGTCTGGACGACATCGTCCTGGACACCTCCCGCCCGCTCGCCGTGAAGCACCGGCCGGACCTGCTCGGCGGCATCACCACCGTGGTGGCCGCCGGGCGGCGGCGCCGCATCCCCGACCGGGGCTGGTGGCCGTACACCTCCGCCGACACCACTGCCGAACAGGGCGGCGAGTCGGTGGAGTTGACCGCGATCCCCTACTACGCCTGGGCCAACCGCGAGGACGGCAGCATGCGCGTCTGGCTCCCCACCTCCTGACACCCCCTACGACAACGAGGTCACCCCGTGATACCCACCCGCCGTACTCTCCTGGCGGCGCTCGCCGCCGTCGGCACCCTCGCCTCCCTCACCGCCTGCGGAGGGGGTTCCAGCTCGTCCTCCGGCTCCTCGTCGGGCGGGTCCGGGGGAACGTACGCCTTCTGGGATCCCTACCCCCAGTTCAACGCCTCCTCGGCCTGGGGAAAGCTCGTGACCTCGTGCGGGACGAAGGCCGGGGTGAAGCTGAAGCGGACCGCCTACGACACCACCGACCTCGGCAACAAGGCCCTGCTGGCCGCGCAGCAGGGCAACGCGCCGGACGTCATGCTCGTCGACAACCCGGTCGTCTCCACGCTGGTGGAGGCCGGGATCCTCAACAAGACGAGCGACCTGGGCCTGGACACGAAGTCGATCCAGAAGAACATCATCGGCGCGGGCACCCTCGACGGCGCCTCCTACGGGGTGCCGATCGGCGCCAACACCCTGGCCCTCTACTACAACAAGAAGGTCCTGTCCGCCGCCGGCGTCGACCCCGCGTCCGTCAAGGACTGGAACTCCCTCACGGCCGCGCTGAAGAAGGTCAAGGGGGCAGGCAAGAAGGGCATCACCTTCTCGGCGATCAACACCGAGGAGGGCAGCTTCCAGTTCCTGCCCTGGTTCTGGGGCGCGGGCGGCGACCTGACGAAGCTCGACTCCGCCAAGGGGGTCGCCGCACTGTCCCTGTGGAAGCAGTGGGTCGAGGCGGGGTACGCGCCCAAGGACGTCCTGCAGAACACGCAGACCACCAGCTGGCAGGAGTTCGCCACCGGCGAGTACGCGTTCGGCGAGAACGGCACCTGGCAGCTGGGCAACGCCGAGAAGGCCGGCTTCGACTACGGCATCATCAACATCCCCGCACAGAACGGCGGTTCGGCGCCGGTGCCGACGGGCGGGGAGTTCGTGACGGTGCCCGTGCAGAAGGACACCGGGCGCTACGACGTCAGCAAGAAGATCGTCACGTGTCTGACCAGCGACGCCAACCTGCTGCCGACCGACACGACGCTGCAGTACATCGCACCCACGGCCGCCGTACAGGCGACACAGGTCAAGCAGAACCCGAAGCTCAAGCCGTGGGTGGACGCGGTGGCCGCGGCCCGCGGACGGACCAGCGGCGGCCTCGGCACCAAGTACCCGACCATTTCGCAGCCGATGTGGACCGCCGTCCAGGCGGCGCTGTCGGGCGGCAAGAGCCCGCAGGACGCCCTGGCCACCGCCCAGCAGAGCGCGCAGAAGGGCTAGGACCGGCATGACCATCGCCCGGGTCGACCGTCCGCGGCGGGCACCGTCCGCCGCGGCGGGGGCGGGCGGCGCCGACGCATCGTCCCTGCGCCGCCGTCACCGGCGCAGGAGCCGTCTGACCGCGCTCGCCTTCGTCACCCCGCTGCTCGCCTACCTCGCCGCCTTCTACGTCTACCCGCTCTACCGCAACCTCGACCTGAGCCTGCGGGACTACACCGTGCGGTCGTTCGTGGCGGGCGACGCGCCGTTCTCCGGCTGGCACAACTTCCGTACGGTGCTGGACGATCCGACGTTCGGCCCGGCGATGCGGCACACGATGGTCTTCACCTTCGTGTCGATCGCCTTCCAGTACGCCATCGGGCTCGCCCTCGCGGTCTTCTTCAACCGCCACTTCCGGCTCGCGCCCACCCTGCGCGCGCTGTTCCTGATCCCGTGGCTGCTGCCGCTGATCGTGTCGGCGTCGTCGTGGTCGTGGATGTTCAACAGCGAGTCGGGGGTGGTGAACTACTTCCTGCACTTCCTCGGCGTGAGCCCGGTCGGCTGGCTGACCTCGCCGGACTGGGCACTGACGTCGGTGATCGTCGCCAACATCTGGATCGGCATCCCGTTCAACCTGGTCATCCTCTACAGCGGGCTGCAGAACATCCCCGCGGAGCTGTACGAGGCGGCGGCGCTGGACGGGGCGAGCGCCTGGCAGCAGTTCCGCCGGATCACCTTCCCGCTGCTGCGCCCGGTGTCGGCGATCACCCTGCTGCTGGGGCTGGTCTACACGCTGAAGGTGTTCGACCTGATCTGGATCATGACGAAGGGCGGTCCGGGCGACGCCTCCTCGACCCTGGCGACGTGGTCGTACCAGCTCGGGTTCGGCACCCTGCTGCCCAAGTTCGGCCCGGGGGCCGCGGTCGGCAACATCCTCATCCTCATCGCGCTCGTCTTCGGGCTGCTGTACATCCGCGTCCAGAGGAGGCAGGAAGCGTGAAGTCCCCTTCCACCGGCCGCCGTCACACCGTCATCGGCGTCGTGCTGACCGCGCTCATGCTGTTCCCGGTGTACTGGATGGTGAACGTCTCCCTCACCCCGCAGCAGGACATGCGCAAGGACCCGCCCGACCTGTTGCCGCTGCACCCCACCTTCGAGGGCTACCGGGCCGTCCTGGACGACCAGTTGCCCTACCTGGGCACCAGCCTGCTGATCGGTCTGGGCACCGTGGCCCTGACCCTCGTCCTCGCGGCCCCGGCCGGCTACTCGCTGGCGAAGCTCCGCCCGCGCGGGGGCGGCGCACTCGGACTGGCCCTGCTGATCGCGCAGATGGTCCCGGGGATCGTCATGGCGATGGGCTTCTACGGCATCTTCCTGGACCTCGGTCTGCTCAACTCCTGGTGGGGGCTGATCGTCGCGGACTCCACCATCGCCGTGCCGTTCGGCGTCATGATCTTCACGGCGTTCATGTCGGGCATCCCCGGCGAGCTCATCGCCGCCTCCCGGATCGACGGCGCCGGCACCTTCCGCACCTTCTGGTCGGTCGTGCTGCCGGTCAGCCGCAACGCCCTGGTCACCGTGTCCCTGTTCAGCTTCCTGTGGGCCTGGTCCGACTTCGTCTTCGCCAACACCCTCGACGGCGGCGGCGATCTGCGGCCGATCACCCTCGGCATCTACCAGTACATCGGCAACAACAACCAGGAGTGGAACGCGATCATGGCCACCGCCGTCGTCGCGTCCGTCCCGGCCACCGTCCTGCTGGTGCTCGCGCAACGGTACGTCGCCGCGGGCGTGACAGCCGGCGCCGTGAAGGACTAGGCCGTTCGTCGCCGGCCGTCCGCGGCCTCGTCGTGGCTGGTCGCGCCGTTCCCCGCGCCCCTGAAGGGGCGCGCCCCCAACCGACTCCGTGAGGAGATCCCCTCTCATGAGCCGCACAAGACCGCCCGTACACCTGACCGCCGCGCTCGGCGCCGCCGCCCTGACCGCGGCCGCGCTCGCCACCGCCTCCCCCGCCCAGGCGGCCCCCACCGCCGCCACCACCCTGGTCGTCAGCGCAGCGCAGACCCTGCGTCCGGTCACCCATGTGGCGAGCGGCAGCCTCTACGGCCTCGCCGACGCGAGCACCCCGGCCGACGGCCTGGTCACCCCGCTCAAGCCCAACACCTTCGTCCAGATGGCGCCGGGCGGCTCCCAGCTGCCCAACGGCGAGCCCAGGCCGGCCGGTGACGCCCTGGTGGTGGCCTCGAAGGCGGCGAGAGCGGGCGCCAAGGTGGTCGTCCGGATGCCCGACTGGTATCCGAACTTCCCCTACAAATGGGTGAGCTGGAGCGACTGGCTGTCGGCGGTGGACAAGCAGGTCGCCTCCGTGCAGTCCTCCGGCGCCACGAACATCGCCGCGTACGAGCTGTGGAACGAGCCCGACTGGACCTGGGACACCACCCACGCGGGCGCGTTCGACGCCGGCTGGGCACGGACGTACAAGGAGGTCCGCGCCAAGGACACCAAGACGCCCATCCAGGGCCCGAGTCACTCGGCCTGGAACCAGTCCTGGATGAGCACCTTCCTCACCGACGCCAAGGCGAGCGGCACCGTGCCGGACATCATCGCCTGGCACGAGCTGCAGGGTGCGCAGAACATCGCCGCGCACGTCTCCGCATACCGGGCCCTGGAGTCGAGCCTCGGCATCAGCCCGCGCCCGATCGCGATCGAGGAGTACGGCACCCCGAGCGAGGTCGGCGTGCCCGGGCCGCTGGCCGGCTATGTCGCCAAGTTCGAGCGGGCCGGCGTCCACGACGCCGAACTGGCCTTCTGGAACCACTACGGCACCCTCGGCGACACCCTCACCGACACCGGCGCCTCCCCGAACGGCTCGTACTGGCTCTACCGGTGGTACGGCGACATGTCCGGGAACATGCTGGTCACCACGCCCCCGGCGCAGACGGGCATCGACGGCTTCGCCTCGCGCAACGCCTCCGGCGACCAGATCAGCGTGGTCACCGGCGGCTGCACCGGCTCCTGTGCCGTCACCGTCAACGGCCTGTCCTCGCTGCCCGCCTTCGGCTCCACCGTGCACGTCAAACTGGAGTACACCTCGTCCAGGGGCCGTACGACGGCCGTGTCCGGGCCGATCACCGTCTCGGACGCCGACTACCCGGTGACGAACGGGTCGATCACCGTACCCGTCACGATGAACGCCTCCGACGGCTACCACCTGGTGATCACGCCCAGCGGCACCGCGACCTCGCTGGCCGGGCGCTACCAGATCACCAACAGGAACAGCGGACTGGCACTGGACACCAGCGGCGCGGGCACCGCACAGGGCACCGCCGTCGTCCAGGCCGCCTCCAGCACCGGCACCGACCAGAACTGGACGCTGGTTGCGGCCGGAAACGGGCTGTACAAGATCCAGCAGCAGGCGAGCGGTCTGCTCCTGGGCATCACCGACATGAGCACCGGCGACGGCGGAACCGCGGTGATCTGGGGTGACAACGGAACGGCCGACCACCTGTGGCAGCTGATCCCGGACGGCGGCGGCTCCTACAAGATCGCCAACTACAACAGCGGTCTGCTGCTCGGCGTGAACGGTATGAGCACCGCCTCCGGCGCCCGGGTCCTGCAGTGGAGCGACAACGGCACGGCCGACCATCTGTGGAGGCTCACCTCACGATGAGCCCCACCGGGGCGGCACAGCAGAAGGCCCGATGCCGAGCGCGGCAGTGCGCGCGCTCGGCATCGGGCCTTTGAGGTCAGCCGAACTGGCCGGGCTGGTAGTCGCCGGCCGGCTGCTGCACGAGGACGTTGAACCGGTTGTACATGTTGATCAGGGCGATGGCGGCCACCAGAGCCGCCAGCTGGTCCTCGTCGTAGTGCTTGGCGGCGTTGGCCCACACCTCGTCCGGGACCCCGCCGGCCGCGTCGGCGATCCGGGTGCCCTCCTCCGCCAGCTCCAGGGCCGCCCGCTCGGCCTCGGTGAACACCTTGGCCTCGCGCCAGGCGGCGACCAGGTGGAGCCGCTGCTGCGTCTCCCCCGCGGCGAGGGCGTCCTTGGTGTGCATGTCGGTGCAGAAGCCGCAGCCGTTGATCTGGCTGGCGCGGAGCTTGACCAGTTCCTGCGTCGCCGCCGGCAGCGTCGACTCGGACAGCACCCGGCCCGCGGAGTTGACGTACCGGAAGATCTTGGCGGCAACGGGGTTCTCGAAGAGGTTCAGGCGAGCTTCCATGGTCCGCTCCTGTGTCGTCGTCGGTTACACCTCATTGACGGAGCGGCCCGACGGGATGTGACAGGAAGGAATGTGACCTGCGCCTCACCAAGTGGGGGTGCTGTGGCCCCGGTTCAGCCCAGCGCCTTCAGCAGTTCGGCGGCGAGCGGGGCGGAGGACGCGGGGTTCTGGCCGGTGACCAGATTGCGGTCGAGGACGACGTTCGGCGCCCACGGCTCGCCGGCCTGCACCTGCACGCCCGCCTCGGTCAGCCGGTCCTGCAGCAGCCACTTGGCCTTGTCGGCGAAGCCGGCCTGGGTCTCCTCGGCGTTGGTGAACGCCGCCACCCGGTACCCGGCGAAGGCGTTGGCGCCGTCCGCGCCGGTGGCGGCGAGCAGGGCGGCCGGGGCGTGGCAGACGACGCCCAGGGGCTTGCCGGACTCGAGGGCGGAGGTCAGGAGCCTGCCCGACTCGGGGTTGACGGCGAGGTCCTCCATGGGGCCGTGGCCGCCGGGGTAGAAGACGGCGGCGTAGTCGTCGAGGTCGACGTCCTCCAGCCGGATCGGGTTGCGCAGCTCCTGCGCCGCGTCGAGCACGCCGGCGATCCGGTCGGCGTTCTCCTGGCCGCCGTTGACCTCGGCGGCGAGGCTGCCCTTGTCCACGGTGGGCACCACGCCGCCCGGGGTGGCCACGACGATCTCGTGGCCCGCGGCCTTGAACGCCTCGTAGGGGGCGACGGCCTCCTCGGCCCAGAAGCCGGTGGGGTGCAGGGTGCCGTCGGCCAGCGTCCAGTGGTCGGCGCCGGTCATCACGAACAGGATCTTCGACATGGTGTCTCTCTCGATGGTCGCCGGTGGTGGCCGTGCCGCCTCCCGCGCGAGCGGATCGCCGGCACGGCGATGGTCTCGACCGTAACCTTCCCCATCCATTGGATTCCAATAGGCTCATACATATGAGGCATAGGGAGACCAATGGCCGGGAAGGAGCGGAGCAGGCGGGCGCCGCCGCGCTCGACCTGAACCTCCTGCGCACGTTCCTGGCCGTCTACCGCACCGGTTCCTTCACGGCCGCGGCCCGTCTGCTCGGGTTGTCGCAGCCGACCGTCACCACGCAGGTGCGCACGCTGGAACGGCAGTTGGGCCGGGAGCTGTTCGAGCGGCAGGCCCGCGGGGCCTCCCCCGTCCCGTACGCCGACGAGCTCGCCTCCCGTGTGGTGGGGCCCCTGGACTCCCTCGCCACGGTCACCGGCCCGGGGGGCGCGGGCGAGAACCGGCCGCCGGAGCCGGTGCACCTGGCCGGGCCGAACGAACTGCTGACCCGTTGCGTCCTGCCGGACCTCGCGCCCCTCGTCGACCGAGGGGTACGGCTGCGCATCACGCCCGGTCTGACCGAGCCGCTCCTCGACGACCTCCGGGCCGGCCACTACGACCTGGTGATCGCGACCTTCCGGCCGCGCGGCCGGGCCCTGGCGGCGACCCCCCTCATGGACGAGGAATTCGTGCTGGTCGCCTCCCCGGCGTGGGCGGAGCGCGTCGGCGGCCCGGCCCGCGTCGCCGCGGACGGGCCCGCGGCGCTGCACGGCGTCCCGCTGATCGCGTACGCCGAGGACCTGCCGATCGTCCGCCGCTACTGGCGCCATGTCTTCGGCCGGCGGCTGGTGCGGCAGGCCGCGGTCACGGTGCCCGACCTGCACGCGGTCAGGGCGGCGGTCGTCGGCGGCGCGGGCTTCACGGTCCTCCCCCGCTACCTGTGCGCCGCCGACCTCGGCTCCGGCGCGCTGGTCCTGCTGCACGATCCGGCCGACCCGCCGATCAACACCGGGTTCCTGGTGCAGCGCCCCGGCGCCTCGGCCAACCCGGATGTGGACGTCGTACGCGACCATCTGCTGCGGGCGGCACGGGACTGGTGAGCAGCGGCTTCGCGGTCATCGCCGCAGGGCCGCTCGCGCCGTCGCCAGCGCCTGTTCGGCGTACCCGCGCCCGAACAGGACCGTGTGCACCAGCAGCGGGAACAGCTGGTGCAGTCCGACGCGGTCCTGCCAGCCCTCGGCGAGGGGCGCGGCTCGCCGGTAGCCGTCGAGGACGTCCTCCAGGTGCGGGCAGCCGAAGAGGTGGAGCATCGCCAGGTCGGTCTCGCGGTGCCCGCCGTGCGCGGCCGGGTCGATCAGCCAGGCGTGTCCGTCGGCACCCCACAGCACGTTGCCGTTCCACAGGTCGCCGTGCAGGCGGGCGGGCGGCTCGGCGGGACCGGCGAGTTCGGGGAGCCGTTCGCAGACGCGTTCCACCACGGCCGACTCGGCGGGGCGGATCGTGCCCCCGTCGACGGCGGAGCGCAGATACGGCAGCACGCGGTGCTCGGCGTACCAGCGGGGCCAGTCGGTGCCGCGGGCGTTGCGCAGGGGGGCGAGGCCGATGAACGCGTCCACGGGGCCGTCGGGCGGCGGCGCGCCGAACGCGGGTGCGCCGGTGGCGTGCAGAGCTGCCAGCTCCCGCCCCAGCGCCCGCGCCGCCGCGGCCGTCGGCCGACCGCGCGGAACCAGGTCCGTGACCAGCCAGTTCTCGTCGTACCCATGGACCTCGGGCACCCGGACCGCGTCGGCCTCGGCCAGCCAGCGCAGCCCCGCCGCCTCGGCACGCACCGCGCCGGGCGCATCGCCGCGCTTGACGACGACCGTCCGGCCGCCGTCCAGACCGACCTCGGTGAGCGCACCCGTCAGCCGGCGCTCACCGCGCACATCGCACCCGGTGAACCGCGCCGCGACCGCGCCCGGCGTCCGCTCGCTCATGCGAGGCCTCCGCACCCCGTCGTGCCGGAAGGCGTCCGGACAAGGTGTGTCACGCGGAAGTGAAAGAGGCGCACAGGTTCCAGCGTACGGACAGTCCCCGCGAGGGACGGCCGGTCGTGCCCACGATCACGCCCGTGGTCATGGCCCACCCGTTCACGGGTACCCGCAGCGGTGAAAGACCTCATCGTGAGGGGGGTGACTCGCATGCCGGGTCACCACATCGCCACGATGAACACGCTCGCCGCCTTCTGCTCCGGCCTGGCACTGGCGCTCCTGTTCTGCCTGGCCCTGGCCATGATGAACGGCGCGCTCCACCACCGCCGCAGGCCGCGAACGTACGAGCAGGAGGAGACCACCACACACCTCGACGAGCTGCTGAGCCGAGACACCCGCGCCTAGCGCCTGTCGGCTGATGGCGCCCGGGCACGTTCAGCGGCGGCGCCACGGCAGGGTCGTCGGGTCCTCCCCGGCGTTCTCGGCGCGGTGCAGGGCGTCGCTGATGGCCTCTCCGATCTCCGCGAACTGGCGGACCTGCTCCGGGGTCAGGGCGTCGAACACCGCCTGGCGGACGGCCTCCACGTGGCCCGGCGCGGCCCGCTCCAGCAGGGTCCGCCCCTCGTCCGTGAGGACGGCGATCTGGCCGCGGCCGTCGGCGGGGTCCTCACGCCGGTCCACCAGGCGGGCCTCCCGCAGCCGGTTCACCGCGTGGGTCAGCCGGCTGCGGGTGATCTTCAGCCGCTGCGCCAGCTCGGACATGCCGAGGGCGCCGTCGGGTGCCGCGGAGAGGTGGACCAAGAGGCTGTAGTCGGCGTGCGTCATGCCGGCGTCCCGCCGCAGCTGCCGGTTGAGATGGTCGGCGAGGAGGGTGGAGAAGTCGACGTAGGCCAGCCAGGCCCGTCGTTCCTCGGCATCGAGCCAGCGCGGCGTCACGGACATGCGCTCACTCTAGCCAGGTGCCGTTCGACGCCTCACTCACAGCTCGGCCTGGCGACGCACGCCTTTGCACCCGCGCGAGTCGGCCATTCTGACCACGCGCCGGCGACAATCGCCGACTCGCCCCGGCCGTCGGCGCCCGCTCGTCCGCAGTTCGGTGCCTTCCCCTGCCGCATGCCGTCTGAGCTGCTCATTTTGGCGGCTGCCGCGGTCTGCGACCGGCCGGTCGGCCGGGAGTGTGCGGAGATCTTCCGACGCTTCGCCGAAGGCCCGGAAATGGCCGGATTCCTTTGCGCGTCGTGGGCGCGGTGACATTGATCTGCCACTGTGCGCTCTTCCAGTGGGGGCTTTTTCGGCGTCGATCGGGGAGGAGACGCTCATGCTGAGACGGGAGGCCTTGCGGCTGCCCAGGCATCCGGCTTCGGTCGGCTTCGCCCGGCATCGGGTCCGGCAGCATCTGGCCACGTGGGGCTACGCCGAGGGCGACACGCTCACGGAGGACGTCGTCCTGCTGGCCTCCGAGCTGGCCGCCAACGTCGTCCGGCACGGTCCCATACTGCAGCGGGAGTTCGAACTGTCGGTGACGGCACGGGCGGACGGCTCCTGCCTCATCGCCGTCTCCGACGCGAGCCCCGCGCAGCCCGTCCTGCAGTCCGCGCCCGGCTCGGACGACGAGCGCGGCCACGGTCTGCACCTGGTCGACCAGGTGGCGCGGACGTGGGGCGTACGGCACCGGGGGCGGTACGGCAAGACGGTGTGGGCGCTGGTGGGCGACACCGCGCGGTGAGGCGTTACTGCGCCAACTGCGGGTAGAGGTCCGCGAGTTCTCCGGACAGGCCCGCCTTCACCTGCCGCGACAGGTCGTCGGCGAGCACCTCGTACGCGTCGTTCTCGACGCCGTCGAGGGCGAGCGCGGCGACGTCGTGGGCGGTGGACTTGGGCGCGTCGATGCGCGCGGTGAGGTCGGTGTCGACGTATCCGACGTGCAGACCGGTCACCGCGATGCCGCGCGGACTCAGCTCCAGGCGCAGGGAGTTGGTCTGCTGCCACAGGGCGGCCTTGGACGCGCTGTAGGAACCGGCGTTGCCCAGCCAGGACAGCACGGAGTGGACGTTGAGGACGTGTCCGCCGCCGTTGCGTTCGAGGACCGGCACGAAGGCGCGGGTGACCAGGAGCGGCCCGTAGAAATTGATCTCGAACTCGCGGCGCACGTCCTCCACCGGGGTGGTCAGGAAGGGGCCGCCGACGGAGACTCCGGCGTTGTTGACCAGGACGGTGACGTCCTGGGCCTGTGCCGCGGCGGCCGCTACCGACTGCGGGTCGGTGACCTCCAGCGCCAGGGGGACGGCGTCGGGGTGGGTCACCGTGCGCGGGTCGCGGGCCGTGGCGTACACCTTCGCGGCGCCGCGCGCGTACAGCTCCTCCACCAGCGCCTTGCCGATGCCCCGGCTGCCGCCGGTGACGAGAACGACTGCGTCCTTGATCGCGGTCATGACTGACTCCCAGCTCTGTGGTCTCGGTAAACCGATCGGTTTCCGCTCGCGCCAGCCACTGTAAACCGATCGGTTTCCTCATCTCAAGGCAGCCGGGTGAGCCGACGGTCACACTCGACCGTCGGCTTTGAAGGGAATACGTGAGGTTCCTCAGGCTCCGCTCATCGGCGGGCGTCGGCGCGCGCCTGCGACCGCCGCAGCGTCCGCGCCCGGCCGTCGAGGCGCCGGAGAGCCGCCTCTCCCCACTGCACGTTGGCCCGCTCCAGCGCCAGGCCGCCCAGGAGGGTGAGATAGGGGCCGATGCGTTCGGCCCGGGCGAAGAACTCGTCCTCGTCCCGCCCGTCGAGCAGCCGCTCCCGCAGCCGCTCGTAGCGGGCGAGCTTGGCCGTGGCCCGCTCGACGCGCTCGGCGACCGCGGCCCGTACCGCGTCGACGGCCTCGGCGTCGGCGATGTCGACGCACTGCACCCTGACCATCAGCTCGTCGCGGATCGCCAGCGGTTTGGCCGGGGCGTCCAGGACGTAGTCGCGCAGGACCTCGTAGCCCGCCTCTGTGAGCGAGAACAGCCGCTTGTTGGGGCGGCGTTCCTGGTGCACGACGCGCGCCGAGACCAGCCCCTCACTCTCCATGCGCTCCAGCTCCCGGTAGAGCTGCTGCGGGGTCGCCATCCAGAAGTTGGCGACGGACGCCTCGAAGCCCTTGGCGAGGTCGTAGCCGGACGCCTCGCCCTCCAGGAGTGCGGCCATCACCGCGTTGCGCAATGCCATCGGCCCAAATTACACCGCGTCGACTCATCGACACGGCGGCCGCCCACCGGCGGCGGCAGGGCAGGCACACCCGCCCGCCAAGTGATTCCCGCGTGACAGGCGTTGACCGGGCACCCCCTCCACAGCACAATGAGCGCGCATCCTTGAGAGCGCTCTCAAGAGTCGCTCACTCCCACACTCCCGAGGAGATCCATGACCGGCAGCCACGGCCCCGGCCTCAGCCGACGCGCGCTCATCGGCACCGGACTCGGCGTCGGCGCCGCGGTCCTCACCACGGGCGGGACGGCGACGGCGGCGGACCGCACGGCCTCCGCCCCGCGCCGGGCGTCCGGCTTCCTCGCCGCCGCCATGGACGCCTATCCCGAGCACGGCACGATCCGGCTGGCGCAGAGCTACACCGACCAGGCCGGCCTGTTCAGCACCGCGTTCACCTACGACAACGCGCTCGTGATCCTCGCGCTGCTCGCCACCGGCACGGCCGAGGGCCGTTCACGGGCGACGGCGCTGGGCGACGCGCTGCTCTACGCCCAGGCCCACGACCCCGCCCACGACGACGGCAGGCTGCGGCAGGCCTACAACGTCGGGCCGTACACCTTCTTCGACGGTTCGCCGCAGCCGGACGGCTTCGTGCGGGCGGACGGCACGGTCAACGTGGGCAGCCAGTTCGGCTTCACCGGCACCGCCGTGGGCGACATGGCGTGGGCCGGGATCGCGCTGAGCACCCTCGCCGCACGCACCGGCCGACGGCGCTTCCTCACCGGCGCCGTGCGGATCGGCGAGTGGATCGAGCGCGTCGGCCGCACCGACGAGCCGCTCGGCGGCTACAAGTTCGGCGTGAACGGCGCCGACGAGAAGCTGCCCTTCACCTCGACCGAGCACAACACCGACCTGGTCGGCCTGTTCGGCCGGCTCGCCCGGCTGACCGGGGACAAGGTGTGGCTCGAACGGCGGGCGCGTGCGGCCGCCTTCGTGCGCGGGATGTGGGAGCCGTCCGGCGGCTTCTTCTACACCGGCACGAACGACGGCGTGACGATCAACAGGTCGCCGATCCCCGAGGACACCCAGACCTGGACCCACCTCGCCCTGCGCTCCCCCGCCCACTCCCGTTCGCTGGACTGGGCCGCCACCGAACTCGCCGTCCTGGACAGCGCCGAACGCCCCAACAGCACGGTGCCGCAAGGGCAGTCGTACGAGGGCGTCACCTTCAGCTCGGCCAGTCTGTCGGCGAACGAGGACGCCCCCATCGCGCAGTGGCAGCCCAAGCCCGACCGCAACGGCGTCTGGTTCGAGGGCACGGCCCACCTGGCGCTGGCCCTGCGCTGTCGCCGGGCCCCCGGTGACGGGGCGCGGGCGCGCCGGCTGCTCACCTCGATCGAGCGCGCGCAGGAACTGCTCGGCGGCGGCCAGACCCTCGGCGGCGGGGCGGTTCCCGAGGGCTCGGGTGTCGTCTCGGCGAGCAGCCCGATCGACACCGGTTTCGGGTTCGGCTACTACCCCTACCGGCACACGGGTGCCACCGCCTGGTACCTGCTGGCGGCGACGCGCGTGAACCCCCTGTCGGCCTGAGCGCCGGTGCCGGGCGCGCGGGTCAGGCGGTGTAGCCGAGCTGGCGCCGCATGTACGGCGTCATGAGGGTCTTCGCCTTGACCAGTACGGAGGTGCGGGTGCCGAGGACGGCGCTCGCGCCGGGCACCGGCACGATGGTCAGTCCGTCGCCCGCGCCGAAGGGCACGATGATCGGGGTGCGGTGGACGGGCCGGTAGAGGCGGGGTTCCCTGCGGTGTCTGCCGGCGCTGTTGAGGTGGGTGCGGATGTTCCAGGCGGCGAGGTCGGCCTGCGCGAGGGCGGCCGGGGTGATCTTGAGTTCGGTGGCGTCGTTGACGTCACCGACCGCGAAGACGTCCCGCCGTCCCTCGACGCGGAGGGTGCGGTCGACCCTCACGTGCCCGGCGGCGTTGAGCCAGTCGCCGTGCCCGCCGAGCCGCAGCCAGAGGGTGTTGGGCGTGGTGCCGGTGGCCCAGAAGGACAGGTCGGCGGAGAGGACCTTGCCGCGGGCGTCGCGGTAGGTGCCGAAGTCGTTGCCGGGCGACATGAAGGAGTCGAGCCGTACGTCCACGTCGTGGTCCTCCAGCCAGGCCCGCGCCCGGCGTCCGGCGCGCTCGACGCCGGTGTTGTGCAGGAGTTCGGTGCCGGAGTGGGCGAGGGTGATCCGGACGTCCGGCCGGGCCAGGCGTATCTCGGCGCTGAGTTCGACCCCGGAGGGGCCGCCGCCGACGACCAGGACGTGGTCGGCGCCGGCGATCTTCTGCTGGTGCTCGGCGAAGGTCTTGAGGGTCTCCTCGGTGGTGGTTCCCGTGAACCGGGCCGGTTCGGGGTAGTCGGCGCCGGTGGCGATCACGACCACGTCGTACGGCAGCCGCTCCCCCGTCGCCAGGACCACCTCACGCGCGCCGGTGTCGATCCGCAGGGCCTTGCCCACCACCACCCGGCCGTTGGCCAGCAGGCGGTCGTAGGGGATGAACGGGGTCACCGACCACTCCGGGCGCACACCGGCCCGCAGCGAGGCGATGCGGTGGAAGAAGACGTCCTTGCGGTCCACCAGCGTGACCCGCGCGGTCGCGTCCAGCCGTCTGGCCACGCGGACGCCCGCGTAGCCGCCGCCGATCACCACTACGTCGCTGTCGTGCACAACGACTCTCCTGTGCCTGCTCGTGGGGAAGCGAGCAGCCGGACACGTGGGGCTTCCTCGGCCACTCGGACTGGCGACGAGCGTAGCGCTTGAACTCTAAAGCTTCCATGGAGGCGTGTGCGCATTGTGTGAAGCGTGACGGGGGCGCGCACGCCCCCCTCCTACGGCGGAAGGCCGGCCCGGCGCCTTTCGGCGCGGGGCCGGCCTTCCTGCGGCCGCTTCCGTCAGTCCGTGCCGGACTCCATCGCGGCGCGGTCCAGCAGCGCCTCGTCCTCGGAGACCTCGCCGCGGGAGGCGATGGCCTCGGCGCCGCCCTCGGGCAGCTCCGGCATGGTGCCGATGAGCCCGGTCGCGGCGGCCTGGGAGGCGCCGATGGTGGGGCTGCCGGTGCCGATCAGGCCGAGGCCGACGTACTGCTCCAGCTTGGCGCGGGAGTCGGCGATGTCGAGGTTGCGCATGGTGAGCTGGCCGATGCGGTCGACGGGACCGAACGCGGAGTCCTCGGTGCGCTCCATCGACAGCTTGTCGGGGTGGTAGCTGAACGCCGGGCCCGTGGTGTCGAGGATCGAGTAGTCCTCGCCGCGCCGCAGCCGCAGGGTGACCTCGCCGGTGATCGCCGAGCCGACCCAGCGCTGCAGCGACTCGCGGATCATCAGCGCCTGCGGGTCCAGCCAGCGGCCCTCGTACATCAGCCGGCCGAGGCGACGGCCCTCGTTGTGGTACTGGGCGAGGGTGTCCTCGTTGTGGATGGCGTTGACCAGGCGCTCGTAGGCCGCGTGCAGCAGGGCCATGCCGGGGGCCTCGTAGATGCCGCGGCTCTTGGCCTCGATGATGCGGTTCTCGATCTGGTCGGACATGCCCAGGCCGTGCCGGCCGCCGATGGCGTTGGCCTCCATGACCAGGTCGACGGCGGAGGCGAACTCCTTGCCGTTGACCGTCACCGGGCGGCCCTGGTCGAAGCCGATCGTCACGTCCTCGGGTGCGATCTCGACGGCGGGGTCCCAGAACCGGACGCCCATGATGGGCTCCACGGTCTCGATGCCGGTGTCCAGGTGCTCCAGGGTCTTGGCCTCGTGGGTGGCGCCCCAGATGTTGGCGTCGGTGGAGTACGCCTTCTCCGTGCTGTCGCGGTAGGGCAGGTCGTGCGCGACCAGCCACTCCGACATCTCCTTGCGGCCGCCGAGCTCGGTGACGAAGTCCGCGTCCAGCCAGGGCTTGTAGATCCGCAGGTTGGGGTTGGCGAGCAGGCCGTAGCGGTAGAACCGCTCGATGTCGTTGCCCTTGAAGGTCGAGCCGTCGCCCCAGATCTGGACGTCGTCCTCGAGCATGGCCCGCACCAGCAGCGTGCCGGTGACGGCACGGCCGAGCGGCGTGGTGTTGAAGTAGGCGCGACCGCCGGAGCGGATGTGGAACGCGCCGCAGGTCAGTGCGGCCAGGCCCTCCTCGACCAGCGCCGCGCGGCAGTCGACCAGGCGCGCGATCTCGGCACCGTAGTTCTTCGCGCGACCGGGCACCGAAGCGATGTCGGGCTCGTCGTACTGGCCGATGTCGGCGGTGTAGGTGCACGGGACGGCGCCCTTGTCGCGCATCCACGCGACGGCGACGGAGGTGTCGAGGCCGCCGGAGAAGGCGATACCGACGCGCTCGCCGGCGGGCAGGGAGGTGAGGACCTTGGACATAGGAAGAGTATGCATGATGGCGCATGGTCATGCAAAGCCGGGGTGCGGAACCGATACGGTCCGGTCATGACAGCCAGAATCGATCTCACCCTCGACTGCGCGGACGCCCCGCTCCTGGCCCGCTTCTGGAAGACGGCACTGGGCTACGTCGACGAGCCGCCGCCCCCTCCGTTCGCCACCCGTGCGGAGTGGCTGGCCCAGTTCGACCTCCCGGAGGACGAGTCGGCGGACGACGGCGCGTGGCTCTGCGCCCCCGACGGCACCGGCCCCCGGCTGTCCATCCTGAAGGTGCCCGAGCCCAAGACGGCGAAGAACCGGCTCCACATCGACATCCGGGTTCCGGGGCACGGCGGCCCCGAGGAGCGGTGGGCGCGGATCAGGGCCGAGGCCGGGCGGCTGGTGGCGGCCGGTGGGCGCGTCCTTCAGGAGTTCGACGGGCACCACATCGTGATGGCCGACCCCGAGGGCAACGAGTTCTGCGTCGCCGCCGCCTCCGCGGGCTGATCCCTCACCGCAGGTCGAGCCGCATCAGCACGCGGGGATGTCCGGCCGGCACCGAGGTGGTGTCGGCCGCGTGGACGAACCCCGCGCGCTCGAAGTTCGCGCGGATCCCGGCGTACGCCATGGTGGTGTCCACCCGGCCGCCGCCGCTGTCGAGCGGGTAGGCCTCGATCGCCGGGGCCCCCTGCGCGCGGGCGAAGTCGACCGCGCCGGCGATGAGGGCGTGCGAGACGCCCCGTCCGCGGTGGCCCGGGCGGACCCGGATGCACCACAGCGACCACACCGGCAGGTCGTCGACGTGCGGGACGGTCCGGCTGCGCGCGTAGGTGGTGGCCGCGCGCGGGGCGACGGCCGCCCAGCCGACCGGCTCGTCGCCGTCGTAGGCGAGCACGCCCGGCGGCGGGGAGGTACGGCACAGCTCGGCGACGTACTCCCCGCGGGCCGGACCCCGAAGCGTGCGGTCGAGCTTCGACGGGATGCGGTGGCTCAGGCACCAACAGACGGTGGCGGTCGCCGACTTGGGGCCCAGGACCGTACGGACGTCCGCGAAGGCCGACGCCGGGCGCACCTCGATGGTCATGCCCCCACGGTGTCACGGGCCGCCGCTCCGCGCCCGGTTTCAGCGCACCAGGCAGGGGCGTTCGGGGTCGAACTCCCAGTCCCGGACCAGGTAGCGCATGCCGATCGCGTCGTCGCGGCCCGACAGCGCCTCGGCCCGGTACAGCTCGTGGGCCGCCATGAGCCGGTCGCGGTCGAGGCGGACGCCCAGGCCCGGGATGTCGGGGATGGCGACCTCGCCGGCGACGATGCGCGGCGGTGCGACGGTGAGCCGCTCCTGTCCCTCCTGCCAGATCCAGTGCGTGTCCAGCGCGTTGTACTCGCCCGGGGCCGCGGCGCCGCAGTGGGCCATCATCGCCAGCGAGATGTCGAAGTGGTTGTTGGAGTGGCAGCCCCAGGTCAGCCCCGTCTCATGGCAGAGCTGGGCCACCCGCACCGACCCCCGCATGGTCCAGAAGTGCGGGTCGGCGAGCGGGATGGACACGGACTGCAGGGCCAGGGCGTGGGTGAGCTGACGCCAGTCGGTCGCGATCATGTTGGTGGCCGTGGGCAGTCCGGTGGCGCGGCGGAACTCGGCGAGGATCTCGCGGCCCGAGTAGCCGTCCTCGGCGCCGCAGGGGTCCTCGGCGTAGGCGAGGGTGCCGAGCAGGGGCCGGCACAGCTCGACGGCCTCGCGCAGCGACCAGGCGCCGTTGGGGTCGAGGGTGATCCGGGCCTCGGGGAAGCGGTCCTTCAGGGCCCGTACGGTGGCGACCTCGTCGGCGCCGGACAGGACGCCGCCCTTGAGCTTGAAGTCCCGGAAGCCGTAGTGGGCGTGGGCGGCCTCGGCCTGGTGGACGATCGCCTCCGTGGTGAGGGCCTCCTCGCGCCGCACGCGGTACCACTCGACGTCCGACTCCGGTTCGCGCAGGTAGTCCAGGTCGGTGCGGTCGGGGTCGCCGACGTGGAAGAGGTAGCCGAGGACCCGTACCGCGTCACGCTGCTTGCCGTCGCCGAGGAGGGCCGCGACCGGCACCTCCAGGTGCTGGCCGAGCAGGTCCAGCAGCGCCGACTCGACGGCGGTGACGGCGTGGACGGTGGTGCGCAGGTCGAAGGTCTGGGCGCCGCGGCCCCCCGCGTCGCGGTCGGCGAAGGCCGCCCGCACGGCGTTCAGGACGCGCTGGTGGTCGCCGAGGCGCGCGCCGACGACGAGTGGCTCGGCCTCGCGCAGGGTCCGGGTGATCTGCTCGCCGCCGGGCACCTCGCCGAGGCCGGTGCGGCCCTCGGAGTCCTCCAGGACGACGACGTTGCGGGTGAAGAAGGGGGCGTGTGCGCCGGAGAGGTTCAGCAGCATGGAGTCGCGTCCGGCGACCGGCCAGACGGAGAACTTCGTGACGACGGGTTGGCTCATGGGGTGAACTGCCGTTCTGCGAGGGGGTTCGGGGGGACGGTCAGACCTGCAGGGCGTCCAGCACCTGTTCCAGGACCAGGACACCGCCGAGGCCGAGGACGGCGAGGACCGTGGTGTAGGTGGTGCGCGTCTTGATGGCGTCGACGACCGACAGGTTGAAGTACTCCTTGAACATCCAGAAGCCCGGGTCGTTGACGTGGGAGAAGGCGATGGAGCCGCAGGAGACGGCGAGCACCATGACCTCGGGGTGGACCCCGCTGCCGGCGAGCAGCGGCAGCGCCACACCGGAGGCGGTGACGACGGCGACGGTCGCCGAACCCAGGGCCACGCGCAGGATGGCGGCGATCAGCCAGGCCAGGATGATGGGCGAGACCGACCAGTGCGCGGTGGAGTCCTTGATGTAGTCGGATATGCCGCCCTCGACGAGGACGTTCTTGAAGGCGCCGCCGGCGCCGATGACGAGCAGGATCATCGCCATCGCCTGGGCTGCCTCCCGGCACGAGGTGGCGACCTCCGCGAGGCTGCGGCCGATGCGCGGGCCGAGCGCCCACACCGCGAGGCAGAGGGTAAGCAGCAGGGCGATCGGGGCGGAGCCGACGAAGGCGACGAAGTGCAGCAGCGGACTCGACCCGGAGGTGGCGAGGTCGGTGACCGCGGCGCCGGCGATCAGGACGACGGGCAGCAGGGCGATCGCGAGCGACCAGCCCATGCCGGGCATCTCCTCGTCCTCGAAGACGCGCTCGCTGACCAGTCCCTTGGGGACGTCGGGGTGCATCGCGCGGACGAAGGGCAGGCGCGGCCAGGTCAGGGCGATGAGCGCGCCGACGGGCACGGCGATGAACAGGCCGTAGAACAGGGTCAGTCCGACCGAGGCGTGGAAGGTGGCGGCCACCGCGGTCGGGCCGGGGTGCGGCGGCAGGAAGCTGTGCATGGTGGACAGGGCGATGGACATGGGCAGTCCGACCCACAGCAGGTTGGAGCGGGTGACGCGGACGAGGGTGAAGGCCACCGGCACGATGATGACGAAGGCGACCTCGTAGAACATCGTCACGCCGATGAGCATGGCGGTCAGCACCATCGCCACCTGCACCCAGCGCGGGCCGCACGCGTCGAGGAGGCGGGTGGCGATCCGCTGGGCCGCTCCGGAGTCCCCCATCACGCGTCCGACCATGGCGCCGAGCCCGATGGTGAGCATCGTGTCGCCGATCTGGCCGCTGATGCCCTCGGCGAGGACGTCGGAGATCTTCTCCAGCGGGATGCCCTGGACGAGGGCGACGCCCACGGCCACGAGGAGCAGGGCGGCGAAGCCGTTGAGTCTGAACTTGGTCATCAGCAGGAGCAGGATCAGCACGCTGATTCCGACCACGACGAGCGGCATGCGTCAGTTCTCCTTCGAACCACCGGTGGGGAGCGCGGGGTTCACTCCCTCGAATGGAATCCCTGTATGGGGACGCCGTCTACATATGAGGACGGAGGCTAGGTTGATCGACATGCCGGGGTCAATGGGTGTGCACGTGTCGGTGCGGTACGGCGGTCAGCCGGCCCGCAGCCACAGCGAGACGGCGAGCCCCAGCCCGGCCAGCGCGATGGCGATCCGCAGCGGCTTCTCGGGCAGCCGGCGCACGACGACCGGCCCCAACCGGCTGCCGGCCAGGCATCCGAGGCCCAGGGCCGCCGCGGCCCGCCAGTCGACGGGGGCGAGGAAGGCGTAGGCGACCGCGGCGGTGACGTTGGCCGCACCGGTGGCGATGTTCTTCACGGCGTTGGTCACGCGCAGCGGCTCGTCGGCGGACAGGGACAGCACCGCGAGCATCAGCACGCCGGACGCGGCGCCGAAGTAGCCGCCGTAGAGCCCCACGAGCAGCACCGCGCAGGTCAGCGGCAGAGCCGTGCGCAGGCCGCCGCCGTCCGTCAGGCGCCCCTCGGCCAGCCGGCGCAGCGGTTGACGGACCAGGATGAGCACCGAGCCCAGGGCGATCAGCCAGGGCACGACCCGCTCGAACGCCGACGACGGGGTGCCGAGCAGCAGCGCCGCGCCGACCGAGCCGCCGACGGCCGACAGCAGTGCCAGGCGCGCGAGTCTGCGGCCCTGCCCGCGCAGTTCCTCGCGCGAACCGGCCGCCGTGCCCGCGGTGTTGAAGAACAGGGCCACCGTGTTGGTGACGTTGGCGGACACGGGCGGCAGGCCGGCGGCCAGCAGGGCCGGGTAACTGAAGAGCGAGGCGAGGCCGGCGATCGACCCCGCCAGTCCGGAGGCGACGCCCGCCACGGCGAGCAGCAGGGCGGAGCCGGCGGACACGGAGGGGTCCCTTCAGGAGGCGGACGCGGACGCATCACCCTTGCCGACCCCTGTTCCGCATGCAAGACGTTGTCTACATACAGAGACGGACGTCAGGCGGGCCGCCAGGACGCCTGCCAGGCCTCGACCGGGATCAACGGCACCGGCGCGGGCCGTTCCGCCGTGGTCTCCAGCGTCACGCGGCGGCCCTCGGCCGCCGACCGCAGAAGGGCGGTCATCGTCTCCAGGACGTGCAGGGCGAGTTCGCCGCCGGCGCGCGGCCGGCCGCCGTGCAGGAGGTCGAGCAGGCCGACGCCCCGGTTGCCGCCGGCGTATCCCGCCGACGGTTCGAGCTCGTGCCAGCCGGTCCCGCCCAGCGCGAAGTGGCGCACCCGGCCGTCGAAGTGGTTCGGGTCGGGGACCGCGAGCGTGCCCGTCTCGCCGTGGACCTCGATCGGGGCGGACGTGGTCGCGACGCCGTCGAAGCTCGTGGTGAGGGTGGACAGGGCGCCGTTGTCGTGTTCGAGGACACCGGAGACATGGGTGTCCACCGCGACCGCGATCCGCTCCCCGGCACGCGGCCCGCTGCCGATGACGCGCGTCTCGCGCAGCCGGGCGGCCGCTCCGGTCACCGCCCGGACCGGGCCGAGGAGTTGGACGAGGGCGGAGATGTAGTAGGGCCCCATGTCCAGCAGCGGGCCGCCGCCCTGGGCGTAGTAGAAGTCGGGCTGGGGGTGCCAGCGTTCGTGTCCCGGTGTGACCATGACGGCCTGCGCGGCCAGCGGGCGGCCGACGAGCCCCTTGTCGAGGGCGGCGCGGGCCGTCTGGATGCCCGTGCCCAGGACCGTGTCCGGAGCGCAGCCGACCAGTGTCCCGGCCTTCGCGGCGGCCTCGACGACGGCCTTCCCGCCGGCGAAGGTGTCGGCCAGCGGCTTCTCCGTGTACACGTGCTTGCCCCGCGCGATGGCGCCGAGGGCGATGTCGGCGTGGGCGGCGGGGGTGGTGAGGTTGAGCACCGTCTGCAGGTCGGGTGCGTCGAGCAGTCCCTCGACGCTCGACTGCCGCGCGCCGGGCAGCTGCCGGGCGACCTCCTGCGCGCGGGAGGTGTCGAGGTCGGCGACCGCGACGACCTCGACGTCGGGGTGCGGCGCGAGGGTGTCGAGGTAGGCGCGGGATATGAAACCGACTCCTACGATGCCGATGCGGTGCGCGTCGCCCACAGCATTCCCCTCTCGACGACGGTACGGACACTGGGGTGTTGCAGGACGTCCAGGCTGTGCCCCGGCGTCGTGACGACGACGCGTCCGGCACCCCAGCGGCGGGTCCAGACGGCGGGCGAGGTCACCGGGCGGTGCCAGGGCTCGTACGGCCGCACCGGATGGGTGGTGGTGGCCAGGACGTCGATCAGGTCGTCGTGGAGCACCCAGTACTGCTCGGTCTCCAACTCGAAGTCCGCCAGCCCCGCGGTGATCGGGTGGGTGCGGCCCGCCTCGGTGAACCGCACGCTGTAGGGCAGGAAGTTGTCCTCCGCCTCTCCGCGTCGCTCGCAGGGCTCCTTGCCGGGATGGGTGGCGAACTGGCCGCCGACCAGATGCAGATAGTCCGAGGAGGCGCGGAAGGAGTCGGCGATGCCGCCGTGCCAGCCGGTGAGGCCGGTACCGGCGACGACGGCCGCACCGAGACCGGCCAGCTGCTCCGGCGCGATCTCCGACATGGTGACGCACTGCACGACGAGGTCGGTGCGCTCCATCTCGGCGCTGTCGCCGTAGACCTCGGTCGACTCCTCGACCCTCACCTCGTAGCCGTTGTCCCGGAGGAAGGGGAGGAACAGCTCGGTGGCCTCGACCGGCCGGTGCCCCTCCCACCCGCCCCGGACCACCAGGGCCCTCTTGTGCACCATGACCACTCCCTCGTACGGCAACTCCTCTCGTTCTACCGGCCCTTGCGGGCGCGTACACATGAACGACTCCGGCTTCCGGCATACGGGCACCCCGCTTGAGAGGATCGGGGCATGGCGGACACACCTCTGCGCATCAATGCCCTCGTCGTCGACGCCGCCGACCCCGAGCGCCTCGCCGCGTTCTGGTCGGAGCTGCTCGGCCGCCCGGTCGTGGGCCGCACGGGCCCGTACGTCTGGCTGCGGCGGGACGCGGGCCTGGGACTGGGCTTCCAGCGCACGACGGCGGCCAAGGCGGGCAAGAACCGGATGCACTTCGACGTGACCTCGCCCGACCCTGCGGCGGAGCGGCAGCGGATCGAGCGGCTCGGCGGGCGCAGCCTGGAGCAGTACGCGGAGGGCGGGTTCCTGGTGATGGCCGACCCCGAGGGCAACGAGTTCTGCGTCATCCCCGCAGGCCCCTTCGAGATCGACGACGAAGGACGGGCGGACTACCTCGGGTGAACAGTGGCCGAATTCTGGCCCTGTACCCGGTCAGGACCTGGTCAGAGGGGAGACCGCCGTTCCGGGACCTGCTTAGGATCAACCGGTCGCCCTGCTCGTACGACCCTCAGGAGGCCCGGCGTGCCCCAAGCCGCGGTCGGCGCCGGCACCGCAACCGGTGACGCGCCCGTCCCTCCCCCGCCCGCGCGGCGGCGCACCGCGCTGCTCACCGGCGGCGTGCTGGCCCTCGCGGCGGCCGCG
>NZ_JAMGBF010000166.1 GCF_023516615.1 Streptomyces panaciradicis
CGTGCCGTCGTCCTGGAAGCCGCCGATGACGGTCTCGTAGGCGAGGACCGGCTTGCCGCTCGCCGCCCAGATCACCTTGCGGGCGCTGTCGGCGCCGGCCTTGGTCCCGCCGAGGGCCTTCGCGCGGCTCACCGCCTGCTTCTCGGCGGCCGCCTTCGTGATGTCCGGGGTGACGTCGGAGACCTTGATGGCCGCGTTCGTTGCCTTGATGACGCGCTCGGTGGCGCCCGACTTGGCGGTGTCGACGACGAGGTCGCCGCCGAGGACGGGCAGACCGGCGTACGTGCGCTCGTAGCGGGTGTGCAGGGTGCCGTCGGCGTCCTTGACGACGTCGCGGGCGACGAGCTTCTCCTTCGACCCGAGGCCGATGTCACGGGCCGTCTGGCTGCGGGCCGTGTCGGCGTCGCGCAGCAGCTCGGCGCGCTGCGAGGGGGAGAGCTTGACGGCCGCGTGGGCCGGGTTGCCCTTGGCGGAGGCCTGCGCCGGGGCGGCGGAGGCGGCGCCCGTCTGGACGGCCGCGGCGAGCAGGGCGGTGACGCCGGCTATGGCGAGGGTGTGGGAGGTGCGTCTGCGAGAGGAACTGCTTCTCAACACTGACTCCTTCTGCGTGGCCGCGGATCGCGCGACCAGTGGGGATCCGGACGGTGGGTCGACCGCCCGGGCAGAACTGGGGTGGAGCTGTGGGGTTGCTGTGTTGAAGCTGTGGGAAGGGTGGCAGGAGATTGACCGCCTGTCAGGAGCGCGTCAGGAACTTGGCCAGAATTGGTTCGTTGACCGGATGTCCGTGTTCGCTATGCGAACGTGCCGCTGGCCTATGAGCCGATCACCCGGCCCGTGACCCGATCACCCGGGGTGCGGTCCCTCCCCGTGCCACGTCCCCCACAGCGCCGCGTACGCGCCGTCCGCCGCCACCAGCTGCTCATGGGTGCCCAGTTCGGTGAGCCGGCCGTTCTCCATCACGGCCACGCGGTCCGCGTCGTGCGCGGTGTGCAGGCGGTGCGCGATCGCGATGACCGTGCGGCCCGCCAGCACGGCGGCCAGGGCGCGCTCGGTGTGACGGGCAGTCGCCGGGTCCAGCAGCGCCGTCGCCTCGTCGAGGATCAGGGTGTGCGGGTCGGCCAGCACCACGCGCGCCAGGGCCAGTTGCTGCGCCTGCGAACCGTCGGTGTGCCGGCCCCCGTCGCCGAGCGGGGTGTCCAGGCCGTCCGGCAGCTCGCGCACCCACTCCCCGGCGCCCACCGCCGCGAGCGCCGCCCACAACTCCTCGTCCGTCGCGTCCGGTTCGGCCACGAGCAGGTTGTCGCGGACCGTGCCGAGGAACACGTGGTGCTCCTGGGTGACCAGGACGACCTGCCGGCGCAGCTGCTCGGGACCGAGGTCGACGACGGGCACGCCGCCGACGGTCACCGATCCCTCGGTCGGCGCGTCGACGCCCGCCAGGAGCCGGCTGAGGGTCGTCTTCCCGGCCCCCGAGGGACCGACGACCGCCAGCCGCTCCCCGGGCCGTACGGTCAGGTCGACCCCGTGCAGCACCTCGCCGCCGCGGTCGTAGGCGTACCGCACCCCGGCCACGTCGATCCGGTCGTCGGCCGGCGTCGGCGAGCCGTCCCGCACCGCCCGCGGCGCCCGGGCCAGGCCCTCGACGCGGGCGAACGAGGCGCCGCTGTTCTGCAGTTGCTCGATCCGCATCAGGATCTCGTCGAGCGGCCCGCTCAGCCGCTGCAGATACAGGGCGGCCGCCACCACCGCGCCCAGGCTCAGCGTGCCCCGCCCGTGCAGCAGCCCGCCGGTCAGCAGGACCGCGGCGACCGGGAGGAGGTAGGACACCTCCACCACGGGGAAGAACACGCTCCGCAGAAACAGCGTGTACAGCCGGGTGCGCCGGGACGTCTCCAGCGCGTCCCGGGCGGCCCGCACGCGCCGCTCCTGAAGCCGCAGCGCCTCCACCGTGCGGGCACCGGCCGCCGTCGCCGCGAGGATCTCCGCCACCTCCGAGGTCGCGGCTCCCTCGGCCAGATAGCCGTCCCGGGCGCGCCGCAGATACCAGCGCACGCCCCACGCGATGGGAATGAGACCGAGCAGACCGCACGCGCCCAGCAGCGGGTGCAGCGCGAACACGGCGCCGAGCAGGAACAGCGCCTGCACGCCGTTGATGAGCAGGTCCGGGCCCGCGTCGCGCAGGGTGGTGCCGACCAGCGCCACGTCACCCGTGCCGCGCGCGGTCAGATCACCGGTGCCGGCCCGCTCCACGACCGACGCGGGCAGTGCGAGCGCACGGTCGACGAACTCCTCCCGCACCCGGGCCAGCGTCCGCTCGCCGAAGCGATGGCCGACATAGCGCGCCCAGCGGGCCAGCAGCAGCTGCGCGAGCGAGCAGAGCAGGATCCACAGGGCCAGCCGGTCGACGGCGCCGACGCCCCCGCCGGCCCGCACCTCGTCCACGATCCGCCCCACCAGCCAGGGCCCGGCCAGCCCGGCACCGGCGGCGCACGCGTTGAGCGCCAGTACGGCCGTGAAGGCCCGGACGTCGGCGCGCACGAGCCGCACCATCGCGCGCCGCACGTCGGCGCGTTCGGCGACGGGAAGACGCCCGGTGGGGTCCGGCGCCACCGGGCGAGGGGAAGGCGCGGTCACCGGACGACCTCCTCGGCGTCCGCGTCCCGGGCCACCAGTGCCCGGTAGGCGGGTTCCGCATCCAGCAGTTCGCGGTGGCTCCCGGCCGCCACGGCCGCTCCGTCCACCAGGAAGTACACGGTGTCCGCCCGGTCCAGCACGAGCGGGGACGTCGTCGTGACCAGCGTCGTACGGCCCTGCCGCGCCGCGCGCAACCGCTCGGCGACCCGCGCCTCGGTGTGGGCGTCCAGGGCCGACGTCGGCTCCACGGCGAGCAGCACCTCGGGGTCGGCCAGCAGGGCGCGCACCAGCCGCACCCGCTGGCGCTGGCCGCCGGAGAGGTTGCGGCCCTGGGCCTCGATCACCGAGTCGAGCCCGTCCGGCAGCCCGTGCACGACGTCCTCCGCGACCGCCGTGCGCACCGCCCGCTCGATGTCCTCCTGCGCCTGCTCCCGCCGCCCGCAGACCAGGGAGCGCAGTGTCTGCGCGAACAGGTCCGCCTCGTGGTCGGCGACCAGGACGCGCTCCCTGATCCGCGCCACCGCGATGTCGGCCAGCGGGAGGCCGCCCCAGGTCGCCGCCGACGGCGTGTATCCCCCCAGCCGGTCGACGACGGCCGCCGCGTCGGAGGGGCGGGCCGCGGCCAGCGCGGTCAGCCCGCCCGGCCGGACCCGCACCCCCGACTCGGGGTCGTACAGTTCCGCAAGCCCCTCCGGCGCGTCACGGGTGCCGGTGTCGGCGAGGGGCTCGAGCCGCAGGAACCGTATGACACGGCGGGCCGCCACCAGCCCCCGGCTGATCTGGTAGCCGCACTCCACCCAGAAGGCCACCGGGCCCACCAGCACCGCCACATAGCCGTAGACCGACACCAACTGGCCGACGGTGATGAGCCCTTGGGCGGCCAGCCGGGCCGCCAGCCAGGTCACCAGGGCCAGGAACAGCGTCGGCAGGCCCACCCCGAGCGCCTGGACCCAGCTGGTGACCGCGCCGACCCGGTAGCCCTGCCGGCGCAGGCGCTGCGAGTCGTGCCGGAAGGCCTGCGCGAACAGTCCCTTGCCGCCGAGGCCGTTGAGGACCCGCAGCCCGCCCGCGAGGTCGGCGATCCGGGCGGTCAGCACGCCCTGCCGCTCCCGGTACTCGGTCTCCGCGCCCTGCAGCCGGGCCAGCAGCGGGCCCACGAGGACGACGATCACGGGCATGCCGAGCAGGACCACGGCCGCCACTAGCGGGGACACGGACAGCAGCAGCCCGGCGACCACGAGGTAGGCGACCACCGCCCCGACGCCGGGCCCCACCACCGTCAGCGACTGGCTGATCGTCTGCACGTCGCCCACGCCGATCGTGACGACCTCCCCGGCCCCCACCCGGCGCCGCAGCGCGGCCCCCAGCCGCACCGCCTGGTCCACGACCACCTTCACCGTGCGGAAGTTGGCGTCCATGCGCACCCGGGTCATGGTGCGGTGCCGCATGATGCTCAGCCAGGCGTTGAACGCCCCGACCGCGAACAGCACGGCCGTCCAGCCCGCCAGCGCCGGGAAGTCGCCCGGCACCAGCCCGTCGTCGATCGCCCGGGACAGCAGATATGGGGTCGCCGCCAGCAGGGCCATCCACACGCTGCCCAGCACCGCCCCGGCGGCGGATCTGCCGGGCTGGCAGCGCACCAGCCACAGCAGATACCGGGCGCCGCCACGACGGTCGGGCTCCCCGGGCTCCTCGTACGCGTCGATCACCTGTCCCCCTGGAAGGTCGCACCACAGATCACTCGTCCCGGCGCGAGGTCACGCCAGACTGTCCCGCCACGCCCGGTGCAGGTCCGCGAACCGGCCGGTGCCCGCGACGAGTTCGGCCGGTGCGCCGTCCTCGACGATCCGGCCGTGCTCCATCACCAGGACCCGGTCGGCGATCTCCACCGTCGACAGCCGGTGGGCGATGACGACCGCCGTACGGCCGCGCAGGACCGTCGACATGGCGCGCTGCACGGCCCGCTCACCGGGGACGTCCAGCGAGCTGGTCGCCTCGTCGAGGATCAGCACGGCCGGGTCCGCCAGCAACGCCCGTGCGAACGCCACGAGTTGACGCTGGCCGGCGGAGATGCGGCCGCCCCGCTTGCGTACGTCGGTGTCGTACCCGTCGGGCAGCGCCTCGATGAAGTCGTGCGCGCCGATCGCCTTCGCGGCCCGCTCGATCTGCTCACGGCTCGCCTCCGGCCGCCCGATGGCGATGTTCTCGGCGACCGTGCCGGAGAACAGGAACGCCTCCTGCGTCACCATCACCACCCCGCGCCGCAGCTCGGGCACGGACAGCTCGCGCAGGTCGACGCCGTCGAGCAGGACCCGCCCCTCGGACGGGTCGTAGAAACGGGCGAGCAGTTTCGCCAGCGTCGACTTGCCGGCGCCGGTGGTGCCGACGACCGCGACCGTCTGCCCGGCCGGCAGCGTGAGGTCGAAGCGGGGCAGGACCTCGCCGCCGGTGCGGTAGCCGAAGCGCACGCCGTCGAAGACGACCTCGCGGCCGGGGCCCCGGCCGTCGGCGAGGGCGGGGAGCCGCACGGGCGCCGAGGGCTCCGGGACGGACGGCGTCTGCGCGAGCAGACCGGCGATCTTCTCCAGCGACGCCGCCGCCGACTGATAGGCGTTCAGGAACATGCCCAGCCGGTCGATGGGGTCGTACAGCCGGCGCAGGTACAGCACCGCCGCCGCCAGCACGCCGAGCTCCAGCGAGCCGTCCGCCACCCGGTAGGCGCCCCACAGCACGATCGCCGCGACGGCGGTGTTGGCGACCAGCCGGGAGCCCACGACATAGCGGGCCATCTCCAGCATCGCGTCGCCGTTGGTCCGCTCGTGGCGCCGGTTGAGCACCCCGAACTCGGCGTCGTTGGCGGCCTCCCGGCGAAAGGCGCGCACCGGGCGGATGCCGTTCATCGTCTCGACGAACTTCACGATCACCGCCGCGATGGCCGTCGACCGCACCCGGTACACCCGTCCCGCGCGCCGCTGGTAGAGCCGTACCAGCAGATACAGCGGCACGAACGACACCACCGCCAGCGCCCCGATGCCCGGGTCCAGCCACAGCAGCATCGCCGAGATGGACACGAAGGACAGGACGACCGTCACGAGCTCCTGCAGGCCCTCGTTCAGCAGCTCGCGCAGCGACTCCACGTCCGTGGTGGAACGCGAGATCAGCCGGCCGCTCGTGTACCGCTCGTGGAAGTCGATGCTCAACGCCTGCGCGTGCCGGAAGATCCGGCCCCGCAGGTCCAGCAGCACGTCCTGGCTGACCCGCGCCGAGGCCAGGATGAACGCCGACTGCAGCACCCCGGAGGCCAGCGCGCACAGCAGATAGGCGACGCCCACCAGCACCAGCGGCCCGTGGTCGTCGCGCCGGAGCGCCGGTACGGCGTTGTCGATCGCGTACGCCACCAGCAGCGGGCCCGCCTGCACGGCCGCCTGCTGGAGCAGCAGCAGGAACCCGGCCAGGGCGACACGGGACCGGCGCGGGGCGAGCAGCGAGCGCAGCAGCCCGGCGGTGGCTCCCGCGGGAGTGGGCAGCACGTCCCGGTCGAAGGGGTCGGAGGGGCCCGCGGGGCGGGGGAGGTCCGGTTCGTCGTCGGCCGTGGACACGGACGTCGAGGGTGCCGTCATCGCTCGTCCTCCGCTTCCTGGGCGCCCGACATCAGGTGGGCGTACTCGGCGTTGCCGCGCAGCAGTTCGTGGTGGGTGCCCACGGCCGCGATACGGCCCCCGGACAGCAGGGCGACCCGGTCGGCGAGCAGCACGGTGGACGGGCGGTGCGCCACGATGAGCGCCGTGGTCTCGGCCAGCACGTCCCGCAGGGCGGCCTCCACGGCGGCCTCCGTGTGCACGTCCAGCGCCGACAACGGGTCGTCCAGGACCAGGAACCGGGGCCGGCCGACGACGGCCCGGGCGAGCGCGAGGCGCTGGCGCTGGCCGCCGGACAGGCTCAGGCCCTGCTCGCCGACCTGTGTGTCCGTGCCCTGCGGCAGCGCGTGCGCGAACTCGGCCTGCGCCACCGACAGGGCGCGGTTCAGCTCGGCGGCCCCGGCCCGCTCGCCGGCGCCCATGAGCACGTTCTCCCCGACGCTCGCGGAGAACAGGGTCGGTTCCTCGAAGGCCACGGCCACCTTGGCGCGCAGCTCCTCGCGGGACATGGCGGTGATGTCCTCGCCGTCCAGGGTGATGCGGCCGGAGGTGATCTCGTGCAGGCGGGGGACGAGCGCGGTGAGGGTGGTCTTGCCGCTTCCGGTCGCACCGACCAGCGCCATGGACTCGCCGGGACGGATGTGCAGGTCGATCCGGTCCAGGACGGGGGGCGAGCCGTCCGGGGCGTCGGGGTAGCGGAAGCGGACGTCGTGGAAGCGCAGGCCGCTGTCCCGCGACCGCGGCACGCCGGATCGCCCGGAGTCCTCCTGCTCCTCGTCCAGCACCTCGAAGTACCGCTCGGTGGCCGTCGCCGCCTCCTGGCTCATCGCCAGCAGGAAGCCGATGGAGTCCACCGGCCACCGCAGCGCGAGCGCCGTCGACAAGAACGCCACCAGCGTCCCCGCCGACAGCGAACCGTCCGCCACCCGCACGGTCCCCAGCACCAGCGCCGCCCCGATGGCCAGTTCCGGCAGTGTCACGATGACGCCGAAGATCGTGGCCAGCAGCCCCGCCTTGCGCAGCTCCGTCCCGCGCAGCGTCCGCGACAGCTCCCGGAACGCCCGTGCCTGGCTGCGGTGGCGCCCGAAGCCCTTGATGATGCGGATGCCGAGCACGCTCTCCTCGACGACCGTCGTCAGATCGCCGACCTGGTCCTGCGCGAGCCGCGCCACGCGCGCGTACCGCTTCTCGAAGACCACGCAGGTGACCACGACGGGCACGGCCGGCACCAGGATCACCAGGCCCAGCGTCCAGTCCTGCAGCAGCATGATGGTCACACCGACGAGGATCGTCACGCCGTTGACCAGGAGGAACGTCAGCGGGAAGGCGAGGAACTGGCGCAGCAGCATCAGGTCCGTCGTGCCGCGCGAGAGCAACTGCCCCGAGGCCCACCGGTCGTGGAAGGCGACCGGCAGCCGCTGCAGGTGCCCGTACAGCGTGGCCCGCATGCCCGCCTCGACGCCGGACAGCGGCCGCGCCACCAGCCAGCGCCGCAGCCCGAACAGCAGCGCCTCGGCCACCCCCAGGAGCAGCAGGTACAGCGCGCCGAGCCACACGCCCGCCGGATCGCGGTCGGCCACGGGGCCGTCCACCATCCACTTCAGCACCAGCGGGATGACGAGACCCACGCAGGAGGCGACGATCGCCACGAACGCGGCCGTCACCAGCCGCGCCCGCACGGCCCGGACATGGGGCCACAGGCGGAGCAGGGTGCGTACGGCCGACCGGTCGTTGGTGGTTGCACGAGTCGTGGGCATCAGGGGTGAGCCTACGGATCGGCACTGACAACGCCCACCGAGTTTTGGCCGGACCGGAATCGGCCCATGGTCCTACGACCTGCGCGTTCGAGCGGCCGCACGGGAGCGGTGGCGGGGTCGTAGGGCCGCATCCACCGATCGGTCGATGCGGCTTCGAGCGCGACGGCCGATGTGGCCGGACCCCGCCTTTGGCGACGCTGGTGCCATGTCCGTCATCGAAGTCACCGACCTGCGCAAGAGTTACGGCGGCCGGGCCGCCGTCGACGGGGTCTCCCTCGCCGTCGAGGAGGGCGAGATCTTCGGGATCCTCGGCCCGAACGGCGCCGGCAAGACCACCACCGTCGAGTGCGTCGAGGGGCTGCGCGTCCCCGACGCCGGCCGCGTCCGCGTCACCGGCCTCGACCCCGTCGCCGACCACGCACGCGTGGCCCGCGTCCTGGGCGCCCAGCTCCAGCAGAGCGAGCTGCAGCCCAAGCTCACCGTCCGCGAGGCGCTGGAGCTGTACGCCTCCTTCTACCCGCGCCCGCTCGACTGGGCGCCGCTCGCCGAACGCCTCGGCCTCACCGCACAGCTCACCACCCGGTTCGCCAGGCTGTCGGGCGGTCAGAAGCAACGCCTGTTCATCGCCCTGGCGTTGATCGGCAACCCCCGTGTCGTCGTCCTCGACGAACTCACCACCGGCCTCGACCCGCGGGCCCGCCGGGACACCTGGCAGCTCATCGAGGACGTCCGGGCGAGCGGGGTGACGGTCCTGCTGGTCACCCACTTCATGGAGGAGGCCCAGCGGCTGTGCGACCGGATCGCCGTCATCGACAAGGGACGGGTGGCCGCCCTGGACACCCCGGCCGGCCTGATCCGGCGCTCGGCGGGCGCCACGGTCATCAGCTTCACCCCGTCCGCCCCGCTGGACGACGGTGAGCTGGCCGCCCTGCCCGCGCTCGCCTCCGTCGACCGCAAGGAGGGCCGGATCACGCTGGCCGGCACCGACGAGACCGTCAACGCCGTCATCACCCTCCTCGCCCGCCACCGCGTCACCGCCCACCAGCTCCGCGTCGTGGACGCCACGCTCGACGACGCCTTCCTCGACCTGACGAATACCGACACGAAGGCCGACACGGCCGACACGGCCGACACGGCCGACACGAAGGAGACCGCGTCATGAGCACCGCCGTCCTGCGGACCGAGGTCCGGCTCTTCCGCCGTGAACCCGGCGCGATCTTCTGGATCCTGCTCTTCCCGACCCTGCTGCTGGTGATCCTCGGCTCGATCCCCGGCTTCCGGGAGCACCAGAGCGACCTCGGCGGACTGCGCACCATCGACGTCTACGTCCCGGTCGCCGTCCTGCTCGGCCTGATCGTCGGCGGCCTGCAGTCCATGCCGCAGACCCTCACCGGCTACCGCGAGCGCGGCATCCTGCGCCGGATGGCCACCACGCCCGTCCGCCCCTCCGCCCTGCTGTCCGCGCAGATGGCGGTGTACGGCGGCGCGGCCCTGGCCTCGGCGCTGCTGGCCCTGGTGACCGGGCGGCTGGCCTTCGGCGTACGGCTGCCCGAGCAGCCCCTCGGCTACCTCCTCGCGTTGCTCCTGGCCGTCCTGGTCGCCCTCGCTCTCGGATCGGTGGTGTCGGCGCTGTCCCGTACGACGAAGATCGCGGGCGCGATCGGATCGGCCGTGTTCTTCCCGTCGATGTTCTGCGCGGGCGTGTGGCTTCCGGTGCAGTCCATGCCGCACCTGATGGCGAGGATCGTCGACTGCACGCCCTTCGGCGCCGCCGCGCAGGCCCTGAACCAGGCGGCGGCCGGCCACTGGCCCGGCTGGGGCCACCTCGGTGTGCTCGCGGCGTGGATCCTGCTGCTGACCGGCGCGGCCGTGCGCTGGTTCCGCTGGGAGTAGGGACGGGGCCGTGCAGACTGAGGACATGACCGGGGTGGACACGCAGATCGAGCGGCGCTGGGAGCAGTTCCACACCTGGGGGCCGTACGGGCTGCTGTTCATCGGTCTCGTCCCCGCCCTCGCCACCGCCGACCCGCACGCCGGAGCGGGCAAGTGGTACACCGCCTGGGCCCTGCTCGGCGCGGCGGTCGTCCTCCAGCTGTGGTGGCACAGCACCCGCCCCCAGGGCCCCGACCGCCGCCGCACCCCCTCCCGGGCCGGGACCGCGTACTACGCCGTCCGCTGGGCGCTGGCCTTCGCCCTCACCTGGCTCAACCCGTTCTTCGCGTTCTACGCCGCGACCGGCTACATGGACGCCGACGAGACCATCCCGGGCAGCCGGTGGCAGCGGCTCGGGCTGTTCGCCAGCGCCGTCACCGTGGCGGGCGCGCAGGCCGGCGGGATGCCGTTCCACGGCGCGGTCCAGTGGCTGGTCTTCCTCGCGCTGCTGGCCGCCAACTCCGGTCTGCAGATGGTGGTCGCCCATCTCACCGAGCAGGAGACGCGACGGGCCCACGAGCGGACCGAGACCATCACCGAACTGGAGCGCACCAACGCCGCGTTGCAGCAGGCGCTCGACGAGAACGCCGCGCTGCACGCCCAACTCCTGGTCCAGGCACGGGAGGCGGGGGTCGCCGACGAGCGGCGGCGCCTTGCCGCCGAGATCCACGACACCATCGCCCAGGGCCTGACCGGCATCATCGCCCAGCTCCAGGTCGTGGCGAACACCCCCGACGAGAAGGCGGCCCGCGAGCACGTGGGCCGTGCCGTGGAGCTGGCCCGGCACAGCCTGGGGGAGGCCCGCCGCTCCGTCCACAACCTCGCCCCGGCCGCCCTGGACAACGACGGACTGCCCCAGGCGCTGAAGAAGACGGTCTTCGCATGGGGCGAACGCACCGGCGTACGGGCCGACTTCACCGTCACCGGCACCGCCGAGCAGCTGCACGGCGAGGTGGCGGCCACCCTGCTGCGCATCGTCCAGGAGGCCCTGTCCAACGCCGCCCGCCACGCCCGGGCCACCCGCGTCGGGGTCACCCTGTCCTTCATGGGCGACGAGGTCGTCCTCGACATCCGCGACGACGGCACCGGCTTCGACCCGGCCGCCGTACCGGCCCGCACCGCCTCCGGAGGCTTCGGCCTGGACGGCATGCGGGCCCGCGCCGAACGCATCGCCGGCTCCCTCACCGTCGAGTCCGAGCCGGGGCACGGCACGGCGCTGTCGGCTCGCGTACCGTTGGTCCGCCATGACCCATGACATCTCCGTGCTGATCGTCGACGACCATCCCGTCGTACGGGACGGTCTGCGCGGCATGTTCGAGTCCGCTCCGGGCTTCCGCGTCCTCGGCGAGGCCGCGAACGGCGTCGAGGCGGTCGAGCGGGCCGCCGCGCTCGACCCCGACGTGGTCCTGATGGACCTGCGCATGCCGGGCGGCGGCGGGGTCGACGCCATCGCCGAGCTCACCCGGCGCGGCGCCCGCGCCAAGGTGCTCGTGCTGACGACGTACGACACCGACACCGACACGCTTCCGGCGATCGAGGCCGGCGCTACGGGCTACCTGCTCAAGGACGCCCCGCGCGACGAGCTGTTCACCGCCGTGCGCGCCGCCGCCGAGGGCCGCACCGTCCTCTCCCCGGCCGTCGCCTCCCGCCTGGTCTCCGCGGTGCGCGCCCCCGGCAACGAGCCCCTCTCGGCCCGCGAGCGCGAGGTCCTCGCCCTGGTCGCCAGGGGCACCTCCAACCGGGAGATCGCCCGCGAACTGTTCATCAGCGAGGCGACGGTGAAGACCCACCTCACCCACCTGTACGCCAAGCTGGGCGTGAACGACCGCGCCGCCGCGGTGGCCACCGCCTACCAGCGCGGCATCCTCGGCTAGCTCATCCGGCCACCCGCAGCAGCAGGACCGAGCGGGCCGGGACCGTGATCGTCGCTCCTGCGCGGTGCGTCGTCCCCGGTTCCTCCGCCTGTGTCTCGCGTGAGGTGTCGACGACCACCTCGTACCGCTCGGCCCAGGGCGGCCCCGGCAGCACGAAGCCCGACGGGCGGTCGCCGGCGTGCAGGACGGCGAGGAAGCTGTCGTCGAGGATCGCCTCGCCGCGCTCGTCGCGGCCCGGGATGTCCCGCCCGGAGAGGTACATGCCGAGCGTGGCGGCGGGCGCGTACCAGTCCCGTTCCGTCATCTCCGCACCGCGCGCGGTGAACCAGGCCAGGTCGCGCAGGCCGTCCGCCGAGTGCGCGCGGCCCGAGAAGAAGGCGCGGCGGCGCAGCACCGGGTGGCGGTGGCGCAGCGCGATCAGCCGGGAGGTGAGGTCGAACAGCGCCTTCCAGCCGGGCTCCGCCAGCAGGCTCCAGTCCAGCCAGCCGATCTCGTTGTCCTGGCAGTAGGCGTTGTTGTTGCCGCGCTGGGTGCGGCCCAGTTCGTCACCGGCGACCAGCATCGGCACGCCCGTCGACAGCAGCAGCGTGGTCAGCAGGTTCCGCAGCTGCCGCCGCCGCAGGGCCCGCACCCGCTCGTCGTCGGTCTCGCCCTCCGCCCCGCAGTTCCAGGACCGGTTGTCGTCCGTGCCGTCGCGGTTGCCCTCGCCGTTGGCCTCGTTGTGCTTGCGTTCGTACGACACCAGGTCGCGCAGGGTGAAGCCGTCGTGCGCGGTGATGAAGTTGACGGAGGCGTAGGGGCGCCGGCCGCCCCAGGCGTACAGGTCGCTGGAGCCCGACAGGCGGTAGCCGAGGTCGCGCACATCGGGCAGCGCGCCGCGCCAGAAGTCCCGTACGGCGTTGCGGTACCGGTCGTTCCACTCCGTCCACAGCGGCGGGAAGGCGCCCACCTGGTAGCCGCCGGAGCCCACGTCCCACGGCTCCGCGATCAGCTTCACGCGCCGGAGCACCGGGTCCTGGGCGATGACCGCGAGGAACGGGGAGAGCATGTCGACGTCGTGCATCGAACGGGCCAGCGCGGCGGCCAGGTCGAAGCGGAAGCCGTCGACGCCCATCTCCGTCACCCAGTAGCGCAGCGAGTCGGTGATCAGGCGCAGCACGTGCGGCTGGACCACGTGCAGGGTGTTGCCGCAGCCGGTGTAGTCGGCGTAGCGGCGCGCGTCCGACTGCAGCCGGTAGTAGCCGCGGTTGTCGATGCCCTTCAGGGACAGTGTCGGGCCCAGCTCGCCCGCCTCGGCCGTGTGGTTGTAGACGACGTCCAGGATCACCTCGATGCCGGCCGCGTGCAGCGCCCGCACCATCCGCTTGAACTCGCCGACCTGCTGTCCGGTCGTACCGGAGGCGGCGTACCCGGCGTGCGGGGCGAAGTAGCCGATGGAGTTGTAGCCCCAGTAGTTCCGCAGGCCGCGGCGCAGCAGGTGGTCCTCGTGGGCGAACTGGTGCACGGGCAGCAGTTCGACGGCCGTGACGCCCAGCTTCACCAGGTGCTCGATCGCCGCCGGGTGCGCGAGGCCCGCGTACGTGCCGCGCAGCTCCTCCGGGATGCCCGGGTGCAGCTGGGTGAAGCCCTTCACGTGCAGCTCGTAGATGACCGAGTCCGCCCACGGGGTCTTCGGGCGGCGGTCGTCGGACCAGTCGTCGTCGTCGTGGACGACGACGCCCTTGGGGACGAACGGCGCCGAGTCCCGCTCGTCGCGCACGGTGTCCGCGACGTGCTGCTGCGGCCAGTCGCGCACATGGCCGTACACCTCCGGCGGCAGGCCGAAGTCGCCGTCCACCGCGCGCGCGTACGGGTCGAGCAGCAGCTTGGCCGGGTTCCAGCGGCCGCCGGTCCACGGGTCCCAGCGACCGTGCACCCGGTAGCCGTACCGCTGCCCGGGCCCGACCCCCGGCACGAAGCCGTGCCAGATCTCGTGGGTCAGCTCGGTCAGCCGGACCCGCGTCTCCTTGCCCCGCTCGTCGAACAGGCACAGCTCCACCGCCTCCGCGCCGCCCGCCCACAGCGCGAAGTTGGTGCCCGCCACCCCGTCCGGCCCGGTACGGAACCGGGCGCCCAGCGGCGTCGGCGCACCCGGCCGCACGGGCACGCCCGGCACCCTGCGGGCCCCGCCGTCGATCACGACGGCGGGGCGCACGCCCTCCTCGGCCACCGCCTGCTGCTCGGCTGCGCTGGACACCTGTGGGCCTCCCACGGCTCGTGGAACGGAATGGAAAGGGTGTGCGGCGTCCCGGCCGCGGTGTCCCTCACGCCGTCCTCCCCACTGTTCTGCCCAGAGCGTGGCTCGCACTCACGTTTCCCCAGGGCGGGGCCGCTCGTTGGGCCCCATGTGAAGGACGCACACAGGCGCGCGCGGCGCGCGGGGGCCGCACTGGCCGCCGTACTGACATGGGCCGGGCTTCTCGCCGGCTGCACCTCCCCGCCCCGGATCGACGAGGCCCTGGGCAAGCCACCCGCCCCCGAGGACGTCATCCGGGTCTCACCGGACGACGGCAGCAAGAGCGTCCGGCCCGATCGGCGGCTGGTGGTGCGGGTGCCCAGCGGGCGGCTGGAGTCCGTGAAGGTCGTCAAGGCGCAGGACGCGCAGGAGAGCGAGGTGGCCGGCCACGTCTCCGAGGACGGCCTGCGCTGGGAGCCGGACGACGGCCGGCTCGCGCTCGCCGCCAAGTACACCGTCGACGCGGTCGCCCTGGACGGACACGGCCGCAGGTCGGCCCGCCACACGACCTTCACCACCTACGTCCCCGACGAGCGGTTCGTCGGCTACGTCACCCCCGAGAACCGCGCCACCGTCGGCACCGGCATGATCGTCTCCCTGGAGTTCAACCGGGAGGTCGAGAACCGCGCGGCCGTGGAGCGCGCGATCCGCGTCACCGCCCGCCCTGCCGTCGAGATCCGACCGCACTGGTTCGGCAGGGCCCGCCTGGACTTCCGCCCCGAGCACTACTGGAAGCCCGGCACCCAGGTCACGGTCGACCTGCGGCTGCGGGACGTCGAGGGGGCGCCCGGCGTCTACGGCATCCAGGACAGGACGTTCTCCTTCACCGTCGGCCGCAGCCAGGTCTCCCTGGTCGACGCGGCCCGGCACACCATGCAGGTGCGGCGGGACGGCGCGCTGCTGGCCACCGTGCCCATCACGGCCGGCTCGCCCAAGCACACCACCTACAACGGCAAGATGGTGGTGATGGAGATGCTCGAGGTCACCCGCATGAACAGCCGCACGGTCGGCTTCGGCGGCGAGTACGACATCCCGGACGTCCCGCACGCCATGCGCCTGACCGACTCCGGCACCTTCGTGCACGGCAACTACTGGGCGCCGGACGCTCCCGGCCGGGTCAACGTCAGCCACGGGTGCGTGGGGCTCAGGGACGTCAAGGGCGGCGGCTCCGGCACTCCCGCAGGCTGGTTCTTCGACCGCAGCCTGATCGGGGACGTGATCGAGGTGGTCCACAGCAATGACAAAAAGGTCGCTCCCGACAACGGCCTCGGGGGATGGAACATGGGGTGGAAGGAGTGGAAAGCGGGCAGTTGATGTTGGGACGAAACGGTGACCTTCGGCTGACACGATTCTCAAAACCCTCCGGTTAATATGCGCGAATGCGCTGGGCTGGCGCACTGGGGTGGGGCCCGACCAGGCCCGGGAGGGGAGAACGACTTGAACGTGCGGCCGATATCGGGGGCGTCGGTTGACGCGCGCGGGCGGAGGGCCAAGGGAGTGCCGGCGCTGATACTCGGCGCCCTGCTCCTCACCGTCACCGCGTGCGGAGGGGGCGGCTCGGGCTCCGGGTCCGGTTCCGGGGATGCCAAGGGCAAGGGCGCCGACAGCGCGCAGAGCAAGCAGTCGGTGGCGGTCGTCGCCATCGCCCCGAAGGACGGCGCGACCTCCGTCGACACCAGCGGCGCGCTCAAGGTCAGCGCCACCAAGGGCAAGTTGACGCAGGTCGAGGTCAAGACCGCCAAGGGCGAGGCGATAGCCGGGAAGATCACCGACGGCGGCGCCTCGTGGACGCCGTCCACCCACCTGGCCGCGTCCACGAAGTACACCGTGCACGCCGTCGCCAAGGACTCAGAGGGCCGCCAGGCCGCCGAGGACTCCAGCTTCACCACGCTGACCCCGAAGAACACCTTCGTCGGCAGCTTCACCCCCGAGGACGGGTCCACCGTCGGCGTCGGGATGCCGTTCTCGATCCGCTTCACCCGGGGCATCACGCACCCCGCGGACGTCGAGAAGGCCATCAGCATCAAGACCGAGCCGGCCGTCGACGTCCAGGGCCACTGGTTCGGCAACGACCGCCTCGACTTCCGCCCGGAGAACTACTGGAAGTCCGGCACCAAGGTCACCGTCAGCCTGAACCTGGACGGCGTCGAGGGCCGCCCCGGCGTCTACGGCAAGCAGGCCAAGACCGTGAAGTTCACCATCGGCCGCAACCAGGTCTCGATCGTGGACGCCAAGAAGCACACCATGAAGGTCATGCGGGACGGCAAGGTGTACAAGACCCTCGCCGTCACCACCGGCAAGCCCGGCTACGACACGTGGAACGGCCAGATGGTCATCAGCGAGAAGCTGCGGGTGACCCGGATGAACGGCGACACGGTCGGCTACGGCGGCGAGTACGACATCAAGGACGTCCCGGACGCCATGCGGCTGACCGACTCGGGCACCTTCGCCCACGGCAACTACTGGGGCGGCGACGCCTTCGGCAACTACAACGCCAGCCACGGCTGCATCGGCCTGCGCGACACGCGCGGCGGCTACGACCGCTCGCTGTCGGGCGCCTGGTTCTTCGACCACTCCATCGTCGGCGACGTGGTGACGGTGAAGAACTCGCACGACGCCACCGTCGACCCGGCCAACGGGCTCAACGGCTGGAACATGTCGTGGGAGAAGTGGACGTCGTAGACGTACGGTGATCGACGGCCCCGGTGTGAGGTACCGCACCGGGGCCGTTGGCGTTAGTGCCCGTTAACCTGCCTGCATGACCGTGAATCTCGAAGTCGCCGAAGGCGTCGGCACCATCCGTCTGGACCGTCCGCCCATGAACGCGCTGGACGTCGCCACCCAGGACCGGCTCAAGGAGCTCGCCGAGGAGGCGACCCGGCGCGAGGACGTGCGGGCCGTGATCGTCTACGGCGGGGAGAAGGTGTTCGCGGCGGGCGCGGACATCAAGGAGATGCAGAACATGGACCACACGGCGATGGTCCTGCGCGCCCGCGCCCTGCAGGACTCGTTCACCGCGGTCGCCCGCATCCCCAAGCCCGTCGTCGCGGCGATCACCGGCTACGCCCTCGGCGGCGGCTGCGAACTCGCGCTGTGCGCGGACTTCCGCATCGCCGCGGACAACGCCAAGCTCGGCCAGCCGGAGATCCTCCTCGGGCTGATCCCGGGCGCCGGCGGCACCCAGCGGCTGTCCCGGCTGATCGGCCCCTCCAAGGCCAAGGACCTGATCTTCACCGGCCGTATGGTCAAGGCGGACGAGGCGCTGACGCTGGGCCTGGTCGACCGGGTCGTCCCGGCCGCCGAGGTGTACACCGCGGCGCACGCGTGGGCGGCGAAGCTCGCGCAGGGGCCGGCGCTCGCGCTGCGGGCGGCCAAGGAGTCCGTCGACACGGGCCTGGAGACCGACATCGACACGGGGCTCGCGGTCGAACGGAACTGGTTCGCGGGCCTGTTCGCCACCGAGGACCGGGAGCGGGGGATGCGCAGCTTCGTGGAGGAGGGGCCCGGCAAGGCGAAGTTCCTCTGAACCGCTTGCAATTGACACGCTGTCTGATCCGGTGGTCCCTCGATGGGGCGGTTTATGGGAGCCTTAAGGCAACCTTAAGTCTGGCTTGTCGAGGGGCGCGGTCGATTGCCGGCCTCGGGGCCTGCGCCGCAGCTCAACCGGGCTGTGAGTGACCCCGAATTGACTTTGGCATATGCCGAACGGCTCATCCGGAGCGGTTCATTCCGGGGGGCGTATTCCCCCGGAACGGCCCCGGAGTGAGCTTTCGGCGGCCATGATGGGGGCATGGCGGGGCTGGAGGGCATCGAACAGCCGCGGGGACACGGCCGTGCGACGGCGGCGCGCTGGTCGCCCGCGGTGGAGGACGAACGGGCGCTGAAGGCGCTGGAACTGTTCGGCAACCCGACGGAGGCGGAGGTCCCGCTCCCCTCCCGCCCCGAGTCCGCGGCCACCGCCCGCCGTCTCGCCCAGGTCGTCGTCCTGCGCCAGTGGGGACTGACGCCGAAGATGACCGAGGACGTGGTCCTGCTGGTCTCCGAACTGGTCGGCAACGCCGTCCGGCACACCGGCGCCCGGGTCTTCGGCCTCCGGATGCGCCGCCGCAGGGGCTGGATCCGCATCGAGGTCCGCGACCCCTCCCGAGGGCTCCCGTGCCTGATGCCCGTCCAGGAGACCGACATCAGCGGCCGCGGCCTGTTCCTGGTCGACAAGCTCTCCGACCGCTGGGGCGTCGACCTGCTGCCCCGCGGCAAGACAACCTGGTTCGAAATGCGCGTCGCCGACCGCTAGGGCCTGCCGGTCCGGCTCGCCGCGAGCTGAGGCGACCCGGCTTCGGCGAGCCGCCGCCGGCTGAAGCTGTTCCGGCCGGGCTCGCCGGGTCGCGAGACCAACTGCCTTCGGAGCGTGGCGTCGCGAACCGGCGGCGCCCTTCCGGCCCGGTTCGCCGCATGTGAGGCGACCCGGCTTCGGCGAGCCGCCGCCGGCTGAAGCTGTTCCGGCCGGGCTCGCCGGGTCGCGAGACCAACTGCCTTCGGAGTGTGGCGTCGCGAACCGCCGGGGCCTGTCCGGTCCGCTGGGCGCTGCGGGATGACCGGGCTTCCAGTGTGGCGTCGCGAACCGGCGGCGCCCTTCCGGCCCGGTTCGCCGCATGTGAGGCGACCCGGCTTCGGCGAGCCGCCGCCGGCTGAAGCTGTTCCGGCCGGGCTCGCCGGGTCGCGAGACCAACTGCCTTCGGAGTGTGGCGTCGCGAACCGCCGGGGCCTGTCCGGTCCGCTGGGCGCTGCGGGATGACCGGGCTTCCAGTGTGGCGTCGCGAACCGGCGGCGCCCTTCCGGCCCGGTTCGCCGCATGTGAGGCGACCCGGCTTCGGCGAGCCGCCGCCGGCTGAAGCCGTTCCGGCCGGGCTCGCCGGGTCGCGAGACCAACTGCCTTCGGAGCGTGGCGTCGCGAACCG
>NZ_JAMGBF010000167.1 GCF_023516615.1 Streptomyces panaciradicis
CTGTCCGGTCCGCTGGGCGCTGCGGGATGACCGGGCTTCCAGTGTGGCGTCGCGAACCGGCGGCGCCCTTCCGGCCCGGTTCGCCGCATGTGAGGCGACCCGGCTTCGGCGAGCCGCCGCCGGCTGAAGCTGTTCCGGCCGGGCTCGCCGGGTCGCGAGACCAACTGCCTTCGGAGTGTGGCGTCGCGAACCGCCGGGGCCTGTCCGGTCCGCTGGGCGCTGCGGGATGACCGGGCTTCCAGTGTGGCGTCGCGAACCGGCGGCGCCCTTCCGGCCCGGTTCGCCGGGGCGCGGGGCGATCGCTGAGGCGTTTCCGGCCTGGCCGCGCCATGACGTGCGACGGTCTGGCTTCATGTGCGCCGGGGCCGGGCCGGTCCGATCGGCGCGACCCGAAAACGCCCCCCAATCGGGGCAATCGGCGGTTTTCTTACCCTGCCCCCCTTAAATGGTGCGGGTGACCCCGACCGACCGCCGCACGGCCCTACGCACGGGCGCCGGCCTCCTCGCCGCAGGCGCCCTCTCCGCCGGATGTGCCACGCACGGCGCCGTCGCACATCCCGCGCCCTCCGCGTCACCTCCGACGCCCACCGGACCCTCCGCCACCTCGCCGGCCACCCCCGAAGCGGCCCCCGCCCCCCGCCGCTACCCGGGCCTCCCCGCACAGCTCACCCACGGCCCCCGCACCCGACCCCGCGTCGCCCTCACCTTCCACGGCCAGGGCGACCCCGCCCTCGCCCACTCCCTGCTGACCGAGGCCGAGAAGCACGGCGCGCACCTCACCGTCCTCGCCGTCGGCACCTGGCTCGACGAACACCCGGACATCGCCCGCCGGATCCTCGACGGCGGCCACGACCTCGGCAACCACACCCAACGGCACCTGGCGGTCAACGCCATGTCCGAGGCCGACGCCCGCTCCGAGATCACCGCCTGCGCGGACCGGCTCCGGCGCCTCACCGGCTCGATCGGCACCTGGTTCCGCCCCTCCCGGGCCCCGCAGGCATCCCCGCTCGTCGCCCGCCTGGCCCGCGACGCCGGATACCCGCACGTCCTGTCGTACGACGTCGACTCCCTCGACTACACCCGGCCCGGCGCCGACGCCGTCACGCGCAAGGTCGCCGCCGAGGTGCGCGACGGGTCCGTGGTCAGCCTGCACTTCGGCTACCCGGACACCGTCCAGGCGCTCCCCGCCGTCCTGGAAGAACTCGCCCACCGCGGCCTGTCCGCGGTGACCACCACGGAGTTGTTCAGCTGATGCAGCGCACCCGAATCGCTCACACCCTCCTCGCGAGTGCCGTCCTCCTCTCCCTGGCCGCCTGCACTTCCGGCGCCGACCACCACAAGGACGAGGCCCTCGGCAGCAAGGCGGCCGTCGCGCCCGCCCGGAAGCAGGCCGCCGTCCAGGGACTGCCCGGCATGCCGCCCGTCCTCGACCCCGAGGACGTGTACGCGGCCGACCGCCCCAACAAGCTCTCCCCGGTCGTCAAGGACTTCCCCTCGCGCGTCTACGTCCCCAACACCAACTCCAACACCGTCTCCGTCATCGACCCCGCCACGTACAAGGTGATCGAGACCATCCCGGTCGGCACCCAGCCCCAGCACGTCGTCCCCTCCTGGGACCTGAAGACGCTGTGGGTCAACAACGACCGCGGCAACACCCTCACCCCCATCGACCCGCGAACCGGCAAGGCGGGCAAGACGGTCGACGTCCACGACCCCTACAACCTCTACTTCACGCCGAACGGCAAGTACGCGATCGTCATGGCCTCCCTCGACCGCGAACTCGTCTTCCGCGACGCGCACACCATGAAGCGCGTCAAGACCGTCCCGGTCAGCTGCTACGGCGTCAACCACGCCGACTTCTCCCTGGACGGCCGGTACTTCATCGTCTCCTGCGAGTTCAGCGGCGAACTGCTCAAGGTCGACACCGAGCGGATGAAGGTCGTCGGACAGCAGAAGCTGCCGTTCCACGGCTCGATGCCGCAGGACGTGAAGATCTCCCCCGACGGCAAGCGGTTCTACATCGCCGACATGATGGCCGACGGCGTGTGGGTCCTCGACGGCGACTCGTTCACCCAGCCGTCCTTCCTGCCCACCGGCAAGGGCGCCCACGGCCTCTACATCAGCCGCGACTCACGCGAGATGTACATCTCCAACCGCGGCGAGGGCAGCATCTCCGTCTTCGACTTCACACAGAACAAGCTCACCAAGAAGTGGCACCTGCCCGGCGGCGGCAGCCCCGACATGGGCGGCGTCTCGGCGGACGGCAAGGTCCTGTGGCTGTCCGGCCGCTACAACGCCGAGGTGTACGCCATCGACACCGCCTCCGGCCGCGAACTGGCCCGCATCAAGGTCGGCAGCGGCCCGCACGGGCTCGCCGTCTACCCCCAGCCGGGCCGCTACTCGCTCGGCCACACGGGCATCTTCCGCTGACCGGGCCCTACGCGGGCAGCAGCAGCGCCTCCGAGCCGACGGCCCGGTAGCCGGCGGCCTGGAACGCCCGCACGCTGCGGGCGTTCCCCGGGGCGACCTGCGCCCACAGCGGCTCGGCGGCCAGCTGGCGGGCGGCGCTCACCAGCAGCCGCCCCAGCCCCCGGTGCCGTACCCCCTCGTCGACCTCCACCGACACCTCCAGCCGGCCGCCGACCCCGCGCCCCGTCACCAGCACGCCGCCGTCCGCCGCCCAGGCCCGCACCTCCTCGCGCCGCCCGCGGGCGTAGCCGACCCGCGAGTGGGCGGCGTCCTCGATCTCCCGCAGCTCCAGGGGCGGGTCGCCGGGCAGCGGGGCGGCGACCAGCAGCGCGTCGATCGTCTCCGCCCTGCGGCCCGTGCGCTCCATGAACGCCGCCAGGAAACGCGGGTTCATGGAGGCGGCCAGCGCGTCGCAGTCCGTGGCGCGCAGGGTGTCGTACACCCAGCCCGGATCCTCGTCGGTGAAGACGACGGAGTGCGCGGTGAAGGCGAGGACCCCGGCGTCGCGCGCACAGACCTGCGGCACGACGGTCGTACCGCCGTCCGCCGGCGGGAAGACACCGTGGGCCACCGCGTCGAGAATGTCCCGCAACGTCTCCATCTCCGCGCTCCTTGAGTCTCCACCCACTGGAAGGCCCACACTCGCAGACATGATCGATGACGGCACCGGACTTCTCACCATCGGTGAGCTCGCCAGGTCCACCGGGCTGACCGTGCGCACGATCCGCTACTGGTCCGACGAGGGCGTCCTGACCCCGGTGACCCGCTCCGCGGGCGGCTACCGGCTCTACGACGCCCGGTCCGCCGCCCGCCTGGAGCTGATCCGCACCCTGCGGGAGCTGGGCCTCGGCCTGGAGGACGTGCGCCGGGTGCTGGCGGGGGAGCGGACGGTCGCGGAGGTCGCGGCGGCCCACGTGGTCGCGCTGGACGCGCAGATCGCCACGCTGAGGGTGACCCGTGCGGTGCTGTCGTCCGTGGCGCGACGCGGTTCGACCGCGGAGGAGATGACCCTGATGAACAGACTGGCACGGCTGTCGGCGGCGGAGCGCCGGCGGATCATGGAGGAGTTCGTGGAGGAGATGTTCCACGGACTCGACCTCGTCGACCCGGACGTCCGCGAGCGGATGCGGAACACCGCGGTGAACCTGCCGGACGACCCGACGCCCGAGCAGGTCGACGCCTGGGTGGAGCTGGCGGAGCTGGTGCGGGACCCCGAGTTCAGGGCGCAGATGCGCCGGGCGGCGGAGTTCAACCACGCCGACCGCGGGCAGGGGGCGCCTCCCGGGGCGTCCATGTGGTTCGCCAAGCGGCTCGTGCAGCTCGTCGGCCGGGCGCGCGAGGAGGACATCGCACCCGAGTCGCCCGAGGCCGAGGAGGTGCTGCGGCAGCTGCTCGGCCGGGCCGACCGGGCCGACGTCCTCGAACGCGTCCGCGCCACCCACAACCTCCGCCTCGCCCGCTACCGCGAACTGCTCGGTGTGCTCAAGGGCGAACCGGTGCGGACGTTCGAGGACGAGTTCGGGTGGGTGGTCGCCGCACTGGAGGCACATCCGGGCGGTTAGTCTGACCTGCGTCAGTACGCCAGCACGGCAATGGAACATGGATAAAAGGGGCGGATCGGTGGCCGATATCGAAGCAGCACGCAAGGAGTTCCAGCGGATCGACACCGATGGCGACGGTTTCATCACCGCCGCCGAGTTCAAGACCGCTCTGGCCCAGGGGGGCGACTGGAACGTCACCGAGTCGGTGGCCGAGGTCATCATCAAGACCCGCGACCTCAACGGCGACAAGGTCCTGTCGTTCGACGAGTTCTGGGCGTACCTGAACAAGTGACGGCCGCCGAAGGGGCGCCGGCGCACTCCGCGCCGGCGCCCCTTCGTCATGTCCGGCCTGAAGATGTCCGCCCTGATGCCCGGCCGGGAACGGGTACCCGGGACCCGGCTCACCCGTCCGGACGGCGTCCGGAATAGCCCGGACAGGCCCGGGGTTGACGCCGACCAGACGTATGCGTGTGCATCGACCTGAAAGGCAAGGCCAGTCATGAAGATCGGCATCATCGGCGCGGGCAACATCGGCGGCAACCTCACCCGGCGGCTGACCGCCCTCGGGCACGACGTCTCCGTGGCCAACTCCCGCGGCCCGCACACCCTCACCGAGCTGGCCGAGGAGACCGGCGCGACCGCCGTGCCGGTGGAGGAGGCGGCGCGGGACGCGGAGATCGTCGTCGTCACCGTCCCCGTCAAGGCCGTCCCCGACCTGCCCTCCGGCCTGCTCGACGGGGCCGCCGACGGCGTCGCGGTGATCGACACCGGCAACTACTACCCGCAGCAGCGCGACGGGAAGATCGCCGGGATCGAGGACGAGGGCCTCACCGAGAGCCGCTGGACCGAGCGGCAGATCGGGCACCCGGTCGTCAAGGCGTTCAACGGCACCTTCGCGGCCGACATCCTGGAGCGCCCGCGCCCGGCCGGCGACCCCGACCGGCAGGCGCTGCCGGTGGCGGGCGACGACGAGGCGGCCAAGCGGAAGGTCCGGGCGCTGATCGACGAGCTCGGCTTCGACACCGTGGACGCCGGCGGCCTCGACGACTCCTGGCGCCAGCAGCCCGGCACCCCGGTGTACGGCCTGCGCGAGGGCGTCGACGGGGTGACCAAGGCGCTGGCCGCGGCGAGCCCCGAGCGTACGGCCGATTTCCGGGCCTGACGCCGCCGGCTCAGACGACGTCCAACGGCCGGTGCGGCCCCTCCGGCAGCTCCACCTCGACCGGGTCCCCGGGCCGCACCACGCCTCCGCTGACAACGACGCCCATGATCCCGGCCCGGTGCCGGACCGAGCCGTCCGCGTCCCGCCCGACGACCTGCTTCAGCAGCCCGCTGCGGAAGTTGTCGATCTGCAGACACGGATTGCGCAGCCCGGTGACCTCGACGACCGCCTCGTCCCCGAGCCGCAGCAGCGCGCCTACCGGCAGGCCCAGCAGGTCGAGCCCGCGCGTGGTGACGTTCTCCCCGAGCTGGCCGGCCGCGACCTCGAACCCGGCCTCCCGGACCTCGTCGAACAGCTCCTCGTGCATGAGGTGCACCTGCCGCAGGTTCGGCTGCGAGGGGTCCCGGGCCACCCGCGACCGGTGCTTCACCGTCACCCCGGCGTGCACGTCACCCTCGACCCCCAGCCCCTCGAGCAGCGTGATGCTGTCCCGGTTCGGCTTGGTGAACGCATACGTCCCGTTGCTGCTGACCGCGGCGACCGACCCACCCGACATGAGAATCTCCCCTCGTCCCTACGGGGAATGATCTCTCACTCAGGCGCCCGCGGCCCACTCCTTCAGTGCCGCCTTGCTCGCGAAGTCGGCGACGTCCTTGTCGTGCGGCTCGCTGGAGTACTGGTGGAAGCGCCACGTGGCCTTGATGCGGGGCTTGCCCGCCGTGACGTAGTCGGCGATCCACAGGCCGTCGCCGGCGTAGGAGGTGCGGTCGATGTCGAGCCAGAAGTTCCTGTTGGCGTAGAGGATCACCCGGTGGTGCGGCCGGAGCGCCTTCACCTTGCGGATGAAGGAGTCCTTCTCCGCGTTGCTCGCGTGCGTCCCGGAGCTCGTCGTCTCCCAGTCCACGGCGAGGATGTCGCCCGCCCTCTCAGGGGCGTGGCCGACGAAGTACTCGGCCTGGGCCTGGAGGTCGCCGGGCCACAGGAAGTGGTAGAAGCCGACGACCAGGCCCGCGTCGCGGGCGGTCTTCGTCTGCGCGGCGAGTCTGGGGTTGACGTACGAACGGCCCTCCGTCGCCTTGACGAAGGCGAAGGAGAGGCCGTCCGTGCCGTACGAGGCGGACTGGAACGCGCTGACGTCGATTCCGTGCAGCATGGGGGGACTCCCTGAAGTGCCGTCGTGGGGAGAGGAGTTGCAGCACCCCATACTTTAGGACGTCAACTTCTCGCGGCCACCGAACTCAGGACGGCCGCCGGCTTCGCCGCCCAGTCCGAGGTGATCAGACTCGCGTGGTCCCCGGCCAGCAACGCCAGCCTGGCGGCCACTTCGGCGTCCGTCGGGGCGGTCGAGGAGATCGCCGGGGAGACGCCGGCCGCGTCCGTCATGATCAGGATGTAGTGGTTCGTGGAGTAGAAGGACGTGTCGTAGCCGTTGTTGACGTACGACGCCGCGTCACCGTCGAAGAAGACGAACCACGGCCGGATGGAGCTGTCGTAGCGGCTGACGCGCGGGTCGCCGTTCTCCGCGCCGAGCACCGCGGGGAAGGCCTGCGCCTCCGCGATGTTCCCGGCCGCGTACAGGTCGCGCAGGTGGTCGCCGTACTCCTCGTCGGTCCAGTAGTGGTCGAAGGGGTTCTGCTGCTCGACCGTGCCGGGGATGAGCTCGAAGAGGAACTTGCCCCTCATCGCGTCCCGCGTCGGCCACGCGTTCGCCTTCGCAGCGGCGTCGAGCGTGGAGTAGGAGGAGCCGAGCAGGTCGGCCGGCTTGAAGACGCTGCCGCCCAGCTTGTTCCGGACCAGGGTGTCGAACTCGTCGGCGCCGAGGCCGACGTTGTTGTTGAAGCCGACCTTCAGCTCGACCTTCACCACGACCGGCGCGTGGTCGGGGTGGAGCTGCTGCCAGGCCGCCATGTTGTCCAGGCAGCTGCCGAGGTCCTGGTTGCGGCTCTTGCTGTACAGGTCGGCCGGCGTGGCCGCCTTCTCGCAGTTGTTGTCGTTGCCGAGCGGATTGCTGTGGCTCACCCGCCACCGCCTGCTCAGGCTGTCCGCGTACACGTCCAGCTCCAGCAGCGAGGCACCGGAGTCCAACGCCTGTGCCCAGTAGGTGTACTTGGCCTTGTCGTACGCGTTGTGCGTCCCGATCGCCGTCGTCTCCGAGAACTTCGGCGACGCCGCGTGGGCGTTGCCCGGTACCGTCATCAGCATCGCGGCCGCGCCCACCAGCGCCGCCAGCCGTCTCACCACGCGCATGCGTCAAATCCCCTTCGCCGTCACCGAGTTGGCGGCAGCGTAGGGGCAGACGGTTACTGATGGGTAGACCCGGGGGGAACGTCATTCGCCTTTCGGCGCACTGGAGTTCAGCACTCGATGATGTTCACGGCGAGGCCGCCGCGGGCCGTTTCCTTGTACTTGACGCTCATGTCGGCGCCGGTGTCCTTCATGGTCTTGATGACCTTGTCGAGGGAGACCTTGTGGGAGCCGTCGCCGCGCATCGCCATCTTCGCGGCCGTGACCGCCTTCACCGCGGCCATGCCGTTGCGCTCGATGCACGGGATCTGGACCAGGCCGCCGACCGGGTCGCAGGTCAGGCCCAGGTTGTGCTCCATGCCGATCTCGGCCGCGTTCTCGACCTGCTCGGGGGAGCCGCCGAGGACCTCGGCGAGGGCGCCCGCCGCCATCGAGCAGGCCGAGCCCACCTCGCCCTGGCAGCCGACCTCGGCGCCGGAGATGGAGGCGTTCTCCTTGAAGAGCATGCCGATGGCGCCGGCGGCGAGCAGGAAGCGGACCACGCCGTCCTCGTCCGCGCCGGGCACGAAGTTGATGTAGTAGTGCAGGACGGCGGGGATGATGCCGGCCGCGCCGTTCGTGGGCGCGGTGACCACGCGGCCGCCCGCCGCGTTCTCCTCGTTCACCGCCATCGCGTAGAGCGTGATCCACTCCATCGCGTGCGCCAGGGCGTCGCCCTCGGCGCGCAGTTGCCGCGCCGACATCGACGCCCGGCGCCGGACCCTGAGGCCACCGGGCAGGATGCCCTCCCGGGACAGGCCGCGGGACACGCACGCCTGCATGACCCGCCAGATCTCCAGCAGCCCGGCCCGTATCTCCTCCTCGGTGCGCCAGGCCTTCTCGTTCTCCAGCATCAGCGCGGAGATCGACAGCCCGGTCTCCTCGGTCAGCCGCAGCAGCTCGTCACCGGTGCGGAAGGGGTACTTCAGCACGGTGTCGTCGAGCTTGATGCGGTCCGCGCCCACCGCGTCCTCGTCGACGACGAAGCCGCCGCCCACCGAGTAGTAGGTCTTCGACAGCACTTCGGCGCCGGAGGCGTCGAACGCCCACACCGTCATGCCGTTCGCGTGGTACGGCAGCGCCTTGCGGCGGTGCAGCACGAGATCGTCGTCGAAGGAGAAGGGGATCTCGTGCTCGCCGAGCAGGTTCAGCAGCCCCGCGGCCTTGATCGACTCCACCCGCTCGTCCGCCGTCTCCACGTCCACCGTGCGCGGGGACGCGCCCTCCAGGCCGAGCAGCACCGCCTTGGGCGTGCCGTGCCCGTGGCCGGTCGCGCCGAGCGAGCCGTACAGCTCGCAGCGCACCGACGCGACGGAGGGCAGCAGGCCCTCGTTGCGCAGGCGGCGGGCGAACATGCGCGCCGCCCGCATCGGGCCGACCGTGTGGGAGCTGGACGGGCCGATGCCGATCGAGAACAGGTCGAAGACCGAGATGGCCACGGGTACTCCTCAGTGCGGGGGTGGCGGGGCACCCGGCTCACGGGTGCCCCACCGGGGACTTACTTGTTCAGGCCGGCGTACAGCGGGTGCTTGGCGGCCAGGGCCTCGACCCGGGCCTTCAGGCCGGCCGCGTCGTACGACGGCTTCAGCGCCTCGGCGATCACGTCCGCGACCTCGGCGAAGTCCTCGGCCGTGAAGCCGCGGGTCGCCAGCGCCGGCGTACCGATCCGCAGCCCGGACGTGACCATCGGCGGGCGCGGGTCGTTCGGGACCGCGTTGCGGTTGACCGTGATGCCGATCTCGTGCAGCCGGTCCTCGGCCTGCTGACCGTCCAGCTCGGACGCGCGCAGGTCGACCAGGAGCAGGTGCACGTCCGTGCCGCCGGACAGGACGTTCACCCCGGCCTCGCGGGCGTCGGGGGCCGTCAGGCGCTCGGCGAGGATGCGGGCACCCTCCACCGTACGCCGCTGGCGCTCCTTGAACTCCTCGCCCGCCGCGACCTTGAAGGACACCGCCTTCGCCGCGATCACGTGCTCCAGCGGACCGCCCTGGAAGCCGGGGAAGACCGAGGAGTTCAGCTTCTTCGCGAAGTCGGTGCTGCGCGCGAGGATGATGCCGCCGCGCGGGCCGCCGAGCGTCTTGTGCGTGGTGGAGGTGACCACGTCCGCGTACGGCACCGGGTTGGGGTGCAGCCCCGCCGCGACCAGGCCCGCGAAGTGGGCCATGTCGACCCACAGGTACGCCTCGACCTCGTCGGCGATCCGGCGGAACTCGGCGAAGTCCAGCTGCCGCGGGTACGCCGACCAGCCCGCGATGATGACCTTCGGGCGGTGCTCCTTGGCGAGCCGCTCCACCTCGGCCATGTCCACCAGGCCGGCGTCGTCGACGTGGTAGGCGACCACGTCGAACTGCTTGCCGGAGAAGTTCAGCCGCATCCCGTGGGTGAGGTGCCCGCCGTGGGCGAGGTCCAGACCCAGGATGGTGTCGCCGGGCTTGGCCAGCGCGAACAGGGCCGCCTGGTTGGCGGAGGCGCCGGAGTGCGGCTGGACGTTGGCGTACGCGGCGCCGAACAGCTCCTTCACCCGGTCGATGGCGATCTGCTCGGCGACGTCGACGTGCTCGCAGCCGCCGTAGTAGCGCCGCCCGGGGTAGCCCTCGGCGTACTTGTTGGTCAGGACCGAGCCCTGGGCCTCCATGACGGCCAGCGGAGCGAAGTTCTCCGAGGCGATCATCTCGAGGGTGGACTGCTGGCGCCCGAGCTCGGCGTCGACCGCGGCCGCGATCTCCGGGTCCAGCTCGTGCAGGGGCGTGTTCAGGACAGACATGCGTCTACGGCTCCTCAGCCGGCGTTCTGGGCGGTGTACTCGTCGGCGGAGAGCAGGTCGCTCGGCTCCTCGGTGACGCGGACCCTGAACAGCCAGCCGCCCTCGAAGGGGGCCGAGTTGACCAGGGACGGGTCGTTCACCACGTCCTCGTTGATCTCGGTGACCTCACCGGTGACGGGGGAGTACAGGTCGCTGACCGACTTGGTCGACTCCAGCTCGCCGCAGGTCTCGCCCGCGGTCACGGCGGAGCCCACCTCGGGAAGCTGGGCGTAGACGACGTCGCCGAGGGCGTTGGCCGCGAACTCGGTGATGCCGACCGTCGAGACGCCGTCCTCGGCGGCCGACAGCCACTCGTGCTCCTTGCTGTAGCGCAGCTGCTGGGGGTTGCTCATGGCCTGAATTCTCCTGTACGCGCGGGAGTGCTGGTGAATGGGGGACTGCTGGATACGCGAGTGAGCAGGGCGGATGTGCTCGGCGTCACGTCCGTGCGGGAGACCGCCCGGCTCCAGTGTCTACTTCTGCCGCTTGTAGAAGGGCAGTGCCACGACCTCGTACGGCTCATGGGTGCCCCGGATGTCCACGCCGACCCCGGGCGTGCCCGGCGCCGCGTGCGCGGCGTCGACGTAGGCCATGGCGATCGGCCTGCCCAGCGTGGGGGAGGGGGCGCCGGAGGTGACCTCGCCGATCACCTCGCCGCCGGCGACGACCGGGTACCCGGCGCGCGGCACCCGGCGGCCCTCGGCGACCAGGCCCACCAGGACGCGCGGCGGGTTCTCCCGCGACCGCGCGGCGGCCGCCTCCAGGGCCTCGCGGCCCACGAAGTCGCCCTCCTTGTCGAACTTCACCACCCGGCCGAGACCGGCGTCGAAGGGCGTCAGCCCGGTGTTCAGCTCGTGCCCGTACAGCGGCATGCCCGCCTCCAGGCGCAGGGTGTCGCGGCAGGACAGCCCGCAGGGGACGAGTCCGGCGCCCTCGCCGGCCTTGGTCAGCGCCTGCCACAGCTCGACGGCGTGCTCGGGCCGCACGAACAGCTCGAAGCCGTCCTCGCCGGTGTAGCCGGTGCGCGCGATGAGCGCGGGGATGCCGGCGACCGTGCCGGGCAGGCCGGCGTAGTACTTCAGGCCGTCGAGGTCGGCGTCGGTGAGGGAGGCGAGGATGCCGGGCGACTCGGGGCCCTGCACGGCGATCAGCGCGTAGGCGTCCCGGTCGTCGCGCACTTCGGCGTCGAAGCCGGCGGCCCGCTCGGTGAGGGCGTCCAGCACCACCTGGGCGTTGGAGGCGTTGGCGACGACCATGTACTCGGTCTCGGCGAGCCGGTAGACGATCAGGTCGTCCAGGATGCCGCCGTCGGCGCGGCAGATCATGGTGTAGCGGGCGCGGCCCACGCCGACGGAGGCGATGTTGCCGACCAGGGCGTGGTTCAGCAGGGCGGCGGCCTGCGGGCCGGTCACGGTGATCTCCCCCATGTGGGAGAGGTCGAAGAGGCCCGCCTTGGTGCGGACGGCGAGGTGCTCGTCGCGCTCGGAGCCGTAGCGCAGCGGCATGTCCCAGCCGGCGAAGTCGGTCATCGTCGCGCCCAGCGAGCGATGCAGGGCATCGAGCGCGGTACGGCGGATTTCGGTACTGCTCATCGGACGGTCGTCTCCCAGGGCGTCGGACATGACGGACGGAGTCATGACGGGCGAGGTCGTTCCTCCCCATCTGTCATCGGAACCTGAGAGGTTCGCCATGACCGCGGACGGCATGGCTTGCACCGTGGGTGGGACCGCCGAGGACGGCGGCCCGCTTTTCAGATGTGCCTCGCCCGCGCGGTAACGGGGCCTGAGAGATTCAAGGGAGGGACTTGCTCCTTCGGCGCCCCAGCGACGCAGACGTACTGGGGACTCTCCCGCGCGGATTCAAACGGCCGGTATGCAGTTGGCGCGCACATCATTGCACGCCCCGCCCGGCCCGTGGCAGGCCGCATCTGTAACAGGGCTGTGGCGGGAAACGAACCGAACCGCGAGAGATCCTGCATTACCTTCCCTTTACAAACAGTGGGGAGAAGCTTTCCTGACCCCGCGGGAAGGACGATCACGGTGAACAGGACCACGGTGTACGCCACGACCTCGGCCCTCGCACTGCCCGAACAGTCCGCGGCCCCGGCTCGCGAGCGGTGCGCCCGGGTCCCGGCGCCGGTCGTCCGCGACCTCCGTGACCGCTCGGGCCGCAGCCCGCACACCCTGCTCTTCGGCCCCCGCGACATCGTCGTCGTCACCGGCCTGCCCGGCAGCGGCAAGTCCACGCTGATGCACCGCGCGGTGCGCGGGACGCGCGTCGACTCCCAGGACACCCGGGACCGCTGGGAGGCCCGAGCCCCGCGCCCGCTGCCGTACGCCGTCTACCGCCCCCTGGTCCGCCTCGCCCACTTCGCCGGTCTGCGCCGGGCTCTGCGCCGGGGCGGGGGCGTCGTCGTGCACGACTGCGGCACCCAGGCCTGGGTCCGCGACTGGCTGGCCCGCGAGGCCCGCCGCCGGGGCGGGGCCCTGCACCTGCTGCTGCTTGACGTCACCCCGCGCACCGCGCTGGAGGGCCAGCGCGAGCGCGGCCGCGGCGTCTCCCGCTACGCCTTCCTGCGCCACCGCACCGCGGCCGCCCGCCTCATCCGCTCCGTCGAGCGCGGCGACCTCCCCGCCGGCGTCACCTCGGCCCTCCTCGTGGACCGCCCGGCGGCGGACGCCCTCACCACCATCGCCTTCACGGCCTGACCGGCCGGCCGACCCCGGCTCGCCTCGCGGCCCCCGCCGGCGAG
>NZ_JAMGBF010000168.1 GCF_023516615.1 Streptomyces panaciradicis
CATCGTCAGTGCCTGCCGCCGTAGTCATGGTCGTCTCGTGCCCTGTCTCTCGTCCGCTGGTGGCCGTGGGGCCGGAGGGGGGTCCGGCCCCACGACGTCACTGGGGTGTCAAGCGGCCTGAAAAGCCGTTCGTTTCCGGGGAACGGCACACGGTGCTCACCGGCACCGTGCCGTCCGGCTCGGTCCGGCGTCGAGGTACGGATACCGAGCACTGCCCCTACGGACAGACTGTTCTGCCCAAGCGTCTTCCCGCGCCGGCCGGCCCGACCGAACGGCGGCTGCAAGTGGCGGCCAAGTAAACGCCAAGGAGGGACGGTGACCATCGTCTCGCCCGCCATCCGGTTCTCCGTGCCGGACCAGGAAGGACGTTGGGGATGATCTCGATCGCGGTCTTCGCCGGTGACCGGATCACCGGCGACGGGGCCGTCTGCTATCTGCGCGGTCAGCGCGGACTGACAGTCCTGCCCGACGGGGCGGAGGCGCAAGCGGACGTCGTCCTGATCCTCACGACCGAGGTCACCGAGGAGACGATGGCGCTGATGGAGCGGGCCGCCGCCCGTTCGGTCAGGCCCGGTATGGGCATCGTGCTGGTCACCGCCGGTCTGCAGCAGGCGCAACTCGCCCGGGCCATGCGCAGCGGCCTGCGCGGAGTGGTGTGGCGTCAGGACAGCGGGTACGACAAAGTCGTCCAGGCCGTCCGGAACGTCGCCGCCGGAGACGCACTGTTGCCCGCCCGGGTCCAGGGCTGGCTGGTCGATCACGTCGGGGTGGTCGAGCGCGACGTGCTCCGGCCCAGAGGGCTGACGCCGTCCGGCTTGGACCACCGCGAGGTGGACGTGCTGCGGCTCTTGGCCGACGGCTTCGACACAACGGAAATCGCGCAAAAACTGAACTACTCGGAGCGCACCATCAAGAGCGTCGTCAGCGCCATTCTGAATCGCCTTGGGCTGCGCAACCGCGCACACGCCGTCGCCTTCGCGCTCCGGTCCGGGACGCTGCCCTGACGGCGGCCCGCCGTGCACTGGTGCATTGCGCCCTGAACCGTGGGCAGTGACCCGAAGCTCCCGGGTTCACCACTTCCCTGACGCCCCGCTCAGCACGAGCACCTTGGCGCGTCATGACGACGTGCGCCTGCCCTCGCATGCGCCACGTCTGTTTCTCTGCCCCAGGCACCCACTTGACACCACCCCCTTATCGGCAACAGTGTATCCATTATGAGCACCTGGTCTGAGCCGCAGCCCGATTCCCGGTTCGTCGTGGTGGACGGTCTGCCGATCCACTACAAACGCGCTGGTCACGGCCCGGCACTCGTCCTGTTGCACGGCAGCGCCTCGTCGCTTCAGCACTACGACCGTGCGGCGGACCTGCTGTCGGAGTCGTTCGACGTCATCCGTCCCGACCTGCCGGGGTTCGGCCTGACCGGCCCTCGCGAGGACCGCGACTATCGCGTCCCCACCTACGCCGCGACCATGGCCGGCCTCTTGGACGCGCTGGGCGTGCCGCGTTGCGCGGTGGCCGGCAATTCACTGGGCGGCAACATCGCCTGGAACCTCGCACTGGATGACCCCGAGCGGCTGAACGGCCTGATCCTGGTCAATGCGACCGGCTACCCGGAGAAGGAGATGCCGACAGGCATGCGCCTGACCCGCAACCCGCTGCTGCGTCCTGTGCTGCGGCGGGTGATGCCGCGCGGCGGCATCGAACGCAGCCTGCGCTCGACCGTCGGCCCACGCTCCACGATCGTGGACGAGACCATGGTGGACCGGGCGCATCAGCTCATGAGCCGGCCCGGAAACCGTTCGGCCTTCGTGGACTTCTGCAACACCGATCAGCCGGACCGCAGCACGGAGATTCCCCGCATCAGTGTGCCCACACTCGTGCTTCGCAGCGCGAGCATCGACGGCCAGCACTTCGCCCGCGACATTCCCGGCGCCGAGGAGCTGGTGCATCCCGACGCCGGTCACCTGCTGCCGGAAGAAGATCCGCAGTGGGTCGCGGACGCGATCGCCACGTTCCTCGGCTCCGCCGCCGACACCGCCACGCACTGAGGCCAGGAGGCCCGTCCCATGAAGTACTTCGTCGCAGCGGGCGAGGACCGCGGGCTCACCGCAAGCGAACGGCACGCCCTGCGCGGCAGCTTCGTCGAGCTGTCCGACGGTGTCACGCACTACGAGCTGACCGGCCCCGACGACGGGGAGGTGGTCCTGATGGCGGGCGGACTGACCGTCCCGCTGTTCTATTGGGACCGTCTCGTCACCGAGCTGCACACCCGCGGCCTGAAGACACTGACCTGCAGCGCCTACGGCCGGGGCTACTCGGACCGGGTGCGGGCGCGCTACGACGAGGAGCTGTTCACCCGCCAGCTCGCCGAGTTGACGGAGCGGCTCGGTCTGACGGCACGGCCACTGCACCTCGTCGGCACCTCGATGGGCGCACTGGTCGCGATGACCTACGCCGCCCGGTACCGGCCGTCGGTCTCCACGCTCACCCTCGTCGGACCCGCCGGTCTCGCGAAACCGCAACCGACCTCTCCCCACCGGCTGTTGCGCAACGACCTGCTGGCCGGTGTCATCGCCCGGCGGCGCGGCCACCGGATTCTCCGGGGCCATCTCGGGCACAACGTCCGCGACCCCGCGCTGGGTGCGCACCTGACGGAGATGGTCCTCGACGCCTTCCGCTTCGAGGGTTCGCTGTACGCGGTGTTCGACACGTTGCAGCACCTGCCGGTCGCCGGCCGGGACGCCCTCTTCCGGCAGACGGGGATGCTGGGCATCCCGACGCTGCTCCTGTGGGGCGACGAGGACGAAATCACGCCCCTGGTCGACATCGATACCGCACGTGCTCTGCTCAAGCCCCGGCACCATCACGTGATCCCCGCATGCGGACACATGGCCCCCTTCGAACGGCCCCGCGAGGTCGCGGAACAGATCGTCCGGTTCGTGGACGCGCGCAGCGAAAGGCTCGACTCGTGAACCACCCTCAGGTCATCGACGTCCTGGTCGTCGGCGCGGGCCCGTCGGGCTCCGCCGTGGCAATCGATCTCGTACGCCGGGGACTCGCCGTACGGATCGTCGACAGGTCGCCTCACGCGTTCGACGGCTCCCGTGCGAAGGGCGTCCAGCCCCGCAGCCTCGAAGTCCTCGAAGACCTCGGCGCCCTCGACGACGTATTGGCCGGCGGCAGCGTCTACCCCAGACTCGGCATCCACGCGGGACCTCTCGCCCTGCCGTGGAAGATGTTCCCCCACAAGGAGGCGAGCCCGGACGTTCCCTATCCGAACACCTGGCTCATCCCTCAGTTCCGCACGGACCGCGCACTGCACGCCCGGCTCAGTGCGCTCGGGCGCGACATCGAGTTCGGAAAAGAACTGACCGAGCTGACACAGGACGAGAACACGGTGGTCGCCAAGGTGGCGGGCGCATACGGCACGGAGGAGATCGTCGCCCGGTACGTCGTGGGCGCCGACGGCGGTTCCAGCGCCGTACGCAAGCAACTCGGCGTCGGGTTCGTCGGGACGACGGACGAGAGCGACCGGATGCTCATCGTCGACGCCTCGGTGAGCGGCCTGGCCCGCAACCGCTGGCACATGTGGCCCGCCCGGGGCGGCAGGTTCATCGGCGCCTGCCCGCTGCCCGGCAGCGACATGTTCCAGTGGATGATCCGACTCATTCCGGACGAGGAACCGCCTGCGAAAAAGGAGGACATCCTCCGGCGGATCCACGACCACACCCACAACCGGCGTATTCAGCTGCACGACATCCGATGGACGTCGGTGTTCCGGCCCAACATCCGTCTGGCGGAGCGCTATCGCCGTGGACGGGTCTTCCTCGCCGGTGACGCCGCGCACGTCCACACCCCGGCCGGTGCGCAGGGCCTGAACACCGGCCTGCAGGACGGCTACAACATCGGCTGGAAGCTCGGCCAGGTCCTCGCCGGGGCGGACGCGGCGCTGCTGGACAGCTACGAGGCCGAGCGGCAGCCGATCGCCGCCGGAGTCCTGGGCCTGTCCACGGACAAGTGGGACGGCCTCACCACACTCGACCCGTCGAGCATGAAGCGCGGCAAGGACGAGCAGCAACTCGCCCTGACCTACTACGGCGGCCCGCTGGCCCCCGCCGACGGCATGCGCACCGGCACACTTCGGGTGGGCGATCGCGCCCCGGACGCCGGTCTGCTCGGCGCCGACGGCGTCGAGGCCCGGCTGTTCGACGTCTTGCGCGGACCGGACTTCACCGCCGTCGCCTACGGCCGCGACGCGGCCCGGGCCCTTGAAAAGCTCACCTGGCCGACAGCGGGCGCCCAGCTGAAGCGGCTCACCGTCGGCCCGGCCGCGGCCGACTTCACCTTCTCCGACCCCGAGAACACGCTGCGGCGCGCCTACGGCCTGACCGGCGACACGCTGCTGCTGATCCGTCCCGACGGCCACCTCGGTCACATCGCCACGTCGGACTTCCTCACCAGCACGCAGACAGCCGCACGCCTCATGACGCCGTAGGCAAGGAGCCGCACCCATGTCCCAACACAGCCGTATCCACTCCGCTCGGGGGGCCGCCGCATGAGCCGCGTACTGCTGCGCGCGGCGCGGGTCATCACGATGGCGCCGGACCGGCCCGACGCCGAACACCTCGACGTCCTCGTCGACGGCGACCGCATCGCCGAGGTCGGCGCGAGCATCGAGGCGCCCGACGCCGAAGCCGTCGACCTCTCCGGCCGCATCCTGATCCCCGGCCTGGTCAACGCCCACCTGCACACCTGGCAGACCGCTCTGCGCTCCGCGGGCGCCGACTGGACGCTGATGGAGTACCTCACCCGCCTCCACGGCGAGTGCGTCGGGCACTACACCCCGGCCGACATGCACATCAGCAACCTCGCCGGCGCGCTGAACCAGATCAACTGCGGTACGACCACGGTGGGCGACTGGTGTCACAACGCTCTGTCGCCCGAACACGCCGACGCCGCCGTCGAGGGACTGGTCCAGGCCGGCATCCGCGCCGTCTTCCTGCACGGCACACCGTACCGCTCCCCGGACATCCCTCACCCGCTCGCCGAGATCGACCGGCTGCTCGCCGGCCCCGTACGAGCCCACTCCCTCCTCACCCTGGGCATGGCGATCCAGGGGCCCCAATACTCCGCACCGGACACCGCGGTGGCCGATTTCCGAGCCGGCGAGGAACGCGGTCTCGTCGTCTCGACGCACCAGAGCGGCGGCGAGCCCTCACCCGGCTGGGAGGCCCTGCGCTCCGCCAGGCTGTTCGGCCCCCTGACCAACATCGTGCACGGATCCGGCCTGCCCGAGGACTGGATCAAGACGCTCGTCGACGCGGGCGCCACGTTCACCGCGACTCCGGAGAACGAACTCGGCCAGGGACACGGCACACCCGTCACCGGATCCCTCCTGCGCCTGGGCGCCGCACCGTCCCTGGGCACCGACATCGACACGGCCGTACCCGGCAAGCTCCTCACCGCCGCCCGCATCGCCCTTGCCCACCAGCGCGCCGTGGACCACGCACAGCACCGGCAGACGACCGGCACGTACGCCGGCAGCCCCTCGGTCACCGCCAAACAGGCGCTGGCCTGGGCCACGGTCGAAGGAGCCAGGGCTCTGGGCCTGGCCGACCGGGTGGGCCGGATCGAGGTGGGCATGCAGGCCGACCTGGTGGCTGTCGACGCACGCGCACTCAACCTGTGGCCGGCACACGATCCGGTCGCCACGGTCCTGCACGCCGACATCGCGAACATCGAAGCCGTGATGGTCGCCGGCACCTGGCGAAAACGCGATCACGTCCTGGTCACCAACCGCCTCGACGAGGTCAAGGACCAGCTCCGCGAGTCCGGCGAGCGGCTGCTGCGCACCATCCGGCCCGCCGGCTCCCCCGCCTGACAGGGCGCCACCGCCGGTCCCTCGGTCAGATCTCGTCGCGCAGGCGGGCAAGCCCGCTGAAGAGAAGGTCGAGGCCGAAGGAGAACTCCTCCTCGATCGGAACCGGCATCGCCCCGGCAACGGCGACGGTGGCCGGGAACAGGTCCGGATCCACGTGCTCGAAGACGGCCGCCGTCTGTGTGTCGTCGGGTTGTCCCGCGCCGTGTCCGTCGACCTGGACGGCGAACCCGAGGACGTAGCGGGCCAGCGTCGCGTACGCGTACGCGGCGACTCGCGGCGGGAAACCGTTGTCGAGCAACACGGCGACACACAGCTCCCGAAGTGCCATGGCCTTCGGCCCCATCGGAATCTGCTCGGCCAACAGGCGCGCCGCGTTCCGGTGGCGGGCCAAGGCGTCGAACATGGTGTGCGCGACCGTCCGCAGCGCACGCTCCCAGCCCATCGTCAGGAGTTCGTCGCCGTTCAGTTCCACCGCGCCGAACATGCGGTCCACGACATGGGCGACCAGGGCCGCGCGGTTGTCGAAGTGCCGGTACAGCGTCGCCGTGCCCGAGCCCAGACGCTGGGCCAGCGTCCGCATCGAGAGAGCGTCAGAACCCTCCTCGTCCACGATCGTCAGAGCTGTAGCGACGATGCGCTCCAACGGCACCGGCGGCCGCCCCGGAGAACGCCGAGCCGAGGTCGCGCCCGCTCGCGCAGGACCAGCTTCTGCCACGGAACGCCCCACCTCCTCGATCAGCACGATAACAGCGACACCGTAGCCGATATGCAGGTCACCGAGCGGACCCGGCGCCCGACGCCCGGTCGGCCGCGCGGTGCGGAGTACTCGCGGAAAGGATGTCGGCCGTTCGGCACGCGCGGTGCAGTCGGTGGTGACTTAGGCCCGGCGGATCTCTCCGTCGCGGTCGATGACAGCGGGATGGGGGCCGCCGCTGCCTCCTCCTGTGGAACGTTCGCCGGGCAGTAGCCGGGCAGTGTGGCGTCGAAGCCCTCGCAAGACCTGGGGCGGGAGCCGGTTGTGGTGTTACGGCTGGTGCTGAGTCGCCGTCGTCATGACGGCCGTCCTTCGGGAGGGTGCGGGCCGGCGCCGGGTGCCGTGGCATGCGGGGTGGTGTCCGGACGGGGCGTGGTGCCGGTGACGTGATCCGTCGTATGCGAGGCGATGTCGTCGCCGCTGTTCTCGCCGCGGGTGGCGATGAGGGACCAGACGATGGAGACGGTGATGGTGATGGCGATGACGGAGAGGGTGAGGGGGATCGGCAGCTTGCCGACAGGCGTCTCCGAGAGGATGAGCTTTACGCCGGCGAAGGCCAGCAGCACGGCAAGCCCGTAGTGCAGGTACTTGAAGCGGCGCAGGAGTCCGGCCAGGCAGAAGTACAGGCTGCGCAGACCGAGGACGGCGAAGGCGTTGGCGGTCCACACGATGAAGGTGTTGGTGGTGATCGCCAGGACGGCGGCGACGGAGTCGACGGCGAAGACGAGGTCGGTTGCCTCGATGGCGACCAGGACCACGAACAGCAGGGTGGCGATGCGTTTGCCTCCGACTTTGACGAAGAACTTGTCGCCGTGGAAGCGAGGGTCGGTGGGGATGATCCTCTTGACGAGTCGGACGACGGGGTTGCGGTCGGGATGTACCTTCTCGTCCTTGGACACGGCCATCTTGTAGCCGGTCCAGATGAGGAACGCACCGAACAGGTAGGCGGTCCAGAAGAAGACATGGAGCAGTTCGGCTCCGATGAAGATGAACACCAGACGGGCTGCGAGCGCCCCGATGACGCCCCAGAAGAGGACCTTGTGCTGGTAGGCGTCGGGCACGGCGAAGAAGGAGAGGACCAGCGCGAAGACGAAGACGTTGTCGATCGACAAGGCCTTCTCGATCAGGTAGCCGGCAAAGTACGTCGAGGACGCCTCGCCGCCCTGCCAGAGCAGAAGGATGAGGCCGAAGCCGAGGCCCACGGCGATCCACAGGCCACTCCACAACGCGGCCTCGCGGAAGCCGATCACATGGTTGTCGCGGTGGGCGATGAGGTCGACGGCGAGCATGACACCGATGCCGACGGTGACCGCGGCCCACATCCAGAGCGGGACGGCGAATGACAGTTCACTCATGGTGGATCGCCTTCCTGAGGGCGGGGTCGCAATGACGAGTGCGGTGAGGAGATGGGGGTTGCCCCAGGCCCTGGCGGGTTACGGAGGGCTGCCGGGCCCGGGTACTGATTCGCCTAGGTGTCCGTATGGGCATCCACCTCCCTCGGTTCAGGCAAGCCGCCGCATGGCGGGACGAGCCGAGCGGCGGGGGCGCAGGGCAAGGGCGAGGCACAGACCGCCGACGACCAGGTCCACCGTCGCCGGCAGCCACCACGGCGCGAGCATGCTCATCACGCCTCCTCGGGGGAGGCAACGGGCAGACGGCACTGGGCGAGAGTCCAGATGCTGCGCACCCCGGCGGGCGACAGGTCGGCGGGGCCGAGTCCGGAGCCGGTGGCGGGGGGTGCGAAGCCGGCTGGATTGACGGCGTAGACGAAGGGGCCGCCGCGTACGGCGGAGGCTTCGATCAGACTGTGCGCGTCCAGACCGGCCGGACCCCGGTTCGAGGCCACCACCAGCGGTGAATGGTGGCGGGCGGCCAGATTCAGCACCCCGCCCGCGGCCCGCGGCCCGGGCTGCCCGCCACTGTCGGCCGGGACGCGGTGAACGACAGGGATGTAGCCGACTCCGGCGGTACGCAGCCGGGGCAGCACCCGGGCAAGGGACACCCGGGCCGCCTGCGCGTCCGTCCGGGCACGGTCCGGAATCCGCGACGGCGCGGACAGGACGGCGACCAGCAGCACCGGTGCCTTGCGGGGAGCGGCCAGCCGCACGGCTGCGTCCACCACGGCCACATCATCGGAACGGCCGGTCACCAGCGCGGCCACCGGGTGCGGCAGGGACAGCGGCAGCCCTGAAGAGGTGGTGTCTGCCGGGCGGACCTGGGTCGAGACGGAGGGGTGGGGAGACATCGTGACCCCCTTTCGCAGGGGCGAGACGAGTGGTCGGGGTATGTCCAGCGTCACCCGTCCCCTGATTCACGTCAAGGGTTACGCGAAAACTTTTTCGTCAATTGCCTTTCGCGAAATCATGTTGCGTATACGAAGTCGGCTTCGTATCCTCGAGGCCATGAGTCAGCCCTCCAGCTCGCGTGGCGACCAGTGGACCTTCCTCACGAATCACGCCAGGGTCCTGATCGCTCTCGCCCGCGACTCCGAAGCACGGGGGCGCGATGTCGCCGATGCGATCGGCATCACCGAACGCGCGGTCCAGCTGATCGTGGCCGACCTCGAAGCGGCCGGGTACCTCACCCGTGAGCGCATCGGACGCCGCAACCACTACACCATCGATCCCACTGTCGCCCTGCGCCATCCCAACGAGGCGGACCACCCCGTCGGCGACCTCCTGACCACCTTCCTGCACCGCGAGGACGCCCCCACCCCCGATCCCGAACACGCCGCCCCATAAAGCGATCCAGCCCGCAACCGATCCGGTACAGCGCTCACACCGCCGTGCGCCGCTGACAGAACGTTTCAGGGGCGCCCGTGTGCCGCACGGGCGCCCCGGGTGTCACTTCGCTTCCGCCGAGCCCGCGCCGGTCTTCCGGCGCACGTCGTCCATGTCGACGGCGCGGATCTTTCCGATCAGTTCCTCCAGCGCCTGGGGCGGCATCGCCCCGGGCTGCGAGTACAGGACGGTCCGGTCGCGGATGGCCATCAGGGTGGTCCCGCCACACATACTGATCGTGCCGTGGTTCCAGCAGATGCTCACCCTCAACCTGCTCGACACCTACGCGGCGGTGATGCTGCCGCAGACGGTCGCGCCCGTGATGGTGTTCATCCTGAAGAAGCACTTCGACTCCCTGCCAAGGGAGTTGGAGGAAGCCGCCCGCATCGACGGCGCCGGACACTTCCGGATCTTCTGGTCCGTGCTCCTGCCGCTGTCCCGCCCGGTGCTGTCGGCAGTGGCGATCTTCGTGTTCATCGGCGCCTGGAACAACTTCCTGTGGCCCTTCGTCTCCACCGTCCTGGCGGCACTGCCGCTGGTGGTCGTCTTCCTGTTCTTCCAGCGGCACATCGTGAAGTCGGTGGCGACGACGGGCCTCGGCGGTCAGTGAGCCGCCCGGGCCCTCGCCGGCAGGTGTGGAGCGCGGCGGAGGGCCTTGAGTGAGTGTCAGGTCCATCATGCCTGTTCGCAGGTGCTTTCGGTAGGACGAAGCGCACGCCTGTACGGCCTTGTTGCGGGGGGTGCCGTGCCCGCAGACTCGTCGTCATCCACTCTCCGGCCGACGTGCCGGCAGTCGCCTTCGGCTGCCGGCACGTTCGCCGTGCTGTCTCACCGTGGGACATGCGCCGGCCGGGGAGGGACGGGGACGAAGGGGATCGATGGATCGGGACATGGTCGTGCTGGCGAAGGTCAAGCTGCTCAGTGCCAACCGGTGTGTGGTGCGAGGCGTCGAGGGGCTGTGGATCTACCGTCTGCTGACGCAGGTCGAGCCGGAGGTGTACGGATCGAAGCTGGCGTACGTCCTGGTGGAGGAGAGCGGCTCACCCCTGGTGAGGGAGTTGCCTGACCGCAGGCTGGCCCTGCTCGACGAGGCGGTGGAGGTGGCGAAGGCCCTCAGCTCGGCGAACCCGTATAGGGAGAAGGTCCTGCAGAGGGCACTGGCGGCGAGAGCTCGCCTGATGCCGTAGCCGAAGGTGGGGTCCCGGCTCAAGTCGGGACCCCACCGGCACCGTCCGTGGCCCCGACTGATGTCACCGTCGGAAGGCTTGCGACGATGGCCGCACTACGCCGCGACTACGGCGACGCCTGTCCGGCCTCCGTCGACGTCCACCACCGTTCCGTGCACGAAGGCTGCTTCATCGCTGGCCAGCCAGACCACGGCGTGCGCGATGGCATCCGGTGTGCCGACGCCGCCCGCGGGCGTGCCCTTCATCATGACCTCCCCGGCGTGGGGCTCGCTGCCCTCGGGGGCGGGCGGCAGGATCACTCCGGGCGAGACGGCGTTCACGCGCACGCCCATCGGGCCGAACTCCGCGGCCCAGGCCCGCGTCAGGGTCTCCATGGCCCCCTTGGTGGAGCTGTAGAGCGCGCCCAGCGGAACGGCCAGGCGCGCGATCCAGGACCCGAGGTTGACGATCACGCCGCCGCCGGCCTCCGCCATGGCCGGGGCGACGGCGGCGGTGAGGAAAAAGGGTGCCTTGACGTTGACGCCGTAGACCTGGTCGAAGGTCTTCTCGTCGGTGGCGGGGGTGCTGGGGGCCGGGTAGATGCCGGCGTTGTTCACGAGGATGTCGATCCGCCCGTCCAGGACCTCGCGAGCCTGTTCGGCCAGGTCCCGGGAGGCCTCGGCGCTGCCGTCGAGGTCCGCGGCGAGGAAGTCGGCCCGGCCGCCGGAGGCTCGGATGCTCTCCACGACGTGGGCCCCGCGTTCCCGATTGCGCCCGGAGACCACGACATGGGCGCCCTCGGCGGCGAACGCCTCGGCGATCGCCTGCCCGATGTTGCTGGTCGATCCTGTGACCAGCGCCTTCCTGTTCCGCAGTCGTTCACTCATGACGGTGGTCTTCCTTCCTCCGGCCCGCGCTGTGCGGAGGCCGATCCGCGGGGTGCGGTCGGCGACGGGGACAACAGTGCGCCGCGAAAAATGGACCGGCAAGTCCAGAAAGCTGCGGGCCGTAGCTAGACTGGACCAACCAGTCCACTCAGCTGCGAGGAGATGTCATGGCGCAGGTGGCGACCGCCAAGGGCCGCGCGACCCGGGCCCGCATCGTCGAGGGGGCGGCGGAGGTGCTGCGCGAGCAGGGGGTCGCGTTCACGACGCTCGACGACATCCGCAGCCGTACCGGCACGAGCAAGAGTCAGCTCTTCCACTACTTCCCGAACGGCAAGGACGAACTGCTCCTGGCGGTGGCCCAGTTCGAGGCAGACCGCGTCCTGGAGGACCAACAACCCCACCTGGGCCGGCTGGACTCCTGGGAGTCCTGGCAGCGATGGCGGGATGCGGTGGTGGAGCGCTACGAACGCCAGGGCGAGCACTGCCCCTTGGGATCGCTGTTCCTTCAGGTCGGGCGTTCGCGGCCCGGGGCCCGGGCGATCGTCACGGAGCTGATGAGGCAATGGCAGCAGCAGCTCGCCCAGGGCATGCTCGCCCTTCAGGCCAAGGACCTTGTCTCGCCGGAGCTCGATGTCGACCGGACGGCCGCCGCCCTGCTGGCCGGCATTCAGGGAGGCGTGACCATGATGATGTCCACGGGCGACTCCACTCATCTGAAGGCGGCGCTGGACACGGGCCTCGATTACCTACGGGCCCGGGCGACGGGCTCCGGAGACGTGTGAAGCGGGGGCCGCGCGGCGTGGACATCCATCAGCCGCACGCACCCTCCCTCCCCTACGCCGCTCCAGGAGGCGAACACGCGCAGGAGCAGGTCAGGAAGGCTTTCACCGTCGGTCGGCGACCAGGCGCAGGGCCGGCGCGCTGCGGAGGCTGGTGAAGGTGACGACCAGAGCGACAGCCTGGAGCACCGCGCAGACCAGCAGCGCCCGGCCCAGATGCGGGGGCGGCGTCAGGGCGACGATGACGCCGGCCGCGGGGAAGGGCAGCAGCAGGATCAGCATGGTCAGGGAGAGCGTGGCGCCGAGGGCCGTCGACGGGATGACCAGCGACCGTACAGTACGCAAGACGACCGTGAGGCCACCGTCGCCTGCCATGAAGATGGCGACCAGGATCGTGTAGGAGACATAGGACGGCGCCAACGGCAGGCCCAGACAGGCCGCGGAGGCGAGCGTCGCGGACACGACGCCCACCGCCCACAGGTCGAGCCGGCTCAGCACCAGACGGCAGCAGGTGATCGCCAGCAGCGTCGCCACCGCGGCGGCCGACCACATGGTGCCCACGCTGGCGGAGGAGCGGCCGAAGGTCTCCACGACGATGACCGGACTGGCGGACTGCAGCAGCCCGAGGGCGAGGTTCGAGCAGGCCAGGCCACCCACGAGCCAGCCCAGCGCCGGCAGCCGCACCAACGTGCGCAGGCCCGCCCGCAGCCCGCCGGCCTTACCCGCCCCGTCCGGGGACGCGGCACGCAGCGGTGTCGGCGGGGTCTGCAGTCCGAGTACGGCGGCGAACAACGACACCGCGCTCAGACATGCGAGCATCCACCCGGGGCCTGCCAGCAGCAGAAAACCGGCGAGCAGCGGGCCGACGACCGTGGCCGTCTGGTCGATGCCGACGAGTACCGCCTGTATCCCGTCCGGCCGGGCTTCCCCGCGCCGGGTGACAACGGCGCCGACAGCCTCGTTGGCGACGAACCCGAACTGCGAGAGGGTCCCGGTCACGGCCGCCAGCACCAGGATGACGACCGTCTCGGTCGTTCCCCGCGGAAGCATCGTCAGGGCGACCGCCGCCGCCGCGACCACCGTCGCCCGGCCGAGCGACGCCAGGAAGCACACGATGGCCGCGCCACGGCGATCCACCACGTTCCCGGCGAGTACGAATGCCGCGATCCGCGGCGTCCATTCCAGGGCGAAGGCCAGACCTGTCAAAGAGGCGGAACTGGTGATCGTCAGGACCAGAAGCGGCATCGCGTACGTCGACATGGAAAACGCCAACGCATCACTGGCACGCGGAGCATAGATTCGCCGAAAGTGACTGCCGGGTGGAACGGCTGCATGCCGACCGGCAGGCCGGTCCTCGTGCACGGTGAGGGCCACGAACAGGAGGCTTTCGGTGAGAGGTACTGGGAGGCGGAGAATAGAGGCAGTTGCCCGCGCGAGAAAGCGAGGTGCGTCAATCGACTGTACGGCGGCGGAACTCACCTTAACGGCAGGGAAAAGCAACTGACCCGCCCACACTGACAGTTGACGACTGAACTATACCGTCTCCACACCACTCTCACAGGTCAGTCCGTCAGGCTCGGCAGTATGAGGCCATATCAGCCGGATGCCGATTCTCACCCTTTTAGGGTCCGGTTCGTTACGTACCGGCCAGCTCAGAATGGCACCCTCCGTGGTGTAGTCGAGCAGTGGCCCGATTCGCTGGAATTCGGAAGAAGATCGCCAAACGACGGACATACGACGAGAGCACAACCACCGCCGGGTCCGGCCGCCCCTCCCGACTGACGGACATCGTGATCGCACTCCTGCTCGCGACGGCCGATGCCCTGGCGATATCGGGCATCGCCGTGATCATGACCTTCGCCGGCATGATGACCGCGGGCGACGGCCTGCCCGTCGGTCAACGACCTCATGCGGGGATCTCGTTCTCGGGACTCGCCCTCGTCTGGATGATTCCCGCCGCGCTCGCCATCTCGACGTTCGTCCACGCGAGTCTGCGCATGCCGGTCACGGCTGTGGTCCAAGGACTGTTCTTCATCGTCGGGGTCGCCCTCGCACTCGCCGAGACGAACATGTTGCTGGCGGTCGCCTGACGTGTGGCCCGCAGTGGGCAGCAGTTCGGTCAGCGTGGAAGGCACACACACGGTATGTGCACGAAGGCCGGCCGCCGCCCGGACAACTCCGCCGGCCCGCCGAGGATCTGCCGTCGTGACGGGGTCCGGGCGGGGACTGCTGCCGGCACGGGACCCGCAGACCCCGAGGCGAACCACCCGCTGTGAAAGCAACACACGCACACGCGCGAGGTTCACACGGTGAAGTCCGCGGCCTTGCTCTTGAACGTCGTTTCGCCGTCCTTGGCGGTGACCAGGACGGCTACATGCCACGGCCCGCGGGGGGATCCGTCGGCATCGGCGCGGGAGACGGTGACCTTGTAGGTGCATCGTGCGGTGTCCTGGCCCGAGGGCTCGCAGACGGCCGACTCCCCGTCGGCCATCTCCTTGGTGGTCAGCTCCTTCTTCGCAAGCGACGACTTGGCCGGCCAGGCAAGCACCTTCACACTCTTGACGCCGGACGATGACGTGACGTCAGTGGTGAAGGTCAGTGCGCCGTCACGCTCCCCGACGGGCGTGGTGTAGCGCGCGGTGCTGTGCGCCAGCGCCGGCGGCTGGTCCCCGGCGTAGGCCAGGCCAAGAGCACCAACCCCTGCGAGAACGACGGCACCGACAGCCACGGACACAACGACACGACTCGACATGGAAGGTTCCCCCGCTGGTCTCTGCTGGATCACATCGGCGCCCTCACCGGCGCCGTACCCCCATCCTGGCCGCGTGCCAGGCGTCGAGTATGAGCACATGTACTCAACTCCCGGTAAGTACAGGGCCATCCACAAGAATCGCCGGCATGCCGGAGCCGCTCGAGCGTGCTCGTGTGTCCGGCACGCCCTAGGCCGGGGGAACAGGTCACCGAGGTCGGCGGTGCACCGATACGCAGGCGGCCCAGTGCTGTGCCGGGCGGCCAGCGTCGCCACAGAGGCGGCCCGGCACACCCGCCGCGCTATGCGTTCGTGACCGAGTGGTGCCGACCCCGGATGTGGTGCGGGTGAGGAAAAACCCGGCTCCGATCATTCCGATACCGAGGAAGAAGTGCAGCCAGTTGTCCGCGTTGTTGACGGGGACGAAATTGGCATTGCTGCCGACGTCGATGATCAGGCCGTACAGCCACAGGACGAGATAGACGGCACCGCCGACCACCAGGTAGTTGCGGGCGGTGGGGATGGCGCGGGCCAGCGCCAGCCCGGCGATGCCGAACAGCAGATGGACGATGTTGTGCAGGACGGAAACCTGGAAGATGTTCAGGGGTTTCGCCCCGGAGTGGTGGGCGGCGAATTCCATGGACCCGTAATGGGTGGTCACACCGGGAATGAACCCGAGGATGCCCACGAGGAGGAAAACAGCTCCGACAAGCAGTGCCGCTTGCTGGACTGCCGTGCGAGCGGGCGCGGAGGCCCGTGCGTACGCTCGACGGGCCAGCGCCTGCTGGCCTGGATCGGGGCGGGACATCCTTGCGGGCGATCTCGGCAGTGAAGCCCAACTCGGCTATCAAGGAACGGGACTTGATGCTGTCGTAGCCCCGGTCGAGGTTGACGTTCACGGTGTCCGGCAGCATGCCGACCTGCTCCTGCGCGGCGTCCAGGGTCAGTCCGAGCAGTGGCGGGTCATGCCTCTTGACCCCCTCGGAGACGATCCCCAGCGGGACGCCGCAGGCGTCGCAGGCGGCGGAACGCTTCTGCCTCTGCTTGCCCCGGTCGACCGGCGAGCAGCCGGCCTTCTCCCCGCCGGACGGGGACTTGGTGATGCAGCCGTCCACCGAGATCTCGCCAAGGTCGAGACCGATCATCCGGTCGTAGGCGTCCAGGGCGAGAGCGTGCCGCGCTTTGGAAATCCCCTGCCGGGACCACTCTTTGAGGCGTCGGCGGATGGTGCGGTCCGAGCATCCGGGTGTGGAGATCCGCTCGTAGCCGGAACCATGGACCAGCGCGAGCACGACGTGCTCGAAGACGATTCGGTCGGGGATCCGGCGGCGATGACAGCCCAGCGCGTGGCCGACGACGAACTCTTCCCGGACGGGGAGGAGCGCGGCGAACTGGTCCCACAGGGGTTCGAGCAGGCAAGCCGGCAGGGCGGGCACGGCCGTCCTTCGTGATCACTGAGCGCAGAGATGACGAGCATGAGGTACGCGCAGGTCGGCGGGTCGACCGACCCTGAACTCAGGGCAGGTTCACCACGGGAGGTTCCCGGATCGGTCGATGAACTGTCCCGTCGGCCCGTCCGGGCCGATCGTCGCGAGGGTCACGATGGACTCTGCGCCGTCGGCGACGCTGTGTCCGAGGCCGCCGGTGAAGTCGGTCGCGGTCTGCCCGGGGTCTGCGGCGTTGACCTTCACGTCCTTCAGTTCCTTGGCGTACTGCGTCGTGAGCATCGTGACCGCGGCCTTCGAGGCGCAGTAGAGGGGCAGGGCATACCGGGACTCGATCCGCGCCGGGTCCTGGGTCATGCTGAAGGAGCCCATCCCGCTGGACACGTTGACGATGACGGGGTTCGGCGACTTGCGCAGCAGCGGGAGGAAGGCGTGCGTGACGCGCACGATCCCGACGACGTTCACGTTGAGCACGGCGCTCACGTCGGCCGCGGTGTACTCCTCGACGGGGCCGACCTTGCCGAGGACGCCAGCGTTGTTGACCAGGACGTCGATCGTCCCCTCATGCGCGGCGACATCCGCGGCCGCGGCCTGGACCGAGGTGTCGTCGGTCACGTCGATCTGAACGAACCGGGCGCCGAGCGACTGGGCCGCGGCCCGGCCGCGCTCATGGTGGCGGGCACCGAGGAGGACGGTGTGCCCCGCCTCGACGAGGCGACGAGCGGTTTCAAAACCGAGGGACTTGTTGGCCCCGGTGATGAACGTGGTGGTCATGCTGGCTCCTCCTGGTCCGAACAGCACCGTCGTGCGCTGTTCACGCACTCCATGCTGGGTCCCCGGGAGGGTTGACGGGAGCTACGGGACTTCCTGGTACGGCGCGTACCACCCAGCAGCCTGGTCCACCGGACGAGGCAGAACGCGGGCCTTCATCCCTGAGGAGACATCCTCTGGACCCCGATGGCGGCAAGGAGTTCGAGTTTGCTGCGGGCGTCGGTGCCTGGCTGAGGCGTGTACACCACGAGGCGGAGGTTCGTGTGCTGGGTGTTGAGGATGTCGGAGATCATGGCGATGTCTCCGACATCCGGGTGCCGGACGAGTTTGTGCGCGCTCTCGTGACCGCCCACCGCTCGGCGGCTCCACAACTCGCGGAACCGTGGGCTGAGGTTCAGCCTCGATAGCAACGCCGCGAGGTCGGGATCGTCGGGGTACCGGCTCGTCGTCACGCGCAGGTCGGCGACGAGGGACTCCTCGAACGCCGCCCGCTCGGCCGCCGTCTGCCGGACACGGGGCAGCTCGCCCAGGAACTGCCAGACCAGGACGTTGCGATCCCCCACACCCCGGACCGTGGGATCGCCGAACGTGGCCGCGAACAGCTGATTCCAGTGCAGCAACTGCCAGGTGGCGTCGTAGATCGCCAACGGGTTGCCGGCGAGCTGGTCCACGATCCGGATCAGGCTCCCTGGGATCATTCGTGGAACCCGGCTCGGATCCGCTGCATGACCGGCCATACGCAAGAGGTGAGCATGCTCGTCGTCGGACAGGTGAAGGGCGCGCGCCAGGGCCGAGCAGACCTGCGCCGAGGGTGTCGCCACCCGTCCCTGCTCCAGCCGGACCACGTACTCGACCGAGATGCCGGCCAGCGTCGCCAGCTCCGCGCGTCGCAGACCGGGGACCCGACGGGGGGAGCCGAGTGCGAAGCCCACCGTCGCGGGGTCCAGCCGGTCCCGCCACGCCCGCAGCGCGGCACCGAGTTGATTCATGAACACCATCCTCCCGCACACCCCGCTCCGCCGGGTGGTACGCGCTGTACCACGAAGACCCGTAGCTCCCACCGACGCTCTCCGGGGCTCAGTGTCGACTCGTGAACGGCGCACAACGATGCTGTTCGGAGTCAGAGGAGCAAGCATGACCACCACGTCGAGCCGCTACGTCACCGTGCTGTGGGAAGCCCGGGCCGCATCCGGGAAGGAGGCTGCGATGAAGGCGTTCATGACTGCCGCCGTCACCGCATCACGCCACGACGCGGGCAACATCGACTACGAGGCTCACCAGGTCGAGGGACAACCGGGCGTGTTCGTCATCTTCGAACGCTGGGAGAGCCGCGAGGCCCTCGAAGGCCACCTGCAGGCACCCCGCATGCAGGACCTGGTGCCCCAACTGCTGGAACTGATGGACGGTGGCATCGAGGACGGGATCCGATTCCTGCAGCCGTTCCGCCCGGCACGCTAGGCCGACCCGGAGCACCGCGGTCGTGATTGTCGTCCTCCCACGCTGAGCGGTTTCGAGCAGCAAGGCGGCAGCGCGGGCACGGCCGTCCTTCGTCATCACGAGGACCCGTGCCCGATGCCTATTGCCGGTCGTTTTACTGACTTCGGCTCGTCAGGGTGACCTCTTTCGGAGTGCTTGATAGGGCCGGTGCGGCGACTGTATCCGTGGTGTGTGAGGTATGCGGACGGGGGCGGACTGACTCCTGCAGGACGTCAGCGTCGGGAGACTGTACGGATGCAGGCGGCTGAGCTGTTCGAGCAAGGATCAGGCCGCCGCAGGTGGCGCGGCGCCTGCGGGTGACCCCGAAGTCGGCTTACCAGTGGCACCGGTTGTGGCGGCAAGGCGGCGGGAAGGCGCTGGCCTCACGTGGCCCGAGCGGGACGCGATGCCGTCTGTCCCTGCGCTGTCTGGAGAAGCCGGCCGCACACGCCTGTCCGTGGCCGGGCTGATCGCCATGCGGCCAGGTTCTCCGGACCCGGCTGTGCCATCGCCTGCGCACACACCGACCGGGCAAAGACAGACACCGCAGCATGGGCGAGCGGGACTTCATCGCGCTGACCGACGGCGTCCACCAACTCGTCAAGGCGCCGATCGTGCTGGTCTGGGACCGGCTCAACACCCCCGTCTCCCACGCCATACGTGAGCTGATCGCCGAACGAGCCTGGCTGATGGTGTTCCTGCTGCCCTCTTACTCACCAGGCCTCAACCCCGTCGAGTGGGTATGGGCGCGCGTCAAGCGCAGCCTGGCCAACCTCGCTGTGGTCGACCTCGACCGGCTTGAGGCCCTCGTCCGCAACCGGCTCAAACGACTTCAGTACCGGTCCGCCACCCTCGACGGCCTCATAGCGGGCACCGGCCTGACTCTCGACCACCCAGCGTCACCCTGACGAGCCCGGTGGAGGGCATGTGGGCGCATATCAAGTGGAGTCTGGCCAACCTGGCCGACCGTGCCCTCAGCGAACTGGAGACTCTGCTGCGCAGGCGGCTCAAGGCGCTGCAGTACCGGCATGGCACCCTGGGCGGATTCCTCGCCGGGACGGGCCTGGCTCTCGACGGACCGAACTGACCCCTCATGCGCCGAAGTCAGTACGCCCAGACGGCCCCGACGGTGGGGGCGAGGGCGCGGCCTTGTTGACGGCCGGCGTCGGCGGCCGGTTTGGCCCGGGCCGGGTCGTAGGGGTTTGGCCCGATGGCGGCGCGGCTGGTGGCATCGGGTGTGGCAAGCACGGTCTGCGCACTCTGACTCAGGCGGGCGACGTCGTCCTGGGCGCTGGGGATGCCTGCGTGCCCTTCGGGCATGGGGGCCAGGACGACAATGCGGTCGTGGCCGGCCGCAAGGATGGCGTTTGCGGCGGAGACCATGCCGGCGTCAATCCATTCGCGCCCGCCGAAGTGCACGCTCGGCCAGATGCCGGGAACGGCACCGCTGGCTGCCGTGGCGGTTTCGATCGCGATCCCCGCTTCGGGCCCGAGCAGTTCAAGACGACCGGTGTCCGCGTCAGTGACGGCGACCCGCATGGTGGCCGGCCACTTCTCGGTGCGCAGGCGCGCGCGGACCACAGCCTGGCGCATCCGGGGGGAGACGTTCGCCCCGAACTTGCGGGCCACCCGGCCGAAGCCGGCGCCCACCGCCTCGGGTGAGCCCGCGCCGGAGCGGAAGGCTTCTGCCCAGCCCTCGTAGACGGCCGGGTCGGTCCGCACCACCGGTTCGTGGTCGGCGGCGCGCGCCTGGTCGGCGAAGAGCGCTTCCCAGTCCGTGCCGGAGGTGAAGTTCGTTCCGACGAAGGAGCCGGCGGAGGTTCCGATCACCGTGTCCGCGGTGCGAAGGTCGACGCCCTCGTCGAGCAGACCCGCGAGCAGGCCGACTTCCCAGGCTATGCCGGTGACGCCGCCACCACCGAGGACGAGTGCGCGGGTCGGGTTCGGGGGAGTCACAGGGACCACCTTTCCGGTAATCATGATTTCCGATAATCTACGTTACCGTAAGTGGATGCAACCTGTACACCGTGGCCGCCCCCGCCGAGCCGACATCGACCGTGTCGCCCTCGAACACACCCTTGTTCTCCTTCAGGAGCGCGGCTACGACGGACTGCGGATGAAGGACGTCGCCGAGTCGGCCGGCATCGGCCTCGGTGCGCTCTACCGGCGCTGGGCAGGAAAGAAGGAGCTGGTCATGGCGGCCCTCCGGGCCGACGTGACCCAGCACGAGACCGATGACACCGGTGATCCCCTTGCGGATCTGGTCACCGCCCTTGAACGCATCGGCGACGCCGTGCCCCATGGCCTGGGCAGGCTGATCGCCGCCTGCCTTGCGGATCCGGACTCGGAACTGGCACGCGTGGCCATCGAGGCCAAGCTCACCCCCATGCTCGACGGCCTCACCGCACGGCTGGAAAGAGTGGCCGGCGCCGCGCCCGACCTGCGCCTGCGCGCCGAAAGCGGCCTGTTGTACCTCCTGTGGCGCACAGCCGTCGGCGGGCAGACAGCCGACGCGACCGCCCTTCACCGGCAAGTCCTGCAAGTCCTGCAAGTCATGGGAGTCCCCCCACAGCCGGGCCCGGAACAAGGCAGCACGGCTACGGGACTCTGATGGTCAGCCAGGTGAGCCGTTCACTGACTTCGGCGCATTCACACTCGGGGTGATACCGCGGCGACTCCAGGTGCAGCCAATAACTCTTCGTGGCGCATGCGCTACCCAGCGGCGTCCAGCCGCCCCCATCTGGATACCGCACGCCTCCGGAAACCAGTCACGACGCACCCCGTCCCCAGAGCTTTAGTGCAGAAACCGCCTGGTTCAAAGAGACCTTGAAGTCCGCGCCTGCCTCCAACTCGATCCCGGCTGCCCTGGCAGAGGCACTGCCGTCTTGGAGCAGGGCTGATTGCAGGGCGTCCCGGTTCATGCGATGTTCGCGCTAGATGTCGTGGTCGTAGCGTCGGTTGGCGAACACCGACTGACGTTCGCGGCACGTCGTCCGGGCCTGCCGCGGACCAGCGACACGGCGTCGAGCAGAGGCATGAGCTGGGTGACGTCATTGCGCGACCGTCCGCGACCAGTCGAGCCGGGCAGCGGCACACACGGACTCTTAGAGCAGCCCGCCCCTGCAGCACGGCAAGCGGCCGGGCCGAGATCACGAGTTCATGTTCAGTAGTCTCTGCCGCAAAGGTTCACCGGCCCTGGGAACTGTCGCAGGAACGCAGCGCATCAGGCGCCGGCGGATGAGGCTTGTCGTCGGGAGAGGGCCAACCTGCGTCGCTCGCGGTCGATTTCGGTGACGACCACCGTGATCTCGTCGCCGACCTGGACGACATCTGATGGAGTCTCCACCGGTGTCCAGGCGAGCTCCCGCAGGTGAACCAGTCCCTCGATTCCGTCGGCGACCTGGACGAAGACGCCGAACGGGATCAGCTTGGTGACCTGACCAGGCAGTTTCTGCCCCACCGTGATGGTGTCGGCGAACACCTGAAAGGGGTCCGGCTGCATGGCTTTCAAGGACAGTCGGGCCTCCAGATTCCACGTGTCGAACTGAAGAAACTCGCAAGACACGCGCTGTCCGACCTGCACGACGTCGGAGGCCGCCTCGAAATGTTGCCAGGACAGCTCAGCGAAGGAGATGAACCCGACACCGGGGAAGACCGGGTGGGCGGGTCCGTCGTCCAGCGCCACGAACACACCGAACCGTTCAATCGCTGTGACGGTGCCGGAAAGGAACTCGCCGCGGTGCAGTGACTCCAGGAACGCCCAGAGTTCCGGGTTCTCAGACGGTCCGCCCATCATGCTCCCAGCATTTCACGGGGGCTGTGCACTGGGCAGGAAGTGTGCTCACGCTGCCGTCTTGAGGGAAGGTCACGGACAGCAGGCTCGGCCACCGCACCTCCAGCAGCCGGAAACGGACTTCACCCCCCCCCAGCACTAGACGGGTGATGCGTCGGGACGAGCGTCGTACCTGGCGCGGGCCGCGTCGATGTCTGCCAGGTGCGTGATGCTCCACTCCAGCAAGGGTGCTGTGGCTTGGCGGAGGGTGATGCCCATCGGGGTGAGTTCGTAGCTGACGTGCGGCGGCATGACGTTGTGGACAGTCCGCGTGAGGATTCCGTCGCGCTCCAGGCTGCGTAGGGTCACGGTCAGCATGCGCTGGCTAATTCCGTCGATCGCTCGCTTGAGTTCGGTGAAGCGGCGCGGTCCCTGGCTGAGGTTGCGTACGACGAGCAACGACCACTTGTCCCCCACGATGTCGAGTACTGCGCGGGTACGGCATGGGTCCTCGCTCCGTACCTGCGTTGCCTCACTGCCGGTTGTGCTCATGGTTACCTCCAGGGAACCGAGGCACTGAAATGTGCCTTATTGTTCGGTGCGTTCGGGTACGCCACGATGATGTCGGTTCTCAAAGAGTACCGAGGCACAAAGAGGAACCGCTGCGTTTCCGTCTCCGCGCACCCAAGAGGAAGACCGTTCTCACCATGTCGACATTTCTGCTCGTCCACGGCGCTTGGCACAACGGCTGTTGCTGGGAACGTGTGGTCCCGCTGCTGGAGTCGGCCGGACACCGCGTGCTCACGCCGTCCCTGACCGGGTACGGCGACAAGGCACACCTGCTCAGTCCCGAGGTGGGTCTCGACACGCACGTCGAGGACGTCGTCAGGCTGATGGGCGAGGAGGACCTCACCGACGTGGTCATCGTGGGGCACAGCTACGCCGGACTCGTCATCTCGTCCGTGGCCAACGAGGTCCCGGAACGGATCGCCCACCTGGTGTACCTCGATGCCATGGTCCCTGAACACGGAGAAACCGCCGTCGACGTCCAGCCTTTGACACAGCGTCTGATTGACCTGGCCACGAAGTCGGAAAGTCCTTGGCGCATTCCGCCGCTGCCCGAAATGCCCCCGCCCTTCGGTCTCTTCGGGGTCGTCGACCCGGTGGACGCCGAGTGGCTGCGTGCGATGCTCTCCGACCAACCGGTCGGCTGCCTGCAGCAGCCGGTGCGGCTCGACAACCCGGCCACGGACCTGATTCCGCGTACGCACATCCACTGCGTCGGCGCGGAGCCCGAAGGCATCACGCGGCGGCCCGTCCCCGCGATACAACCCAACGGTTCTCCGGCACAGGTGTGGGAGCTGCCGACCGGGCACGACTGCATGATCACCATGCCGACGGAGTTGAGCGAACTGCTGCTCAAGCTCGCCCCATGACATCGTCCGTCCGTCGGGCAGCGGGCAAGGTGCTTTTCGGCGCGCTATACCTCGAAGGCAGGCCGGGCCGTCGGCGTCGTCGGCGAGCAGACGCCTAGCGTGCAGCGCCGCCGCGTCATGTCGGGCTGGCATGTCAAGCAACGCGCGACGGAGGCGGCGCCAGGGTGAAAAGGGCGCCCCCACGCGGCGCCCTTGGCGTCTGGGCGGACAGGACTACGAAGTGACCGTGTCCAGGAGTTGGGGGCCGTTGTTGCGGACGTTGTTGACGGCGGTGGAGACAGGACGGGCGTCCAAGTGGCCGTCGGCCGGCTGGCCGAGGAGGGCCCGTAGTTCGTCGGCGTCCTGGTGCGTGGGGTCGAGCCAGGCGTCGTAGTGCTCGGGGGTGAGGGCGAGCGGCATGCGGGGGTGCACGCGGCCGGCGGCGTCGGTGGCCTCGGTCGTGATGATGGTGCAGGTCAGCAACCAGGCGGCCGGGTCGTCGTCCCGCTGGACGGCCGGGTCGCGCCAGTACTCGTACAGCCCGGCCAGGGCCATCACCTGATCGTCTTCGGGATGGATGAAGTACGGCTGCTTGCGTGCCTTGCCGGTGGCGGGGTCCTTGATCTGCTCCCACTCGTAGAAGCCGTCGGCGGGCAGGAGGCAGCGGCGCCGGGTGAACGCCCGACGATACGCGGGCTTTTCGTGCACGGTCTCCACCCGCGCGTTGATCATCCGGGCGCCGATCTTGATGTCCTTCGCCCACGACGGAACCAGGCCCCAGCGCAGGGGCCGCAGTTCCCGCTCCGTCGGCGCGCTGTCGTCCTGGTCGCGTGGTGCCCGTTCGAGGACGGCCCAGACCTCGTCGGTCGGGGCGACGTTCCAGTTCGGCGCGAGCGTCTCCTTGGCCGGTACGTCGGGCACGTGGAAGAGCGGGGCCAACTCCTGGGGGCTGCGAGTGGATACGTATCGACCGCACATCCCCCCACTCTCGCACCGACCTGGTGCCGCGCCACCCCATCGGCGCGGTGTCGTGTCAGGTTGCGGTCGCCGGAGGGGCGTCCTCGACCTGTCCCCGCCGACGACAGCGCACCATTCGATCACTCGCCCCGCACCACCCGAGGTCGTGCCGATGGGACGCCACGTGGTGATCGCGCCGATCGACATCGGCTGCCGCGGCCGTGCGACTGGCGTGACTTCTAGTACCGGTCCAGGCCATGCGCGTACGGCATCGGGAGAGCCTGCGTGCCGCCTCCAGGAACCAGGCCGTACAAAGGTGCCGGTACGGTTCGAGGATCGACAGGCCGTGGACGATCGCATCGCCGGCGGACCAGGTGTCCCTGGCACCGGAACTCGGGCTGGGTCTCCACGCCGCCGACGCCTTCCGCGGCAACTGCTAGCGCGCCGAACCGCAGGTGGAAGGGGACCGCTTGCATCACCCGCGGACATCAGTGACGTCCCTCATTTCCTCCGCCACATTCATCCGCTGTGGGAAGTGAGGACTTCTCCGGCGAGGATCGTGCTGTCGAGGCGCAGGAGTGCGCTGATGTCGGACAGCGGGTCCCCGTCGACGACGATGAGGTCGGCGTCGTGACCCGCACGTACGTGGCCCTTGCGGTCGCCCAGGCCGCATGCGTCCGCCGCGGTCGACGTGGCGCTCGCGAGCGCGTCTGCCGGCGCCATGCCGCCGGTCACCAGATCGGCGATGGCGCGGGGCAGGATCCCGTGCGGCTTGCCAGGGTTGATGCCTCCGTCGGTACCCGAGATGATCGTGACTCCGGCACGGTGTGCCTGGGCCACTTGCCGGGCGCGGCTTTCCAGATCCATGCCGGCCTTGAGCAGACGTTCGAGGAGATGCGGGGGCGGTACGGCATCCGGTGCGCGCCCGATCGTCGGGCAGACCACGATGCCCTGCGCGGCCAGTGCCGCGATCGCGTCGTCGGGGACGTACACGCTGTCGGCGGTCAGGAACGTGCAGTGCTCGATTCCGTCGACGCCGGCCGCGATCGCGTCGCGGATGGAGACCAGCGCGTGTGCGTGGGCGGTGACCGGAAGTCCGACGGTGTGCGCCTCGGCGACCACGGCCGCGAGCTCCTGGGCGGTGAACTGCCCCTGGTCCACCGCGGTTCCGGGAGTCGTCATGCCGCCGCTCGCCATGATCTTCACGATGTCGGCCCCGCGTTCCGCCCGCTCACGGACCGCGGCTCGTAGTTCGTCCACCCCGGAGACCTCGCCGCCCATGGTGGAGCAGTGTCCTCCCCTGCTGGTGATCGGCGGCCCGGAGGCGAGGACTGTGGGCAGTCCCGCGTAGGGACGAGCGCGCCAGTCGACGACGGACCACGCCTTGTCGCCGAGGTCGCGGACGGTGGTGACGCCGGTTGCCAGCTGGACCCGTAGCGACTGCTCGATCGTGCGCGACAGGTCGTCCGGGGAGAACCCGGGCAGCCTTTCGAGTGCTCCCGGTCCCGAGTCGCCGACCAGATGTACGTGCGCGTCGATGAGGCCGGGCAGCAGTGTCCCGTCGGGGCGGTCGAGGATTTCGCAGCCCGATGGGATGTCGTACCCCGAGGACTCGACCCCGACGATCCGGTCGCCTTCCACCAAGACGACTCCCGCGTCCCGGTTGAGGGAACGGCCGTCAAAGATCCGTGCCACCCGGAGAGCCAGCATGGTGATCCTCCCGCCGTCCGCCATCCTCGGCACTCCGCCGCCGCACGGAGTACTTCGATGCTTCCATCACGGGGACGCAAGGAGCGCTCAAGGCATGCGATAACAGCGAAAGAGCGTTTCTCAGGCGAGGAGCGTGGGGGGCGCGTTCGGCGTCGACCTCCTCGGACCGTCGCCGGCACCGTCCCCGCGGAAGGCAACGCACACGCGTGACCGCTTCCGCAGCGACGCCCGCCGGCCGGGACCGATGGCAGCGCCGGTACTCGGCCCGGCAAGCGCCTTCGTGGACCGCCCGAGGACGCCGCCGTAAGGTCGAAGGAGACGACCGACCATCCCCGGGCATCGGGATTCGGCAGTCACGCGGAGCCCCGATGTCCGCATGGGCGGGTGTCTCGGGCCATGCCGGCCGTCTCGTCCATGGGTTTGTCGGTGTTTGCCACGAAAAGGCCGCGGCACTCGGTGACCGAGTCTGTCCTCTTCGGGGCAACCGCCATGAGACGCACCGGCCAGGCGCCTCGATGTCCAGCCCGCCGACCGGCAGAACCGAGGGCGATCGATGACGACGATCGGTGTGGAAGAGGAGTACCTGCTGGTCGACCCGGTGACGGGTCTACCGGTACCGATGGCGGACAAGGTGCGTGCCGCGGCCGGCCTGGGGCATCTCGTGGCCGATCAAGAGGTGCACTGCGAGCTGCTGCAGGCGCAGGTGGAGGTGGCCACCCCGGTGTGCGCGAGCCTGGAGGAGGTCGGTGGACACCTGTACCGGCTGCGGCACGCCATCGGATCGGCCGCGGAGGCGCACGGCTGCCGGATCGCGGCCTGCGGCACGTCCCCGTTGCGCCACGGTCATCCCGTGGCCGTCACCGATCAGGCCCGCTACCGTGCCATGCTCGCCCAGGCGCCCCAGCTCGTCGCAGAGCAGCTGGTCAACGGCATGCACGTACACGTCGGGGTTCCCAGCAGGGAGACCGGCCTGCGGATCATGAACCGGATCCGGGTATGGTTGCCGACCCTCACCGCCCTGTCCGCGAACTCTCCGCTGTGGGACGGCCACGACACCGGCTTCGCCAGCTGGCGCACCGTGATCTTCAGCCGTTGGCCCGTCAGCGGAATGCCTCCGCATTTCAACGACATCGCCGACCATGACCGGCGCGTGCAGCGGCTGCTCGACAGCGGTCTGATCTCGGACACCGGCCAGCTGTACTGGCAGGCCCGCCTTTCGGAGCGTTACCCCACCATCGAGGTGCGGTGTCTGGACGTGCAGCTGCGCGCGGACGACGCGGTGATGCTCACGGGCCTCGTCCGGGCCCTGGTGGAGACCGCGCTGGCGGAGACGACCGCCGGGGCCCCCACGCTCGACTGCGACCAGGAACTGCTGCAGGCGAGCATGTGGCATGCCGCCCGCCATGGACTGAGCAGCACCCTGGTCGACCCGAGTGGGCGACAGCGCCGGGCCGGGGAGATGTTGTACGAGCTGCTGCGCCACATCGCTCCCGCGCTCGACGCCTCCGGCGACAGCCGGCAGGTGGCGGGCCTGGTCCACCGGCTCCTCCAGGACGGCACCGGCGCGGACAGGCAGCGTGCCGCCCTCCTCGACGGCGGCCTGCCCGCGGTCACCGCCCTCGTCCTCGCCCAGAGCACCATGCCATGAGCCGTCCCCCTCCGCCCCGCGAGGGGAAAGGCGAGTGGATTCCCGGTCTTAATTCCCGGTCTTCAGGAAGTCAGCTGCCTGGGTACGACACCGGAGATGGCGATCTTGCGGGGCTTGGCGTGTGCGGCCATCGGGATGCGCAGGGTGAGGACGCCGTTGTCGTAGGCCGCCTCGGTGGCAGCCGTGTCCAGGACGTCGGACAGGGCCAGGCGGCGAGTGAACCGGCCGGTGGGCCGCTCGGTGAGTACGGGCCGAGCATCGGCCGGGATCGGGGAGGGCCGCTCGGCGCTCAGCATCAGCGTGTGCTGCTGCGTGGTCAGCTCGATGGTGGAACGGTCCATGCCGGGCAGGTCGAGCTGCAGGTAGAGGGCCTCGTCGTCACGCCAGGCGTCCGCCGGGATGACGCTTCCGGTCGAGTCGTCGGCATGCGCCAGCTGTTGTATGAGCCGGTCGAGATCCCCCGGGACGCCCGTACGCGCAAGCATGTCCACTTCTTCCCTCCCTCAAGACGGGCCGACGGCATCGCGGTCCGTTGATCGAGTACCGCCTATCCATATACCTTGCCCGGCAAGCATCTGCCAAGCACTGACTTCATGAAGCTGACAGTGAGTGACTCAACTTCTGGCCTCGGCAGAACACGATAACTCCAGCGCGGACGGCACACCCCGACTTCGCGGACGGTGTGGCATCCCGCAGGCCAGCCGGAACACAGCCCGAGTAGGCGCCAGAAAAGTTGAGTCTTGTCTTGTCAAGTTTCACCCGTGGTGGTACATCAGTAGGAGAGCGAACGACGCGAGATGGACGTCAAGGAGGGTTGAACGATGCTGATGCGTACGGATCCCTTCCGTGAGCTGGACCGGCTCGTCGACAGGGTCTGGGGCACAGCCGCACACCCGGCGGGCATGCCGTTGGACGCCTGGCGTGAGGATGAGACGTTCTTCGTCGAGCTGGATCTGCCGGGCGTGGACCCGCAGTCCATCGACCTCGACGTCGAGCGCAACGTCCTGACGGTGAGGGCCGAGCGCAAGCCGACGTACGGCGAGAACACGCACCCGGTGATCACGGAGCGGCCCGCGGGGACCTTCAGCCGCCAGCTGTTCCTCGGTGAGACTCTCGACACCGAAAAGATCGAGGCTTCCTACGACGCCGGCGTGCTGAAGCTGCGGATCCCTGTCGCCGAGCAGGCCAAGCCGCGCAAGATCGCCATCAGCGGCGGCAGCGACCACAAGGAACTGGGCGACTGACGCCGTAGCGAAACCACCAGCTCGGGGCCCCGGACGTCAGCTCGGGGCCCCGAGGTACGAGTTCATGAGTGAGACGGGCGCTCCGGCTCCCCACCGTCCGGATCGTAGACCTTGGTGAAGGTGGCCCCGCACCGGCAGCGGGAGTGCTCGATCAGCTCTCCTTCAGCCGACACGCTCACCCCCTGGCTGAGCCGCACATGCACATGAACACCCATGAGGAGCTGCCTTCCGGGACGTCGCCGATCCGGTCATGGTGGGGCGGGCCATTGGCTCCGGCAATGCCACAGCTCACATCCATGGAGGCAGTCCGCGTATTCCGCCCTCGCCCCGAAGGCCACCTTGACAAGGAAAGGCCCGGGATTTATCTCAGAAGGTGGCCGACGCGGAGGAGAACCCGCAGCTCACGCGCCGCAACCGCTCGGGCGACGCGTTCCAGCGGAGCCCGCGCTTCCCGTGCGGAGGCACGCCTCGGTGCTCAGGGACGTCCGCCTCGAGCCGCCGCTGCGGGCAGGGCCGGTCCGACGGGTGCCGGCGTCCGGTGAGGGCCGGCCACCCACCGCACCTCCCAGGTTCAGGGTCACGCTGCCGCCGCGGGCTGCCACGTGGCCTCGACCAGCGCTCGCTCGGTGCCGGACAGGTACACGGCCGCGCTCAGCCACACGCGCGCGTAGGCGTCCGGGTCCGCCTGCTGCGTCCGGCCGAACACGTCGCGGCTCCGCCGGTCCGCCTCCGCGGCGAGCGCGTCCGCCAGATCCGCGGCCGTGCGGAAACCGCTGCGCCGCAGTGCCGCCGCACCCGAGACCCGGTCACCGTTCCGAGCGGGCTCGGCGGCGGCGCGGCGGCCGCCGGACACCGCGACCTCGACGAGCCGGCGCAGACGCCACAGAGGCGCCTCGGCCACCGGGTCCGGCGGCAACACGGTCGGGCCCTCCACCGGCTCCAGCTCACCGGCCGGGGGGAAGTGCGCGCCTTCGAGCCGGTCGTAGCCGAGATCGGCGTGGCCCGCCCACTCGGGCGGCAGCAGCAGGGTCGCCGCGCCGTCCGGTACGGGGCCGACCGCGAGGGGCCGCAGTGTCGCGGCACGGTCGGGGTCGAGGCGGCCGACGACACGCAGTCGCAAGCCCGGGCGGGAGGCCAGTTTGCGGAAGTTGACCGCATGGGCCAGTTCCGGGTGGCCGTTGGCGGGCACCAGCCGGATCAACAGGCCCTCGCCATCGGCTCCTTGGGGTGTCAGCTCCCGCGCGAGCAGGTGGTCCTCGGCCGCCCCGACGAGGACCACGTCACAACCGATCAGTTCACCGGCCTCCGGTCCGGATCGCTCGGCGTCGTCGCCCGCGGCGAGCCGGACCGCGGCGGCCTGGGCGAGCGGGCGGGCGAACAGACGGGCGAGGGCGCCCGACGTCCAGGACAGCCCAGCGACCGGGGTGGCCCGCACGCCCTTGCCCGCGCCGAGGCGGCCGTCCGGGGAGAGCGTCGCGCCGGAGATCAGCAGGCCGCCCCTGGAGAGTTGCGCGTGATCGAGGCTGCCGGAGCCGAGGGCGACGGTGGCCGTGGCGGCGCCGCGCGCCCGCGCCGGGCCGCCGGGCTTGACGTCGGACACGGAGAACCAGCGGCCGTCGTCGGCCAGGACATGGGTGACGACCCCGCCGTAGCCGGTGGCCGAGATCACCGGCTCCCGGCACACTCCGTGCACCTTCAGGCTTCCGCCGGGGCGATAGCTGCGCCGCGCGGTGCCGACCAGGGACGGATCGGGATCGGACGCGGCGAGCAGTCCGCTGGTGAGCAGCAGCTCCCGCAGCGCGGCGACCAGGTCGGCCAGCCGGTGGCCGTCATGGCGGGCGCGGGCGGCGCGCAGCGCGCGAACCACCCTCAGGGCGGCCGCCTCGGCCCGGTGCAGGCCGGCCAGCCGGGCGGTGTGCGCGGCCCGCAGCAACTCCGCCTGCGGG
>NZ_JAMGBF010000169.1 GCF_023516615.1 Streptomyces panaciradicis
GCGAGCGGCAGGCCGTCCAGGCGGCGGCAGATCTCCTCGACGGCGGCCCGGTCGCGGAGCACGGTGTCCGCGTCGGGGCGGACGGCGGACGCGCGCTCCTCGAACAGGCGCCGCGCCTGGTCGGGGACGAGGGGTTCGACCGGGCGCACCGACTCGCCGGGGACGCCCAGGGGTTCGCGGCTGGTGGCGAGGATCGTGAGCCCGGGGCAGTGGGTGAGCAGGGTCTCGGCGAGGGCGGCGGCCGCCTCGATGAGGTGTTCGCAGTTGTCGAGGATCAGCAGTTCGCTGCGCGGGGCGCAGTACTCGACGAGCAGGGCGAGCGGGTCGTCCTGCGGGGCGGTCAGCTCGGTGGTCAGCAGCACGGTCTCGCGCAGGCCGAGCGCGCTGACCACCGCTCCCGGCACCGCCTCGGGCCGGTCCAGCGGCGCCAGTTCGACCAGCCACGCCTGCGGGAGCCCGGCGGCGGCCTCCTCGGCGAGGCGGGTCTTCCCGGAGCCGCCCGGTCCGGTGAGGGTGACCAGCCGTGCCCTGTGCACTTCGGAACGGATGGCGTCGAGCTCCGGTTCCCGGCCCACGAAAGAGGTCAGTCGCGGACGCAGGTTGCCGCTGCGGGCGGGGGGCCGGGGGCGACCGGGCGGCTCGGGAGGGGCGTGGGTTTCCGGTGCCGCGAGGAGGTCGGCGTGCAGGGCCCGCAGCTCCGGTCCCGGGTCGGTGCCGAGGCCGTCGGCCAGGGCCCGGCGGGTGGCCTCGTACGCGGCGAGGGCGTCGGCGGTGCGGCCCGTGTCGCGCAGGGCGCGGATGAGGAGGGCGTGCAGCGGCTCGTCGTAGGGGTGGGCGGCGGTGAGTTCCCTCAGGCGCGGTACGGCGGTGTGGGCGCGGCCCAGCCGCAGGTCGGCGTCGACGCGGGCCCGGGTCGCCTCCAGGTGGAGGGCGTCGGGGCGGGCGGCGGCGGTGCGGTCGGGGAGGTCGGCGAGGGCGGGACCGCGCCACAGGGCGAGGGCCTCGTCGAGGACCTGGGCCGCGGTGGCGGCGTCACCCCGGGCCAGGGCGGCGGTGCCCCGGTGGACCAGGTCCTCGAAGACGTGGAGGTCGACGTCGTGCTCGGTGGCCGTGAGCCGGTAGCCGCCGGGGGCGGAGGCGACGGCGTCCTTGCCGAGGGTGCGGCGCAGGCGGCCGACGAGGGCCTGGAGGGCGGCCGGGGCGTCGTCCGGCGGGTCGTCCGTCCACACCTCCGCGATCAGGGTGCCGGGGGTGGTGACCCGGCCGGGGCGCAGGGCCAGCGCGGTCAGCAGGGCGCGCAGGCGGGGGCCGGGGACGGGCACGACGGTGCCGTCCTCGCCCTCGACCTGGGTGACGCCCAGAATCCTGTACCGCATCGGATCATTGTGGCCGTCACGCACGGGAGGGGGCACGGCGTTCGGCGGGCGGGGTGTGCCGGGCACCGGGGCCGGGGAGGCGGCTCGTGCGGGTCATGCCCTCACGCGACCCCCGCCCCGCCTCCCGAGGCCAGGGCGCCTCGCTTCGGGGCGATGCCTCCGGGGACCGCCCGCTGGCGGGCCGGGGTGCCGGTCCAGCAGGTGCCTCGGCGGGCCAGCAGGCGGCGCAGCCACAGTTCGAGGGAGACCAGGTCGGCCAGGCCGTCCAGGGGCAGTGGCTCGCCCTCCGCCGCGGCGCGCAGGGCCTTGCGGACGACCCGGGCCTCCACCAGGCCGGCCTCCGCGAGGAGCGGGGTGCCGAACAGGGCCATCAGGGAGTCGGCGGAGACGCGCAGGCCGGTGCGGGCCGCGACCGCCGTCGGGGCGTGGGAGGGGGCGCCCCAGCCGGGCGGGAGGTCGCCCACGCCGGCGCCCTCCAGGACCGTACGGAGGATGGCGGCGCGGGCGCCCGGCTGGACGCGCAGGGCCTCGGGCAGGGCGCGGCAGGCGCGGACGACCTGGTTGTCGAGGAAGGGCGCGTGCAGGCGCTGCGAGCGGATCTCCGCCGCCTGTTCCAGCACGCGGATGTCGGCGGCCTGGCGGGCCAGCGCGGCCCGCGCGCGGTGGTCGCCGGGACGCTGCCCGGGCCCGATGCCCGAACGGCTCGGCGACGTCTGGAGGCGAACCGATACTTCAGCCAGGGCCTCGCCGGTCAGCCAGCGCGCGGCGGGGCCGGGCCTGGCCCAGGCGAGGGCGGCGAGGGACGCTCCGACGGCCCCTCCGGGCTCGTCGAAGCGGCGCTGCAGAAGGCGTTCGGCGAGCAGTTCCAGGCCCGCCCCGTACGGGGTGCGGGCCAGCCGGCGGGCCGCGCCGTACACGCGCGCGGGGACGAACACCGAGCCGTCCGCCTTGGCGAGCGCGGCGACGGGGCGCACGAGATGCCGGCGCTTGCGGTCCATCAGCAGGTCGGCGAGGCGGGCCGGGTGGGCGTCCAGGACCTGGCGGGCGCCGTAGCCGGTGAGGTGGTCGGCGCTGCCCGACGCCAGCCGGGCCCGGTGCCGGGCGGCCGTCACCAGGGACTGGCCGGGCTCGTCGGTCAGGGGGCCGTCCAGATCGGCGTACGGCAGGGTCTCCTCGCCGCCGGCCACGACCACGTGGTGCAGCCGGGGGTTGGCCGCGAGGGTGCCCGCGCGCTCCAGCTCCGCCTCGCGGCCGCCGACGGCCAGGTCGTTGAAGGTGACCGCCAGGAGGCGTTCCCCGGCGCCGGTGCCGTGCCCGAGGACGGTGCCCGGCATGCCCGGCAGGCCCGCGGCGAGCAGGGCGAGGGTCCCCGACGCGGGGCCGCCGGAGAGGTCGGCGCCGATCCCGGCGACCGGCATCCCGCGCGCGGCGCGGCGTTCGGCCGGGCCCATCCCGGGGACGGGGCCGGGGTCTATGTCGGCGCCCGGGACGTGCCGCGGCGCCGACAGACGCGCGCGTACCGCCTCCACCAGCGCGTCGCGCACCGCGTCCACCGCGCTGTCGGGGTCGGCCGAGGGCGCCGCCACGGCGAGGGAGGCGACCGGCTCGTAGCCGGCGATCTCGCGCGCGCCGGTGCGCAGGATCAGCGCGTGCCCCGGCGGAATGCGCCGAACTCCGTCGTACGGGGTGGAGTCGTGCAGCGCGGCCGGGACGTCCGGGGCGGCGAGGAGGGCCGCCAGATGGCCGAAGTCGAGGTTGGCCTCGATGAGGTCGGCGAGGGGGAGCGCGGCGGTCGCGTAGGCGGTGCCGCCCGCCCACGGGGTGTAGAAGACCGGGCGGGCACCTGCCAGATCGCCGCAGACGGTGATGCGGCGGCCCACCTGGACGATGGCCGTGTAGCTGCCGGGCCAGGCCGTGAGGTGACGCAGTGCGCCCCCGCGCGCGGCGAACAGCGCGACCCGCAGTTCTTCGTCGGAGGCGCCGCAGGTGCCCAGGACCGCGATCCGGGTCTGGGGGTCGGCCCGCACCACCCGCACCTCGTCGGGGCGCCAGTCGCCGACCGCCCACAGCGGGTCGGGGTCGCCCCACAGGAGCTGGGAGCCGACCGGGTGCACGGTCTCGCCGTCGCTTCCGGTGGCCCCCGCGGTACCGATGCCGGCGGTCGCCGGGGCGGTGCTGCTCCATCCCACCAACCACCGCATCGACGCCTCCACGGACTGTGGACAACCAGTGCACCGTACGAACCGGTTCCCCATGCTGCCATGAAGAAGGCGCGGTGGAAGGGCCGTGGAGCGGCTTGTGATCCCCGGAACGCGCCGGGGCGCTCCCCCTCACGAGGGTGATCCGGCGGTCCGGACACCCCTGCCGACCAGGGGGACTGCGACGTGAATGCGCCCCCGCCGTGCGCCCCGAAAACGCCGTTCGCGCCCTCAAGTGCCGTGGTGGGGGCGGTAATCGCCGCATGCATGCAGGGTCGATTTTCAGCCAAATTGGCGACGCGGGGACAGGTGTGGACACGCTCTGTACATGCTTCGCACACCGTCAACTCCTGCGCGCAGCCCGGGAGACGGAGTGCGCCTCCCGGACCGTTCCGCCACCCGCGGGGATGGAGGTGGCGGTGTCCCCCAGCCCACTGGATCCAGTACAGCGGGCCGACCCACGCACGACCCATGGAACCGCTCCCCCGGTGGCCGGAGAAGAGCGCACGGGCGGGCGCACGGCCACACAACAGGAGCACGGCGCAACTGCGCGTATCGGACCCGTACTTCAGTACGGACCACAATCCCGCCATCCGGAACAATGCCCCTTAACGCTTGGGATGCGGCGAACTACGCTGGGTTTACGAATGCCGCGTGGTTATGCCAGCGCGGCAGCCGTCTGTGTCGAGGGGTGGCGCATGTCCAGGGAGCAACGCGGGCCGAACGAAAAACTCGGCGCCGTTCTCGCCCTCGCGGGAATCAGCAACGCAGGCCTCGCGCGTCGCGTCAACGACCTTGGCGCACAGCGTGGTCTGACACTTCGCTACGACAAGACGTCGGTGGCGCGCTGGGTGTCGAAGGGCATGGTGCCGCAGGGTGCCGCCCCGCACCTCATCGCCGCCGCGATCGGCCAGAAGCTCGGCCGTCCGGTGCCGCTCCACGAGATCGGCCTGGCGGACGCGGATCCCGCACCCGAAGTGGGCCTCGCCTTCCCCAGGGACGTCGGACAGGCGGTGAGGTCGGCGACGGAGCTCTACCGCCTCGACCTCGCCGGGCGCCGGGCCGGCTCCGGCGGCATCTGGCAGTCGCTGGCCGGATCGTTCGCAGTAAGCGCGTACGCGACGCCCGCCTCACGCTGGCTGATAACCCCGGCCGACAGTTCGGTGGCGCGCGAGGCGAACTCCGCCGAGGGCTCGGGCGCACCGCTCAAAGTCGGCCACAGCGACGTGCAGAAGTTGCGGGAGGCCGCCGAGGACGCCAGGCGCTGGGACTCCAAGTACGGGGGCGGCGACTGGCGTTCGTCCATGGTGCCCGAGTGTTTACGGGTGGAGGCGGCACCGCTGCTGCTCGGCTCGTACTCGGACGAGGTGGGCAGGGCGCTGTTCGGCGCCTCGGCTGAGCTGACGCGGCTCGCCGGGTGGATGGCGTTCGACACCGGGCAGCAGGAGGCCGCGCAGCGGTACTACATCCAGGCGCTGCGGCTCGCCCGCGCCGCCGCCGACGTGCCCCTCGGCGGCTATGTGCTGGCGTCGATGTCGCTGCAGGCGACGTACCGGGGCTTCGGCGACGAGGGCGTCGACCTCGCGCAGGCCGCGCTGGAGCGCAACCGCGGGCTGGCCACGGCCCGCACCATGAGCTTCTTCCGGCTCGTCGAGGCGCGGGCACACGCGCGTGCGGGAGACGCGCAGGCGGCGGGTGCGGCGCTGAAGGCCGCGGAGGGCTGGCTCGAGCGGTCCCGGGAGGGCGACAACGACCCGTCCTGGCTGGGCTTCTACTCCTACGACCGGTTCGCCGCGGACGCCGCCGAGTGCTACCGCGATCTGAAGGCGCCACGTCAGGTACGGCGCTTCACCGAGCAGGCGCTGTCGAAGCCGACGGAGGAGTTCGTGCGCTCGCACGGACTGCGGCTCGTCGTCTCGGCGGTGGCCGAGCTGGAGTCGGGCAACCTCGACGCGGCGTGCGAGCAGGGCGTGCGGGCGGTGGAGGTCGCCGGGCGCATCTCGTCGGCGCGCACCACCGAGTACGTCAAGGACCTGCTGCACCGGCTCGAGCCGTACGGCGACGAGCCGCGGGTGGTGGAGCTGCGGGAGCGGGCCCGCCCGCTGCTGATGGCTCCGGCGTGAGGAGCGCCATGCGCCGGCCGGGTTTCTGTGGTTGCGCGGCCGCGGGCGGTCGGTGGCTGATCGCGCGGTTCCCCGCGCCCCTGAGCGGCATGCGCCCGCCCCACGTTTGAGAGCACTGTCAGTGGCGCAGTGCACTATCGAGGTGGGAGGTGGTGCAGGTGCGTGCCGAGGTCGCGTACGACTGTGACGTGCTCGTGATCGGTGGGGGCATCGTCGGGCTGTCCACCGCGTATGCGATCACGCGGGCCGCGCCCGGCACCCGGGTCACGGTGCTGGAGAAGGAGGGCGGCCCGGCCCGCCACCAGACGGGTCGCAACAGCGGGGTCATCCACAGCGGGATCTACTACCGCCCCGGGTCGCTGAAGGCCCGCTACGCGGTGCGGGGCGCCGCGGAGATGGTGAAGTTCTGCGCCGAGTACGGCATCGCGCACGCCGTCACCGGAAAGCTGATCGTCGCCACCGACAAGGCCGAGCTGCCGCGCCTGCACGCACTGGTGCAGCGCGGCCGGGAGAACGGCATTCCGGTCCGGGAGCTGGGCGCCCCGCAGATCGCCGAGTACGAACCGGAGGTGCGCGGGCTCGCGGCCATACACGTCGGGACGACGGGCGTGTGCGACTTCGTCGGCGTGGCCCGGCAGCTGGCCCACGGCTCGGGAGCGGAGATCCGCTACGGCGCCCGGGTCGAGCGCATCGACCGGCGGGCCGGGCTGGGCGTCGCCGTGCGCACCCGGACCGGCGACGTCGTCCGCGCGCGGGTGCTGGTGAACTGCGCCGGGCTGTACTGCGACGAGGTCGCCCGGATGACCGGGGACGACCCGGAGATGCGGATCGTGCCGTTCCGGGGCGAGTACTACGAGCTGGCGCGACCCGAGCTGGTGCGGGGGCTGGTGTATCCGGTGCCGGACCCGGCGTTCCCGTTCCTCGGGGTGCATCTCACGCGCGGGATCGACGGGGGCGTGCACATCGGTCCGAACGCGGTGCCGGCGCTGGCCCGGGAGGGGTACGGCTGGGGCGTCGTACGGCCCCGGGAGCTCGCGGGCACGCTCGCGTGGCCCGGATCCTGGCAGCTGGCCCGGCGGCACTGGCGGTACGGGGCGGGAGAGCTGCGCCGGTCGGTGTCCAGGGCGGCGTTCACGACGGCGGTGCGCAGGCTGCTGCCGGCGGTGACGGCGGACGACCTGGTGCCGACGGCCGCCGGCGTGCGGGCGCAGGCGGTGCTGCGGGACGGGGCGCTCGTGGACGACTTCCTGATCAAGGAGGGGCCGCGGGCGGTGCACGTGCTGAACGCGCCCTCACCGGCCGCCACCGCCTCGCTGCCGATCGGGCGGGAGGTGGCCCGGCGGGCGCTGACGATGCTGGGCTCGGTCTGAGGTCCGCGGTGCCGGGCGGTCCGGGCGGGCCGCCGTCCCCGTAAAATCGACCCCACTGTGTCTGACTCCCCCAACGCCCCCGAAGCCCCCCGGCCCGCCGCTCCCGCCTCCGCGGAGCCCGCCGGGCAGCCCGCGCACGTCCCCGGTGTCTCCGTCCGGCACACCCGGGCCAAGGGGGAGCCCCGCTTCCCGGACGGCCCGAGGGCCGACCCGGCCGGTTCGCACTTCGAGCGGCGGATCCGGAGCTTCCAGCCGCGGCGCAGCCGGGTGACCGCGGGACAGGCGGACGCGCTCCAGCGGCTGTGGCCCAAGTGGGGGCTGGACATCGACGGACAGCGCGTCATCGACCTCGCGGAGCTCTTCGGCAACGACAACCCCGTCGTCCTGGAGATCGGCTTCGGGATGGGCGAGGCCACCGCGCAGATGGCCGCCGCCGACCCCGGCACCAACATTCTCGCCGTCGACGTGCACACCCCGGGCCAGGGCAACCTGCTCAACCTCGCCGACCAGAACGGACTGTCCAACGTCCGGGTCGGCAACGGCGACGCCATCATCCTGCTGCGCGAGATGCTCACGCCCGACGCGCTGGACGGGCTGCGCGTGTACTTCCCCGACCCCTGGCCGAAGAAGCGCCACCACAAGCGGCGGCTGATCCAGCCGGAGTTCCTCGACCTCGCCGCCACCCGGATCAGACCGGGCGGGATCGTGCACTGCGCGACGGACTGGGAGCCGTACGCCGAACAGATGCTCGAAGTCCTCACGGCGCATCCGGAATTCGAGAACACGCGGTCCGACGGCGGTTTCTCGCCCCGTCCGGACTTCCGGCCGCTCACCCGTTTCGAGGGCCAGGGACTGGACAAGGGACATGTCGTGAACGACCTGCTCTTCCGTCGCGTACAGCACCACAACCAGCCCCCCACAGGCGCCTGAGGCTCCCGCGGTCGACGCGAGACGCCATCGCGGGCGGCGCCTTCGCTCGTTAGGGTCAATGCCGTGGCCACCTTTCCCCCGTACCCGACCTACCCGCCGCACCCGCCGCACCCCGGTGGTCCGGCGAGCGGGGCGCTCGGGCACGCGCACTGGTGGCAGCGCACGTGGGTGCGCTACGGGGCGCTCAGCACGCTGCTCGCCCTGTCCGGGCTCGTCATCCTCGCCCTGGTGCGCCAACAGACCGGCACCGAGGGATTCCTGGTCGGGCTCGGGCTCGCGGTACTGCCCGTGCCGCTGCTCATAGCCGCCTTCCGGTGGCTCGACCGGGTCGCCCCCGGCCCCTGGCGGAACCTGCTGTTCGCCTTCGCCTGGGGCGCCTGCGCGGCGGCGCTGATAGCGATCGTCGCCAACAGTTTCGCGACCAGATGGATAGCCACGGCGACCGCGGACCCGTCGAGCGCGGACACCCTCGGCGCGACCGTGATAGCGCCGGTCGTCGAGGAGTCCGCCAAGGCCGCCGCCGTCCTGCTCGTCTTCCTCTTCCGCAGACGGGACTTCACGGGCATCGTCGACGGCGTGGTGATAGCCGGCATCACCGCGACCGGCTTCGCGTTCACCGAGAACATCCTCTACCTGGGCACCGCCTTCGGCACCGACCAGCTCACCGGCGACCGCGGCATCGCCTCCGTGACGGCGGCGACCTTCTTCGTGCGCGTCATCATGTCGCCGTTCGCGCACCCCCTCTTCACCGTCCTGACCGGCATCGGCTTCGGTCTCGCCGCGACGGCGGCCGACCGGCAGCACGTCCGGCGCCTGCTGATCCCGCTGTGCGGCCTGCTGCTCGCGATGGGCATGCACGCCATGTGGAACGGCTCGTCGACGTTCGGGGAATTCGGGTTCTTCGCCGTGTACGCCGTCTTCATGGTGCCGGCGTTCGGGCTGCTGACCTGGCTGGTCATCTGGACGCGGCAGCGCGAGCTGCGCACCGTGCGCGAGGAGCTGCCCGCGTACGCCGCCGCGGGCTGGCTGACGCCGGCCGAGCCGTTCGCGCTGGGCTCGATGCGGGCGCGGCGGCTGGCCCGCGACCACGCCGCCCACCACTTCGGCAAGCCGGCCGCGCAGGCGGTGCTCCAGTACGAGGCGTACGCCACGTCGCTGGCGTTCCTGCGGCACCGGGGGCGCCGTGGGCGGGCCGGCGCCGACTTCGCCGTCCGGGAGCGCGAGCTGCTGGCGGAGCTGTGGAACCGGCGGGAGATCGCGGGGCCGGCCCTGAACTACGCGGCACGCGTGACGGCCCCGCCGGTCCCGGTGGTGGCACCGCCGTGGCCGGGCTACGGGGCGTACGGGACGCACGGGGCGCACGGGGCGCACGGGCAGCAGACGTACCCCACGTATCCGGCGACGCCGTACCCCGCGTACAACCCGTACCAGTCGTAGCCCCTGAGCACGGCTCGGTCAGGCCGAGGCTTCCGTCAGGCGCGTGAGTTCCGCGTCCGTCAGGGTCAGGTCCGCCACGCCCAGCAGGGCCGGGAGCTGCTCCGGGGTGCGGGCCGAGGCGATGGGGGCGGCCACCGTCGGCTGGGCCGCGAGCCAGGCCAGGGCGACCGTGGCGACCGGTGCGCCGTGGGCCTCGGCGACCTCGTCCAGGGCAGCCAGGACCTTGTGGCCGCGCTCGGTCTGCAGGTGCTTGCCCGCGCCCGCGGCCCGCGCGCCGTCGACCGTGGCGCCGGGCCGGTACTTGCCGGTGAGGAAGCCGGAGGCGAGCGCGTAGTACGGCACCGTGGCGAGGCCCTGGCGGGAGGCGAGGTCCTGCAGGGGGCCCTCGTAGGTGTCGCGGGAGACCAGGTTGTAGTGCGGCTGGAGGGCGACGTACTTGGCCAGGCCCTCGCGGTCGGAGAACTCCAGGGACTCGGCGAGGCGCTCGGCGGAGATGTTGGACGCGGCGATCGCCCGCACCTTGCCCTCCCGCACCAGCTCGTCCAGCGCGCCGACGATCTCCTCGACGGGCGTCTCGGGCTTGTCGAAGTGGGTGTAGTACAGGTCGATGCGGTCGGTGCCGAGGCGGCGCAGCGAGGCCTCCGCGGCGGCCTTGATGTTGGCGGCCGACAGGCCGGGGAACTCGGGGTGCTGGCTGACCTTCGTGGCGATCACGACGTCGTCGCGGTTGCCGCGGGCCGCCAGCCACCGGCCGATGATCGTCTCGGACTCGCCTCCGCTGTTGCCCTCGACCCAGGCGGAGTAGGAGTCGGCGGTGTCGACGAAGTTGCCGCCCGCCGCCGTGTAGGCGTCCAGGACGGCGAAGGAGGTGGCCTCGTCGGCCGTCCAGCCGAAGACGTTGCCGCCCAGGGAGAGCGGGAAGACCTCGAGGTCGGAGTTGCCGAGCTTGCGAAGAGAAGTCATGTCCTACGACAACAAGCACCCAGGACAGCGGTCTTCCGGAACGGCCGCAAACTTCCCGTAAACAATCGGAGGCGGCCGTTCCAGGGACGTACGGACCGTTACGGGTTCAGGCCCTTGCCGCGCAGCCAGGTCATCGGGTCGATGCCGGTGGCCTGGCCGTCCGGGTGGACCTCGAGGTGCAGGTGCGGGCCGGTGACGTTGCCGGTGGCGCCGACGCGGCCGATGACGTCGCCCGTGGCGACCTTCTGGCCGACCGAGACGCTGATCGACGACTGGTGGCAGAACCACAGCTCGGTGCCGTCGTCGAGGGTGAGGATCGTGCGGTAGCCGTACGAGCCCGCCCAGCCGGCCTCCGTGATGGTGCCGCTGTGGATGGCCTTGATGAGGGTGCCCGTGGGGGCGGCGAAGTCCAGACCCGTGTGGTAGCCGGAGGACCACATGGAACCGGCCTGACCGAAGGTGCCGGTGATCGTGTACGACACGACGGGCAGCTTGAACTGCTTGGCCAGCTCGGCCAGCCGCGCCTGCTCTTCCTTCTTCTTCGCCTCGGCCTCCGCCTTCTGCTTGGCGTCGGCGGCCTTGGCGGCGGCCTCCTGCTCGGCCTTGGCGGCAGCGGCGTCGACCTGCTTCGAGAAGGTCGCCTCGGTGACCGCCTGGGCCTTGCTGTCGACCTGGACCCGCTGCGCCTCGGCCTGCGCCATGATCCGGTCGCGCAGCGCCTCGCCCGCGTCCCTGGCGCCCTGCGCGGTGTCCTCGGTGGTGACGCCGACGCTGCTGAGGGCGGTGGCGGAACCCTGGGGGGCCTCGTCCTCGCCGAAGACGTGGCTCACGGAGGCCAGGTCGGGCAGGGAGATGGAGACCGGGGGCTTGCCGGTGTTGGCGCTGGCCATGCCGCCCGCGCCGACGGCGGCGATGACGCCGACGCCGAGGACCGTGGAGCTGCGGGCCAGCCCGCCGCCGCGCTGCTTGGAGACGCGGTGCTTGCCCCGAACCGGGCGTATGGACTCCGCGGTGGGATTCCACTCCTCCCACTGGCCCTCGTCGGTGCGGGGGGCGAAGCCGAAGAGCTCGGTGCTCGGCACGAAGGGTGCTGCCGGGGCAGGCGGGTTGGACGCCACGTGGGCGTGCTCCTTTCCTTCCTTCTCGCCTACCGGGTTAGCTGACGGGTTCGGAGCAGGAAGGTCTCCTACGCGCGTATACCGGCCGTGGGTCCACGGTGGCATCCGCGCGATTCACCCCAGGGTGGTGGTTCCCCGGTTCCCTTGCGGGATTCGGCGCGTGCGCACGGAGCCGTCTCTTGTGACGGCTGGGACGACCGCGCTGCGTTATCGAACGTTAATAGACCCGGGGTGTGGATTCCAAGCAGTTCGGCTTGATCATTAACGTTTCCAGGCCGGACGTACAGGCCATGACCGGCTGAAAACGGGCGAGTTGACCTCTTCCCGGGATCTTCGCAGTGCCTGACGGTCTGTCAGTTGTTATGCGGAGGGCGGCTGTCCGATCACCGGGTGTGACGTCGTACGGCGAGCATCGCCATGTCGTCCGTGGTGCCGTCCCCGGTGTGCCGGTTCACCTCCTGGGCGAGGACGGCGATCAGCCCGGCGGGGTCGGGGAAGGCCCGGCCCGCCAGGCTCGCCGCGGGATCGTAGAAGTCCCCGTGCCGGTCCCGCGCCTCGCACAGCCCGTCGGTGTAGAGCAGCAGGGTGGCCCCGTCCGGGAAGCGGGTCTCCTCCGCCCGGTCCGGCCAGGCCCCCAACTCCCCCATGCCGAGCGGCAGGGCGGGCTCACGGGCGGGCAGCGGACGTACCGTGCCGTCGGGGCACAGCAGCAGCGGGGGCGGATGGCCCCGGTTGACGATCCTGACCACGGCGTCGCCGTGCGGGAGTTCGGCGAGTACGGCGGTGGTGAAGCCCTCGAAGGCGTCGAGGCCCTCGCGCCGGCTCCCCTCGCGGGCCAGCGCCCGGTCCAGCCGCCCGGCGACCGCCTCCAGCGTCGCCTCCTGCTCGGCGGCCTCCCGGAACGCCCCGATCACGACGGCGACGGCCGCCACCGCGCCCATCCCCTTCCCGCGCACGTCGCCCACCACCAGCCGCACGCCGTACGGGCTGTCCTGCACGGCGTACAGGTCGCCGCCGATGGCCGCGTCCCGCTGCGCCGCCTCGTAGCGCGCCGCGATGGCGAAGGTGCCGATCCGCTCGGCCGGGTCGGGCAGGACGGCACGCTGGGCGGCCTCGGCGATCGCGCGCTGCGAGGCGAGCTGTTCGTCGCCGCGGCGCACGAGGGCGTTGATGAGCACGGCCAGCGCGGCCACGGTCGCCACCGTGACCAGCTCCGTGAGCGCGTCGATGTGCAGCAGGATGCCGAGCCCGGTGTGGATCAGCAGGACGACCAGGACGCACGCGACACCGGCGAGGATCGTGCCCAGACGCGAGTAGAGGGGGGCGGCGACCAGGGGCACGGCCGTGAAGAAGGGGGCCGCGGTGAACCCCGCCGGGGTGAACCAGTCGTAGAACGCCCCGGCGACCAGCAGCAGCGCCGGGAGCATGCGGACGAAGGTGCGCGCGTACGAGATCGGCCCCTCCTGCTCCACACCCCAAGGGTTGCCGGAGCGGGGACGGCGGGCGAGCGGTGAGGGCCGATGGGGGGAAACCCCGCCGCGGAGGCATCCCGGCCGTCGCGGGGAACACCGCCGCGGGAAGGAAAAACCGAGGGCCGGAACCCGTTTCCGGATTCCGGCCCTCGGCCTTCAGTAGCGGGGACAGGATTTGAACCTGCGACCTCTGGGTTATGAGCCCAGCGAGCTACCGAGCTGCTCCACCCCGCGTCGTTGTGACTCCAGTGTACGCCATCCGCGGGACGCCCAGCACCAGGGTTTCGATCCGGCCCCCTTCACCTGCGGATTCAGCCGCCCAGCAGGTGGCCGTTCGGCGCCTTGGCCGCTGCCTCGTGCTCCGCCAGCAGGACGACGTCCACCCCGGCCGCCGCCAGCAGTCCGCTGCCGTCGGCCTCCTCGACGAAGGTGTCCGGCTCCCGCCAGGCCGTGACCACCCGCCGCACCCCGGCCTCCAGGATCAGCCGGGCACACGGCTTCGGGCGGGACGCACGCCGCGCGCAGGGCTCCAGGCTGCTGTAGACGGTCGCGCCCGCGAGCCGCGGATCGGCCGGATCGATCTTCGCGAGCGCCGCCTCCTCGGCGTGCACGGTGGGGTCGCCGGCCTCGCGCGAGTGGCCGCGGCCGAGTTCCGTGCCGTCGGCGGCGACGACGACCGCGCCGACGCTGAACGCCGTCCGCGAGGGCGGGCACTGGGCCGCCAGGGCGCAGGCGAGCCGCAGCCAGTGGTGGTCGGCGGCGGCGGGGACCGGTCCCGTGCCGGGTGCGGTGGGCTCGTAGCGCATCAGCACCACGTCCTCGATACGGCGGCTGTCCACCAGCCTGAGCCGGCCGCCCTGGTAGCCGCCGGGCCCGAACAGCCGGGGCGCCTTGGGATCGCCGACGAACACCGGGGCGAGCACCAGCTGCAGCTCGTCCGCCAGTCCCTGGAGCAGCAGCTGCGTGTGGACCGTGCCGCCGCCCTCGACCATCAGGCGCTCGACGCCGCGTACGTCGTGCAGATGCTCCAGGAGGCGGCGCCAGTCGAGGCCGGGGCCCAGGGGGACGACGTCGGCGGCGAGACCGGCGGCGGCGGCCCGCCGGGCGCCCTCGTCCGTCGTGTAGAGCACCTTCTCGCCCCCGGTGTGCCAGAACTGCGCCGTCGGGTCGAGGTCGCCGGAGCCGCTGACGGTGACCTTGAGGGGGTACTCGGGCTTCCCCGCGGCCGTACGGGCGGCGCGCCGCTCGGGCGAGTTGACCAGCAGGCGCGGGTTGTCGGCGCGGATCGTGCCGGCGCCGACCAGGATCGCGTCCACGGACGCCCGCACCTCGTCCACACGGTCGAAGTCGGCCGGGGACGACAGCAGCAGCCGCTCGGGGCCGGTGTCGTCGAGGTAGCCGTCGAGGGAGACGGCGGCGGACAGCAGGACGTGGGGGTACGGCATCGGGCGCGCTCGCTCTCGGAGGCCGGGGACGCTTGGTTAAAGTTTGAAACAAACCTACACTGGCCGTATGACGACTCGCTGGCTCACCGGCAAGGAGCAGCGCGCCTGGCGCGCGTACATCGCGGCGACGCACCTCCTGGAGGACGCGATCGACCGCCAGCTCCAGCAGGACGCCGGCATGCCCCATCTCTACTACTCCATCCTGGCCAACCTCTCCGAGGCGCCGGAGCGCAGACTCCGGATGACCGATCTCGCGGAGAAGTCGAAGATCACGCGCAGCAGGCTGACCTATGCCGTGACCCGGCTGGAGAAGGACGGGCTGATCCGGCGCGAGGACTGCCAGTGGGACAAGCGGAGCAGCTTCGCGGCCCTCACCGACGAGGGCATGGCGGTGCTGGAGCGCACGGCGCCGGGGCATGTGGAGACCGTGCGGGCGGCCGTCTTCGACCACCTCTCCGAGGAGCAGGTGGAGCGGCTGGAGGAGATCAGCTCCGCGATCGTACGGGCACTGGAGGGCGAGGAGACGCCGCGGCCGACCTCCGACGAGGTGCCGTGGCGGCGACGTTCGTCGCCGTGCTCGGGCTCGTCGTGACGACACGCTCGTGAGCTTCCCCGCGTGAGCCGCACCGCACATCTGTTGCTTCAAATTTAAAGCACGGGTAGGGTTCCCGCCGTGGATGTGCTTCAAATCTGAAGCAGCACTCCGCACGGTCCTGCACCCGGACACAGGAGAACCCCCATGCCCGACTTCCCCGCCGCCACGCCGCGCTCCCGCGTCCGGGTACCGCTGCGCTTCGACGACGGCTACAGCGTCGACGCCGAGCTCGTCACCTTCCACGGTCTGACCGACGGCCGGGAACACCTCGCCGTCGTCCTCGGCGACCCGGCCCCCGGCACCGTCCCGCTGGTCCGTCTGCACTCCGAGTGCCTGACGGGCGACGTCTTCGGCTCCGCCCGCTGCGACTGCGGCCCGCAGCTGCGGGAGGCGGTCGAGCGCATCGCGGCCCGCGGCGGCGTGCTGCTCTACCTCCGCCAGGAGGGCCGCGGCATCGGCCTCTACAACAAGCTCGACGCGTACGCCCTGCAGGACCAGGGCCTCGACACCTACGAGGCGAACGCCGCCCTGGGCCTGCCCGAGGACGCCCGCGACTACACGGCCGCGGCCCAGATGCTGCGCTCGCTCGGCATCACGGAAGTGGACCTGCTGTCCAACAACCCCGACAAGGCGGGCCAGTTGCGCGACCTCGGCATCACGGTCCACGACCGGGTCCCGACCGGCGTCTTCACCACCGCCCACAACGTCCGCTACCTGCGCGCGAAGGTCCTCCAGACCCAGCACACCCTCCCGCTGGCCGAACTGACGGAAGTGAGCGCGGGCTGAGGGGGCCGGGGGTCCGGGGGCGGAGAGACGGGCAGCGGGCGCGGCTGACGCAGGGTCCGCGAAAGACCAGCCCAGAAGCGCCACCGCCCCCGGCGTAGGCCGGCCCGTTGCCGGCCGTCCGGCGGGCCGGAGATCCACGCTGCCGTCGAGCACGGCGACCGGGCGCCGTATGGCGGCAGGCCCGAGCCGCCGGTCTCGTCGGCGCCGCCGCGTCCCTGGTCGCCCCCCTCACCCGCAGCCCGCGCGTCACCCGGACGAGCCGGACCGAGTCTGGGTCGAGCCGCGACGCTTCGGAGCCCTGGTCGAGCCGCGGCGCTCGCAGACGGCCGTGCGGACGCGCTCGCGCAGGGTCCCGGTGAACGGCCGGTAGGTCTCACGGGGCCTCTGGCCGGTCCAGCGGGCCGGGCGAACCGGCCGAGTGCGTCGCCGCGCGGGCCGCCTGCGGCACCGCTTTCCCAAGCCGCCGCACTGAGCGAGCAGTCGTCCGCACCGCGTCCGGTCATCCGCCTCCCCGAGGGCGCCGTTCACCAACCTTCCACGCCCAAATCGCCTTGCCGGTAACCGAGTTGACATACTCTCCTCCGGAGAAGGGCCGTCCGCCGCCGGCCCGTGGGCTCACCGGCCGGTCCGGCCGGCGTATGACGCCCCGTCACGCGCGCGTTCTCCGCAGCCAATCGAGTCGACTCAGGTCCGGGATCCCTTGATGACCACACACAGTGACAGACGCGGGCACGCGTCCCCCCTCCGCCGTACGGCCCTCCTGGCCGCGATCGCCGCACTGGCCGTCGCGGGCGCGACGGCCGTCCCGGTGACGGCCGCGGCCGCCGACGCCTCCGGCCGCCCGGCCCCCTCGCTGGAGAGGGCGTTCACCGCCGCCGCCGAGGCGTACCACGTGCCGCGCCAGGTGCTGCTGGCCGTGTCGTACCAGGAGTCCGCCTGGGACACCCACCCCGGGCAGCACAGCACCGACGGCGGCTACGGCCCGATGCACCTGACGGACGTGACGCCCGCCATGCTGGCCGCGGGTCCCGCGGGAGCCGCCGGGCGCGGCGATCTGGCGCAGCTGACCGCCGACCCCGCCCTGCACACCCTGCAGGCCGCCGCGAAACTGACCGGTCTGTCCGCCGGGAAGCTGCGCACCGACCCGGCCGCCAACATCCGCGGCGGCGCGGCGCTGCTCGCCTCGTACCAGAAGAAGGTGACCGGCGGCACGTCCGCCGATCCCGGCAACTGGTACGGCGCGGTGGCCCGTTACAGCCAGTCCACCCAGCGCCAGGGCGCCGCGGCCTTCGCCGACCGCGTCTTCGCCTCCCTGCGCAAGGGCGCCGCCCGCACCACCTCCGACGGCCGGCGCATGAGCCTGGCGGCCGACAGCGGCATCCGCCCCGCCACCGGCCAGCTGGCCGACCTGCACCTGAAGTCCGCGGCGGCCACGGACGTCGAGTGCCCGGCCACCCTGGACTGCACCTTCGTCCCGGCGGCGGCGTCCAATGGCCAGGTCTCGAACCGCCCCGCGAACGGCATCAAGATCGACACCATCGTCATCCACGACACCGAGAGCTCCTACGACGCCGCCATCAGGACCGCCCAGGCGGCGGGCGGCGCCGCCGCGCACTACGTGATGCGCTCCGCCGACGGCGCGGTGACGCAGATGGTGCCCACGAAGGACCTCGCCTTCCACGCGGGCAACTACACCGCCAACATGCACTCCATCGGCATCGAGCACGAGGGCTACGCCGCGCACGGCGCGACCTGGTACACCGAGGCCCAGTACGAGGCCACGGCCGAGCTGGTCGCCTACCTCGCGGCCCGGTACGACATCCCGCTGGACCGCCAGCACATCATCGGCCACGACAACGTCGCCGGGCCGAAGTCGTCCCTCGTCTCCGGCATGCACTGGGACCCGGGCCCGTCCTGGGACTGGAACCACTTCATGCACCTGCTCGGCGTGCGCACCGGCCCGCACGGCGTCGGCCCGGTCGGCTCGGTGGTCACCATCGCGCCCCGGTTCGAGGACAACCCGCAGACCGTCCAGATCTGCCCCGCCGACGACCCGACCGGCGCCACCACCGCCTGCACCGAGACGCGGCAGCCGTCGAACTTCGTCTACCTGCGCACCGAGCCCGGCGACACCGCCCCGCTCTTCGGCGACCAGGCCGTCCACCCGGGCGCGGCCGGCACCTACCGGATCAACGACTGGGGCGGCACGGCGGTGGCCGGCCAGCAGTTCGTGGTCGCCGACCGGGACGGCGACTGGACCGCGATCTGGTACAGCGGCGCCAAGGTGTGGTTCTACAACCCGCACGGCTGCAACACCGCGCCGGCGTACGGCGTTCAGGTGATCAGCGCGGCCGGCACGTCCCCGGTGGCGGTGTACGGCTCCGCCTACCCGGACGCCGCCGAGTACCCCTCGGGCCTGTCCCCCTCGACCCAGGCACCGCTGAGCATGTACTCCGTCCCGGCCGGCCAGGCCTACGTGGCGACCGAGCCGCCGGCCCCCACCCAGGACTTCTTCCCGTCCGGCGGCACGGTCGTCACCGGCGCCAAGTCGATGTACACCATCCAGTACAACCACCGGGTCGCCCTGGTCTACGCCGGCGACGTCACGGCCGCCGCGCAGTGACCCCCACCTGACCCGCCGGACACACGAAAGCCCCAGGTCGCGAACTTCCCGACCTGGGGCTTCTGTGTAGGCCCTGTGGGACTCGAACCCACAACCAATGGATTAAAAGTCCACTGCTCTGCCAATTGAGCTAAGGGCCCCTGGCGATGTTGCCTCCCCGAGCATAGCCGGACACGGCCGTGTCTCCGATCGGGTATCGGGGACACGGCCGTGCCGTGCCGCGCGGGGACGCCGGGAGTGTTACGGATCGACCTTTTGCGCACCGCCCGCACCACCCGAGCTGCCCGCGCGCGCCGCCTCGCGGGCCTGGGTGCGGGCGTGGGACGGGTTGAGGAACCAGTGCCGGGCCGACGCCGCCCACCACGCGGCGGCGAAGCCGAGGACGACGAGGACGGCGACGGGGGCGTAGTTGAAGGTCTCCGAGGTGACCGGGGAGACCTGGGGCAGCATGAACAGGACCGTGATGACGCCGACCCACACCACCGACACCCAGCCGATCAGCGTCGACCAGCGGCCCAGGTGCCACGGCCCGCGCTCGAAGGCGTCGCCCTTGCGCACCCGCAGCAGCGTCGGGATGACGTAGGCGATGTAGAGGCCGATGACCGCGATCGAGGTCACCGCCGCGTACGCCGTCACGTTGATCAGGTACGGCAGGCCCAGCACCAGCGCCCCCACCGCCGCCAGCCACACGGCCGCGACGGGCGTCCGGGTGCGCGGGCTGACGGTGTGCCAGAGACGGGAGTAGGGCAGTGCGCCGTCGCGGGAGAAGGCGTAGATCATGCGGCTGTTGGCGGTCACGGACGCCATCCCGCAGAACAGCTGCGCGCCGATCACGACCAGGAGCAGCAGCTTCCCGGCCGTCGCTCCCAGCGCGTCCAGCAGGATCTGGGCCGGCGGCGCGCCCGTGGCGGACCCGAGTTCCCTGTCGTAGGACTGGATGGCGAAGGTGAAGCCGAGGAGGAGGACGAAGCCCGCGATCCACGACGTCCAGATCGACCGCACGATCCCCTTCGGGCCCGCGGTGGACGCGTCGTGCGTCTCCTCCGTCATGTGGGCGGAGGCGTCGTAGCCGGTGAAGGTGTACTGCGCCATCAGCAGGCCCAGCAGGACGACGTACACCCCGCTGCCCCAGCCGGTGTTGTTCACGAACTTCCCGAACACGAAGGACGCCGACTGGTGGTGGTCGGGTACGAAGGCCAGCGCGCCGACGATCACCCCGACGCCCAGCACGTGCCACCAGACGCTGATGTCGTTGAGCAGGGCGACGATCTTCACGCCGAAGGTGTTCAGCAGGCCGTGCAGCAGCAGGATCGCCGCGAACAGCAGGACCGTCCGCCCCTTCGTCACCTCGAACCCGAACTGCAGGTTCAGGTACGCGCCGAGGAAGGAGGCGGCACCGAAGTCGATGCCGGCGGTCACCGCCACCTGGCCCAGCACGTTGAACCAGCCCGTGAACCACGCCCAGGCGGCCGCCGTGCGGGGCGGGGCGAGCCGGTGCGCCCAGAAGTACAGGCCGGCCGACGTCGGGTAGGCCGAGCAGATCTCGGCCATGGACAGCCCGACGAACAGCGTCATCAGGCCCACGGCCACCCAGCCCCAGGTGATCACCGCCGGGCCGCCGGTGTTCATGCCGAAGGCGTAGAGGGTCAGGCAGCCCGACAGGACCGAGATGATCGTGAACGAGACCGCGTAGTTGCTGAACGCCGACATGCGGCGGGCAAGGACCTGCGTGTAGCCGAGCTGGGCAAGCCGCTCTTCGTCGGAGACTCCCGACTGCCCGCTCCCTATGGCGTCATCTGTCATGCCCCCAGCGATTCCCTCGCCGGACCCGTGACATGCGTCACAAGATAGGTGCTTTGGCCAAAGTTTCTCGTGGCCGGTAACCGCCGTGTGAACGCGAAAGGGCCCGTACGACTTGAGTCGTACGGGCCCTCGTTCAGCTCACTCGGTGTCAGCCGTTGCGCTTCCAGCGCGGCTTGTCGTCGCGGCGGCCGAAGGAACCGGTGCCGCGGTGGTCGTCACGACGGCCGTAGGGGCGGTCGTGGCCGCCGGAGCGGAAGCCCGGACGGTCGTCACGGCGGTCGCGGTTGAAGGGACGGTCGCTGCCACGGTGACCGCCGCGCTCGTCACGGCGTTCGAAGGAACGGCCGGCGGCCGGACGGTCGTCACGGCGGTCGCGGTTGAACGGACGGTCGCTGCCACGGTGACCGCCGCGCTCGTCACGGCGCTCGAAGGAACGGCCGGCGGCCGGACGGTCGTCACGGCGGAACCCGCCACGGTCGTTGTCCCGGCGCTCGAAGCCACGGCCACCACGGTCGTCACGACGCTCGAAGGAACGGCCACCACGGTCGTCCCGGCGGTCGTCACGGCGGAACCCGCCACGGTCGTTGTCACGACGCTCGAAGCCACGGCCACCACGGTCGTCACGACGCTCGAAGGAACGGCCACCACGGTCGTCCCGGCGGTCGTCACGGCGGAACCCGCCACGGTCGTTGTCCCGGCGCTCGCGACGCTCGTACGACGGCGCCGGCTCGGTGCGCTCGACGTCCTGCGCGGCCGCCTGCGCCGGCACGGACGCCTCGGCCACGATCTCGGCGGCCTCGGTGACCACCGCCTGCGCCTCGACCACGGCGGCCTCGGGGTCCTCGCCGCGCTCGCGGGCGACCCGGGCGACGAGCCGGTCGGCCTCCTCGCGCAGCTCGGT
>NZ_JAMGBF010000017.1 GCF_023516615.1 Streptomyces panaciradicis
GGGAGGTGAACACTCCCTGAAGAAGGGCGACGCCCCTACCGCCAAGCAGATGCGCCGCCCCACCCCTCTTACAAGGGAGCCTCCATCATGCCTGTCTCGCTGATCCACCCCGGCCGGCAGACCGGGGTCTCAGCACCGAGGATCGTTCGGCGTACGGCCCGCAGCTGCGCGGTGTGCGGCAAGACGCGCTGCCAGGACGCGAATGCCTGCCGTACGGCCTTCGGCACCACTGAGTGGCTGGAGTGCCCTGCCTGCGCGGGCAGCGGCTACGACACCACTGGATTCCAGCTCTACTGCCCCGACTGCGGTGGCGCGAAGGTCCTGGAGGTCGAGATCGTCGACGCTCCGGGGGTGGTCGAGTGACGGTGTTCCCCATCGCCCCCGAAGCCGTGGCCAGTGCTGCGGCCGCCGTGGGCACCGACCCCGTGACCCTGGCTGATCTGCTCCGGGTCGCCTCGGCTCCCGGCTTCGAGCGCTGGCGCGATCAGGTGCGCCGTACGGGTGGCTGCTCGGACCCGATCCATCTGTCCGGTACGACGATCACCCGTGACGCCCGGACCGGGGATGTCCTCTACTCGTACTCCACGGCGGAGGAGCCGGGCGGACGTCTGCGGGTCGCCTGCGGGAATCGGCGGGCCTCTCGCTGCCCTTCCTGCGCCTGGACTTACGCCGGAGACGCCTACCACCTGATACGGGCCGGGCTTACCGGTGACCCGCGCATGGGCATCCCGGACGGCGTACGCATCCACCCCGGCGTGTTCGCCACTCTGACCGCGCCCTCCTTCGGCCCGGTCCACAATCGTCCCGAGACCGGCCGCTGCCGCTGCGGTGTCGCCCACTCCCAGGACGCCCCGGAACTCGGTACCGCGCTCGATCCAACGACGTACGACTACGCCGGGGCCGTCCTGTGGAACAACCATGCCGGGGACCTCTGGCGCCGGTTCACGATCTACCTCCGCCGGGAGATCGCCGCCCGCGCCGGGATCACTCAGAGCGCGCTCCGGGAGGTCTGCCGAATCTCCTTCGGCAAGGTCGCCGAGTTCCAGAAGCGCGGGGCGATCCACTTCCATGCCATCGTGCGCCTGGACGGCCCGACCGGTCCCGATGACGCCCCGCCTGAGTGGGCCAGTACGGCGCTGCTCGGCGACGCGATCCGCGATGCCGCCGCCCGTGTGTCCGTCCCGGTCGCGCCTGCCGGTGACATCCCGGCGCGCGTCCTGCGCTGGGGTGCCCAGGTCGACGTACGTGCCATCGGCACCGACGGTCAGGAGCTGACCGAGCAGGCCGTGGCCGCGTACGTCGCGAAGTACGCCACCAAGGCCGCCGAGTCCACCGGCACCGTTGATCGCCGCGTCGGGGAGCTCTCGGAACTCGACAAACGGCCGGATCTTCCCGACCACACCCGCCGCTTGATTCGAGCCTGTCATGCGCTTGACCGGCACTACCCGGACCGCAAGCTCTGGGCCTGGGCCCACATGCTCGGCTTCCGCGGCCATTTCCTCACCAAGTCCCGCCGCTACTCCTCGACCTTCGCCGAGCGCCGCCAGGTCCGCGCCGACTTCCGCGCCCGCCAGGAGCGTCGGGAGCGCGGGCTGTCCGAAGACCTGGACGACTCGGAGAGCTCCACGCTCGTGCTCGCCCACTGGTCCTACGCCGGTCACGGCCATACGCCCGGCGAATCCTGGCTCGCCGCCTCCATCGCCCGTGACATCCGCCATAACCGCGAAACCGCACGAGAAGAACTCCCCGCCCTGCTCGACCTGGAAGGAACCCCCGCATGACCGCCGCGCCCGAACTGCTCACCGTGACCGAGACCATGGCCCGGCTGAAGGTCGGCCGCACCAAGGTCTACGACCTGATCCGCACACGGCGCCTGCCTTCCCTCAAGGTCGGGGGATGCCGTCGCATCCCGGACTACGCCGTACGTGACTTCATACAGAGTCAGATGGAGTTGGGGGAGGCCGCCTGATGGCCAAGAGACGCCCCAACGGTGGGGGAACCATCAGCAAGCGCAAGGATGGCCGCTACATGGGCCGCGCGTACGTCACCGACACCGACGGCAACCGTGTCCGCAAGACCGTCTACGGCTCCTCGTGGGACGACGCGAACGAGAAGCTCGGCAAGCTCCAGGACCAGGAGCGCAACGGCATCCCGGTGCCCTCGCGTACATGGACCCTCGGCGAGTGGCTGCCGTACTGGCTGGAGCACATCGTCAAGCCGGAACGGGAGCACAACACCTACGCCAAGTACGAGTCCAAGGTCCGGCTCTACCTGCTTCCCCACCTCGGCAAGAAGCCGCTCACCAAGCTGACGCCAGCCCAGCTCCGCGCCCTCATGGCCACGCTGAGACGGGAGGAGGTGGGCGCGGCCACCCGCTTCGAGGTGCTGCGCGTCCTCAGGAACGCCCTCAACCGAGCCATGCGCGAGGAACTGCTCACGCGCAACGTCGCGCTCCTGGTCGACATGCCCAAGGTCGCCAAGGACAAGGGCGCCGCCTGGAACGCCCGGGAAGCGATCACGTTCCTGCGCTCCGTCCGCGCGCACCGCCTCTACGCGGCCTGCGTCCTGGTGCTCGTCCTGGGCCTGCGTCGAAGTGAGGTCCTCGGCCTGCGCTGGCAGGACATCGACTTCGAGGCCGGCCGGTTCACCCCGGTCAAACAGGTGCAGCGCGAGAAGGGCGTCGGCCTGGTCCTCAAGGACCTCAAGACCGAGTCCTCACAGGCAGTGCTCCCCCTGCCCGAGTTCTGCGCCCGCGTCCTCGACGAGCGGCGGGAACTCCAGGAACTGGAGCGAAAGATCGCCGGTGCCAACTGGGCTCAGCGGGACGGTCACGATCTGATCTTCTCCTCGGAGCATGGCGGCATGATCGACCCCACCGGCTTTTCCCGGACCTTCGATCGCCTCGTGAAGCGGGCTGGCGTCCGACGCATCACGGTCCGGCTCGCCCGGCACACCTGCGGCACCCTGCTGGCTTTCCTGAAGGTGCATCCCAAGGTCGCTCAGGCGATCCTCCGGCACAGCCAGATCAGCATGACCATGGACGTCTACACGCACGTGGTCGGTGACAGCGAACGGGAGGCCGTCGCGCTGCTCGCTGAGCTTCTGGAAGATCCGCTCATCGGCTGATCGTGGCCGTTGGTGTCAAGCGTTGGTGTCAAAAGACCCCCGGACCGATGGTCCGGGGGTCTTTTCGCTGGTGGGGCTAACAGGATTTGAACCTGTGGCCTCATCCTTATCAGGGATGCGCTCTAACCAACTGAGCTATAGCCCCGCCGCGCTCTGCGGTGTGTGTCCCGCGCGCTGACTCCTGAAGATTAGCGCACGACGTGGGCAGTCCCAAAATCGATACCCGTCAGGGCTCACTCGTCCTCGGCGAGCGTCAGCTCGATGCCCCCGACGAAGCCCGCGGAGAGGTTGTAGATGAAGGCGCCGAGGGTCGCCAGCGCCGTCGCGAGGACGACGTCGATGACCGCGATGATCGCGGCGAACATCAGCACGTGCGGCAGCGACAGGAACGACTGCAGGTCGAAGCCGTTCGACTCGTTGGAGCCGGTCGCCTCCGAGAGGGTGCCGCCCACCGACGAGAAGACGCCCATCGCGTCCATGACCATCCACAGCACCGCCGCGGCCACGACGGTGCAGATGCCCAGCGCGATGGAGAGCAGGAAGCTCATCTTCATCACCGACCACGGGTCGGCCTTCGCCACCCGCAGACGGGCCTTGCGGATACGGGGCGTGGTGCGCGCGCCGGTACGGGGACGGCGCACGGCACCGGTCGACGTCCGGTCCGGCCCCGCGCCGGCCGGCTCGGGGTAGGCCTGCGGCGGGTGGTAGGGCCCGGCGGGCTGCTGCGGCCGGCGCTCACCGGGGAGCGGGGAGGCCGCCTGCTGCGCCGGCGGGGTGGACGGCGCCGAGGGCCGGTCCCCCTGCGCGGGCGGAGCCGCCCCGGCCGCCTGCTGCGTCTGCGGACCTCGGGTGTCCGTCACGGTTCCCCCTTGGGATCCCTGGGAGTCGGCCGAGGGCGGACTGGTCGGGTCCGCCTCGACCTTGCGAAGTTGGGTCGTCTGCGGATCCGCCGCACGCGCGGCGGAGCCACGGCCGCCGCCGTCCGCATCCGTACCCGTCGGGGTACCGGCCGATCCGGCGCCCGTGGCTCCGCTCACGATGACTCACTCCTCGTGCTACTCGGCCGAGGGCGACTCACCCTCGTCCGTGCCGGTGGTCGCGGCACCTTCGGCGGTCTCGTCCACGATGTCCCCACCGTCGACCTCCTCCGCCTCGCGCCCCGCCTCGGCGTTACGTGCGATGCCGACCACGGCATCGCGCTTGCCCAGGTTGATCAGTTGGACGCCCATGGTGTCACGGCCCGTCTCCCTGACCTCGTTGACTCGCGTACGAATCACACCACCCGACAGCGTGATGGCGAGGATCTCGTCGGTCTCCTCGACCACCAGCGCGCCGACGAGCGAACCGCGGTCCTCCACGATCTTGGCGGCCTTGATACCGAGGCCTCCGCGACCCTGGACGCGGTAGTCGTCGACTGCGGTCCGCTTCGCGTACCCGCCGTCTGTGGCAGTGAACACGAACGTACCGGGTCGAACAACATTCATCGACAGAAGTTCATCGCCCTCGCGGAAACTCATGCCCTTGACACCGGAGGTGGCCCGGCCCATGGGACGCAGCGCCTCGTCCGTGGCGGTGAACCTGATCGACTGTGCCTTCTTGCTGATCAGAAGCAGATCGTCATCGGCCGATACGAGCTCCGCTCCGATCAGTTCGTCATCGGAACCGTCCTCCGTCTCACGGAGGTTGATCGCGATGACGCCGCCGGAACGAGGCGAATCGTAATCCTTCAGAGGCGTCTTCTTCACCAGACCCCCCTTGGTCGCCAGGACCAGGTAGGGCGCCGCCTCGTAGTCGCGGATCGCGAGGATCTCGGCGATGGCCTCGTCCGGCTGGAAGGCGAGCAGGTTCGCGACGTGCTGGCCGCGCGCGTCACGGCCGGCGTCGGGAAGCTCGTACGCCTTCACCCGGTACACGCGGCCCTTGTTGGTGAAGAACAGCAGCCAGTGGTGGGTGGTGGAGACGAAGAAGTGGTCGACGATGTCGTCTTCCTTCAGCTTCGCCCCGCGCACGCCCTTGCCGCCGCGCTTCTGCGCCCGGTAGTCGTCCGTCTTGGTGCGCTTGACGTAACCGCCGCGGGTGACGGTGACGACGATGTCCTCCTCGGCGATGAGGTCCTCGATGGACATGTCGCCGTCGAAGGGCACCAGCATCGTCTTGCGGTCGTCGCCGTACTTCTCCACGATCGCCGCGAGCTCGGCGCTGACGATGCCGCGCTGACGGACCGGGGAGGCGAGGATCTCGTTGTACTCGTTGATCTTCGCCTGGAGTTCGTCGTGCTCCTGGACGATCTTCTGGCGCTCCAGGGCGGCCAGTCGGCGCAGCTGCATCTCCAGGATGGCGTTCGCCTGGATCTCGTCGATCTCCAGGAGGTCCATCAGGCCCGTGCGCGCGATCTCGACGGTGTCGCTGCGCCGGATCAGCGCGATGACCTCGTCGATGGCGTCCAGGGCCTTCAGCAGGCCGCGCAGGATGTGCGCGCGCTCCTCGGCCTTGCGCAGCCGGAAGCGCGTACGGCGGACGATGACCTCGATCTGGTGCGTCACCCAGTGGCGGATGAACGCGTCCAGGGAGAGCGTGCGCGGGACGCCGTCGACCAGCGCCAGCATGTTGGCGCCGAAGTTCGACTGCAGGTCCGTGTGCTTGTAGAGGTTGTTCAGGACGACCTTGGCGACCGCGTCCCGCTTGAGCACGATGACCAGGCGCTGGCCGGTGCGCGAGGACGTCTCGTCGCGGACGTCCGCGATGCCGCCGATCTTGCCGTCCTTGACCAGGTCGGCGATCTTCTGCGCGAGGTTGTCGGGGTTGGTCTGGTACGGCAGCTCCGTGACCACCAGGCACTGGCGGTTCTGGATCTCCTCGACCTCGACGACCGCCCGCATGGTGATCGAGCCGCGGCCCGTGCGGTAGGCCTCCTCGATGCCCTTGCGGCCGACGACGAGCGCCCCGGTCGGGAAGTCGGGGCCCTTGATGCGCTCCATGAGCGCGTCCAGGAGCTCCTCGTGCGAGGCCTCCGGGTTCTCCAGGTACCACTGGGCGCCGGCCGCGACCTCGCGCAGGTTGTGCGGCGGGATGTTGGTCGCCATGCCGACCGCGATACCGGCCGAGCCGTTGATCAGCAGGTTCGGGAAGCGGGCCGGCAGGACGGTCGGCTCCTGGGAGCGGCCGTCGTAGTTGTCCGTGAAGTCGACGGTCTCCTCGTCGATGTCGCGGACCATCTCCATCGACAGCGGCGCCATCTTGCACTCGGTGTAGCGCATGGCCGCCGCCGGGTCGTTGCCCGGAGAGCCGAAGTTGCCGTTGGAGTCCACCAGCGGCATCCGCATCGACCACGGCTGCGCGAGCCGGACCAGCGCGTCGTAGATCGAACTGTCGCCGTGCGGGTGGTAGTTGCCCATGACGTCGCCGACCACGCGGGCGCACTTGTAGAAGCCGCGCTCGGGGCGGTAGCCGCCGTCGTACATCGCGTACAGGACGCGGCGGTGGACGGGCTTGAGACCGTCCCGGACGTCGGGCAGCGCACGGGACACGATGACGGACATCGCGTAGTCCAGGTACGAGCGCTGCATCTCCGTCTCGAGCCCGACGGGCTCGACACGCATCGCGAGGTCGCCGCCCTCTTCAGGGGTGACGGGAGTGTTCTCGTCGGCCATTGCTGGTGAAGATCCTTCCTGGTGCGGTCAGCTGAGACCGACTCAGATGTCGAGGAAGCGGACGTCCTTGGCGTTGCGCTGGATGAACTGGCGCCGGGCCTCGACGTCCTCGCCCATCAGGACCGAGAACAGGTCGTCGGCCTGGGCGGCGTCGTCGAGGGTGACCTGGCCGAGGACGCGGTGCTCCTGGTCCATGGTGGTCACGCGCAGCTCCTCGGCGTTCATCTCGCCGAGGCCCTTGAAGCGCTGGATCGAGTCCTCGCGCACCCGCTTGCCGCGCTGGCGGCCCATCTCGATCAGCGCGTCGCGCTCGCGGTCCGAGTAGGCGTACTCCACGTCGTCCCGGCCCCACTTGATCTTGTACAGCGGGGGGCGCGAGAGGTACACGTGCCCGGCCTCGACCAGCGGCCGCATGAAGCGGAACAGGAAGGTCAGCAGCAGGGTGGAGATGTGCTGGCCGTCGACGTCGGCGTCCGCCATCAGGATGATCTTGTGATACCGGAGCTTCTCGATGTCGAAGTCCTCGTGCACACCCGTGCCGAAGGCCGAGATCAGCGCCTGGATCTCCTGGTTCTGCAGGATCTTGTCGATCCGCGCCTTCTCCACGTTGAGGATCTTGCCTCGGATGGGGAGGATCGCCTGGTACTGCGGGTTGCGGCCGGACTTGGCCGAGCCGCCGGCGGAGTCACCCTCGACGATGAAGATCTCGCACTTGGTGGGGTCGTTCGACTGGCAGTCCGACAGCTTGCCCGGCAGGGACGCCGACTCCAGCAGGCCCTTGCGGCGGGTCAGGTCGCGGGCCTTGCGGGCCGCCACGCGCGCGGTGGCCGCCTGGATGCCCTTGCGGACGATGTCCGCGGCCTCGTTCGGGTTGCGGTCCAGCCAGTCCTGCAGGTGCTCGTAGACCGCCTTCTGCACGAAGGTCTTGGCCTCCGTGTTGCCCAGCTTGGTCTTCGTCTGGCCCTCGAACTGAGGCTCGCTCAGCTTCACCGAGATGATCGCGGTCAGACCCTCGCGGATGTCGTCACCCGTGAGGTTGTCGTCCTTCTCCCGCAGCAGCTTCTTGTCGCGCGCGTACTTGTTGATCAGGTTCGTCAGCGCGGCGCGGAAGCCCTCTTCGTGCGTACCGCCCTCGTGCGTGTGGATGATGTTGGCGAAGGAGTACACGCCCTCGCTGTAGCCGCTGTTCCACTGCATCGCGACCTCGAGGGACAGGCTCTTGTCCTTGTCCTCCGCCTCCAGGTCGATGACGGTGGGGTGCACCACCTCTCCCTTGCGGGAGTTGAGGTACTTCACGAAGTCGACGATGCCGCCCTCGTAGTGGTACGTGACGGTCTTGACCTCGTCCTTGACGTCCGCGCCGGCCTCGTCCGCCCCGGTGGTCGCCTTCGCCGAGTCGCGCTCGTCGGTGAGCTTGATCGTCAGGCCCTTGTTGAGGAACGCCATCTCCTGGAAGCGCCGGGAGAGCGTCTCGAAGGAGTACTCGGTGGTCTCGAAGATGTCGGCGTCGGCCCAGAAGGTGACCGCGGTGCCGGTCTCCTCGATCGCCTCGTGCTGGGCGAGCGGGGCGGTCGGGACGCCCATCTTGTAGTCCTGCGTCCAGCGGTGGCCGTCGGTCCTCACCTCGACGGAGACCTTCGACGACAGCGCGTTGACGACGGACACACCCACGCCGTGCAGACCACCGGAGACCGCGTAGCCGCCGCCGCCGAACTTGCCGCCCGCGTGCAGCACGGTCAGCACGACCTCGAGGGCCGGCTTGCCCTCCGAGGCGACGATGCCGACCGGGATGCCGCGGCCGTTGTCGACGACACGGACGCCGCCGTCGGCGAGGATCGTCACGTCGATGGTGTCCGCGTAACCCGCCAGGGCCTCGTCGACCGAGTTGTCGACGACCTCGTACACGAGGTGGTGCAGGCCTCGCTCACCGGTCGAGCCGATGTACATGCCGGGGCGCTTGCGGACCGCGTCCAGGCCTTCGAGGACGGTGATGGCGCTGGCGTCGTACGAGGCGGTGACCTCGCCGTTCGACGAGGTCACCGCGGCGTTCTCGCCGGCGTCGGTGGACGGGATGTTCTCGTTGGGGTTGCCGGAATCGGCCACGAAGCGCCCTTTCTGGCACAGCACGAGCCAGGCTCGTCGGCGGGGTTGCCGGAGCGGCTGCGGCATGTTGCGTTGGTAAGCCTTGATCAGCGTTGCTCAGCTTTTCCCGGGCGTCCCCACGACTGGGGCGGGATTGGCTTCCAGTCTACCGGTAGCGCCGACAGTGATGGGGGTTTGCCGGTACCTGAGTCCGCATGTGCCGCCCTCAACCGGTCTTCTCCGGGTCCCCATATACGGAGCGGGGCTCCAAGAGGCTCACGGAGGCATTCAGCGCTTCTGGCTGTCAACCCTTGGCTACTTGGGAGTCAGGTCCCGATTCGCGACCGCGCGCGGCCGTACGACGGCACGGCGAACCGGCGTGCGAGCGGACCGCCCACAGCCTGTGGATGTGAGGTCTGTCACCCGTACGTATCGCCGGGTCCGGTGCTGCCCGGGGCACGCAGGGGACCGTAGCGACGGACGGGTCCGGCGGGGCCCTGCACCTTGATCACCCGCACCCGGCCGTGCCCCAGATCCTCGTTGAGACGGGCCACCAGGGTCGGCGCGAGCAGCCGCAGATTCGTCGCCCAGGCCGTGGAGTCGCACCGCACGACGAGCACCCGCTCGTCCTCGTCGTACTTCTCCGGCTCACAGTGCTTGGCCACGTCCTCGCCGACGATCTGCGGCCAGCGCCCCATCACCCCGCCGACCGCGGCCGGCGCCTCCCAGCCGCGCTCGGTGATCAGACGGTTGATCGCGGCGCCGAACGCCATCGGGTCGCGCCCGTCGGCCCGGGCACCGGAGCGCAGCCCGCCGCGCCGCGCCTGCTTCTTCTGCTGCGCGGCGTCCCCACGCGCGCGTGCGGCCTCCTTCGCCGCGCGCAACGCCACGCGCGCGAGGTCGACACCGCTGGGCTCGGGGGTCTTGCCGGGTGTGGGCTCCTGGTCCGTCATGCGCGCTCCACCGTCCCCTCCGACACCGTGTACCGCGTGCCGGTCAGCACGTGCGGTACGTCGTCGTCCACCGCGGCCGTCACCAGCACCTGCTCGCCGGGCGCGACCAGCTCCGCCAGCCGCTCCCGGCGGCGCGTGTCCAGCTCGGCGAAGACGTCGTCCAGCACCAGCACCGGCTCGTTGCCCTCGGCCCGCAGCAGGTCGTAGGAGGCCAGCCGCAGTGCCAGCGCGTACGACCAGGACTCGCCGTGCGACGCGTACCCCTTGGCGGGCAACTGACCCAGCTTCAGCAGCAGATCGTCCCGGTGCGGTCCGACGAGGGTGACGCCGCGTTCGATCTCGCCCTTGCGCGCCTCGGCGAGCGCCGCCATCAGCTGCTCGTAGAGGTCCTCCCGGGTGTGCGCCTCACCGGGGGCCGACGGCTTGTAGTCGAGGGCGACCGGCCCGCCGCCGGGGGCCAGTTGCTCGTACGCCTTGTCGGCCAGCGGCTGGATCGCGGCGATCAGGTCCAGACGCTGGGCGAGCAACTCCGCGCCCGCGCGCGCCAGATGCTGGTCCCACACGTCGAGCGTGGACAGGTCCATGGAGCGGCCGCCGTGACGCCGGGCCAGCGCCGCGCTCTTGAGCAGGGTGTTGCGCTGCTTGAGGACGCGTTCGTAGTCGGAGCGCACGCCGGCCATGCGCGGCGAGCGGGCGGTGATCAGCTCGTCGAGGAAGCGGCGCCGCTCGCCGGGGTCGCCCTTGACCAGCGCCAGGTCCTCCGGGGCGAACAGCACGGTCCGTACGATGCCCAGCACGTCACGCGGCTTGACCTGCGAGGACCTGTTGATGCGGGCCCGGTTGGACTTGCCGGGGTTCAGCTCCAGCTCGACCAGCTGCTGCCGCTCGCCCTGTCTGACCTGCGCCCGGATCACGGCGCGCTCGGCGCCCATGCGCACCAGGGGCGCGTCGGTGGAGACCCGGTGGCTGCCGAGGGTGGCGAAATAGCCGACGGCCTCGACGAGGTTGGTCTTGCCCTGGCCGTTGGGGCCGACGAAGGCGGTGACGCCCGGGTCGAGCGGCACCTCGACCCGGGCGTACGAGCGGAAGTCGGCCAGCGACAGATGCGTGACGTGCATGGTCGGTCGCCGACCTCCCCCAGCTTGTGGACTGTTTCGACAGCCCTGTGGATTACTTGCTCTCGACCGCGTGGCCGCCGAACTGGTTGCGCAGCGCCGCGATCATCTTCATCTGCGGAGAGTCCTCCTGGCGCGACGCGAACCGCGCGAAGAGGGAGGCCGTGATCGCCGGGAGCGGCACGGCGTTGTCGATGGCGGCTTCCACAGTCCAGCGTCCCTCACCGGAGTCCTGTGCAAAACCCTTCAGCCTGTCCAGGTGCTCGTCCTCGTCGAGGGCGTTGACCGCGAGGTCCAGCAGCCAGGAGCGGATGACCGTGCCCTCCTGCCACGAGCGGAAGACCTCGCGCACGTCGGTGACCGAGTCGACCTTCTCCAGCAGCTCCCAGCCCTCGGCGTAGGCCTGCATCATCGCGTACTCGATGCCGTTGTGGACCATCTTCGCGAAGTGGCCGGCGCCGACCTTGCCGGCGTGCACCGCGCCGAACGTCCCCTCGGGCTTGAGGGCGTCGAAGACCGGCTGCACCTTGGCGACGTTCTCCGCGTCGCCGCCGTACATCAGCGCGTAGCCGTTCTCCAGGCCCCAGACGCCGCCGGAGACGCCGCAGTCGACGAAGCCGGTGCCCTTGGCCGCGAGCTCCTCGGCGTGCTTCTCGTCGTCCGTCCCGCGGGAGTTGCCGCCGTCCACGACGACGTCGCCCGGCTGCAGCAGCTCGCCCAGCTCGTCGATCGTCGACTGGGTGGGGGCACCGGCCGGGACCATCACCCAGACCACGCGCGGGGCCGCGAGGCTCTCCACCAGCTCTTTGAGGCTGTGGACGTCCGCGAGGTCCGGGTTGCGGTCGAATCCGACGACGGTGTGGCCCGCGCGGCGGATCCGCTCGCGCATGTTGCCGCCCATCTTGCCGAGGCCGACGAGACCGAGCTCCATCAGAGTTGTTCCTTAGGTCGCTGTGTGGCGTGTGAGGCACGTTCGTACCCATGTCCGAGCCTAAACCCGGACGCTCGCGCACACCTGTGGGCATACGCGCTCATACGTACGCCCTCACCTGCGGCTTCTCCCCAGAAGGGCGTCGGGTTGTCCACGTCCTGTGGACAACCCGACGGACGTCCGGCCGCGTCAGCCGCTCAGCCGCACCGGCATGATCAGGTACTTGTAGGCCTCGTCCGCCTCGGCGTCCAGCGCCGGCTTGCCGCTCAGCAGCGCGGGCTTCGTCGAGGTCGTGAACGACAGCTGGGCCACCGGGGAGTCGATCGCGCTCAGGCCGTCCAGCAGGAACGTCGGGTTGAAGGCGATCGAGATGTCGTCGCCCTCCAGTTGCGCGTCGACCCTTTCCACAGCCTGTGCGTCGTCGCTGGAGCCGGCCTCCAGGATGAGCACGCCCTGCTCGAAGCTCAGCCGCACCGGGGTGTTGCGCTCGGCGACCAGGGCCACACGCTTGACGGCCTCCACGAAGGGGGCGGTCTCGATCACGGCGACGGAGTTGAACTCGGTCGGGAACAGCGTGCGGTACTTCGGGAGGTCGCCCTCCAGCAGCCGGGTCGTGGTGCGCCGGCCGGCGCCCTCGAAACCGATCAGGCCCTCGCCCGCACCGGAGCCGGACAGCGCCAGGGTCACGCTGTCGCCGCTGGTCAGCGCCTTGGCGGTGTCCAGGAGGGTCTTGGCGGGCACCAGGGCGACCGCGGAGGCCTCGGGGTTCTCCGGCTTCCACAGGAACTCGCGGACCGCGAAGCGGTAGCGGTCGGTGGAGGCGAGCGTGACGGTGTCGCCCTCGATCTCGATGCGCACACCGGTCAGGACGGGCAGCGTGTCGTCACGGCCGGCCGCGATGGCGACCTGGGAGGCGGCGGAGGCGAAGACCTCGCCGGGGACCGTGCCCGTCGCGTTCGGCATCTGCGGCAGGGCCGGGTACTCCTCCACAGGCAGGGTGTGGAGGGTGAACCGCGAGGAGCCGCAGACCACCGTCGCCCGTACACCGTCTGTGGAGATCTCCACCGGACGGTTGGGCAGGGCGCGGCAGATGTCGGCGAGCAGGCGGCCCGAGACGAGGACCGTGCCCTCCTCCTCGACCTCCGCCTCCACCGAGACCCGCGCGGAGACCTCGTAGTCGAAGCTGGACAGGCTCAGGGCCCCGTCCTCGGCCTTCAGCAGGAGGCCGGCGAGGACAGGCGCCGGCGGACGGGCCGGAAGGCTGCGCGCCGCCCAGGCCACGGCCTCCGCGAGTACGTCGCGTTCCACCCGGATCTTCACTGTTGCCGCCTCCTGCTGTTGCCGGCGCTTCTCGGCCTGCGTGGCTTCGTCGTCTGTCTCGGTGCTCGTCCCGGTGTAGTGGGCCCCCTGTGCGGGGAAGGACACCGGGGAACAGTCTGACGCACCGCACTGACAGTAGGTGCCTCTCGGGGTCAAGTCGTGACGAGGGGCAGCCGGGAGCCGGACGGCGAGTTGTGCACAGGGCCCTCTTCGAAACGGACTTCCCACTCTCTCTAGTCGGGAGTAGTAGTAGGGCCTGTGGATACGGTGGATAACCCTGTTTTCCCAGCTCAGATGCGAGATTTTGTCCACGGGCCCTGTGGGCGACGACGGTGGACAACTCGGTGGTTCTGTGGAGAACAGAAAGTTCTGCACATCCCGTGCACAGGCTGAGGCGACTTCTCCCCAGCGTCGTCCCCAGCTTTACCCGCCTTTCCCACAGCCCAACCCGGCACCTTCGTGTGACGGCTTTCACTCGGCCCGGTGATCGGGCGGGTCGGGTTGCCGAACAGTGGACAGCCATGTGGAGAAGCTGGGGATCGCTGGGGACAACCGCCCCGGGCCTGTGGGTTGTCGGTGGACAACTTCGTGCACAGCTTGTGGATCACTCGCTTGTCCACAGTCTGTGGACATCCTTCGTCCACGAATCCACAACCTGCTGACCTGGTGCGATGTCCTTTCCCCAGCGTGCCTGTGGACCATGATCTGGACAACTCGGCAGTCCCCAGGATGTGGACGGAAGAAAGTCACCGAATCTGTGGAGAGAGGCCGTAACCAGGCAGGTAATCGAACAGGCGGCGACGGCGGCATGAAGAAGGGCGCCCCCGGGATCTCGTCCCCGGGGGCGCCCTCGGCGTCGTCAGCCGGCCTGTGTCAGCCGTTCTTGATGCGGTTCGTCAGCTCGGTCACCTGGTTGTAGATCGAGCGCCGCTCGGCCATCAGATTGCGGATCTTGCGGTCCGCGTGCATCACCGTCGTGTGGTCGCGGCCGCCGAACAGCGCGCCGATCTTCGGCAACGAGAGGTCCGTCAGCTCACGGCACAGGTACATGGCGATCTGGCGGGCCGTGACCAGCGCGCGGCCGCGGGAGGTGCCGCACAGGTCCTCGACGGTGAGGCCGAAGTAGTCGGCGGTCGCGCTCATGATGGCCGTCGAGGTGATCTCGGGCGCCGAGTCCTCGCCGCCGGGGATCAGGTCCTTCAGGACGATCTCGGTCAGGCCCAGGTCCACCGGCTGCCGGTTCAGCGAGGCGAACGCCGTCACCCGGATCAGCGCGCCCTCCAGCTCGCGGATGTTGCGCGAGATCCGGGAGGCGATGAACTCCAGCACCTCCGGCGGCGCGTTGAGCTGCTCCTGCACCGCCTTCTTGCGCAGGATCGCGATCCGCGTCTCCAGCTCGGGCGGCTGGACGTCGGTGATCAGGCCCCACTCGAAACGGTTCCGCAGCCGGTCCTCCAGCGTCACGAGCTGCTTGGGCGGCCGGTCGCTGGAGAGCACGATCTGCTTGTTGGCGTTGTGGAGCGTGTTGAAGGTGTGGAAGAACTCCTCCTGCGTCGACTCCTTGTCCGCGAGGAACTGGATGTCGTCGACGAGCAGGATGTCCATCTCGCGGTAGCGCTTGCGGAAGCTGTCGCCCTTGCCGTCGCGGATGGAATTGATGAACTCGTTGGTGAACTCCTCCGAGCTCACGTACCGCACGCGCGTGCCCGGGTAGAGGCTGCGGGCGTAGTGCCCGATCGCGTGCAGCAGGTGCGTCTTGCCGAGTCCCGACTCCCCGTAGATGAACAGGGGGTTGTACGCCTTCGCCGGTGCCTCGGCGACGGCCACCGCGGCCGCGTGCGCGAAGCGGTTGGAGGCGCCGATGACGAAGGTGTCAAAGAGGTACTTCGGGTTCAGGCGCGCCGTGGGCTCGCCCGGGCCGGTCGCCGGCGCGGGCTTCGCGGCCAGCGGGCCGGGGGCGCCGCTGGAGGCGGGCAGCTGGGAGCCGACGGGGCCACCGCGGTGGACGTGCCCGGAGCCGGCAGGCGGCTCGGACAGCTCGCGCCGGCCGTCGCGCTGGTCGTAGTCCTGGCGTCCGCGGTCGTAGTCGGAGCGCGGCTTGTCGTAGTCGGGGCGGCCCTGGTCGTAGTCCGGGCGCTGGCCGTCGTAGGAGGGGCGCTCCATCGGCTGCGGGCGGTAGTCCTGGGCCGCGGAGTTGCCGTACGAGTCCTGGGGGGAGCCGTAGGAGTCCTGGGACGGGGAGGCGTACGGGTCCCGCTCGGGGAAGCCGAGGCGCTGCTGCTGCCAGCCGTAGTCGTCCTGCGGGGGACGCGGCCAGGCGCCGGGCTCGGGGCGCTGGTACTCGCCCGGATAGGCGGGGCGGGCCGTGGGCAGCTGGTCGCCGGGCGCGCCGGGCATCTGGTCGGGCCGGCCGGGGCGGTGGTCGTCGGCGCGGTGGCGGCCGTAGCCCTCGTACTGGCCGTTGTCGTAGCCACCGGAGGAGGGGAGCTCGGGTTCCTCGTAGCGCTGCTGGCCGCGGGCCGGGGGCGCCGGAGGGGCGGGGGGCTCGTTCGCGGAGTCGTCGACGGTGATCGCGATCCGGATCGGGCGGCCGCACTCGCGGCTCAGGGTCTCGCTGACGATCGGCGCGAGGCGCCCTTCGAGCACGCCCTTCGCAAACTCGTTCGGTACGGCGAGCAGCGCGGTGTCGGCGACGAGCGCGAGGGGCTGGCAGCGACGGATCCAGTGCTCGTCCTTCGTCTCCACACCCTGCCCGCGTCCCTCACCCAGGAGCTGCTCGAGTACTCGTGGCCACACTGCGGCAAGATCGGCAGGTACGTCAGCCACAGGGCACGCTCTCTCACGGGTCCCACGAACGTGTGGTTGTGGGACGGGTAGGGATTCACAGGGGGTGGAGCCATGAACAAGGGTTCAAGGGAACGAATCGGAGTTCAGTCACGGTAGTCAGGGCGACGGGTGCGGTTCAAGTTGTTGTCCCCAGCCTGTGGATAGTGTCTCTCCGTGATCCCTGGTTTGACCGGATGGCGTAGCCGCGCGTACCGTAACCAGGTCGAGTTGTCGATGGCTGCTGCCGCCTGCCTCCGAAGGGCACAGATCGCGTCAGGTGATCGGGAAGCGGTGCACTCGGGCGTAACTGCGAGCTACTCGTGGGCGCACGGTGACAGCCAGCACGGCACCCGCAACCACCGATTTGATTTCTGGAGCCCCCGAGTGAGCAAGCGCACCTTCCAGCCGAACAACCGTCGTCGCGCCAAGACCCACGGCTTCCGCCTGCGCATGCGGACCCGTGCCGGCCGCGCCATTCTCGCGAACCGTCGCGCCAAGGGTCGCGCCAGCCTGTCCGCCTGATCCCGGTCAGGTCATGCCGTCGTGCTGCCCACCGAGAACCGGCTGAGGCGGCGCGAGGACTTCGCGACCGCGGTACGACGAGGGCGCCGGGCCGGCCGCCCGTCCCTCGTCGTCCATCTACGCAGCGGTGCCACGGACCCGCACGCGCCTGGGGAGAGCGCTCCCCCGACGCGTGCGGGTTTCGTCGTGAGCAAGGCCGTGGGCGGTGCGGTCGTACGCAACAAGGTCAAGCGCAGACTGCGTCATCTGATGCGCGAGCGGGTGGCTCTCCTGCCCCCCGGTAGCCTGGTAGTCGTACGAGCGTTGCCCGGCGCGGGCGATGCCGACCATGCACAACTGGCCCGAGACCTGGATGCCGCCCTCGAGCGGCTGCTGGGAGGGGGCGCGCGATGAAGTACCCACTGCTGGCTCTGATCAAGCTGTACCAGTGGACGATCAGTCCGCTGCTCGGGCCGGTGTGCAAGTACTACCCGTCGTGTTCCCACTACGGCTACACGGCCATCGACCGGCACGGCGCGATCAAGGGCACGGCGCTCACCGCCTGGCGCATCCTGCGGTGCAATCCGTGGTCGCTGGGCGGTGTGGACCATGTGCCGCCCCGCAAGCGTCCGCGATGGCACGAAATGCTGCGTGACGCGTGGCGTGCACGCAGGGGCGGGTCCTCCGCCGCCGCAACGGCCCCCGAAGAGAATCCTGTTTCGAGCACCGAAGAGAATCCTCCTTCGAGCCCGGCCGCAGAGACCTCGTCCCATGCCCAAGGAGCATGATTAGTGGACACGATTGCCAGCCTCTTCAGCTTCATCACGACACCCGTCTCATGGGTCATCGTCCAGTTCCACTCCGTCTACGGGAAGATCTTCGGTCCCGATACGGGCTGGGCCTGGGGCCTGTCCATCGTGTCCCTGGTGATCCTGATCCGTATCTGCCTGATCCCGCTCTTCGTGAAGCAGATCAAGGCCACTCGGGCGATGCAGACGCTCCAGCCCGAGATGAAGAAGATCCAGGAGCGCTACAAGAACGACAAGCAGCGCCAGTCCGAAGAGATGATGAAGCTGTACAAGGAGACGGGTACCAACCCGCTCTCCTCGTGCCTTCCCATCCTGGCGCAGTCGCCGTTCTTCTTCGCCCTGTACCACGTGCTCAACGGCATCGCGACGGGCTCCACGATCGGCGTCATCAACGAGTCGCTGCTCGCCAGCGCCCGTAAGGCGCACATCTTCGGCGCCCCGCTGGCGGCGAAGTTCACCGACAGCTCGGCGAAGGTGGAGTCGCTCGGCGCCTCCCTGACCGACGTCCGCGTCGTCACCGCGATCATGATCGTCATGATGTCGGCGTCGCAGTTCTACACGCAGCGCCAGCTGATGACGAAGAACGTCGACACCACGGTCAAGACGCCGTTCATGCAGCAGCAGAAGATGCTGATGTACGTCTTCCCGGTCATGTTCGCCGTCTTCGGCATCAACTTCCCGGTCGGTGTCCTCGTCTACTGGCTGACCACCAACGTGTGGACCATGGGCCAGCAGATGTACGTCATCCACAACAACCCGACCCCGGGTTCCAAGGCTCAGGCCGCCTACCTGGAGCGTCTGGCCAAGCACGTCACGCACCACGGCAAGGTCCGCCGGCGCAGCGAGAAGACCATCGTCAAGGCGATCGTCGCCAAGGGCCGCGACCGCAACGAGTTCGAGCGCAAGTTCATCAACGGCCTCACCAAGGCCGGCCTCGCCGCCCAGACCGACGGCACCGTGGTGAAGAGCGACGTCGCCGTGGCCACGCAGACCGAGGACGGTACGCCGACCACCGGCACCGCCGCCCCCAAGCGCCAGCAGCCCAAGCGTCAGACCAAGGCCCAGCGTCAGTCCGGCACGGCCAAGCCGGGTGAATCCGGACCGACCACGTCGCTGAGCAAGTCCGACGAGCCCGAGGACGCCAAGCCCGAGGACGCCAAGCCTGCCGCCGCTGCCAAGAAGGCCGCCCCGCAGACCGGCAGCGGCACCCGCAGCAAGGCTCAGTCCGGGCAGCGCAAGGGCCCGCAGCGCCCCAAGTCCCCGTCCAAGAAGTAAGAAGGAGCCCATCCCGTGACGGAAGGCACCACCTCCGCCGCTGCCGAGGGTGCAGACACCCTGACCCGCCTGGAGCAGGAGGGCGAGATCGCGGCGGACTACCTCGAGGGTCTGCTGGACATCGCCGATCTCGACGGCGACATCGACATGGACGTCGAGGCCGACCGCGCCGCTGTCTCGATCATCAGCGACACGGGGAGCCGAGACCTGCAGAAGCTGGTCGGCCGTGACGGTGAGGTGCTGGAGGCGCTTCAGGAGCTCACGCGCCTGGCCGTGCACCGGGAGACCGGCGACCGCAGCCGTCTGATGCTGGACATCGCCGGCTACCGCGCCAAGAAGCGTGCCGAGCTCTCCGAGCTGGGCGCCAAGGCCGCGGCCGACGTCAAGAACACCGGTGAGCCGGTGAAGATGAAGCCGATGACGCCGTTCGAGCGCAAGGTCGTACACGACGCGGTCAAGGCCGCGGGCCTGCGCAGCGAGTCCGAGGGCGAGGAGCCGCAGCGCTTCGTCGTCGTCCTTCCCGCCTGATCGGTCCGTACGTTCCTCCGGCCCCGTCTGTAGCGCAGACGGGGCCGGACTTTGTCAGCCTGGTAGTTCTGGTGGTCGGCGCTCCGATGCGTCGATGCGGTACGGAAGGACGGTCCCCGTGACGGAGGCAGCGGAGCTCCCCCCTGCGCCCGAGCAGGCGCGTGAGGTGTTCGGTGATCGCTTCGCGGACGCGGTTCGCTATGCGGAGCTGCTCGCCGAGGCGGGTGTGCAGCGCGGTCTCATCGGCCCACGCGAAGTGCCCCGCCTGTGGGAGCGGCACCTGCTGAACTGCGCGGTGCTCTCGGAGGTCGTGCCCGAGGGCGTGACCGTGTGCGACGTGGGCTCGGGTGCCGGTCTGCCCGGTATCCCCCTGGCGCTCGTCCGGGAGGACCTGAAGATCACGCTGCTGGAACCCCTGCTGCGGCGCACGAACTTCCTCACCGAAGTCGTGGAGCTGCTGGGTCTCGACCATGTGACGGTCATGCGGGGCCGGGCCGAGGAGGTCATGGGCAAGCTGCCGTCGGTGCACGTGGTGACCGCACGGGCCGTGGCGCCGCTGGACCGCCTGGCCGCATGGGGTATTCCGCTGCTGCGTCCGTACGGAGAGATGCTGGCGCTCAAGGGGGACACCGCCGAGGAGGAGCTGAAGGCCGCCGCCACGGCTCTGAGCAAGCTCGGCGCCGTGGAGACCTCGATCCTGCACGTCGGTGAGGGCGTCGTCGATCCCCCGTCCACCGTGGTGCGGGTGGAGGTCGGCGAGAGCCCGGGCGGTGTGCGTTTTGCGGCCAAGCGAGCCAAGGCGGCTCGAACGGGCAGGGCTCGTCGGCGTCGCTGATCTCGCCGACGCCGGTTCATTCGGCGTCGGCGGCGATCCGTCCTGCCGACGAGACGTACTCCACACAAGCTGCCAAACCGATGCATGCCGGAGTGTCGCGGCAGTTCGACCCTCGTTGCGCTGCATCGTGTTTCACGTGAAACGTCGCTCACTGCTGCACGGCATCATCAGCCGGGGCCGCGCTGCGGCCGAACCCCGCGACCGCAACAAGCCCCTTGGTTCACTCGATGAGGGAACCGAGTTGTCCACAGAGGTGGATTTCTCCACAGAACCCCAGGCCTCACTGGTTCGCGACCCCGAAGACATGGGAGGCTCTGTTCATTGCGAGCCTGAAGTCGAGGAGAGTGAATCCTTGCGGTCCGACGCCAACATCGCGGGACCGATGACCGATCCGGTCCCCGGTCCCCGTACCGAGTCGATGGGGGAGGATGTTTCACGTGAAACACCGCCCCCGATGGACGACACTCCGATCGGTCGTGCTGCCCAACTGGCCGTGGAGGCTCTGAGTCGCGCGGGCGAGGGCCTGCCGCGGCCCGAGCAGACCCGTGTCATCGTGGTCGCCAACCAGAAGGGTGGCGTGGGCAAGACGACGACGACGGTCAACCTCGCCGCCTCGCTGGCCGTCCACGGAGGCCGGGTCCTCGTGATCGACCTCGACCCGCAGGGCAACGCGTCCACGGCCCTGGGGATCGACCACCACGCCGAAGTGCCGTCCATCTACGACGTTCTGATCGACAGCAAGCCGTTGGCCGATGTCGTCCAGCCCGTCCCGGATGTCGAGGGGCTCTTCTGCGCGCCCGCCACGATCGATCTCGCCGGTGCGGAGATCGAGCTGGTGTCCCTGGTGGCACGTGAGAGCAGACTCCAGCGCGCGATCCAGGCCTACGAGCACCCCCTGGACTACATCCTCATCGACTGCCCGCCCTCCCTCGGTCTGCTGACGGTCAACGCGTTGGTCGCCGGCGCGGAGGTCCTCATCCCGATCCAGTGCGAGTACTACGCGCTGGAGGGCCTGGGGCAACTGCTGCGCAACGTCGACCTGGTGCGGGGGCACCTCAACCCCAACCTGCATGTATCGACGATCCTGCTCACCATGTACGACGGCCGGACGCGGCTCGCGTCACAGGTCGCGGAAGAGGTGCGCACCCACTTCGGCGACGAGGTGCTGCGGACGAGCATTCCCCGCTCGGTCCGTATCTCCGAGGCGCCGAGCTACGGACAGACAGTGCTGACCTACGATCCGGGGTCCAGCGGTGCGTTGTCCTATCTTGAGGCGGCACGAGAAATCGCGCTGAAGGGTGTCGGTGTCAGTTACGACCCGACGCAGGCCCATATCGGCGCCCAGAGCAACCCGAGCATGGTGGAGGGTATTCAGTGAGCGAGCGACGGAGGGGTTTGGGCCGTGGACTCGGCGCACTGATCCCCGCTGCCCCGACGGAGAAGACGCCGGCTTCGGCCGCGGTGGGAGGCGCGGGTGCCGCGTCCCCGTCGTCGGTACCGGTGCTGACGACCGACCGCGGAGTGGCCGCGGCGAAGGTGACAACGCTGCCGCCGGTTTCCCATGAAACCGAGCTGCCGTCGGTGAACGGCGTCGAGGACATTCCCGCGGCCCCGATGGGGGCTCACTTCGCGGAGCTTCCCCTCGACTCGATCACCCCCAACCCGCGCCAGCCCCGCGAGGTCTTCGACGAGGACGCGCTGCAGGAGCTGGTCACCTCCATTCAGGAGGTCGGTCTTCTCCAGCCGGTCGTCGTGCGTCAGGTCGGCCCCGCGCGCTACGAGCTCATCATGGGCGAGCGGCGCTGGCGGGCCAGCCGTGAGGCGGGGCTGGAGGCCATCCCTGCGATCGTGCGGGCCACGGACGACGACAAGCTCCTCCTGGACGCCCTCCTGGAGAACCTGCACCGTGCGCAGCTGAACCCGCTGGAAGAGGCCGCCGCCTACGACCAGCTCCTGAAGGACTTCAACTGCACCCACGACCAGCTCGCCGACCGCATCGGCCGGTCCCGCCCGCAGGTGTCCAACACCCTGCGCCTGCTGAAGCTCTCGCCCGCCGTGCAGCGCCGGGTGGCCGCCGGGGTGCTGTCGGCCGGTCATGCGCGGGCTCTGCTGTCCGTCGAGGACTCGGAGGAGCAGGACCGGCTGGCCCACCGCATCGTCGCGGAGGGGCTCTCGGTGCGGGCCGTCGAGGAGATCGTGACCCTGATGGGGTCGCGTCCGCAGAGCGCTCAGCGGGCCAAGGGGCCGCGAGCCGGCGGTCGGGTCTCCCCGGCGCTGACGGACCTCGCCACCCGGCTCTCGGACCGTTTCGAGACGCGGGTGAAGGTCGACCTGGGGCAGAAGAAGGGCAAGATCACCGTCGAGTTCGCGTCGATGGAGGACCTCGAGCGCATCCTCGGCACCCTCGCTCCCGGTGAGGGACCGGTCCTTCAGCAGGGCCTGCACGACGGCGACTCCGCGGAGCCGGAGGCGTAGAGAGGGTGGCCGCCCACCCGTCGGTGGGACGGTGACCGGCCAGGCGGGCCGTGTTCCGGTGGTACCGGAACACGGCCCGCTCTTTGCTGTCAGTCGGTATCGATGGAATGGCATCGTGGATACGATGCGATCGGGTGTGGCGCATCCACCAGGCGACCTCTGAGGGGAGGCAGGGGCCATGGGAACGGTGAGCCGGACCGGATGGATGAGCGCGGCCCTGGGGCTGGGGGCGGTCGGCGGCTTCGTCGGCAGCCTGCTGAGGGAACGGAGCTCTCTGACAGCCGCTCGCGACGCCGCGGGCGAAGGAAGCGAGGAACAGCCTTCATGGGGCGTCGGCTCGTACCGCTCACGCTGGACAACCTTCAGGACCTTCCCAGCCGCTGCCGGTCTTGCGTCTTCTGGGAACTCGACCCGGTCAGCGGAGAAGCCGCGGTAAAGGCCGGTACGGCCGCCCTGGAGAAGGAGGCGTGGATCTCCGCCGTCCTGCTCGACTGGGGATCCTGCGGCCGGGTCGTCTACGTCGATGACGTGCCGGTGGGTTTCGTGCTCTACGCCCCGCCCGCCTATGTGCCCCGCTCCACGGCGTTCCCCACCAGCCCTGTGTCACCCGACGCGGTCCAGCTGATCACCGCGTCCATCATGCCCGGCTATCAGGGACAGGGGCTGGGGCGCGTGATGGTGCAGACGGTCGCCAAGGACCTCCTGCGGCGCGGTTTCAAGGCGATCGAAGCCTTCGGAGACGCGCGGTGGAAGGAGCCCGCCTGCGTTCTGCCGGCCGACCATCTCCTCGCCGTGGGCTTCAAGACGGTGCGACCGCACCCCGTCACCCCGCGCCTGCGGCTCGAGCTAAGGACGACGCTCTCCTGGAAGGAAGACGTGGAGATGGCGCTCGACCGGCTGCTCGGAGCCGTACAGAAGGAACCCGCTCTCCGACCCCTGTGAGTGGTTCTCTGCAACGCGAAGGGGCCGACCCGTCCGGGTCGGCCCCTGATGTTTCACGTGAAACGTCACTCGGCGATGAAGTCCTCGAGGTCACGGACGATCGCGGCCTTCGGCTTGGCACCGACGATGGTCTTGGCGACCTCGCCACCCTGGTAGACGTTCAGCGTCGGGATGGACATGACGCCGTACTTGGCAGCCGTACCGGGGTTCTCGTCGATGTTGAGCTTGACGACCTCGATCTTGTCGCCGTACTCCTTGGCGATCGCCTCGAGCGACGGAGCGATCTGGCGGCACGGGCCGCACCAGGCGGCCCAGAAGTCCACCAGGACGGGCTTGTCGCTCTTGAGGACGTCCTGCTCGAAGGAGTCGTCGGTCACGTTCTTCAGGTCGGCCACGGCGGGGGCTCCTTTTACTGGTGTGCGGTGGGGCGGGTGGACGGGGAGGATCAGACAGCGGTCTTCTCGGGCTCGGCCTGCTCCTCGTCCGCGAGGGCGGCGAGGAAGCGCTCGGCGTCGAGAGCGGACGAGCAGCCGGTGCCGGCCGCGGTGATCGCCTGACGGTAGGTGTGGTCGACGACGTCACCGGCGGCGAACACACCGGTCACGTTGGTGCGGGTCGAGGGGGCGGCGACCTTCAGGTAGCCCTCCTCGTCCAGGTCGAGCTGGCCCTTGAAGAGTTCGGTGCGCGGGTCGTGGCCGATCGCGATGAACAGGCCGGTGACCGGCAGGTCGCTCAGCTCGCCGGTCTTGAGGTTGCGCAGCTTCAGGCCCGACAGCTTCTGCTCGCCCTGGATCTCGGCGACCTCGCTGTCCCACACGAACTTGATCTTCGGGTCGGCGAAGGCGCGCTCCTGCATCGCCTTGGAGGCGCGCAGGGTGTCGCGGCGGTGGACGATCGTCACGGACTTGGCGAAGCGGGAGAGGAAGGTGGCCTCCTCCATCGCGGTGTCGCCGCCGCCGATCACGGCGATGTCCTGGTCCTTGAAGAAGAACCCGTCACAGGTGGCGCACCAGGAGACACCGCGGCCGGACAGCGCGTCCTCCTTCGGCAGACCGAGCTTGCGGTGCTGGGAGCCGGTGGTGACGATGACGGCCTTCGCCTTGTGCACGGTGCCGGCGGTGTCCGTGACGGTCTTGATGTCGCCGGTCAGGTCGACGGAGACGACGTCGTCGGGGACGAGCTCGGCGCCGAAACGCTCGGCCTGGGCGCGCATGTTGTCCATGAGCTCGGGGCCCATGATGCCGTCCTGGAAGCCGGGGAAGTTCTCCACCTCGGTGGTGTTCATGAGCGCACCGCCGGCGGTGACTGCGCCCTCGAAGACCAGCGGCTTCAGCGACGCGCGCGCGGTGTAGAGCGCCGCCGTGTAGCCGGCGGGCCCGGAGCCGATGATGATCACGTTACGGACGTCGCTCACGGCTTGTTTCCTCGTCTCTGGACTGCGTCGTCGGACCGGATGGAAGCCCCTTTCAGAGCTCTCACCCCACCCAACGGATCCTAAGGGGCGCGCATTCCCGCTGTGTCCGGGCACACGGAGCAGGGGACAGGGGCGTGCTCCGGACATGCCTCCGTACCGGCCATCACACGGGGCGGAGTCGAAGCGTCGGCCGCTACGGCTTGGCGTAGGAGTGCGTGAGCAGAACCTTGGCCTTGGCCGACGACGGGTGGGCCACGCAGGACGTCTCCACGAGGTAGGCGTCGACCTTGTTGCTGTCGGACGGGTCGGAGAGCACCACCAGCAGGACGTCGGCGCCCTTGTAGACGCCCTTCTCGGTCGCCAGTGCCGCGTCGTTGCGTCCGATGCCCTTCAGGACGCACGGGGGAACCGCGAGGGAGCGGTCCAGCTTCGGCGACATAATGCTGGGGCCGCCCTGGACGCCGACGCTGTGGTGCGGGGCGACGGAGCCCCGCCCGGAGTCGCTGCCCTTGGAGAGAAGGTCCGAGACCTGGCGGCCCAGCTTCTTGTCGGAGAAGGTGTCCGCCGCGGTGGTCTGCCGGCCTGACTCCCCGCTCGGCTTGCCGTCGTCGAACGTGGCGACCAGAACCGTACCGAGCCCGAGAGCGGCGACACCGAACACGCCGCCGAGGACGGCGATCCTGCGACGGCCGCCTCGCTTGCGGTCCTTGCGGCCCGGTCCCGTCGACGACGAGCGCGCGTGACCGGACGGGCGGTCGGCAGCCACCGATGTTTCACGTGAAACATGAGCGCTCTCGTCCACGCCGGTGTTCGCGTGGGGCGCGGTGACGGGCGATGCGAAGTCCTGCGCTGCGGGCGCCGTGGCGTTCAGCAGTGCCTCGGCGGCGAGTGCGGCGTCGATGCGCCCGGCGACATCGGCGGGCATGCGGGTCGGACCGGGCAGCGTGCCGAGCAGCCCCCGGATCTCCTCCAGCGAGACGTACACGTCCGTACAGAGCTCGCACTCGTCCAGGTGCTGCCGGATGTCGGCGGTCCGGGACGGCGGCAGCAGACCCTCGGTGAGGTCGGAGATCTCGGCGACGTCCGGGTGCCCGGCCATGTCCGTCGTGGAAGTCACGCTCGCCCACCTCCGCCCTTCACAGCAGCTGGATCACTCGGTCCGGTGTCACGGGGACCGACAGTCGGCGGTCCCGCTGCCGGTGGGACGGATGTCCCCTGAGTCCGGTTCCGCTCCTCGCCCTGTTGCTTTCCGCCACCGGAGCTTTCCGGTCGCAGATGAGTGAGGAGCGGCAGGAGTCTGGCTCGGCCGCGGGCGCAGCGGCTCTTCACCGTGCCGGTGGGGACGTCGAGGACACGGGCCGCCTCGGCGACCGGGTACCCCTGCATGTCCACGAGGACGAGGGCGGCACGCTGGTCGGGCGGCAGAGTGCCGAGGGCCTCCAGCAGCTGACGGTGCAGATCGTTGCGCTCGGCCGGCGCCGAGGCCTCCTCGTGCGGCTCCAGCAGCTGCTCCAGCCGCTCGGTGTCGTCGACCGGGGAGGTCTTGCGGGAGGCCGCCTTCCGGGCGCGGTCGAGGCAGGCGTTCACCGTGATCCGGTGCAGCCAGGTCGTGACGGCCGACTGGCCGCGGAAGGTGTGGGCGGCCCGGTAGGCGGAGACGAGGGCGTCCTGGACGGCGTCAGCGGCCTCCTCGCGGTCGCCCAGCGTGCGCAGGGCGACCGCCCAGAGACGGTCACGGTGCCGCCGTACGATCTCACCGAAGGCGTCCGGGTCGCCTTTCACATGGCGGGCCAGGAGATCCTGATCGCTCGCGTCGCCGTATGCGGTGTCATCTGCCATCGGACCCCCTCCCCCTGACGTGCTCAGCCGGTGAACTTCAGGTCGGTGATGGCCTGCTTGTAACCGGCGTTGCTGTAGTTGTCGCCCTGCGCGTAGGGAAGGGCGGTGAACCACACCAGCACGTACCGGCTCTTCACCGGCTTGGCGACCGTCACCTTGGCCGAGGTGCCCGCGGTCCTCACCGACCCCAGCTTCGTCATCGACGTGATCGGAACGGACGAGCTCATGGAATCGGTGCCGTACAGCGTGACCGTCGTGTGGTTGCCGCCGAACAGAAGCCCTATCGACGCGCCGGAGACCTCCTGCGCGGAGCCGAGGTCGTAGACGATGCCGACGCCCGGCTTGAAGGCCGGGTTCATGTCCGGGCCGTCCTTGTAGCTGGCGGTGCGCCAGTACGTGGAGCTGTCGTTGTCGTACGTCTTCCCGACGTCGCCCGGGTGCTGGGCGTCGCCCTTGGCGACGTACTCCTGAGCGCTCTGGATCTTGAGGGTCCGGACCGGCTTGGTCTTGCCGCTGTTCTTGTCGTTGCCGTCGGTCGTCTGGGTCTTGTTGGTGTCGTCGTTCTTGCTGCCGTTGTCCATGAGGACCTCGGCGAGCTGCCAACTGCCCAGACCCAGCGCGGCGATGAGGAGCGCCGAGACGGCCCACTTCAGCGCCTTGCCGGTGCGGCTCTGAAGGGGCGCCGGAGGAGCCGGGACCGGCTGGGTGACACCCGGGTGCGGCGCCGGCCGGCCGTACGTGCCCTGCTGGTAGGTCGTGCGCTGGTACTCCGGCGGCGCGGTGAACGTCGGCTCCGGCGGCCGGATGCGGGGCATCTCGCCGATCGCCTTCACCAGTTCCTCCGGCGTCGTGCACGCCGACTCGTGCCGGGAGGCGGTCGCCCCGTCGTTGGCGAGGGCCCGCATGGACAGCTCGGACAGGCCGCGGTGGACACCGGCCCGCACCTGGTCGGGTGCGATCAGGCCGACGTCCTTGGGCAGCCCCGACAGCCCGTAGGCGTCGCTCTCGTACGGCCAGCGCTGGGTGAGCGCCGCGTACAGCAGAGCGCCGACTGCCTCGGTGTCGGTGCGCTGCGGGGTCTCGGAACTGATGCCGCGCAGGGCGGCGTTGACGGCGAGTCCGCGGATGCGCCACTGGCCGCTCGACGTCCGCAGCACGGCGTTGGGGTTCAGGCGCAGATGGGCCAGGCCCTCGCGGTGCGCCGCGGCCATGGCGGCGGCGATCTGGCTGACCATCTGGTAGGCGTCGTACGGCTCCAGCGGCCCGGAGGCGAGGAGCGTGGTCATCTCGGTGGCGTCGGGCAACCACTCGTGGACGACGTAGACGAGGTCGTTCTCCTCGACGGCGTCGAGGACCTGGACGAAGCGCGGGTCGCCGAGCAGCGCCGCGGAGCGGGCGGCCGCGAGAACGGATCGTGCCCGCGCGTGGTCCGCGGGCAGGATGTGAACCCCGACGGCGCGACGCAGTTTCTCGTCGACGGCCCGCCAACTGCTGAATCCGTCCAGACGGGTGACGCACTCCTCGAGCCGGTACCGTCTGGCGAGCTTGTGCCCGCTGTGCAGCTCGGGCGTCGAGGCCTTCCCGGAACCCTCGGTCCCGCCACTCCCCTGTGCCTCGTCGATGTCCGTGTCCCGCTCCCGGTTCTGGGCCACCCCGTCGGCCGTGGACTGGTCCGCCTCCGCGGTCAGCGGCTTGTCGCCGCTGTTGTCTGCCACGTCGACGGCAGCCGTGCTCCGTTCCGCCACCGTCGTCCCTGCCTCCCCATCCATCGCGCGCCGACCGACTTCCGTGCGCGCCGTCCGACGCCGAAACCAATTGTGCCCACAGTCCGCCGCTATGCACGACACGCGGTGGCGGACGATGGTTGTGCGCGTACCCCCGCGTCAGCGCCCCAGACGCCCGCGGACCATGCCGACCAGTGAGTTCAGTTCCTCGATCCGCATCTTGCGGGCGGCGACGAAGAAGACTCCGAGCAGAACCGCCCCGCCGACCAGCATCGCCGCGAAGGATCCCACGACGCCCTGGCCGAGCGTGTGGCCGATCCCGTAGCAGACCGCGCCGCTGAGGGCGGCGGCCGGCACCGAGGCGATGCAGAGCCTGGCGTACGTCCGCAGCACGCGGGCGCCGTCCAGGTCGCCGCCCAGGCGCTTGCGCAGCCGGTTCCAGGCCACTCCGACGCCGATCGCGTAGGCCAGACCGTACGCGCAGGCCATGCCGGCGACGGCCCAGCGGGCCGGCAGCACGAGGTAACACAGCGCCGAGGCGCCCGCGTTGACCGCGGCCACGATGACCGTGTTGTAGAACGGCGTCCGGGTGTCCTCGTAGGCGTAGAAGGCGCGCAGGACGACATACTGCACCGAGTACGGGATCAGGCCGAGGCCGAAGGCCATCAGCATGTAGCCCATGTTGGTGGCGGCGCCGGTGCCCGAGGTGCCGAAGATGAGCGTGCACATCGGGATGCCGAGGGCCAGGAACCCGAAGGCGATCGGCACGATGGCCACGGCCGTGGTGCGCAGGCCCTGGGAGATGTCGTCGCGGACCGCGCCCTTGTCGCCCTCGGCCGCCGAACGCGAGATGCGCGGCAGCAGGGCCGCCATCAGGGACACGGTGATGATCGCCTGCGGAAGGCCCCAGATGAGCTGGGCGTTGGCGTAGGCGCTGAAGCCGGTGCCGGCGATGTTCGTGTCCTTCACGGCCGCCGTCGCCAGCTGCGTGACGACCAGGGCGCCCGCCTGGTTGGCGAGGACGAACAGCACCGTCCACTTGGCGAGCATCGCGGCCTTGCCGAGGCCGTGGCCCTTCCAGTCGAAGCGCAGGCGCAGCCGGAACCCGGTCTCGCGCAGGTAGGGGATCATCGCCAGGGCCTGGACGACCAGTCCGAGGAGAACGCCGATCCCGAGGAGCCGCTGGCCCTCCGGCGGGATGCTCGTGACCGTGATGTTCGAGTGCGCGGACGTGCCGTACACCCAGAGGAACATGCCCAGCGTCACGATGATGACGATGTTGTTGAGGACCGGCGTCCACATCATCGCGCCGAACTTGCCGCGGGCGTTGAGGATCTGGCCCATCACCACATGGATGCCCATGAAGAAGATGGAGGGCAGGAAGTAGCGGGTGAAGGTGACGGCGACCTCGTTGGCCGCCGGGTCGCCCGCGACGTTCACCGAGAGCACCCGCACCAGCACCGGCGCCGCGAGGACCGCGACCGCGGTGAGCGCCGCGAGAGCGACGATCACCAGCGTCAGCAGCCGGTTGGCGAAGGCCTCGCCGCCGTCGTCGTCCTCCTTCATGGCCCGCACGAGCTGAGGCACGAAGACCGAGTTGAGACCGCCGCCGACGGTGAGGATGTAGATCATCGTCGGCAGCTGGTAGGCGACCTGGAAGGTGTCACCGAGAAGAGCCGTGCCCAGCGCGGAGACGATCAGCGCCGAGCGGATGAAGCCGGTGAGGCGGGAGACCATCGTGCCCGCCGCCATCACGGCGCTGGACTTGAGCAGACCGCCGGCCTTCCCGCCCTTCTTCGCGGCGGGGGCGGGCGCGGGGACCTCGGGGGCCACGACGGGCACGGCACCCAGGTTCAACGTCTGATCGGCCCCGGGGGTGGGGGCGAGGTTCATGGTCTGCTCGCCCGCGGGCGCCGGAGCAGTCGGCTGCGCGTACTGCGCCGCCGGAGCCTGCCCGCCGGGGGCGCTGGCAGGTCCGGGCACCGACGGCGGATCCGTCGGACGCCCGCTGCCCTGCTGCTGGTCCCGGAAGAGGTGCGCGAACGCGTCCGGCTCGTGGCGCTCCTCGCCGGCCTCGGTCACCAGGTCGTCGACGCCCACGTACTGGGCGGTGCGCCGGTTGTCGCCGTAGGGGAGGTACTGGGTCGCGCCGTCCGGCTCGGGAGCCGGGGTCTGGGCCCACACCTGCGGGTCCGGGGCGTACGCCGACTGGGGCGGGCGGCCGTACTGCGGCTGCTGCGGCTCGTACGTGCCGGGGGGCGGCGGGGGGTGCGCGGCGCGGTCGTAGAGGGCCTCGGCGACCGGGTCCTGGGCGGCGAGGTCCTGCGCCCGGTAGGGGTCCTGGTCGTAGGCGTCCTGCAGGTACGCGTCGGCGGGCGGCTGCGGCGGCACCTGGCCGGGCTCGGGCGGCGGGCCCTCGGGGTGCCCCGAGCTGCCCACGGCCTGGCCGCGGTCACCGTCGTACGGCGCGTTCATGGTTACCCCACCTCATCGTCCCGGGCCCACCGGCCACGACATCGCTCAACGGTCCACTCTCTCACCCGTGGCGGAGGGGTCCGTGCTTTCCACCGCGGTGTCCGGTGTCGGGTCACTCGGCTGCTGCGGGTCGCCTGCCCGGGCATCGGTGCCGGACTCCTCCGTGAGACGTGCCGCGGGGCTCTCCGGGTTCTCCGGTTCCGCGTTCTCCTCGCCCGGCTCGTCGTCGGGCCCGTTCTCCCCGGCCTGGCGGGCGGCCCGCTTGCGCTGCGTGTACATACGGAAGCCGGCCAGGACCAGCAGGAGGAAGCCGCCGCCGATGACCAGCATGACGGTCGCCGTGAACTCGGTGACCTTCACGTCGAAGCTGACGGGGTCGCCGTACTTCTGACCGTCCTGCGTGTACAGCTGGGCGACCACGGTGGCCTGGCCGTTGGCCTTGGCCGTCGTGGTGAACTTCACCGTCTGGCTGTGGCCGCCGGAGACGGTGATCGGCTGCTCGTCGAAGGCGTAGTCGCCGATCTTGAGGCGGTTGGGGCTGGTCGAGGTGAGGCGCAGCACCAGGTGCTGGACGCCCTGCACGAGGTTGTTCCGGACGGTCACCGGGATCGTGGCGCTGCGTCCGGACAGCTTGGTGTCGGACTTGTCGATCAGTTCGACCTGACGGGTCAGCTCGCCGAGGTGGTTCTCCACACTGCTGCGGAAATCCTCCGCGGCGCTCGCGCGACCTCGCCACGAGGTGGACATGTCGCGGTTCATGGCCCGCCCGAAGGGGGTCACCACGCGCGAGTCGTTGGTCAGGATCACCTTGAAGTTGCCGAGGGTGTCCTGCGTCCGCGCGATCTGCTCGAAGGCGGAGCGCGGCAGCTCCTGCCTGCGCAGCGCGGACGGATAGGCGGAGGCCGACGGCAGCCTGGTGGTGGCGCCCGGATCCGGCTTGGCCTTGGCGGCCGCGGAGAGCTTCTGGGTCCGCGACCAGTTCCCGCTCTGCAGGGCCGACAGCGCGTCCGCCATCGCCTGCGCCTGGGAGGTGGTGGGCATGCGCTGCGGTGCCACGACGATGCTGCGCTGCTTGTCCGACTGGGCGTTGAGCGCCAGGCTCTGGGCCAGGAACCGCTGCACGGCGAGCGTGGAGGAGGAAGCCGTCGTCAGATCGCCCTGGAAGGCCGTCGACAGCCGTGCGTCCGCGACGACCGCCGTGGTGCCCCCGCCGATCGGACGGGCCGCGGAGGGCGTGTAGGGCAGGCCGCCGGTCTCCTGGAGGCTGTCGCTGCGGACGATCACCTTGTCGGCGCCCGCCGAGGTGGCGACCTTGACGATCGACGGGTCGACCGCGCCGTCCACGGGCCAGGCGAAGTCCGTGGCGGGCGTCACGTGCAGCACGGTCCTGACCGTGGTGGCCGCCACGTCGGTGGCCTCGTTCAGGTGGCTCAGGGAGCCGGTGACTCCGGTGCCGTTGTGCGCCAGGGACGCGAGGTCCGGGTCGGCGAAGGGCAGAGCGACGACCTCCTGGTCCGCCACCGCCTTCTGCAGCTCGTCGAGCCACCGCTTGGCGACCGCCTGGTGGGTCCCGACCGTGGTGGTGCCGTCCTCGTTCTTGATCTTGTAGCTGCGCGCCATCGCGTCGACGGAGGCGATCAGGTCGGGGTCGAGCACCCAGGTGACGTCGAGACCCTCGCCGAGGGTCAGCATCTCGTCCAGGCGGCCGCCGGGGGAGATCTCCTTGGCGAGGTCGTCGTTGAGGAAGACCGGCGTCTGCTGGTCGTTCGGGCCCGTCTCGGCGGTCAGGTGGACGGTGGAGACGAGCGGCCACAGGAAGGTCGTCTTCGTCTTCGTGTCCGCCCCCTCGGCCTGCCAGGGGAGGAAGGTCCGCTGGACGCCGAGGGTCTGGACCCAGGGCTGGGCGGTGGTCTGCCCGGACAGCGCGACGGCGAACTGGTAGATCCCGTCACCGCCGAGGTCGAGCTTGTCGACCGGCACCGAGATGCTGAAGTGCTCGGCGACCCCCGGAGTGAGCTTGGCGAACTTCTCGGCGTACTTGCCGCCGACCTCGGGGCCGCTCGCGCCCTGCACGCTGTCGCTGCTGCGGGCGATGTCGTCGATGCCCGAGCGCGTGCTGATCTCGGGGCCCACCCGCAGCCCCACGTGGGCGCCGGTGACCGGTTGCTTGCCGTTGTTGGTCACTGTGCCGGAGACGGTCAGCGTGTCGCCGTCCGTGGGCGCGGAGGGACTGAGGGAGTCCAGGGCCACGGACACCGAGCCGGCGCCGGAGGCGTCCCGTGCAGAGGTCTGCGTGGCCGCGCCCGCGGGCAGCTGCAGCAGACCTGCCAGTAGGGGCGCTCCGGCGAGCAGTGCTCCGGAGCGCCGCAGCCACCGGCGGGCAGGTGAGGGAGTGGTCCCCTGGAAGTCTGCCGCTTCGGCCACGCGCTCGCCCGTCCCTCGTCGTCGTCAGTGGTCGTCGCAATGTGCGTCCACGCATGGTAACGATGCGCGCTGAGGGTAAGTGCCGCGGTCTGCTCCGCAAGATCGGCAAGGGGCGGCGGTACGTCCTATATGTTGCTGTATCGAGCGGTGCCGTGTCTTACCTCACGAGCACCGCTCTTGAGCAGGTATGACAGCAGACGCCCCGGCCGGGTTGTGCGCATTCAATGGAGGCGCCCCGGGTCCCCTTGGACACGTACTCTCTTCTGTTGTGCCGAACGCCAACGAAGACAACCCCCGTGCCCAGAGTGAGGTGCCGCCCCGCATGTCGAGTGAGCAGCTGTCGGTGGCCCCCGTCGCCGACGACCTCGCCCGTCGCTTCCAGGAGGCCGGGTTCTCGCTCGCCCTGGTCGGCGGCTCGGTCCGGGACGCGTTGCTCGGCCGGCTCGGCAACGACCTCGACTTCACGACCGACGCCCGGCCCGAGGACGTCCTGAAGATCGTCCGGCCCTGGGCGGATGCCGTCTGGGAGGTCGGCATCGCCTTCGGCACCGTCGGCGCGCAGAAGGACGGCTTCCAGATCGAGGTGACGACCTACCGGTCGGAGGCCTACGACCGGACGTCGCGCAAGCCCGAGGTGTCGTACGGCGACTCCATCGAGGAGGACCTCGTCCGACGGGACTTCACGGTGAACGCGATGGCCCTCGCGCTCCCGGAGAAGACGTTCATCGACCCGCACGAGGGGCGCGCCGACCTGGCGAGGCGCCTGCTGCGCACGCCGGGCACCCCCGAGGCGTCGTTCTCCGACGACCCGCTGCGGATGATGCGGGCCGCGCGGTTCGCCGCGCAGCTGGACTTCGAGGTGGCTCCCGAGGTCGTGACGGCCATGAAGGAGATGGCCGGACGCATCGAGATCGTGTCGGCCGAGCGGGTGCGGGACGAGCTGAACAAGCTGATCCTCTCCGCGAACCCGCGCAAGGGCCTGACGCTGCTCGTCGACACCGGTCTCGCGGACCACGTGCTGCCCGAGCTCCCGGCCCTGCGCCTGGAGAGCGACGAGCACCACCGTCACAAGGACGTGTACGAGCACACGCTCATCGTCCTGGAGCAGGCGATCGCCCTGGAGGAGGACGGGCCCGACCTGACCCTGCGCCTGGCCGCGCTCCTGCACGACATCGGCAAGCCCCGCACGCGCCGGTTCGAGAAGGACGGACGGGTCTCGTTCCACCACCACGAGGTGGTCGGGGCGAAGATGACGAAGAAGCGGATGACCGCCCTCAAGTACTCCAACGAACTGGTGAAGGACGTCTCCCGTCTGGTCGAACTCCACCTGCGCTTCCACGGATACGGCACCGGCGAGTGGACGGACTCCGCCGTCCGCCGGTACGTCCGTGATGCCGGCCCGCTCCTCGGCCGTCTCCACAAGCTCACGCGCTCCGACTGCACGACCCGCAACAAGCGGAAGGCGGCGGCGCTCTCCCGCGCCTACGACGGCCTGGAGGAGCGCATCGCCCAGCTCCAGGAGCAGGAGGAACTGGACGCGATCCGCCCGGACCTCGACGGCAACCAGATCATGCAGATCCTCGGAGTCGAACCGGGTCCCGTCATCGGCCAGGCGTACAAGCACATGCTGGAACTGCGTCTGGAAAACGGCCCCATGGACGAGGAGAGCGCCACCCGGGCGCTCAAGGAGTGGTGGGCCGAGCAGAGCTGAGGCCGCGAAAAAGGGGTCATGTTTCACGTGAAACATGACCCCGGGGATGTGCCGAGGGGCGGTGTTTCACGTGAAACACCGCCCCTCGCTCTGTCCGGCCTACTTCTTGTAGTCCTTCAGGCAGAGCAGGAAGTCGCTACCGTCACCGCTCTGGGTGTAGGAGTACTGGAAGTCCTTCGCAGCGGCCGTGCACTTCGACTCGGCCTCGACCGAGGAGTACTTGCCGCTGATCTTGGCCAGCACCACGAACTGGGCCTTCGAGTCAGTGCACTTCACGACCTCGAGGTCCGGGTTGTTGTCGTTGGTGCTGCCGCGGTGCATGCAGTCGCCGACCTTGGCCGTGTCGGCGTCGTCCTGGCCGGATATGAACTTGTACGCGCCGAAGCCCAGGGCGACGACGATGACCAGGATGATCCGGATCGCCTTGAAGCTGAGCTTGCGGCTGCGCTGCGGGGGAACCGGCGCGTAGGGCGCGGTGGGGAACCCGGGCTGACCCGCCTGCTGCGGGTAGCCGCCCTGGGGCGGGTACGGAGCCTGGCCCTGCGGCGCGGCCGGCGGCTGCTGTCCCTGTGCGAACGGGTTCTGACCCTGGGGCGGAGTGGACACGGTGGGTTCCCCCTGGAGAGTTGGTGAACGCTCTGTATAAGAGCGGCGTAAGACCCAGGTAAGTTACCGGCCGCCACTGACACTCCTGTCACCGGGAGGGACTCTGTGGCCTTGATGTGACACTTACCGGAGACCAAAGCGGGCCATAGTCACCGCAACCGCCCCGTAGATGAGGGCGACCGCGATGACCAGCGCCGTTGAGCGACCGTCCGGCGGCAGCATCAGGGCGGCCACCGCGGCGGCACCCACGAAGGCGACGTTGAACAGGACGTCGTAGACGGAGAAGATCCGGCCGCGGAAGCCGTCGTCGACCGAGGACTGCACCACGGTGTCGGTCGCGATCTTCGCTCCCTGCGTGGTCAGTCCGAGGACGAACGTCGCGACCAGCATCGGGCCGGTGGCGAACGGGAGGCCGAGAGCGGGCTCCAGGATCGCCGCCGCGCCGGCGCAGACGACGATCCAGCGGCCCGGGCCGAGCCGCCCCGCCGCCCAGGGCGTCAGCACCGCCGCCGCGAAGAAGCCGGCGGCGGAGGTCCCCAACGCCAGCCCCAGCAGCCGCAGACCCTCCTCGGCGGTCGAGGAGAAGGCGTACCGGCACAGCATCAGCAGCGTCACCAGCAGGGCCCCGTAGCAGAACCGCATCAGGGTCATCGCGAGGAGCGCCCAGGCCGCCTCCCGGCGCGGTGGGGCGGCGAGGTGGCGTACCGCTCCGGCCAGGTCGCGTGCGGTGCCGGTGAGCGCCGCGGCCAGCCGGGGCTGCACCAACTCCGGATCGGGGCCCAGCTGTTCGCGCCCCAGCCGGAGGGCCGCCAGCGCACCGCACAGATACAGCAGCGCGCCCAGCAGCACCACGGCGGCGTCGGAGTCGGCCACCACCAGGCGTACGACGAAGGCGAGCCCGCCACCGGCGGCCGCGGCGAGGGTGCCGGCGGTCGGGGAGAGGGAGTTCGCCAGCACGAGCCGTTCGGCGTCCACGACACGGGGGAGGGCGGCGGACAGGCCCGCCAGGACGAAGCGGTTGACGGCGGTGACCGACAGGGCGGAGGCGTAGAAGAGCCACTCCGGGGCGTGACCGAGAATCAGCACAGCCGTCGCGGAGGCCATCAGGGCCCGCAGCAGATTGCCGTAGAGGAAGACCTGGCGGCGGCGCCAGCGGTCCAGGAGGACGCCGGCGAAGGGGCCCACCAGGGAGTACGGCAGAAGTAGGACCGCCATGGCGGAGGCGATCGCGGCGGCCGAGGTCTGCTTCTCCGGTGAGAAGACGACGTAGGCGGCGAGCGCGACCTGGTAGACGCCGTCCGCGCCCTGGGAGAGCAGCCGTACGGCGAGCAGGCGCCGGAAGTACCGGAGGCGGAGCAGGACGCGCAGGTCACGGACGACGGGCATGGGGCACAGCCTCACACAGGGAAGGGTCCCCGGGTGGAGTACCCGGGGACCCTTCAAGCCCTGGCAGGAGCGTTTTCAGTGCGGGGGGCGCGTGGTCAGCGCTCGACCTCTCCCCTGATGAACTTCTCGACGTTCTCGCGGGCCTCGTCGTCGAAGTACTGCACCGGCGGGGACTTCATGAAGTACGAGGACGCCGACAGGATCGGGCCGCCGATGCCGCGGTCCTTGGCGATCTTCGCGGCGCGCAGCGCGTCGATGATGACGCCCGCCGAGTTCGGGGAGTCCCAGACCTCGAGCTTGTACTCCAGGTTCAGCGGGACGTCACCGAAGGCGCGGCCCTCGAGGCGGACGTAGGCCCACTTGCGGTCGTCCAGCCAGGCCACGTAGTCGGACGGGCCGATGTGGACGTTCTTCTCGCCGAGGTCCCGGTCGGGGATCTGGGAGGTGACGGCCTGCGTCTTGGAGATCTTCTTGGACTCCAGGCGCTCGCGCTCGAGCATGTTCTTGAAGTCCATGTTGCCGCCGACGTTCAGCTGCATGGTGCGGTCCAGGATGACACCGCGGTCCTCGAACAGCTTCGCCATGACGCGGTGCGTGATGGTGGCGCCGACCTGGGACTTGATGTCGTCACCGACGATCGGGACGCCCGCCTCGGTGAACTTGTCCGCCCATTCCTTGGTGCCGGCGATGAAGACCGGAAGGGCGTTGACGAAGGCGACCTTGGCGTCGATGGCGCACTGGGCGTAGAACTTCGCCGCGTCCTCGGAACCCACCGGCAGGTAGCAGACCAGGACGTCGACCTGCTTGTCCTTGAGGACCTGGACGATGTCGACCGGCTCGGCCTCGGACTCCTCGATGGTCTCGCGGTAGTACTTGCCGAGACCGTCGAGGGTGTGGCCGCGCTGCACCGTGACGCCGGTGGAGGGCACGTCGCAGATCTTGATGGTGTTGTTCTCGGAGGCGCCGATCGCGTCCGCGAGGTCGAGGCCGACCTTCTTGGCGTCGACGTCGAACGCGGCGACGAACTCCACGTCGCGCACGTGGTAGTCACCGAACTGCACGTGCATCAGGCCGGGGACCTTCGACGCCGGGTCGGCGTCCTTGTAGTACTCGACTCCCTGCACCAGCGACGCGGCGCAGTTGCCCACGCCGACGACGGCTACGCGAACCGAACCCATTCCGGCTGCTCCCTGTGTGTACGAGTGAGGCCCTGACTGGGCGCTCACGTGGCGGTGTCGCCGGGCGTATCCGCGCCGGGGGTGTCCCCGGAACGGGGCAGGCCGCCCGTCGATCCATGTGTGGTGTCCTGCTGAGCGGTCCCCCCGGAGCCGGAACCGCGGAGGTCCCGTCCGGCCCGCTCGCTCTCGATGAGCTCGTTCAGCCAGCGCACTTCGCGCTCCACGGACTCCATCCCGTGGCGCTGTAGCTCAAGCGTGTAGTCGTCGAGTCGTTCCCGGGTGCGGGCGAAGGAGGTGCGCATCTTCTCCAGGCGCTCCTCCAGCCGGCTGCGCCGGCCTTCCAGCACCCGCACGCGGACGTCGCGCGACGTCTGTCCGAAGAAGGCGAACCGGGCGGCGAAGTGCTCGTCCTCGTACGCGTCCGGACCGGTCTGCGAGAGCAGCTCCTCGAAGTGCTCCTTACCTTCCGCCGTCAACCGATAGACGATCTTGGCGCGACGTCCTGTGAGCGATGCGGCGAGCGCGTCCTCCGAAGAGGTCCCCGGCTCCTCGATCAACCAGCCGTTGGCGACCAGCGTCTTGAGGCAGGGGTACAGCGTTCCGTAGCTGAACGCACGGAACACACCCAGTGAGGTGTTGAGCCGTTTGCGCAGCTCGTAGCCGTGCATCGGGGACTCGCGGAGCAGGCCGAGTACGGCGAACTCGAGAATCCCGGAACGCCGGCTCATCCGCTCGCCTCCTCGCTTTATCTCGCTCCGATGTATCGACTCGATACATCATGACGATAGAACGGCCTTCCCCGTGCGACAAGTGGGGGGACGGTGAACGGGATCACATCACTTATTCATCCGAGGCAAGTTGCCTGATTTGGGATGAACTTGTGTGCTCGGCGGGTTTTGACGGTGCGTAGTCTGTGCGCCATGCACACCACCGGGAGCCAAGTGACGTACGGGGGCGTCGGCGTCCCGGAGTCGGTACGGATGAATGCGGGATCGACCACATCCGTACTTCGGGGGGACCGGAAACCAGCCGCCGTTTCCAGGCGCGCACGGGTGCGCCTGCCCGAGGAGTAGTCGTTCGATGAGCGAGCACCGTCGCAAACCGCCGCAGCCGCAGGGAGGCGGACGTGCCGCGGCCCGACGCGGCCAGTCCGGCTCGTCCTCCGGCCGCCGCGCGGCACCGCGAGGCGCCACCGGGTCCCCGGCCGATTACGGGCTGGGACAGCAGCCGGCCGAGGAGGAGCGGTCGTACAGCGGCCGCGCCGATGCCCGGCGTGCGGCACAGAGAAGTACGGGCAATCGCCGCAGGGCGCCCGAGCCCGCCCGCGGAGGTCGACGCGGTGCGCCGCCCGGCGGGCCGGGGGGCCCTGGCCGGGGCAGGGGCCGCGCGGCCCCTCCCGGCAAGAAGCGGATCATCGACTATCCGCGCGCGGGCAAGTACGGGGCGGCGCGGTGGATGCCGTCCTGGAAGCTTGTGGCCGGCCTGTTCATCGGCTTCATCGGCAGCCTGGTCGCCGTCGCCGGCGTCGGCTACGCGCTCGTGAGCATTCCCGACCCGGCCAAGACCGCGACCGCGCAGAACAACGTCTTCTACTGGTCCGACAAGAGCGAGATGGTCGCCACCGGTGGTGAGACCAACCGGCAGATCGTCAACATCTCCCAGATCCCGAAGGCGATGCAGCACGCCGTCGTCTCCCAGGAGAACAAGACCTTCTACACCGACAGCGGCGTCGATCCCAAGGGCATCGCCCGCGCCGTGTTCAACATGGCCCGGGGCGGCAACACGCAGGGTGGCTCGACCATCACCCAGCAGTACGTGAAGAACGCCCGCCTGGACGACCAGTCGCAGACGCTCACGCGGAAGTTCAAGGAGATCTTCATCTCCATAAAGGTGGGTGCCACGGTCTCCAAGGAGGAGATCATGGCCGGCTACCTCAACTCCGCGTACTACGGGCGCAACGCCTACGGCATCCAGGCGGCCGCTCGCGCCTACTTCAACAAGGACTCCGTCGACCTGAACCCCGGCGAGTGCGCCTTCCTGGCGGCGATGCTCAAGGGCGCCACGTACTACGACCCCGCGGGCGCGATCTCCATCGACCCAGCGGCCACGCCGGACGCCAACCGCAGGCGTGCTCTGGCGCAGATGCAGGACACCCTCGACAAGATGGTCGAGTACCACTACCTGACCCCGACGGACCGGGCCAAGTACACCAAGCTCCCCGCGGTGAAGAACCCTCGGTCCAACACCCAGCTCAGCGGCCAGATCGGCTATCTCGTCGACCTCGCCAAGGCGTACCTGGTCAACAACAAGATCATCAGCGCCGACAAGCTGCAGCAGGGCGGCTACTCGATCTACACGACCTTCGACAAGAAGAAGGTCAACCAGCTCAAGGCCGCTGTCCAGAACGTCCAGAAGACCAACATCAAGCCCAAGCAACGCCCGAAGACGGACACCCACGTCCAGTTCGGCGGTGCCTCGGTGGATCCGGCGACCGGCGCCATCCGGGCCATCTACGGCGGTGAGGACGCGACCAAGCACTTCACGGACAACGCCGACTCGACCGGTGCCCAGGTCGGTTCGACCTTCAAGCCGTTCGTGCTCGCCGCGGCCATGAAGTGGGGTGTGCGCAACCCCGACGGCCCCGCGGAGCAGCCGCAGGACGAACGCACCCAGGTCTCGCCGAAGAGCCTCTACAGCGGCAAGAACAAGCTCAAGATCAAGGAGTACAACGGCGACTTCTGGAAGGACGACAAGGGCAAGGAGTGGCTCCAGACCAATGACGGCAACGAGTCGCTGGGCAATCCGCCGAACTACCAGATCGACCTCCGTCAGGCGATGCAGTTCTCCGTGAACTCCGCCTATGTCCAGCTGGGCATGGACGTCGGCCTGGACAAGGTCAAGGAGTCCGCGATGGACGCGGGCATCCTGAAGGGCAGCCTCGCCGGCACCAACTTCCCCTCGTTCTCCATCGGTATCTCCGACCCCAGCGCGATCCGCATGGCCGGCGCGTACGCCACCTTCGCGGCCAGCGGCGAGCAGCGCGACCCGTACTCGGTGCAGAAGGTCACGAGCAAGGACGGCGAGGTCTTCAACCACAAGGTCGTCACCGACCAGGCGTTCACGCCGCAGGTCGCCGACAACGTCACGGACGTCCTGAAGACCGTGGTCGACAAGGGAACCGGTACCAGCGCCCGGCTGACGGGTCGGCAGGTGGCCGGCAAGACCGGTACCACGGACGGCAACAAGTCCGCCTGGTTCGTGGGCTACACCCCGCAGCTGTCCACCGCGATCACCATGTTCCGGCTGGACGACAACGAGAAGAACAAGCAGCGTGAGTTCCTGGAGATGTACGGAACGGGAGGCCAGGAGAAGATCCACGGTGCCTCGTTCCCGGCCGAGATCTGGCACGACTACATGGAGCAGGCCCTGAAGGGCTCGCCGCCGAAGGACTTCCCGACGCCGGAGCCCATCGGTGAGATCGTCAACGACGTGCCCAGCCCGACGCCGAGCGTCACGCCGAGTCAGACCACGGCGAGCCCGACGCCGAGTCCGACCCCCAGCGAGACGCTGACCAGCCCGTCGCCCTCGCCGACGGAGTCCTGCAAGTTCAGCTGGCAGTGCAGCACCAACGGCGGCACGAACACCGGCGGGACGGACGGAGGTGTCACCTCGTCGCCGACGGCGACCGACACGACCGGGACCGGGAGTACGAGAGGAAACGGCAACGGGGGCCTCTTCGGAGGCACAGGCGGTTAGCCGCCAAAACGCCCAGCACGGGTGTTTCACGTGAAACACGCATATGTGTTTCACGTGAAACAGGGGCCGCCGCACCTGAGAGGGTGAGGCGGCCCTCGGCGTATTCCCAGACATGTACGGCAGGATGTGCGACATGCCCAGCGCAGAATCGACGCAAGCGAGCGTGCACGAGCAGGACACGGTGCGTCCGACTCGGGAGGACCCGATCGCCCGGTCCGGCAGTGAGCTGATCGGCGGCCCTCTCGGCCGGCGGGCCCTGCTCGGGATGTCCTGGTGGACCCCCGTCCGGGTCGTCGCGCTCGTCGCGATCGGCATGTTCGCCCTCGGAATGATCCAGAAGGCGCCCTGCTACAACAGTGCCTGGTTCTTCGGCGCCAGCTCGCAGTACACGAAGGCCTGCTACTCCGACATCCCGCACCTCTATCAGGGACGCGGCTTCGCCGACGGGCTCGTGCCGTACTTCGACAAGCTCTCCGGCGACATGCCGTACCTCGAATACCCGGTGCTGACCGGCGTGTTCATGGAGGTCGCCGCATGGCTCACACCGGGCAGCGGCAGCATCCAGGACCAGGAGCAGTGGTACTGGATGGTCAACGCCGGGATGCTGATGGTCTGCGCGGCGGTCATCGCGGTCTGCGTGGCCCGGACGCAGGCCCGCCGGCCCTGGGACGGTCTGCTGGTCGCCCTGGCGCCCGCCTTCGTGCTGACCGCCACCATCAACTGGGACCTGCTGGCGGTCGCTCTGACGGCCGCGGCGATGCTGATGTGGTCCCGGGGCCGCTCCCTGGCCTTCGGCGTCCTCTTGGGCCTTGCCACGGCCGCCAAGCTGTATCCCGTGTTCCTGCTGGGCCCACTGTTCTTGCTGTGCTGGCGGGCGGGCAAGTGGCGGGACTTCGGCAAGGCGCTGGGCGGCGCGGTCGTCTCCTGGCTCGTGGTGAACGGGCCGGTGATGTACTTCGCCTGGGACGGCTGGTGGCAGTTCTACAAGTTCAGCCACGACCGGGGCGTGGACTTCGGGTCCTTCTGGCTGATCCTGGCCCAGCACTCGACCGACCCGCTGTCCACCGACACGGTCAACAACATCGCCACCTCACTGGTGGTGCTCGGCTGCGTCGGTATCGCGGTGCTCACCATGACGGCTCCCCGCCGGCCGCGCTTCGCCCAGCTCGCGTTCCTGATCGTCGCGGTGTTCATCGTCACCAACAAGGTCTACTCGCCGCAGTACGTCCTGTGGCTCGTCCCGCTGGCCGTCCTGGCCCGCCCCAAGTGGCGGGACTTCCTGATCTGGCAGGCGTGCGAGGTCGTGTACTACCTCGGGATCTGGATGTACCTCGCGTACACGACCAGCGGGGACGCCCACAAGGGACTGCCCGAGGTCGGCTACCAATGGGCGATCGGCGTCCATCTGCTGGGGACGGTCTACCTGTGCGCCGTCGTCGTACGCGACATCCTCATGCCGGAGCGGGACGTCGTGCGCAGGGCGGGGGACGACGACCCCTCAGGGGGCGTGCTGGACGGCGCGGAGGACGTCTTCGTGGTCGGTGCCGGGGCCCATCCCCCGCGGCACGCGGCCCACTTCGAGGGGCCGCAGGTGGAGTGGGGCGGTCAGGGAACGGCGTCCCCGACGGACGGTTCGCTCTGAGCGAACAGCCTCCGAAGGCCCAGGTGAAAGGCCGTACACGAAGTGCTCGTGTACGGCCTTTCAGGTGCTCAGGAGTTCTTGCTCAGCGGTCGACGATCCGGTCGAACTGCGTGGTGGTGTGCCGCAGATGGGCCACCAGCTCCTCCCCGACCTTCGGCTCGGGCGCGTCCGACGGCACGAACAGGATGGAGACCTGCATGTGCGGCGGCTCGGCGAACCAGCGCTGCTTGCCCGCCCAGACGAACGGAGAAAGGTTCCGGTTCACCGTGGCCAGGCCGGCCCTCGCGACGCCCTTGGCGCGCGGCATGACGCCGTGCAGCGCCTTCGGGGCCTCCAGGCCCACCCCGTGCGACGTACCGCCCGCCACGACCACCAGGAAGCCGTCGGAGGCCGCCTTCTGCTGGCGGTAGCCGAACCGGTCGCCCTTGGCGACACGCGTGACGTCCAGGACCGCCCCGCGGTACTCGGTCGCCTCGTGGTCCCCCAGCCACAGCCGGGTGCCGATCCGGGCGCGGAAACGGGTCTGCGGGAACTGCTGCTGCAGCCGGTGCAGTTCGTCGGCCTTGAGGTGGCTGACGAACATCGTGTGCAACGGCAGCCGTGCCGCGCGCAGATGGTCCATCCAGCCGATGACCTCCTCGACGGCGTCCGAGCCGTCCGTGCGGTCCAGCGGCAGGTGGATGGCGAAGCCTTCGAGGCGCACGTTCTCTATGGCGGCGTGCAGCTGCGGGAGCTCCTGGGCGCTGATGCCGTGGCGCTTCATCGAGGACATCACCTCGATGACCACCCGGGCGCCCACGAGGCCGTACACGCCGTCGATGGACGACACCGAGCGGATGACCCGGTCCGGCAGCGGCACGGGCTCCTCGCCGCGCCGGTAGGGCGTCAGCACCAGCAGGTCCCCGCCGAAGAAGTCCTTGATGCGCGCGGCCTCGTACGTCGTGCCGACGGCGAGGACGTCCGAGCCCAGCCGCGTGGCCTCCTCCGCCAGCCGCTCGTGCCCGAAGCCGTAGCCGTTGCCCTTGCAGACCGGGACGAGACCCGGGAACTGCTCCTGCACCTGCTTGTGGTGCGCCCGCCAGCGCGCGGTGTCGACGTAGAGCGTGAGCGCCATGGCCGGACCTGGAACCTTTCTGGTGGCTGCGGTGTCGCAGAGGTATGGGAGCTATTGAAGCGAAGGACGCGGCCTCAGCGGCGCGACACGGGGATTCAGCGGCGTGACATGTAGATGTCGAGCGCCTTGTGGAGCAGCTTGTTGAGCGGGAAGTCCCACTCGCCGAGGTACTCGGCGGCCTGGCCGCCCGTGCCCACCTTGAACTGGATCAGGCCGAAGAGGTGGTCGGTCTCGTCCAGCGAGTCGGAGATGCCGCGCAGGTCGTAGACCGTGGCGCCGAGCGCGTAGGCGTCGCGCAGCATCCGCCACTGCATGGCGTTGGAGGGGCGGACCTCGCGGCCGATGTTGTCGGAGGCGCCGTAGGAGTACCAGACGTGCCCGCCGACGATCAGCATGGTGGCCGCCGAAAGGTTCACGCCGTTGTGCCGGGCGAAGTACAGCCGCATGCGGTTGGGGTCCTCGCTGTTGAGGGCCGTCCACATGCGCTGGAAGTACGACAGCGGGCGCGGCCGGAAGTGGTCGCGCACGGCCGTGATCTCGTACAGCCGCTGCCACTCCTCGAGGTCCTGGTAGCCACCCTGGACGACCTCGACACCGGCCTTCTCGGCCTTCTTGATGTTGCGGCGCCAGAGCTGGTTGAAGTTCTTGTGGACCTCTTCCAGGGAGCGGTTGGCCAGCGGCACCTGGAAGACGTAGCGGGGCTGGACGTCACCGAAGCCGGCGCCGCCGTCCTCGCCCTGCTGCCAGCCCATGCGGCGCAGCTTGTCGGCCACCTCGAAGGCGCGCGGCTCGATGAAGTCGGCCTCGATGTCCCGCAGCCGCTTCACGTCCGGGTTCTGGATGCCCTGCTTGATGGAGTTGGCGTCCCAGCGGCGGATGATCACCGGCGGGCCCATCTTCACCGAGAAGGCGCCCTGGTGCTTGAGGTGGGCGAGCATCGGTTCTAGCCACTCGGTCAGGTTCGGCGCGAACCAGTTGATGACCGGGCCCTCGGGCAGATAGGCGAGGTAGCGCTTGATCTTCGGCAGCTGGCGGTAGAGGACGAGACCCGCGCCGACCATCTCACCGGTCCGCTCGTCGAACCACCCCAGGCTCTCGGACCGCCACTCGGCCTTGACGTCGGCCCAGGCCGGGACCTGCATGTGGCTCGCCGACGGCAGGCTCTGGATGTACGCCAGATGCTGCTCGCGGCTGATCGTCCTCAGGGTCAGGCTCATGTCGGGGCGCTCCTCGGGCTGGTGTGTCCCCATGGGTACAGGGGCTCCGGCTCTGGGGCCGAAGCCTACTGCGCCTTGCGCGCGCCCCGGCTGGGCGTACGGAACCCACGCCCCGGCTCATGGGCCGCCGGGGCGTTCCGTCGTGCTTTGTGTCGAGTTGCGGGGACGGTGTCCCAGGCGTCAGCCGCCGATGATCCCGCCGAAGAGGCCGCCGTGCGCCATGCCGAGGAAGAAGCCGACTCCGGAGGCACCGAGACCCAGGATGAGTCCGAAGCGCTCGCGTGTCGTCTCCGAGATCCACTGGCCGTACGCACCGGTGAGGATGCCCACCAGGCCGGCCCAGGAGGCCAGCAGGTGCAGATGATCGAAGAAGCCCGTCACGAACGCCGTCACACCGAGCACCAGGGTGACCGCCAGCAGCGTGTCCTGGATGGGGTGGGACTTTCCGTCCGTGGCGAAGAGGCCTCCGGCGGTGTTGGGTCGCAATGCCTGTGCCATGGGGCACCTCCTGCGAAAGGCGGCGCATCGTAGCGCCATACACACCCGATGTGTACAGACTGACGGTCCCCCGGGCCGGATTTCAACCGGAAGCCGGTGTACGGGTAGTCTGTACCGTCTGCATTGGTGTCTGCCCAGGCCCGATCGGGTAAACCGCGAGGTCACCCCCGATTGTCAGTGGCGGCCGATACCGTTGCGTACGCATCACGACCCTCCTGCCACGGAACGACCGTGGCCGCTGAGTCCAAAGGAGGTGGGTTCCACATGCGTCACTACGAGGTGATGGTCATCCTCGACCCCGATCTGGAGGAGCGCGCTGTCGCCCCCCTGATCGAGAACTTCCTCTCCGTCGTCCGTGAGGGCAACGGCAAGGTCGAGAAGGTCGACACCTGGGGCCGTCGTCGTCTCTCGTACGAGATCAAGAAGAAGCCCGAGGGCATCTACTCGGTCATCGACCTGCAGGCCGAGCCTGCGGTCGTCAAGGAGCTCGACCGCCAGATGAACCTGAACGAGTCGGTCCTCCGGACCAAGGTCCTCCGCCCCGAGACCCACTGAGCTTCCGCTCAGCCGATCTCGGGATTCGAGTAGCAGCACAAGCAGCCAGCAGCAAACCCGCCGAGAGGTTCCCCCATGGCAGGCGAGACCGTCATCACGGTCGTCGGCAATCTTGTCGATGACCCCGAGCTGCGCTTCACCCCTTCCGGTGCGGCGGTCGCGAAGTTCCGTGTCGCGTCCACCCCCCGCACCTTCGACCGTCAGACGAACGAGTGGAAGGACGGCGAGAGCCTCTTTCTGACCTGCTCGGTCTGGCGTCAGGCGGCGGAGAACGTCGCCGAATCGCTCCAGCGAGGCATGCGCGTCATCGTGCAGGGCCGGCTGAAGCAGCGGTCCTACGAGGACCGTGAGGGTGTCAAGCGCACGGTCTACGAACTGGACGTCGAGGAAGTCGGCGCCAGCCTGCGCAACGCCACGGCCAAGGTCACCAAGACCGCCGGCCGCGGTGGGCAGGGCCAGGGTGGTTACGGCGGCGGTGGCGGCCAGGGTGGCGGCAGCTGGGGCGGTGGCTCCGGTGGCGGCCAGCAGGGCGGCGGCGGTGCTCCCGCCGACGACCCGTGGGCGACCGGCGCTCCCGCCGGTGGCCAGCAGGGCGGCGGCGGTGGCTGGGGTGGAAACTCCGGCGGCGGTGGCGGCGGCTACTCGGACGAGCCCCCCTTCTAGACCTTCGGGTCCGGATCTCCGGACCTGGCGGGTCGAGGGCGGGTCGTTACCCAAACTTCTTGATCACACAGGAGATACACCATGGCGAAGCCGCCTGTGCGCAAGCCGAAGAAGAAGGTCTGCGCTTTCTGCAAGGACAAGGTCACGTACGTGGACTACAAGGACACGAACATGCTGCGGAAGTTCATTTCCGACCGCGGCAAGATCCGTGCCCGCCGCGTGACCGGCAACTGCACGCAGCACCAGCGTGACGTCGCCACGGCCGTCAAGAACAGCCGTGAGATGGCGCTGCTGCCCTACACGTCCACCGCGCGCTAAGGAAAGGGTGACCTACACATGAAGATCATCCTGACCCACGAGGTCTCCGGCCTCGGTGCCGCGGGCGATGTCGTCGACGTCAAGGACGGCTACGCTCGCAACTACCTGATCCCGCGGAAGTTCGCGATCCGCTGGACCAAGGGTGGCGAGAAGGACGTCGAGCAGATCCGTCGTGCTCGCAAGATCCACGAGATCCAGACCATCGAGCAGGCCAACCAGGTCAAGGGTCAGCTCGAGGCCGTCAAGGTCCGTCTGGCCGTCCGCTCCGGCGACGCCGGTCGTCTCTTCGGTTCCGTCACCCCGGCCGACATCGCTTCCGCGATCAAGGCTTCCGGTGGCCCCGAGGTCGACAAGCGCCGCATCGAGCTGACCTCTCCCATCAAGACCCTGGGCGCCCACGAGACGTCCGTGCGTCTGCACCCCGAGGTTGCCGCCAAGGTCAACATCGAGGTCGTCGCGGCCTGACGCCGTGCTCGGCTCGAGCAGCTTCGGCTGACGAGCCTTCGGCTGACAAGCTGAGAAGGGGCCGTACCTGTGAGGTACGGCCCCTTCTGCATGCTCGTGATGTTTCACGTGAAACGGTCAGTCCGGCCGACCCTGCGATGTTTCACGTGAAACCGTCAGCGGGTCGCCCCGGTCACCAGCCAGCGCCCGGAGCGGGCTCGCAGCCACAAGGTCAGCATCCGCACCGTCATCATCAGCGTCATGGCGGCCCACAGAGCGGTCAGTCCACCGCCCAGTACGGGGACGAGCAAGGCGGCCGGGGTGAAGATCGCCAGCGTGACCAGCATGGCCTTCGCCAGATAGGGCCCGTCTCCCGCGCCCATCAGAACGCCGTCGAGAACGAAGACGACCCCGCAGATGGGCTGCGAGAGCGCCACGATCACCAGAGCGGGCAGAGCGACGTCCTTCACCGCGGAGTCACTGGTGAACAGGGGCAGGAAGACCGGCCTGGCCAGGACGACCACCAGACCGAGGACGACGCCGACCGCCACGCCCCACTCCACCATGCGACGGCACGCCTGGCGGGCACCCTCGGCATCGTCCGCGCCGAGATAGCGTCCGATGATCGCCTGGCCGGCGATGGCGATGGCATCGAGGGCGAAGGCGAGCAGGCTCCACAGGGAGAGGGCGATCTGATGGGCCGCGATGTCGGCGTCCCCGAGACGGGCGGCGACGGCGGTGGCGATCATCAGGATCGCCCGCAGCGAGAGCGTGCGCACCAGCAGAGGTGCGCCGGCCTGGGCCGAGGCCCTGATGCCGGCGGAGTCGGGCCGCAGGGAGGCTCCGTGTCTGCGCGCTCCGCGGACGACCACCACCAGGTACACGGCTGCCATCCCGCACTGCGCGATCACCGTGCCCCAGGCGGAGCCGGCGATACCGAGGCCGACGCCGTAGACGAGGCCCACGTTGAGGGCGGCGTTGGCGACGAAGCCCGCGACGGCGACGTAGAGGGGGGTCTTCGTGTCCTGCAGTCCCCGGAGGACACCGGTCGAGGCGAGGACGACGAGCATGGCCGGAATGCCGAGGGCCGAGATCCGCAGGTAGGTGGTCGCGTAGGGAGCCGCCGTGTGGGAGGCGCCGAAGAGGTCCACGAGGGCGGGCGCCGTGGGCAGGACGACAGTGATCACGAGGGCGCCGAGGAGGATCGCCAGCCAGATTCCGTCCATGCCCTGGCGGATGGCCGCCGGGAGATCGCCTGCGCCGACGCGTCGCGCGACCGCTGCCGTGGTGGCGTAGGCGAGGAAGACGAAGACGCTGACCGCGGTGGTGAGGAGGGCCGACGCCACCCCGAGACCGGCAAGCTGAGCCGTGCCGAGATGGCCGACGATCGCACTGTCGGCCATGACGAAGAGAGGCTCCGCCACCAGGGCGCCGAAGGCCGGGACGGCCAGGGTGACGATCTCGCGGTCGTGCTGTCGTCGGGTGTCCCTGGGAGTCACGGGCGCCTGTGTCATGTGCACCAATGTAATCGTCCACAGGTAAGAGATGCAAAGCGTCAGTGACCATTACCTACCGTCTCTTCGTGCGCTCATTCGCGCGCCGTTCGACACGATCTTGGCCCGACCGGGAAAGTTTTTCTTCTGCACAGCCGGTGGACGGCAAAAGGCCAGGTCAAGTGGGTTGCTCAAACTGAGGAGCGAGCTTGTTCACAGGGCTGTCCACCGTGTCGTGCACAGGTTTCGCGGAGTTCTCCACAGCATCCGGGCGGTCGTCCACATGGCCTGTGGATAACCAGATTGGCTGACGGTGCCCGCGGGCCTACCGTGGTCCGGCGCCCACTCCGTGCGTCGGCTGGGAAAGCAGCACAAAACCGACGCGCCACAACCGGAGTTGGGCCTCTCATTTGTCAGTGCCGTGCCGTAGAACTATGGGCACGGCTAGGTCCGCTCGGCGGACGGGAGGAGGTGGCTCGGTGAGTATTTCCGAGCCCTTGGACGACCCGTGGGCCGGCAGCGGCCCCAGCGATCGTCTGCCCGCCTCCCGCCGACGCGGTGACGGCGGCCGGAGTCGCGGCGAACAGCATGACCACGGCCGGGACGAGAGCGGCTGGGACGGCGGGGGCACGGCCTTCGAGCGGGTGCCGCCGCAGGACCTCGACGCCGAACAGTCCGTCCTCGGCGGCATGCTCCTGTCCAAGGACGCCATCGCCGACGTCGTCGAGATCATCAAGGGCCACGACTTCTACAAGCCCGCCCACGAGACGATCTTCCAGGCGATCCTCGACGTCTACGCCAAGGGTGAGCCCGCCGACCCCATCACGATCGCCGCCGAGCTCACCAAGCGCGGTGAGATCAACAAGGTCGGCGGCGCATCGTATCTGCACACCCTCGTCCAGACGGTGCCGACGGCGGCCAACGCCGAGTACTACGCGGAGATCGTGCACGAGCGCGCGGTCCTGCGCCGGCTGGTAGAGGCCGGCACGCGCATCACGCAGATGGGATACGCGGCCGACGACGACGTCGACGAGATCGTCAACCGCGCCCAGGCCGAGATCTACGCCGTCACCGAGCAGCGCACCAGCGAGGACTATCTGCCGCTCGGCGACATCATGGAGGGTGCACTCGACGAGATCGAGGCGATCGGTTCCCGCAGCGGCGAGATGACCGGCGTGCCCACCGGCTTCACGGACCTCGACTCGCTCACCAACGGTCTGCACCCGGGTCAGATGATCGTCATCGCGGCCCGTCCCGCGATGGGTAAGTCCACGCTCGCGCTGGACTTCGCGCGCGCGGCGTCGATCAAGCACAACCTGGCCAGCGTCATCTTCTCCCTCGAAATGGGGCGCAACGAGATCGCGATGCGTCTGCTGTCGGCCGAGGCCCGCGTGGCCCTGCACCACATGCGTTCCGGCACCATGACGGACGAGGACTGGACGCGCCTGGCCCGCCGGATGCCCGAGGTGTCCTCCGCCCCCCTCTACATCGACGACTCCCCGAACCTGTCGATGATGGAGATCCGCGCCAAGTGCCGCCGGCTGAAGCAGCGCAACGACATCAAGCTCGTGATCATCGACTATCTGCAGCTGATGCAGGCCGGTGGGTCCAAGCGCTCGGAGAGCCGTCAGCAGGAGGTCTCGGACATGTCCCGTAACCTCAAGCTCCTGGCCAAGGAGCTGGAGGTCCCGGTGATCGCGCTCTCGCAGCTCAACCGTGGTCCCGAGCAGCGCACCGACAAGAAGCCGATGGTCTCCGACCTGCGTGAGTCCGGCTCCATCGAGCAGGACGCCGACATGGTGATCCTGCTGCACCGCGAGGACGCGTACGAGAAGGAGTCGCCGCGCGCGGGCGAGGCCGACATCATCGTGGGCAAGCACCGTAACGGCCCCACCGCGACCATCACCGTCGCCTTCCAGGGGCACTACTCGCGGTTCGTGGACATGGCACAGACCTGACCGGCCCCGTCGGCCTGCTCACATGAACTCGACGACCAGGCGTCCCGCGGGATGGACTGGGGTCATGACGACACCCCAGGAAGAGCTGCTCCCCGGCACCCGCAGGGCGCTGCTGCACCGCATCGCCGTGGCCCAGGCCGAGGGACGCGCGCCGTCGCTCGTGGCGACGGTGGTGCGCGGCGGGCGGGCCGTGTGGCACGGTGCGCGAACGTCGGTGGACGGGCACGGGCCGGACGAGAACGTGCAGTACCGCATCGGCTCGATCACCAAGACCTTCACCGCCGTTCTGGTGCTGCGCCTGCGCGACGAGGGGCTTCTCGACCTCGGTGATCCGTTGGAGAAGCATCTGCCGGGCACCGGCGCGGGGGAGGCGACCATCGCCGATCTCCTGGCCCACACGGGCGGACTGGCCGCCGAGTCACCCGCGCCCTGGTGGGAGCGCACACCGGGATCCCTTCGGCCGGAGCTCGCCGACGTCCTGGGCGAAGGTCCGCTGCCGCATCCGGTGGGCCGCCGCTTCCACTACTCCAACCCCGGCTACACCCTGCTGGGGGCGCTCGTCGAGAAGTTGCGCGGAGCATCCTGGGACGAGGTGCTCCGGAGTGAAGTGCTGGAACCTCTGGGCCTGGACCGTACGAGCTTCCATCCGCGGGCGCCTCATGCGGGCGGCTGGGCGGTGCACCCCTGGGCCGACGTCCTGTTGCCCGAGCCCAGCGAGGACCTGGGACGCATGGCCGCGGCCGGTCAACTCTGGTCCACCACGGGCGACTTGGCGAAGTTCGCGGTCTTCCTGGCGGCAGGGGACGACCGGGTGCTGAGCGCCGACAGCGTACGGGAGATGCGGACGCCCGCCGCTCCCGCGGAGGCCGCGGACGTGATGGACGGGACGTCGTACGGCCTGGGGATGCAGGTCCTGCGGCGGCACGGCCGGCTGCTCGTGGGTCATTCCGGCTCGCTGCCGGGCTTCCTGGCGAACCTCAGCATCAGCGTCGAGGACGACGTCGCGGCCGTCGTGCTGGCCAACTGCACGTCCGGCCCGCTGCTGTCCGCAGTGGGGGCCGATCTCGTGCGCATCGTCGCCGAGGCGGAACCGCGCATCCCCGAGCCGTGGCGGCCGTTGCGCGAAGTCGACGCGGACGTAATGGAGTTGGCGGGCCAGTGGTACTGGGGCACGTACGGCTTCGCCCTGCGGCTGACGGCCGACGGACTGGCTTCGCTGGAGCCGTTGTCCGGTGCGGGGCGCCGCTCACGTTTCCGGCCGAACGGCGACGGCACCTGGACCGGACTGGAGGGGTATTACGCCGGAGAGCTCCTGAAGGCCGTACGGCGGCCGGACGGGACCGTGAGCCATCTGGACCTCGGCTCCTTCGTGTTCACCCGTCAGCCGTACGACGAGGGGGCTTCCGTGCCGGGTGGAGTGGATCCGGACGGTTGGCGGGGGATCGGATAGGGCGCCGGCGCGGTGCGGGTGCCCTGTTTCACGTGAAACAGGGCCTTCGCCCCACGTGTTCCGATGGGCCTCACAGGGGGAGCTTGAAGCCCACGTGCGAAGCCGTGAAGCCGAGCCGCTCGTAGAAACGGTGGGCGTCGGTGCGGGTGTTGTCGGAGGTCAGCTGCACCAACTGGCAGCCTTCCCGACGGGACGCGTCGATCGCCCACTCGATGAGCCGCGTGCCCAGACCGCTGCCCCGCTCGTCCGCGTGGATGCGGACCGCTTCGATGATCGACCGGGTGGCGCCGCGCCGGGAGAGGCCGGGGATGACCGTGAGCTGAAGCGTGCCGACGACACGCTCTTCGCGCACGGCGACGACCAGGTGCTGGTGGGGATCGGCCGTCAGGCGTTCGAGCGCGGCGAGGTAGGGAGCCAGATCGTCCGGTGACTCCCGCTGAGCACCGAGTGGGTCGTCCGCGAGCATCGCGACGATTTCGGGGACGTCGTCGGCCGTGGCGGGCCGTATCTCAAGATCTCCCATGGCAGGCACCCTATGCCGACCGGCAGGAGGGCCTCAGCCCGCCGCGACGGTCAGGGGTGCGAAGCGCCTGGTCCAGTCCCCGGGCAGCTCCGGGACCCGGTGGGTCATGACCGCGTTGAAGGCGATCGAGGCCAGTCCCCGTTCCTTCGCCCAGGTCAGCAGCTCCTCGTGCCGCACGTCGATGTCGGTCCGCAGGGGACGGTCGCTGAGCGCCGCGAGTGAGGTGATGAGGGCCTTCGCCGTCGCCGTGTCGCGCGCGACCAGCGGACCGACGACATGGGTGTCCATGTTGGGCCAGGCGGCCGCGTATCCGATGAGCCGGCCGTTCTCCTCGGCGACCCGCAGATGGTCGGCGAAGGCAGGAAGCCGGGCGATCACGTGCGTGCGATCGCTGCCGAAGACCTCCCCGTCCAGCCGGAGGACGGCCGCGAGGTCTTCAGCGGTCGCCGCGCGGGTGACGGCATCGGGCTGGGTCCCGTGGGGAACGAACCGGCCGCGCAGCATCTCGGCCCGGCCGGTCACCTTGAAGCCGAGCTCCTCGTAGAGCGGCCGGCCGTTCGGCGTCGCGTGCAGGGTGAGCGGGGTGGTTCCGGTCTCCGCGAGGACGTGCCGCATCAGATGCCGTCCCACACCCTTGCGGGCGTGCCGCTCGGCGACCAGCACCATGCCGATGGCCGCGAGGTCGGGACGGTCCGGCTGTCCGTACTCGGTGACGACACAGGCGCTGACGAGACCGCCCCCGGGGTCGTCGATGCCGTACCCCTTTCCGGCCGTGAGGAGGAAGCCCCACTTGTGCTCCTCGCGTGGCCACCCCCGGTCTTCGGACAGGTCGGCGCAGGCGGCGAGATCGCGGAACGTCAGACGGCGGATGGGCAGGGCGGTGAGGGAAGGCATCGGCACGCAGGTCAGGCTGTCCGACCGCCGCCCTCCCCGTCCACCTCTTTCCGGCAGGACGAGGGAGCTTTTGGCCATGTCGTGGCCATCCGCACAGGATGCCGAAAGCTGCTGTTCGTTTCACGTGAAACGCCCGCACGGCGGATCGGGGTTTCGCCCGTCGGCAGCGTGTCATCCGGCGATTAGCCTCGTGCCTCATGGCGAGACTTCATCTCTTCGATCTGGACGGCACGTTGCTGCGCGGCACGACGTCGCCCGTGGAGATCTCACGGCAGCTGGGCCTGGAAGCCGAGGCCCTGGCGCTCGACGAGGCGATTTCCGCGGGGCTGATCGGCCCACCGGAGTACGCGCACCAGGTCCACGCTCTCTGGTCCGGGCTGACCGAGGCTCATGTGACGGCGGCCTTCGACGCGGCCCCGTGGCTGGAGCGGATCCGGGAGGTCTGGGCGGAGATCCGGCGGCAAGGCGGGTACTGCGCCGTCGTGTCCCTCTCGCCGTCGTTCTTCGTGGAGAAGCTCCTCGGCTGGGGTGCCCATGCCGCGTACGGGTCCCGCTTTCCCGCCGTGCCGTTCACCGAGCCGGTGGACCCGACGGGGGTGCTCAGCGCGGCCGCCAAGGTCGAGATCGCCGACCGGCTGTGTGCCGAGTTCGGAGTGACCAGGGACGACTGCGTCGCCTATGGGGACTCCCTGTCCGACCGGGACCTGTTCGGCGTGGTGCCGGTCTCCGTGGCGGTCAACGCGGACAGCCATCTGTCGGGTCTCGCGACCCACTCCTACCGGGGCGGCGACCTGTGGGAGGCGTATGAACTGGTGCGGTGAACCGGCACGTCATGAGCAGGGGCCGGCCGGTTCGGCGTCGGCTCAGCCCAGGTCCGGGGCGTGCATGGCGCGCACGCCCTCGATGTTGCCGTCCAGATAGTGCCGCAGCGACAGCGGTACGAGATGGACGGAGGCGATCCCGACCCGGGTGAACGGCACGCGGACGATCTCGTACTCGCCGGCGGGTTCGTCGACCTCGGGGCCGTGCCGCAGGTTCGGGTCCATGGACTCCAGACGGCAGACGAAGAAGTGCTGCACCTTCACACCGGTCGCGCCGCCGTCCTCACCGATGTGCTCGACGGTGTCGACGAAGCAGGGCACCACGTCGGTGATCTTCGCGCCGAGCTCCTCGTACACCTCACGGTGCAGGGCGTCGACGACGGTCGTGTCTGCGGGCTCGACCCCGCCACCGGGAGTGACCCAGTAGGGATCGACGCCGGGTTTCGTGCGCTTGATGAGGATCAGGTCGTCACCGTCCAGCAGAACGGCACGGGCGGTGCGCTTGACCACGGGTCGGACGGTCATGGGGGGAATGTGGCCCGGATGGTTCCACGTGAAACATCGCATGTCGTCACGGGGCGAGCTCACCCCGTCACTACCGCTCCGACCGGCGAAAACCGCAGCTCAGCACCAGTCGGTCGCGGCCCGCAGCAGCCATTCGTGAGCGCGTGCGATGTGCGGCATCGCGAGGGTGCCGGTACGGACCACGAGGAAGTACGTCCGCAGCGGCGGTACCGCGGGCTCGTGCAGGGCCACGATCTCTCCTCGCGCCAGCGCGTCCGTGCACAGATAGCGCGGCAGCACCGCGAGACCGGCGCCCGCGACGGCACACGCCAGGACCGCGCGCAGGTCGGGGACGATGACAGTCCCCGGAGCGGCCGGGCGGGAGTCGAAGACGGAGGCCCAGTAGCGCGAGACGAAGGGCAGCGACTCGTGCACCTCGATCACGGGGACGTCCTCGAGGGCGGGCGCGCCCTGTCGGCGGGGCTTCCAGCGGCCGATCTTCTCGGCCCGCCCCGGGGAGGCGACCAGGACGTGCTCCTCGTCGCAGAGCGGAGTCGCCGTGAGCAGGGCGCCGCGCGGACGGGCCGTACTGATGGCCAGATCGTGATGCCCGGCGGCGAGCCCTTCCAGGGTCTCCTCGGCGTTCCCGAAGGAGGCGCGCAGCGCGAAACCCTGGCCGTCGTCCCCGGTCAGCTCGGTGAGGGCGGGCAGCGCGCGTTCCGCGGTGAACTCGGGGGGACCGGCGAGATGCAGGGTCCTCAAGGACGATTCGTCGTCGAGGCCGGTCTCCGCGATCTCCACCAGGGCGTCGAGATGCGGGGCGGCCTTGTGTGCGAGCTCGTCGCCGATGCTCGTCGGGGTCACTCCGCGGGCCTGCCGCAGGAACAGGGGGCGTCCCAGCTGCCGCTCCAGGGTGCGTATCTGGGAGGTCACGGCCGGCTGTGACAGGCCGAGCAGGGCGGCGGCGCGGGTGAAGGAACCGGCCCGGTGCACCGTGACGAACGTGCGCAACAAGGCCAGATCCATGGTCCGCTCTCCCCTTTGCCCTGCCCTTTCCCCAGCCCCCGGGCAGGGCCCAACTATAAATAAGTCGATAGGTCTCTGTCGCTACTGTGATTGGACACTGACAGAGAGTCAACTAGCCTTGTTTGCGCGGTTCTTCGCGCGCGGAACCGAGGGCGGTCCGAGCCACGAGGGGGGAGGCTCGGACCGCCCGGCATGCAGGGTGGAACGCCCGCTCGACGCCCGTAAGACGGTCACCCGGCCGACTCCTCCAGCGCCCGCAGCACGTCCGCCACCAGGTCCTCGGGGTCCTCGGCGCCGACGGAGAAGCGGATGAAGCCCTCCGGCACCGGATCCCCGCCCCAGCGGCGGCGCCGCTCGGCCGTCGACCGCACGCCGCCGAAGCTCGTCGCGTCGTCCACGAGACGCAGCGCCTCCAGAAAACGCTCGGCACGCGCGCGCGTGGGCAGCGTGAAGGAGATGACGCAGCCGTAGCGGCGCATCTGCTGAGCGGCGACCTTGTGCGAGGGGTCGTCGGGCAGCCCCGGATAGCGCAGCCCGCTGATCTCGGGCCGCTCACGCAGTACTTCGGCGAGTGTGAGGGCCGTCGCGCACTGCCGGTCGACCCGCAGCTGGAGCGTGGCGATCGAACGGTGCGCGAGCCAGGCCTCCATGGGCCCCGGAATGGCGCCGACGATCTTGCGCCAGCGGCGTACGGCCGCCATGGCCTCGGCGTCGCGCCCGACGACGTACCCGAGCAGGACGTCCCCGTGCCCCGTGAGCTGCTTGGTGCCGCTGGCCACGGCGAAGTCGGCGCCCAGCTCCAGCGGACGCTGCCCCAGGGGCGTGGCGAGGGTGTTGTCGACGGCGACGAGCGCACCACGCGCGTGGGCGGCCTCGGTGAGGCGCCGGATGTCGCACACGTCGAGCCCGGGGTTGGACGGCGTCTCGATCCACAGCAGCTTCGCGCCGTCGAGGACGTCGAGCTGGGCGTCGTTCGCCGTCGGGGCGGTGCGCACCTCGACGCCGTACGCCTCCAGCTGGGCGCGGACCATGGGCAGCACCTGGTAGCCGTCGGTGGGCAGCACGACCACGTCTCCGGCGCTCACCTGGGAGAACAGCACGGCAGAGATGGCGGCCATGCCCGAGGCGAAGGTGAGCGTCTCCACGTCCTCGCCGCCGGGTGCCTCCAGTTCGCCGATGGCGCGTTCCAGCAGCGTCCAGGTGGGGTTGTCGTCGCGGCCGTAGGTGTAGGGGCCGCTGACGTCGCCCGGCAGGTGGAAGTGGGCGGCGAACACGGGCCCGGGCAGGGTCGGCTCGTTCTTGGCCGTCTCGGGCAGTCCCGCCCGCACCGCGCGCGTGCCGTCACCGTCGCCCGAAGGCCTGCCCGTCGCGGAACCACTCATGCCGCCCGTCCTTCCACCTGCTCGCGTACCGCGGCGAGGAGACCCTCGCTCGCCGCCTCCACCATCTCAAGGCACTCCTCGAAGCCGTCCATGCCCCCGTAGTACGGGTCGGGCACGTCCAGGTCGTCGCCCGCGGCGGGGTCGTAGGAGCGCAGCAGCCGTACCTTCGCCGCGTCCTCCGGAGTCGGCGCGAGACGGCGCAGGGCCTTGAGGTGGCCGGCGTCGAGGGCGATGACGAGGTCCAGCCGGGAGAACCACGAGGACTGAAACCGGCGGGCGATGTGCGTGCCGTCGTAGCCGTTCTCGCGGAGGACGGAGACGGTGCGCGGGTCGGCGCCGTCGCCCTCGTGCCAGCCGCCGGTGCCCGCGCTGTCCGCCTCGACCCGGTCGTCGAGCCCGGCCTCCCGCAGGCGGGTGCGGAAGACGGACTCGGCCATCGGGGAGCGGCAGATGTTGCCGGTGCAGACGAAGCAGACGCGGTAGGTCATCGTCCGCTCAGTCCTCGTCCGGCAGGACGACGTGCAGCGCCCAGGAGACGATCGAGATGATCAGGCCGCCGAGGACCGCGGTCCAGAAGCCCTCGACGTGGAAGCTCAGGTCGAGCTTGCCGGCCAGCCACGACGTCAGCAGCAGCATCAGGGCGTTGACGACCAGCGTGAACAGACCGAGCGTCAGGATGACGAACGGCAGGGACAGCAGCTTCACGATCGGCTTGACCAGCCAGTTCACCAGACCGAAGACCAGGGCGACGAGGAGCAGCGTCCAGGCCTTCTTGGCGGTGCTGTCACCAGTCAGGGTGATCTTGTCCAGCAGCCATACCGCGACCGCCAGGGCGCCCGCGTTGGCGATCGTCTTGACTACGAAATTCTTCATGTGTCTGATCGTGGCAGACCAGATCGGCTACGAGTACGGGGACGAGGACGGCAACTGCGATGAAGGCATTCCGGCTGGACGAACTGGAGGCGGAACGCGCCGCCAACGACGGCGCCTACCTGCAGTTTCTGCGGGAACGGAACATGTCCGTCGGCCTGTACGCGCTCGACGCCGGCGAACATGATCCACAGAAGCCGCACAACCAGGACGAGGTCTACTTCGTCGTGAGCGGCCGCGCCGCCATCACCGTCGGCCTGGAGACGACCCAGGTGGCCCGCGGCAGCGTGATCTACGTGCCGGCCGGCGTCGCCCACAAGTTCCACCACATCAGCGAGGACCTGAGGGTCCTGGTGGTGTTCTCTCCGCCCGAGAGCTGAGCCGCGGCCTCGGGGTTCCCTAGGGGTTCGATCAGGGGTGGACAAGGGATGCGAGGCCCCCGCCGGGCCCCCTCACGGCCCTAGCATCGAGGGCAGGACAGAAGAAGGATCCGGCACAGAGCCCCGGGTCATCGAAGGACCCGGCATAAGCGACGGGCGGAGAGAGAAGGACGAGAGCAATGGGAGAGATCTTCTCGGGACTGCCCTGGTGGGTGAAGTGGATCGCGGTACCGGTCATCGCCCTGGTCGTGTTCGGGGGACTGATCGCCTCGGTCGTCGGCTTCGTCATCGGGCTGCTGTTCAAGGCGCTGGTGTTCGTGGCGCTCGTCGGTGGACTGATCTACGTCGTACGGAAGTTCACGTCGAGCTCCTCGTCGCGCAGCGACTGGTGAGGGCCGTGGGAGACCGGTGACCGGTAACGGGAATCACCGGTTCCCTCGGGGGAGGGAAGTTTCCCCGGCAGACCGTCCGCAAGCGGTGGCGGGCGGTTAGAGTCCGGAACTCGTCGCGGGAACGACCCCAGTGAGCGGCGCACCCCTCCCCGTGTTACCCCACAGCACGGGCCGCCCCCCTTGTGCTTCGGGAGTGACCCTTGGCCACCGTAGACACCGCACTCACCTCCCCCCACGCGCCACCGACCCCGGCGTCCCCCGCCACCCCGTGCCTCCGGCCCCCGGAACAGCCCGGCCCCGGAACGCAGGAGCGCGCGGCCGGGGCGCCGGCGCCCTCCTGCGCCCCCACCGAGACACCGCGGGCTTCGCACACCACGCCTCCTGCCGCACAGCCGCAGTCCGGGACCCTCATCGGTTCGGTCCAGCGGGCGATGAGGCTGCTGGAATGCGTCGCGCGACACGCGCACGGAGCTCCCGCCAAGCAGCTCGCCCGGGAGACGGGCCTGGCGCTGCCGACGGCGTACCACCTGCTGCGGACCCTCGTGCACGAGGGCTATCTGCGCAGGGAGAAGGGCCTGTTCTTCCTCGGTGAGGCGGCCGAGCGGCTCGGCAGCAGCGGAGCCCAGCAGAAACGTCGCAGCACGATCGTGGACGCGCTCGCGGGTTTTCGCGACGCGATCGGCGTGCCCGTGTACTACGCCGTGTACCAGGACGGCGAGATCGCGATCAGGTGCGTCTCCGACACCCCGGGCAATCCGGCGGTCGAGGAGTGGGCGGACTTCCGCGAGACCGGGCACGCGCACGCCATCGGGCAGTGCCTGCTGTCCCAGCTGGACGAGCAAGGCCGCCGCGATCACCTTCAGCGCCATCCCGTGCAGCCCGTCACCCCGTACACGGTGCCCGACGGCCGCAGTCTGCTGCGGCGGCTGGAGCGGACCCCGCGGATGGAGACGGTGACGGAGCGGCAGGAGTACGCGCTCGGGACGGTCTGCGCGGCCATCCCCATCACCGTGGGGACGACGGCCGCCACGATGGCGATCTCCCTGCCGTGCCATCAGGCCGATCGTCTGCTGTCGGTGGCGCGGCAGTTGCAGAGCGAGATCGGGCGTCTGCTGGGGTCTCTCGCCATCTCTATCAGTATGTGAAAACTCACTCCTTGTGATCTGTTGTGTACGTTCAGCAATATTTCACCTGTATCAGGGGATGATTCCCAGCCAGACGGCTTCAAATGACGGGGTAGGCGATGCGCGAGTCGGTGCAGGCAGAGGTCATGATGAGCTTCCTCGTCTCGGAGGAGCTCTCTTTCCGTATTCCGGTGGAGTTGCGTTACGAGTCCTGCGATCCCTATGCCGTGCGGCTGACCTTCCATCTCCCGGGCGACGAGCCCGTGACCTGGGCTTTCGGCCGGGAGTTGCTGATCGACGGGGTCGGTACCCCGTCCGGGGACGGCGACGTGCGCGTCTCGCCCGTCGACCCCGATGCGCTGGGCGATGTCCTGATCCGGCTTCAGGTCGGCCGCGACCAGGCGCTGTTCCGTTCGTCCACCGCCCCGCTCATCGCCTTCCTCGACCGCACCGACAAGCTCGTGCCGCTCGGCCAGGAGGGTGCGCTCGCCGACTTCGACGCCCACCTCGACGAGGCGCTGGACCGGATCCTGGCCGAGGAGCAGAGCGCGGGCTGAGGACGGTAAGGGCCCAGGGACAGCAGAACCCTTCGGCGCGGGGCCGAAGGGACGCAGGAACGCTTCTCTCGCGCGGGTGAGGTGCCCCCCTCGCGCAGGTGTGAGCTGTCCCGGGCTCACCACTCAGTGCTTGCGGCGCCGCCCCTTCCCCGAGCGCGCCGGAGCCGAGGACGGCGGCCCCGTCACGGCGGTGGCGGCCTCCGGCCGGTCCGCCGAGACCACGAGCGCCGCCAGCAGGGTGGTCACCGGCACCGAGGCGACCAGGCCGATGGAGCCCACCAGCGTGCGCACGATCTCCTCGGCCACCAGTTCGCTGTTGGCGACCGTCCCCACACTGCTCTGCGCGATGGAGAAGAGCAGCAGCAACGGCAGCGCGGCGCCCGCGTAGGCGAGGACGAGGGTGTTGACGACGGACGCGATGTGGTCGCGCCCGATGCGGATGCCGGCCCGGTACAGCCCGCGCCAGCCCATGGCCGGGTTGGCCTCGTGCAGCTCCCAGACGGCCGAGGTCTGGGTGACGGTGACGTCGTCGAGGACCCCGAGCGAGCCGATGATGACGCCGGCGAGCAGCAGACCGCTCATGTCGATCGACGGGTACAGGCCGTGGATCAGACCGGTGTTGTCGTCGGTGTTGCCGGTCAGTGCGGCCCAGCCGATGAACTGCGAGCCGAGGACGCCGATCAGCACCAGGGAGATCAGGGTGCCGAGCACGGCCACGGAGGTGCGGGCGGACAGGCCGTGGCACATGTAGAGGGCGATCAGCATGATGGCGCTCGCCCCGACGACCGCCACCACCAGCGGGTTGGAGCCCTCCAGGATCGCGGGCAGGATGAAGAAGTTCAGGATCAGGAAGCTGATGGCGAGCGCGACCAGCGCCATGACGCCCCGCATCCGTCCGACGATCACGACGGCGACGGCGAAGATGCCGGCCAGCAGAGCCATCGGGAAGCCCCGGTCGACGTCGGTGACCGAGTACTGCAGGTTCTTCGGCGCGGAGGGCTCGTAGGCGACCACGACCTTCTCGCCCTGGTGCAGTTGCCGGGACTGGTCCGGCTGCACGATCTCGACGAACGTGCGGCCCTTGTCGTTGCCGGTGTCGACCCGGACGGTGGCCTTCTTGCAGGTGCCCTTCTCCTCCTGCTGGGCGGAGGAGCCGCCGGCGGTGGAGGTGGCGCCGACCGAGCCCCCGCCGGAGGCGTTGACCGACTTGCAGCTGACCTCGACGACCCGGGTGACCGTCGCCCGCTGGCTCTGCCGGTCGAAGCCCACGCCGGTCCGCTCGTGCGCCGGGGCGCCGCCGGGCCACAGCACCGCGAGCCCGACCACCACGGCCGCGGCGAAGGGGATGAGGATCGCCCCGATGACCTTGCGCAGATGCCGGGAGACGGGGGCCGCCGGGCCGTGGCTGTGACTGTGGCCGTGCCCGCCGCCGGAGCCGTGCCCCTGGCCGTCGATCTCGGGCCCGCGGGGTGAGTGCCCGTGACCTCCGTGTTCGTGGCCTTGTCCCTGCCTGTGGCCGCCGTACTCGTGCCCGTGCTCATGGACCCCGTGAGGGCCGTGGCCGTCGCCGCTTGCGGAGCCGGACCGGCGGGGTTGCTCCGGCGGATACGAGGGCGGTTGCGTCGTGGTCACCGCCCGATCATCGCAAGAACGAAAGAGGCCCCCTGTTCACCGCGCCCGAAATGACGCTAGCGTGGAGCCACCTTTGCACACGCGGGAGCTCGGAGCACCGGGCTGAGAGGGCGCTGACCTCCGTCCCCACGATGTTTCACGTGGAACATCACCGAACACGAGTGATGTTCGCCACGAAACGTCGCCAGACGGAAATCGCTGCGTCGACCGCCGAACCTGTTACCGGGTAATGCCGGCGTAGGGAGTAGGTCTCATGACCAACAAGGACGTACGCACGCCTGCCTCCAGCACGGACGAGCAGTCCGTTCAGGGCGATCAGTCCCAGGGGGCCGGGAAGTCCATCGGCTGGCACAAGGCATACGTCGAGGGCTCGCGCCCCGATCTGCGCGTGCCGGTCCGTCAGGTGCACCTCACCCACGGGCGGTCGGTCACGCTGTACGACACATCCGGCCCGTACACCGATCCACTCGTCGACACCGATGTCCGCAGGGGGCTGCCGCCGCTTCGGGAGAACTGGATCATCTCCCGCGGCGACACCGAGGAGTACGCAGGCCGCCCCGTCCGTCCCGAGGACGACGGCGTCAAGCACACCTCCCCGCGCGGCGGTCTGCGCAACCTCGACGCGGTCTTCCCGGGACGGCCGCGTCTGCCGCGCCGGGGCCGGGCGGGCACGGCGGTGACCCAACTCGCCTATGCGCGCAGGGGCGAGATCACCCCGGAGATGGAGTACGTGGCCGTCCGGGAGAACGTCTCCCCGGAGGTCGTCCGCGAGGAGATCGCGGCGGGCAGGGCCGTACTGCCCGCCAACGTCAACCACCCGGAGATCGAGCCGATGATCATCGGCAAGCGGTTCCTGGTGAAGGTCAACGCCAACATCGGCAACTCGGCGGTGACGTCCTCCATCGAGGAGGAGGTCGAGAAGATGACGTGGGCGACCCGCTGGGGCGCCGACACGGTCATGGACCTCTCCACCGGCCGCAACATCCACACCACCCGCGAGTGGGTGCTGCGCAACTCCCCCGTCCCCATCGGCACGGTGCCGCTCTACCAGGCGCTGGAGAAGGTCGACGGCCGCGCCGAGGAGCTGACCTGGGAGATCTACAAGGACACGGTCATCGAACAGGCCGAACAGGGCGTGGACTACATGACGGTCCACGCGGGCGTCCGCCTCCCGTACGTCCCGCTCACCGCCAACCGCAAGACCGGCATCGTCTCGCGCGGCGGCTCGATCATGGCCGCGTGGTGCCTCGCACACCACAAGGAGTCGTTCCTCTACGAGAACTTCGAGGAACTCTGCGAGATCCTCGCCGCCTACGACGTCACGTACTCGCTCGGCGACGGCCTCAGGCCCGGCTCGATCGCGGACGCCAACGACGAGGCGCAGTTCGCGGAGTTGCGCACGCTCGGGGAACTCAACTCGATCGCCAAGCGGTTCAACGTCCAGACCATGATCGAAGGCCCGGGACACGTCCCGATGCACAAGATCAAGGAGAACATCGACCTTCAGCAGGAGATCTGCGAGGAGGCTCCGTTCTACACGCTCGGCCCGCTGACCACCGACATCGCCCCGGCGTACGACCACATCACCTCCGGCATCGGTGCCGCGATGATCGCCTGGTGGGGCACGGCGATGCTCTGCTACGTCACGCCCAAGGAGCACCTGGGCCTGCCCAACCGCGACGACGTCAAGACCGGCGTCATCACCTACAAGATCGCCGCCCACGCGGCCGACCTCGCCAAGGGCCACCCGGGCGCGCAGGAGTGGGACGACGCCCTGTCCGACGCCCGCTTCGAGTTCCGGTGGGAGGACCAGTTCAATCTCGCCCTGGACCCGGACACGGCACGGGAGTTCCACGACGAGACCCTCCCGGCGGAGCCGGCCAAGACCGCCCACTTCTGCTCGATGTGCGGGCCGAAGTTCTGCTCGATGAAGATTAGCCAAAGCATCACAGAGCGGTTCGGTGGTGCGGCGGCTGAGGGAGCGTCTCCCGAGGAGATCGCGGAGGGGATGCTGCAGAAGTCGAAGGAGTTCGCGGCGAGCGGGAACCGGGTGTACCTGCCGTTGGCGGACTGACCCGGACGTCTACGGAACGGCCCGCGGCTCATGCGGCAGTCGCGGGTCGTCCTGTTCCGTTCCAACTAGTCGCTGGCTTCGAGGTAGAGGTTTGCCAGACGGGGCAGTCGCCGATGCATCTCGTCCGCGTCGTCGAAGTCGAAGTCTTTCCCCATCTCCGCTGCGTCGCTGTCCTGCTCGTCAGTCGGCTGGTACTCGGCCCAGGCCTCGTAGAAGGAGTCCGGGTTTCCTGTGAGACGTTCAAAAGCACCACTGGCCGCGTAGTTCACGTCCTCGTAGAACAGCGCGTCGTCCCGGTGAGCGCTCGCGGCTTCGATGACAGCGGGGTGTCCGGCGAGGCTGTCCGGGGCCAGAGCTATGCGCTCGTACCAGTCCCGTCCCAGTGCGATCACCCCCGCTCGAAAGTCCATGAAGCTGTCGTCGGAGCAGCCGCCGCCGATGAGATAGGCCGCCGCCCAGACATCCCACCGGTACAGAGCATCGTGTACCTCATCGAACCGCTCGGCGTACTCAAGGATCTCCTGCGGAGGGCGCCTGGTGAGAAGGTTCACCAGAGCCTCGTCGAAGCGAACTCCGGAGGCGGCGGTCGAAGAGCGTGCGGATTCGATGATGCTCCAGAACCGATCAATGTTCATGGAGCTGCACTGTGCCATCTCGTTCTGACAGTGGGCCGTTGCTCGGCACAGCTCCATCGTCCTCATACAGCCGGTGGCCCACGGTCTTCCTCGCGGGTTGGTCCTACTCCGGGTTGAAGTCGTCCTCGATGAAGATTGACCAAAGCATCACAGAGCGCTTCGGCAGTGCTGCTACTGAGCGGAGACGGCCCAGCGGGTCAGTTGTCCGGAATCCGCGTCGTGGGTGAGCCAGGTTCCATCACCAAGTGGGCGGGCCGGTCCTTCTATGGGACACGGATAGCCGACTTGCCCCCGTACCTCCAAGGTGACCGAGTCAAGCAGCCAGTGACGGCCTTCACCGTGCTCCTCGTCGGCCTCGGTGGTCGAGGCTATGACGGAGGTTGAGTCGATGTGCCCGCAGTAGTAGTCCCAGTACGCGGGGTCTTCGTTCTCGTAGTCCTCGTCTCCGTCTTCGGGCTGGAGCGGGGGGATGGTGGAATCGCCGACGGTTGCCATTGCGGCTCCCGAAGGAAATGCGTGGACGGAGAGGTCCCCGCAGTTGTGGTCCAGGGTAAGGAACTTGGTGCCCGATGGGTGGACATCGACGAGGATGCGGTCGTCGTCGTTCATGTCCCAGCTGTGCAGGTTGCCTTTCTCCCATCGCGCCCAGTAGAGCATCGACCCGTCCTGACCCAAGCCGATGCTCAGTCCCACGTGCTTCCCGTCCGGGTGGGCGATGTGTACGGAGCCGGCTGCCACGCTGTCCAGAGGAGTCCGGCCCACAACCCTGCCGGTGATGGCATCGAGCACCAACCACTCCTCGTACTCGGAGCCACGAACATGCCCCCAGACGAGAGTCCCGTCATCCGAGACCCGGACCGATCCGGATTCCAGACCGCCACAGACGTGGTCGGCGATTGCGTGATCGTGCTCCCGATGTCCCCAGCACTCATGGTTGTACTGCCAGCGGACACCCCCGTCCGGCTCCACGGCACAGATCGCGCGCTGCCCGCTGAACACCGCGAAGCTCAGATCAGGACTCACTGAGTTCACGCCGCGCCGCCAACTCGACCAGGGCGAGCGAAAGCTGACCTGCGGCGCCGTAACTCCGCTGAAGAGGCCCTCCAGGTCGTGGACTGCCAAAATGCCCTCGTTGCGTATGAGTGCGAGCCTGTGGACGCCTCGTTCCTCCAAGGCAAGGCCAGTGATCAGCAGCCCTCCGTGCTGGAAGTTGACAGAAGCCACGGGCTGGGCGAAGACGCGCACTGTGCATTCCTTGTGTCGTGCTACTTAGAAGTCCGGGAACACTAGCGGGTCTGCGATGGACAGCTGACAGGCAGCCCGGCACCTGCTTGCGCACTGTGGTGAATCCGACGTGATGTAGTCCTCGATGAAGATCAGCCAAAGCATCACAGAGCGGTTCGGCGGTGCGGCGGCTGAGGGGGCTTCCTCTGAGGAGATCGCGGAGGGGATGCTCCAGAAGTCGAAGGAGTTCGCGGCGAGTGGGAACAAGGTCTACCTTCCGATCGCAGACTGAGAACTGCACGCGGTGCCCCGGCCCTCCGGGGCGCCGTTTCCCTCTCAGAAGGCACGCTTTCGGCACTCCGGGTTGTGCAGACTGGCTTCATGACAGCGAAAGCACTGAGCAAGGGCGCCAACCTTCCCGTCGACTCTCGCGCAGTGCGCGTTGAACTGACGTGGTCCGAAGGACCCGGTGTGCCCGATGTCGACGCCTCGGCGTTGCTGCTCACTGCGACAGGCCGCGTTCGTGACGATGGTGACTTCGTCTTCTACAACCAGCCGCAACATGCATCGAACGCGGTGACGCATCTCGGAAAGCAGAGTGCCGGGGGTGTCCTGACCGACGCGATCGAGGTGGATCTGAGCTCGCTGGAACCGTCAGTCGAACGGGTCGTGCTGGGTGCGTCGGCCGACGGCGGAACGTTCGGTCAGGTGCCTGGACTGACCTTGAGACTGCTGGACACCGCGACGCGGACCGAGATCGCGCGGTTCCACATGGAGGCTGGGACGGAGACCGCGTTCATCGGCGGTGAGTTGTACCTACGGGCGGGGCGGTGGAAGTTCCGCGCAGTCGGGCAGGGCTATGCCTCCGGACTCGCTGGCCTGGCCACCGATTTCGGCATCGCTGTTGACGATGCCCCTCCGGACACGTCCGCTCTGCCGGCGGCACCCGTTCCCCCAGCGCCCCTTCCTGTCAAGACGCCTGCCCGCCCGCACCTCGGTACGGGCGAGGAGCAGTTGCCCGTAGACATGCGCAAGCGCCTCTCCCTGCGCAAGGAGCAGGTGGCTGTCAGTTTGAGAAAGTATGGAGCAGCCGGGGTCACGGCACGCGTCATCCTGGTCCTGGACGCTTCCGGTTCCATGTCTTTCCTTTACTCCAAGGGTGTCGTGGCCGACGTAGTCGAGCGTATGGCAGCTGTTGCCGCACAGCTTGACGATGACGGTGAGATGCAGGCTTGGACGTTCGCTTCGAACGCGGCACGGCTGCCCGACCTGCGTCTGAGAGACCTTCCCGAATGGCTGCGGCTTCACGTTCGGGTGGGAGAGCTGAGCCTTTTCCGCAGAAGCAGGAAACCCCGTAAGGGACTGGAAGCCGGTCAGGTCGACATGCGCACGGTCGGCATCCAGAACGAAGAACAGAAGGCGATCGCCGAAGTCCGTGCGTATGTCCGGGGAGAACCGGCCCCAGTCCCCACCCTGGTGCTGTTCTTCTCTGATGGAGGCGTATACCGCAACGCCGCTATCGAGCGGGAGCTCCGGGAAGCGGTCGAGGAACCGATCTTCTGGCAGTTCGTGGGTTTGGGGCAGTCCGACTACGGAGTGCTGGAACGCTTCGACACCCTGCCCGGCCGCCGCGTCGACAACGTGGGGTTCTTCGCCGCCGACGACATCAGTTCAGTCCCCGACCAGGACCTCTACGATCGGCTTCTCTCCGAGTTCCCGACCTGGATTGCTGCTGCCGGTCGGGCGGGCATTCTTTGATCCTGTGCCCTGGATGTCTCAGGCGTGTGTTTGTCATCGATGAAGATCTCCCAGGACATCCGCCGCGAGCACGGCGGCAGTCGGGAGGAGGTCGAGGAGGGCATGGCGCAGAAGTCCAAGGAGTTCGCCGCGGCCGGCAACCGCGTATACCTCCCGATCACCGAACAGCCGTAGCACCCGGGGCGGCCCATGCCTCACCTCCGGGGCGTGGGCCGCCCTGGTCCGGGGTGAGGGGCGGCCTCGCCGGCCGGAACAGCCTCCGCGCCCGTCATGGACCGGAGTGACGGCTTGCGCTCCCCCGGAGGGGGCCTGGTGGAGGGCGCAAGCCGGGGGTTACTCCGGCTGGTGTTCCGGGCCTCCGAAGTCCGGGCTGGTGTAGTCCGGGCTCGTGAAGCTCGGCCGGTGGCCGCGGGCCGGGCCGTCGTCCGGGCTGCTGAAGCCCGGGCGGTCGTAGCCCAGTTGCGGGATGCGGCTCGTCGGCGCCGAGGGTGCCGTGATGTTCAGGGCCGCCGCCGCGCCGGGATCGGCCAGGGCTTCGCGCAGGAACGGCACGACGCCGCGCTCCAGCAGCGCCTCGCGCCACGCGTCCCTGGCGCGTGCCACCTCTTCGCTCAGTTCGCCGTACGGTCCGGCTTCGAGTGCCGGGCGGTTGCGCAGGGCGGTCAGGAGCAGGCCCACCGCGGCCACGAGGATGGCGGCCGCGGTCATCGCGCCGAACACCCAGCCGGCGGTGATCATGGTCTTGCCGAACACCTGCTTCGGTGCGACCGACCTGATGACGTATCCGACGAGCAGGAATATCACCGCGGCCGTTCCGGCGAGGACCGGGGTGAGGACGGCGGCGACGGCGACGGCGCCCGCGCCGGCGGGTTCGGCGGCTTCGCCGAGGGTGGCAGCGAGCCCCATCGCGTCCGGACCCGGCTCCGTGGAGCCCGATATACGGGTGGACGACGGGGTGGACGACGCCGGCTGGCGCAGTTCCTCGCGAACCTTCACGTAGTGCTGGTACTCGGTCGCCGCGGCCACCGTGATGAGTGCGGTGGCGTTCAGCGCCATGGTGCGCAGCTGTTCGGTGTTCAGCCGCTGTCCCACAGCGGCCAGTTCCGGGCGGTGTGGGGCGGAGCGCAGCGCCTCATCGAGGACCCGCTCGTACTCCTGGCGGTCCTCGCTCAGCAGGTGCTGCGGAACGCTGTTCATGTGCATCCCCCGATGCTCCGTAGGGCTTGGGGCTCGCATGCCAACGAGCCGTCGGGCAGAAACGGAGGGGAGCCTGCTACGGATAAGCCGATGGTAGAGCCGGGACGGCACGCGTCGACAGGGGGTTTCCGGAAATTGGGCCCTGGCCTGCGCCGTTCATCGCGCCTCCACCGCGCGGGGCGCCGGCCCTGTGAACGCTCAGACGTCCAGCGGCAGTTGCCGGACCAGCAGCTTTCCGGCCATGGTCACCCCGCCGTCCATCGCGATGGCCAGGCCCTCCGCGTAGACGTGCGGCCCCTCGACCACGGGTCCCGCGTCGTCCTCGCCCTCCTCGGAGCCGACCTCACCCGTGAGATAGGGGATCGGGCTGTGACCGTGAACGACACGGGTGCCGCCGTACGTATCCAGCAGCGAGCGCGCGGCGTCCGCACCGCCCTCGTCGCGGAAGGAGAAGCGCTTGGTGAACTTGCGGAACAGATCCCAGCATTCGTCGGCGTCGTTGCGGGTGAGGGTCTCGCGGATCGTGTCGTTGACCGCCTCGATCGAGTCGCCGTAGTCGAGGTAGGCGGTGGTGTCCGAGTGCAGCAGCAGATAGCCGTCGACCTCCTCGACGGCGTCGAGGCGGGCCATCCACTGCAGGTGGTGGTCCTGCAGACGGTCCATGTCGGTCTTCTGGCCGCCGTTGAGCAGCCAGGCCGCCTGGAAGGTGGCGGTGCCCGCACCGGAGTTGACGGGGGTGTCGCCGAACCGCTTGGCGCCGAGCAGCAGCAGCTCGTGGTTGCCCATGAGCGCCTTGCAGTAGCCGCCGGCCGCGGCCGCCTCGGCGGACAGCCGCATCACCAGCTCGATGACGCCGATGCCGTCGGGTCCGCGGTCGGTGAAGTCGCCGAGGAACCACAGCCGGGCGGTGCCGGCGCACCAGTTCCCGCCCGCGTCGATCAGGCCCTGCTCCTGGAGCGCGGCCAAGAGCTCGTCCAGGTAGCCGTGGACGTCGCCGACGACGTAGAGCGGGCCGGCGCCGTCGTTCGGCTGCGGCACCGCGTGGGACGCGGGGTCCACGGGCACCTGGAGGGTGTCACCCCGATTGATGACGGGAAGGTCGCGCTCGGTCGGTGTGTAGCCCTCGGGATACGCCTCCTCGTGGGGCGGTACGACGTCGCCGGGGTGCGTGCTCTGGCCGTACGGACCGGTCTCGTGGACGTACGCAGGCACCCGGAAGTCGCGCAACGTCGCCGTCCGCTCCGTCTCGGGTCCCTGACCGGCCCCCTGAGTCATCAGACCCCTCCACCATCGCGCCGCATCTGCACCGCTTCGGACTGCCTGGTCGCAGCGGCCCGCGGTGTCGTGGGCCCATCATAGGAATGCGGATCGCGCCATGTGATGACCCAGGGGTGGTGAATCGGCGCAAGAGTCCAGTTCACCGCGGCATTCGCCCCGATTGGGCAGGGCTTCGACCGCTGCTGACAGCGCTTGTTTCACTCCTCTTCGGGCGAACGCGGCGGGCTGACCGTCGTACGCGGGGCACGTCGCTGCGACGAGGTGCGCACGATCAGTTCCGTCGGTATCACCTGCTCGACCGGTTGGTCCGATTCGACCCCCTCGATCGCGTCGATGAGCAGCTGCACCACCGCCGTGCCGATCCGGCGCGGCTTGAGTGAGAGTGTGGTGATGGGCGGCTCGGTGGTGGCGTACACCCCGGATTCGCTGCAGCAGACCAGAAGCAGGTCGTCCGGTACGCGCAGGCCGTAACGACGGGCGGCGGCGAGCAGATCGGTGCCGTTGGGGTCGAACAGGCCGTAGACCGCGTCCGGGCGGTCCGGGCGGGCCAGCAGCCGGTCGGCGGCGACGGCTCCCGCGCACGGATCGTGCGCCGGGTAGGCCTCGTACACCGGGTCCTGGCCGACGCGCTCGCACCAGCGCAGGTACGCGGTGGTCGACAGGTGGGTGTACGTGTCCGTCGACGTCCCCGTCAGCAGGCCGATGCGGCGGGCGCCGGCGTCGGCCAGGTGGTCGAGGATGCCGAGGACGGCGGCCTCGTGGTCGTTGTCGACCCACGCGGTGACCGGCAGGGCGCCGGCCGGGCGGCCGTCGGAGACCACCGGTAAACCCTGCCGGACCAGTTCGCTGACCACCGGGTCCTGGTCGGAGGGGTCGATGACGACCGTGCCGTCCAGGGCGACGTTCGACCACACGTCGTGGCGCGAGGTCGCGGGGAGGATCACCAGCGCGTAGCCGCGGGCGAGCGCGGCGGAGGTGGCGGCCCGCGCCATCTCGGCGAAGTACGCGAACTCGGTGAAGGTGAAAGGTTCATCCCCGTACGTCGTCACGGTCAGGCCGATGAGACCCGACTTGCCGGTACGGAGGGTGCGGGCCGCGGCCGAGGGGCGGTACCCCAGCCGGTCGGCGACCTCGCGGACATGGCGTCGGGTGGCATCCGGGAGCCTGCCCTTGCCGTTCAGGGCATCGGAGACGGTCGTGATGGAGACTCCGGCGGCGGCGGCGACGTCTCTGATGCCCGCCCGGCCCGGCCGGCTGCCTCGACGTGAGGTTTCCGCGCGGCTCACCTGGTGCTTCCCTGCTGCTGTCATGGCGAGCCGATAGTAGGGCTCATGCGGTGGGGTAGGGCGGACGCATATGCACGCGTTGACAGGCACGTTTCTGCAAGGTCATTTAGCCCCAACTGCCTTTGAATGCAAGTCAGTTGAACGATCCAATGGCATTACGTGACTTGTCGACACGCATGAGCCTGCCAAGTTCCCGATGTTTCGAAGAGGTCTCAACTCACCTGCACGGGTGATGCGCGCCAGGGCGTGAGCCACCGGCGCATAGATATATGTGGCCGCGCCCCCTGGATTCGTCTGCCTTCGTGCGGTGTTGCCCGTGATGCGTGTGGGACGGATGAGGTCGGCCCGCACCAGTACGCAGCGGCGGTGAATCCTCATAAGGTGTGGAGTATTGGAAGCCGGCGGCGCGGACGGGGCCGCCGGTGGTCGCGAGGAGGACTGCGGTGAGCGAGACGAGCCCCAAGCTGCGAGCCGAGCTGGCGGGGATCCCCACCTACAAGCCGGGCAAGCCCGCCGCGGCCGGTGGTCCGGTGGCCTACAAGCTGTCCTCCAACGAGAACCCCTACCCGCCGCTGCCCGGAGTGATGGAGACGGTGACGGCCGCCGTCTCGACGTTCAACCGCTACCCCGACATGGCCTGCACGGGCCTGATGAACGAGCTCTCCGACCGCTTCGGCGTCCCGCTCTCCCACCTGGCCACGGGCACCGGCTCCGTCGGCGTCGCCCAGCAGCTGATCCAGGCGACCTCGGGCCCGGGCGACGAGGTCATCTACGCCTGGCGGTCCTTCGAGGCGTACCCGATCATCACGCAGATCAGCGGCGCGCGGTCCGTGCAGGTGCCGCTGACGGCGGGTGACGTGCACGACCTGGACGCGATGGCGGACGCCATCACCGACCGCACCCGTCTCGTCTTCGTCTGCAACCCCAACAACCCGACCGGCACCGTCGTGCGCCGGGCCGAGCTGGAACGGTTCCTCGACCGGGTGCCGGCCGACGTGCTGGTGGTCCTGGACGAGGCCTACCGCGAGTTCATCCGTGACCCCGAGGTGCCGGACGGCGTGGAGCTGTACCGGAGCCGGCCGAACGTCTGCGTGCTGCGCACCTTCTCCAAGGCGTACGGCCTCGCGGGGCTGCGCGTCGGCTTCGCGATCGCCCACGAGCCGGTGGCGGCGGCGCTGCGCAAGACCGCGGTGCCCTTCGGGGTGAGCCAGCTCGCGCAGGAGGCGGCGATCGCGTCGCTGCGCGCCGAGGACGAACTGCTGGGCCGCGTCGGCTCGCTGGTCTGCGAGCGCACGCGCGTGGTCGACGGGCTGCGGGCCCAGGGCTGGACGGTGCCCGAGACGCAGGCCAACTTCGTGTGGCTGCGGCTGGGGGAGCACACGGTCGCGTTCGCCCAGGCCTGTGAGCAGCACGGCGTGGTGGTCCGTCCGTTCCCCGGCGAGGGTGTGCGGGTGACGGTCGGGGAGACCGAGGCGAACGACATCTTCCTGAAGGTGGCCGAGAGCTTCCGCAAGGAGCTGTAGGACGGGTCAGGAAACGGTAGTACTGGTGGGTCGGGCTTCTGCCCGGCCCACCACTGTGTTTCACGTGGAACCGGTTGCGGACAGGATGCCGCATGGCCCTGACACCGGCCCCCGACGGCCCCTTCGCCGGACCCTCATGGCCCAGGTCGCCCGCCCTCATGGCCCAAGCGGGACCCCCTTTCGAGCTTCGATACTCGGTGCGTCATAATCTTCTTGTGAATGTGAACGCGTTCACAAGCGTGTCCCGGTTGCTCCGCTGATGTGTGTGACATAAGGGGCAAACTGCCGCTACCACGGCGATGTAAGGAGACTGCGACGTGGATTTGGCTCTGGCGCCGGAGACACTGGCGCGATGGCAGTTCGGCATCACCACCGTCTACCACTTTCTGTTCGTCCCGCTGACGATCTCGCTGGCCGCCCTGACGGCCGGGCTGCAGACCGCGTGGGTGCGCACGGGCAAGGAGAAGTACCTCAGGGCGACGAAGTTCTGGGGCAAGCTCTTCCTGATCAACATCGCGATGGGCGTGGTCACCGGCATCGTGCAGGAGTTCCAGTTCGGCATGAACTGGTCCGACTACTCGCGGTTCGTCGGTGACATCTTCGGTGCCCCGCTCGCCTTCGAGGCGCTGATCGCCTTCTTCTTCGAGTCGACCTTCATCGGTCTGTGGATCTTCGGCTGGGACAAGCTGCCGAAGAAGATCCATCTGGCCTGCATCTGGATGGTCTCGATCGGCACGATCCTGTCGGCGTACTTCATCCTCGCGGCCAACTCGTGGATGCAGCACCCGGTCGGCTACAAGATCAACAAGGTCAAGGGCCGGGCGGAGCTCACGGACTTCTGGGCCGTGCTGACCCAGAACACCGCGCTCAGCCAGGTCTTCCACACGCTGTCCGCGGCGTTCCTGACCGGCGGCGCGTTCATGGTCGGCATCGCCGCCTGGCACCTGTTCCGCAAGAGGCACATCTCCGTGATGAAGACCTCGCTGCGGCTGGGCCTGGTCACGGTCGTCATCGCGGGCCTGCTCACCGCGATCAGCGGCGACACCCTCGGCAAGGTCATGTTCAAGCAGCAGCCGATGAAGATGGCCGCGGCGGAGGCGCTCTGGAACGGCGAGGACTCGGCCCCGTTCTCCATCTTCGCGGTCGGTGACGTCGACAAGGGTCACAACAAGGTGGCCATAGAGATTCCGGGCCTGCTGTCCTACCTCGCCAACGGTGACTTCGGTTCTCACGTGCCCGGCATCAACGACGTCAACAAGGCCGAGCAGCAGAAGTACGGGCCGGGCGACTACCGCCCCGTCATCCCCGTCACCTACTGGGGCTTCCGCTGGATGATCGGCTTCGGCATGGCGTCCTTCGCCATCGGAGTGGCCGGACTGTGGCTGACGCGCAAGAAGTTCATGCTGCCGCAGCACCTGAGGGTCGGTGAGGACGAGGTCCCGCATCTGGTCCTGTTCAAGAACAAGGCGCTCAGCCCCAAGCTCGGCAAGCTGTACTGGATGCTGGCCATCTGGACGCTCGGCTTCCCGCTGATCGCCAACTCCTGGGGCTGGATCTTCACCGAGATGGGCCGGCAGCCCTGGGTCGTCTTCGGTGTCCTGCAGACCCGCAGCGCCGTCTCGCCCGGCGTCGGCCAGGGCGAGGTCCTCACCTCCATGATCGTCCTCACCCTCCTGTACGCCGCCCTCGCCGTCGTCGAGGTCAAGCTGCTCGCCAAGTACGTCAAGGCCGGGCCGCCCGAGCTCACCGAGGCCGACCTCAACCCGCCCACGAAGATCGGCGGCGACTCCCATGACGCCGACAAGCCGATGGCCTTCTCGTACTAGGCCCAGGGAGATCGAGACATGCAACTTCACGACGTCTGGTTCGTCCTCATCGCCGTCCTGTGGACCGGCTACTTCTTCCTGGAAGGCTTCGACTTCGGAGTCGGCATCCTGACCAAGCTGCTCGCCCGTGACCGGGCCGAGAAGCGCGTGCTGATCAACACGATCGGCCCGGTCTGGGACGGCAACGAGGTGTGGCTGCTCACCGCGGGCGGCGCGACCTTCGCCGCGTTCCCCGAGTGGTACGCCACGCTGTTCTCGGGCTTCTACCTGCCGCTGCTGATCATCCTGGTCTGCCTGATCGTGCGGGGTGTGGCCTTCGAGTACCGCGCGAAGCGGCCCGAGGAGCACTGGCAGCGCAACTGGGAGACCGCGATCTTCTGGTCCTCGCTCATCCCCGCGTTCCTCTGGGGCGTGGCCTTCGGCAACATCGTGCGAGGCGTGAAGATCGACAAGAGCTTCGAGTACGTCGGCACCTTCTGGGACCTGCTCAACCCGTACGCCCTGCTCGGCGGCGTCGTCACCCTGACGCTGTTCACCTTCCACGGGGCGGTGTTCACGGCGCTCAAGACGGTCGGCGACATCCGCGAGCGGGCGCGGAAGCTGGCCCTGCAGGTCGGGCTCGTCACCGCCGTGGCGGCGCTGGTCTTCCTGCTGTGGACCCAGGTCGACAGCGGTGACGGCAAGAGCCTGGTCGCGCTGATCGTGGCCGTGGCCGCCCTGGTCGGGGCGCTCGCGGCGAACCAGGCCGGGCGCGAGGGATGGTCGTTCGCCCTGTCCGGGGTCACGATCGTGGCCGCGGTGGCGATGCTCTTCCTGTCGCTCTTCCCGAACGTCATGCCGTCGTCGCTCAACAGCGACTGGAGCCTGACGGTCACCAACGCCTCGTCGAGCCCCTACACCCTGAAGATCATGACCTGGTGCGCGGCCGTCGCCACGCCGATCGTGTTGCTCTACCAGGGCTGGACCTACTGGGTGTTCCGCAAGCGGATCGGCACGCAGCACATCGCAGAGGCCGTGCACTGATTCCGGTTTGGGGCATGTTTCACGTGAAACATGCCCCATGAGAAGAGAGTGTGTTTCACGTGAAACCGATCGACCCGCGTCTGCTCCGGTACGCACGTGCCACCCGGCTGTTCATGGTGGCGGTCGTCGGCCTGGGTGCCGTCGGAGCGGCGCTGGTCATCGCGCAGGCGATGCTGATCGCCGAGACGGTGGTCGGTGCCTTCCAGCACGGTCTGTCGGTCGGTGAACTGCGCACTCCCCTGCTGTTGTTGGCGGCCGTGGCCGGTGGCCGCGCCCTGGTCTCCTGGCTCACCGAACTCGCCGCCCACCGGGCGAGCGCCGCCGTGAAGTCGGAACTGCGGGGGCGGTTGCTGGAGCGGGCCGTCGCGCTGGGACCCGGCTGGCTGAGCGGCCAGCGGACCGGTTCGCTCGTCGCCCTGGCCACCCGAGGGGTCGACGCCCTCGACGACTACTTCTCCCGCTACCTGCCGCAGCTGGGCCTCGCGATCGTCGTGCCCGTGGCCGTGCTGGCCCGGATCGTCACCGAGGACTGGGTCTCGGCGGCGATCATCGTGGGCACCCTGCCCCTCATCCCGGTCTTCATGATCCTCATCGGCTGGGCCACCCAGTCCCGGATGGACCGCCAGTGGCGGCTGCTGTCCCGGCTGTCCGGACACTTCCTGGACGTGGTGGCCGGGCTGCCGACGCTGAAGGTGTTCGGGCGGGCCAAGGCGCAGGCCGAATCGATCAAGCGCATCACCGGCGAGTACCGGCAGGCGACCATGCGGACCCTGCGGATCGCCTTCATCTCGTCCTTCGCGCTGGAGCTTCTCTCCACCCTGTCGGTGGCGCTGGTCGCGGTGACGATCGGCATGCGGCTGGTCCACGGCGAGATGGACCTGTACATCGGGCTCGTCATCCTGGTGCTGGCGCCCGAGGCGTATCTGCCGTTGCGCCAGGTGGGCGCGCAGTACCACGCGGCGGCCGAGGGGCTGGCGGCGGCCGAGGAGATCTTCGCCGTCCTGGAAGCTCCCGTGCCGGCGTCCGGCACGGCGGCCGTGCCGGAGGGACGCATCGCCTTCGAGGGGCTGACGGTCCGGTACCCGGGGCGGGCCGAGGACGCCGTGTCGGAGGTGTCCTTCGCCGTCGAGCCCGGGGAGACGGTCGCGCTCGTCGGCCCGAGCGGCGCGGGCAAGTCGACGCTGCTGCACGTGCTGCTGGGCTTCGTGCCGGTGACCGAGGGCCGGGTACGGATCGGCGGTGTGGATCTCGCGGACGCCGACCTCGGGCAGTGGCGGTCGCGGGTCGCGTGGGTGCCCCAGCGGCCGCACCTGTTCGCCGGAACGATCGCCGAGAACGTACGGCTGGCCTGCCCGGACGCCGACGACGCGGCCGTGCGGCGGGCGTTGGGGGACGCCGGAGCGCTGGAGTTCGTGGACGCGCTGCCCGCCGGGACCGACGCCCTGCTCGGTGAGGACGGCGCGGGTCTGTCCGCCGGTCAGCGCCAGCGGCTCGCGCTGGCCCGGGCGTTCCTGGCGGACCGGCCCGTGCTGCTTCTCGACGAACCGACGGCCGCGCTGGACGGCGCGACCGAGGCCGAGGTCGTGCAGGCGGTGCGGCGGCTGGCAGTGGGACGCACCGTGCTGCTGGTCGTGCATCGTCCGGCACTGCTGGGAGTGGCGGACCGGGTGGTGAGGCTGGAGGAGCCCGCCGTGCCCGCCGTCGTCGAGGGGCGGCCCTCCGCGGCTCCGCGCGCCGGGCAGCCGGCCGTGGTGTCCGACACCGCCCAGGGCGAGGCCGCGGCAGGCGAGCCGGCCGCCGCTCCCGGCGGTGTCCTCGCCCGGGTCCGTGCCATGTCCGGCCCCCGCCGCAGCCGCCTCGCGCTCGCCCTGCTGCTCGGCGCTCTCGCCCTCGGCAGCGCCGTCGGCCTGATGGCCACCTCCGGATGGCTGATCTCGCGGGCCTCGCAGCAGCCGCCGGTGCTGTACCTGATGGTGGCCGTGACGGCGACGCGGGCCTTCGGCATCGGACGGGCCGTCTTCCGCTACGCCGAGCGGCTGGTGTCGCACGACGCGGTGCTGCGCATGCTGGCCGACACCCGCGTCGCCGTCTACCGGCGGCTGGAGCGGCTGGCCCCCGCGGGGCTGCGCCGTACCCGCCGCGGCGACCTGCTCTCGCGGCTCGTCGCCGACGTGGACGCGCTGCAGGACTACTGGCTGCGCTGGCTGCTGCCCGCCGGTGCGGCCGCGATCGTGTCGGCGGGCGCGGTCGGCTTCACCGCGTGGCTGCTGCCCGAGGCCGGTGCGGTGCTCGCCGCGGGCCTGGTGGCGGCCGGTGTCGGCGTCCCGCTGGTCACCGGTGCCGTGGCCCGCCGGGCCGAGCGCAGGCTCGCCCCCGCCCGGGGGGAGCTGGCGACGCGCGTGACCGACCTGCTCACCGGCACCGCGGAGCTGACGGTCGCCGGTGCTCTGCCCTCCCGTACCGCCGAGGCTCGACGGGCGGACGGTGTCCTCACCCGGATCGCCTCGCGGGCCGCCACCGCCACCGCGCTCGGCGACGGACTGACCGCGCTGATCTCGGGCCTGACGGTGGCCGCCGCCGCCCTCGCGGGCGCCCAGGGCGTCGCGGACGGCAGGCTGAACGGCGTGGCGATGGCGGTCGTGGTCCTCACCCCGCTGGCCGCCTTCGAGGCCGTGCTGGGGCTGCCGCTGGCCGTGCAGTACCGGCAGCGGGTGCGCCGCAGCGCGGAGCGCGTGTACGAGGTGCTGGACGCGCCGGAGCCGGTGCGGGAGCCGGAGGCGCCCCGGCAGGCGCCCGCCACCCCCTTCCCCCTGACCGTCACCGGTCTGACGGCCCGGCACGCCGGGCAGGACCGGGACGCGCTCGCCGGCCTCGACCTCACCCTCGACCAGGGCCGCCGGATCGCGGTGGTCGGCCCGTCCGGCTCCGGAAAGACGACGCTGGCACAGGTGCTGCTGAGGTTCCTGGACGCGGACGCGGGCGCGTACACGCTGGCCGGCGTCGACGCGTACGCGCTCGACGGCGACGACGTACGGCGGCTGGTCGGGCTGTGCGCCCAGGACGCGCACCTCTTCGACAGCTCGGTGCGCGAGAACCTGCTGCTGGCGAAGAAGGACGCCACCGACAGCGAGCTGCGGGACGCGCTGCGGCGGGTGCGGCTCCTCGAGTGGGCGGACGGTCTGCCCGACGGCCTCGACACGCTCGTGGGAGAGCACGGGGCGCGGCTGTCCGGTGGCCAGCGGCAGCGGCTGGCACTCGCGCGGGCGCTCCTCGCCGACTTCCCCGTGCTGGTGCTCGACGAGCCGGCCGAGCATCTCGACCTGGTGACCGCGGACGCGCTCACCGCCGATCTGCTGGCCGCCACCGAGGGCCGTACGACGCTGCTCATCACCCACCGCCTGGCCGGGCTGGAAGAGGTCGACGAGGTCGTCGTCCTGGAGGCGGGCCGGGTGGCGCAGCGCGGGGCGTACGCGGAGCTGGCCGCCGTGCCGGGGCCGTTGCGGGACATGGTGCGCCGGGAGGCCGAGGCGGAGTCGCTGGTGGGCACGGCGTAGAACGGGCGCCGTCAGGACCTCGACCAGACGATCTCGACTTTCCGTGACAAAGGGGGCTGATTACTCTCGGGGCATGTCCGTGGCGTCATCCTCCGGTCCTGGGCGGTCCGCCGAGCGGGCCGCCCGTGTGCCGCGGTTGCTGGAGGCGGTGCTCTCGGTCGGCAGCGGGCTCGAACTGCACTCCACGCTGGACCGCATCTGCGCGACCGCGGCCGGTCTGACCGGCGCCCGGTACGCGGCCATCGGGGTCGTCGACGAGGACGGCGACGGCCTGGCGGACTTCGTGCACCACGGGGTCGACGAGGCCACCGCCCGGCGGATCGGGCGGTTGCCGGACGGTCGTACCGGGCTGCTCGGCGCGCTGATCCGGGACGAGCAGCCGGTGCGGCTCGCGGATCTCGCACAGGACCCGCGCGCGTGCGGCTTCCCCGAGCACCATCCGCCGATGCGCGCCTTCCTGGGGCTGCCCATCCGGGTGCAGGGCGAGGTCTTCGGCAATCTGTATCTGGCGGAGAAGCGGGACGGGCAGCCGTTCGACGACGACGATCTCGACATGGTCCGGGTCCTGGCCGCGGAGGCCGGGATCGCCGTGGGCAACGCCCGTCTGTACGAGGCCGCCGAGCAGCGCGAGCGATGGATCGACGGATCGGTCGCCGTCACCACGGCCCTGCTGTCCGGGGACGACGCCGACGACGCGTTGCAGGTCGTCGCGGAGCAGGCCCGCCGGCTGTCGGGATCGGCCGCCGGGGCCGTGCTGCTGCCCGCCGACGAGGGCGGCCTGGAGATCGTCGCCGTGGCGTCGCACCGGCCGTCGGCCCTGCTGGGCGCGGTCGTCCCGGCGGAGAACGAACTGATCGCCGAACTCCTCGCCGGAGAGCCGGTGTTCGTGGCGGACGCGAGCACCGACCCGCGGATGACGACCGAGTACGGCCGCGCCTACGGGCCCGTCATGATGGTGCCCCTGCAGAGCGCCGGCCGCGTCCTGGGCGCCCTCGTCACACCCCGGGCACGCGGAGAGCGGCCCTTCACGCGAACCGAGCGGACTCTGGCCGTCCAGTTCGCCTCGCATGCCGCGCTCGCGCTGATGATGGCCGAGGCACACCGCGACCGGGAGCAACTCGCGGTCTACGAGGACCGCGACCGAATCGCCCGGGACCTGCACGACCTGGTCGTCCAGCGGCTGTTCGCGACCGGGATGATGCTGGAGAGCGCGCAGCGCCGGTCGCGGGTGCCCGAGGTGCGTGCGGGCGTCGGCCGGGCGGTCGGCGAACTCGACGTCACCATCCAGGAGATCCGCACCGCGGTCTTCGCGCTGGAGCAGGGCCCGGCCGAGGCTCCCGCGGGCCTGTGCTCGCGGGTGCTGCGGGAGATCGACACCGCCGCGGTCCCGCTCGGCTTCATGCCCTCGCATCGCTTCGTCGGTGCCGTCGACGCCCTCGTGGGCGACCTCACCGGCAAGAACCTCGTCGCGGCCCTGCGCGAGGCCCTCTCCAACGCCTTCCGGCACGCCGGGGCCGGTCGGATCGACGTGGAGGTCGACGCGACGGCGACGCTGCCGGACGGGCGTCCCGGCGTCCGGCTGACCGTCGCCGACGACGGCGTCGGCATTCCTCCCGGTGGCCGGCGCAGTGGCCTCGGCAACCTCGAACGGCGCGCGCGATCCCTCGGCGGCGACAGCCGGCACGGGCCGGGACTCGGCGGGGGCGGTGGCGGTACGACGGTGGTGTGGGAGGCGCCGTACTGAGTCGTGCGGGCTCGCCCGAACGCTGCCCGCACGACGTCGGCCGGGCGGGCTATGCGCGCTGCGCCAGCATCCGTTCGATGATGACCGCCACCCCGTCGTCGTTGTTGGCGACCGTGCGGCCCGAGGCGGCGGCGATGACGTCCGGGTGGGCGTTGCCCATGGCGTACGACCGGCCCGCCCAGGTCAGCATCTCGACGTCGTTCGGCATGTCGCCGAAGGCGACGACCTCCTCGTGGGAGATGCCGCGCTCGGCGCAGCACAGGGCGAGCGTGCTGGCCTTGGAGACGCCGGGGCCGCTGATCTCCAGCAGGGCGCTGGGGCTGGACCGGGTGACGTTGGCGCGGTCGCCGAGGGCGAGGCGGGCGGTGGTGAGGAAACCGTCCGGGTCGAGCGTGGGGTGGTAGGCGAGGATCTTCAGTACGGGCTCGGCGGCACCGGGGCCGTCCGGCGCGAGCAGGTCCTCGGCCGGCGCGAGTTCGTCCGGGATCTCCATGTGCAGCTTGGGGTAGTCCGGCTCCTGGTGGAAGCCGTAGGTCTGCTCGACCGCGTACACCGTGCCGGGCGCCGCCTCGCGCAGCAGCCGTACGGCGTCCAGCGCGTTCTGCCGCGCCAGCTCCCGCACCTTCACGAACCGGTGGGCGCCGGGGCCGCCGTGCAGGTCGACCACGGCGGCGCCGTTGCCGCAGATCGCCAGGCCGTGGCCGTGGACGTGGTCGCTGACGACGTCCATCCAGCGGGCCGGGCGGCCGGTGACGAAGAAGACCTCGACACCCGCCTCCTCGGCGGCGGCGAGGGCGGCGACCGTGCGGGGGGAGACCGATTTGTCGTCCCGCAGCAGGGTGCCGTCGAGATCGGTGGCTATGAGCCGGGGCGGGACGGCTGCGGCCGGGGTCTCGGGCTGTCGAGTCGCTGAGGTCACCCGCCCATTCTCCCGCATATGCCCGCACGCCCGTGCGGGAGTCCGCGCAGGTGAGTGGTTACCGTCCTCACCTGCACCGTCACCCCCTGTCGGCTCAGCCGAGGCGGCCCGCGGCTTCCATGGCGATCTGCTCGAAGACCTTCTCGTCGGCGGCGAAGTCCGAGTCCGGGATGGGCCAGTGGATCACGATCTCCGTGAAGCCCAGGTCACGGTGGCGGCCGGCGAAGTCCACGAACGCTTCCAGCGACTGCAGCGGGCGGGCGCGGTCCGGGGTGAAGCCGGTGAGCAGGATGCGGTCCATTCCGGCCACGTCCCGGCCGATCTCGGCGCAGGCGTCCGCCAGCTTCTCGGACTGTCCGCGCAGGGCCCGGACCGACTGCTCGGGCGTGCCGTTCTCGTACAGCCGGGGGTCACCGGTGGTCACCCACGCCTGTCCGTGGCGCGCCGCGAGCCTCAGTCCGCGCGGCCCGGTCGCGGCCACCGCGAAGGGCAGCCGGGGGCGCTGCACGCACCCGGGGATGTTGCGCGCCTCGTGCGCCGAGTAGTAGTCGCCCTCGTACGACACCGCGTCCTCGGTCAGCAGCCGGTCCAGCAGCGGCACGAACTCGGCGAGCCGGTCGGCCCGCTCGCGCGGCGTCCAGGGTTCCTGGCCGAGCGCGGTGGCGTCGAATCCGGTGCCGCCCGCGCCGATGCCGAGCGTGACGCGGCCGCCCGAGATGTCGTCGAGGGAGATCAGCTCCTTGGCGAGGGTCACCGGGTGCCGGAAGTTCGGCGAGGTCACCAGCGTGCCCAGGCGCATCCGGTCGGTCACACCGGCCGCCGCGGTCAGCGTCGGCAGGGCGCCGAACCACGGGCCGTCCCTGAAGCTCCGCCAGGACAGGTGGTCATAGGTGTAGGCGGTGTGGAAGCCGAGTTGCTCCGCCCGCTGCCATGCCGAACGGCCGCCCTCGTGCCAGCGGCGGTGGGGGAGGATCACGGTGCTCAGACGCAGACTCATGAACCGAGCGTATGCGCCGCAGGGGGTTTCACGTGAAACAGTCACCGTCCGTCATCGCACGCGGCCGCTGAGCCAGGGCGTGAGGGTGAGCATCGGCAGGTACTCGCGGTGGGTGCGGTCCTGCGGCAGCGGCACGATCAGGAAGTAGCCGGGCGGAAACCGGCGGGCCTTGACGAAGGCCCGGCCGTCGAAGAGGGAGCGGAGGAAGGCCGACACGTCGTCGCGGGCGATGTCCGGGCACTCGACGCCCTCGACGGTGATCAGTGCGTCGTCGTCCGGGTAGAGCCGGACGCCGACCCGGGGCAGGCCGCCGAACTCGGCGTAGGCCTCGTGCGGCAGGGAGCCGTCCGGGTCGGTGGTGACGCCGACGCCCGCGGCGCTGCGGCGGGAGGTCTGGTCGGCGCCGATGTCGTGGGTGACCTCGATCTCGCGGCCGTACTCCGCGGCGAGGGCGCGCAGCGCGGTGACGGCGGTCTCGGTGGTCGGGAAGTGGTCCATACCTCTGATCATGCCGGGGTCAGTGCGGTTCGGGGAACCGCAGGTACCGCGGCGGTACGGCGCGCGTCAGCCACACGCCGTTCTCGCTGACGTGGAAGACATGGCCGTCGCGGTGCATGGCGCCCGCGTCCACACTGAGCACGACGGGCCGGCCGCGCCGGGCGCCGACGCGGGTGGCCGTCTCGCGGTCGGGCGAGAGGTGGACGTCGTGCCGGTTCATCGGGCGCAGCCCTTCTGCGCGGATCGCGTCCAGGTTGCGGGCGACGGTGCCGTGGTAGAGGTACGGCGGCGGGGTCGCCGGGGCCAGCCCGAGGTCGACGTCGACGCTGTGTCCCTGGCTGGCGCGGATCCGGGTGCCTTCGACGGCGAAGCGCTTCTTGTCGTTGTGCGCGACGACGTGGTCCAGTTCCTCGCGGGTGAAGCGGAAGCCATGGGCGGCGGCCGCGGCGATCAGTACGTCGATCTCGACCCAGCCCGCCTCGTCGAGGCTCAGCCCGATCCGCTCGGGCTGGTGGCGCAGGTGCTTCGAGAGGTACTTCGACACCTTCACGGTGCGTCGTTCGTCCATCCGCTCAGGATGGCGGGAGAGACGCGGATCACGCAGACAATTTTTCGTCCGCAGGTTTGATCCACAACCAACTGTAGTTATCCACAGGCTACTTGGCGATTCTGTGGACAACTACCTTTACATGTCAGCCCTGTTCGTCAAGATCAGCAGGGGCCCGCCCCTTTGACGTGAGCGCGTCCAACTCCCTTGCCCGTACCTCGCGTTCGGCCGCCAGCGCCACGAACTCCGCGACCCGCTCCGCTCCAACCAGCCCTTCCACGGCCCTGATCGTCTCCTCCGGCAGGGCCACGGAGCGTGAGGTCGGACGCTTCTGCGGCGTCTCCCCCGCACCCAGCTGCCGGCGCAGCTGCCGCACCGCCAACGACCGCATGGCCCGCGCGAGTTCGGCGTCGACCGTCTGCTGGGCCAGGGGCCGCAGTCGCCGTACGAGCGAGGCCGCCTCGGCCGCGTCCGCGTCGGTCGGGCGGTGCGGTCCCTGGAGGTAGCGCGCGAAGACGTGCTCGGTGGTGAACTCCAGGAACCGGGAAGCGATGTGCTCGACCTGCCCCCTCAACTCCCGCAGATGACCGGCGATCGCGGACAACGGCACCCCGGCGCCGTGCAACTCGACCGCCACGGCGAGCTCTTGGGGGCTCGGCACGAGGAAGCAGTCGTCGTCGCCGGGCACCGGCTCCAGCACGCCGAGTTCCACGGCGTCGGCGACGGCCTCGTCGTCGGGGGACCCGCCGAACCGCTCGTCCAGCTCGGCGCGGGAGATCCGCACGGCCTCCTCGTCGGTCCACGGACCGTCCACCTCGGCGACCAGCCCGAGGACCCCGCCCAGGCCCCGGCCGGTGTCCCACGCCTCCAGAAGCTCTTTGATGGAGGCCAGGCCGTAGCCGCGGTCGAGGAGGTCGGCGATCTGGCGCAGACGGGCCAGATGGGCGTCGGAGTAGAGGTTGGCGCGGCCGCGGCGCTCGGGGCGGGGCAGGAGGCCGCGGTCCTGGTAGGCGCGGATGGTGCGGACGCTGGCGCCGCTGACGTGCGCCAGGTCCTCGATCCGGTAGACGGCCGCCTCGGTCACGGCGCGGTCCGGGCAGGCCGCCCGCAGGCGACGCCGGCGCCGCTCACAGCGGGGGTTCCAGCCGCGCGATCGCCCGCAGTGCGCGCGGGGTGAACCGGGACATGAGGTGGGCGCCGCGGGCCTCGGGGGTGACGGGCACGACCGCCTGGTTGCGTACGACGGCGCGACGGATCGCGTCGGCGACCTTCTCCGGCGGGTAGTTGCGCAGGCCGTACAGCCGTGCCGTGCGCTTCTGCCGCCGCTTCTCCTCCTCGGCGTCCACGCCCGCGAAGCGCGCGGTCGAGGTGATGTTGGTGTTGACGAAGCCGGGGCAGATCGCGCTCACGCCGATGCCCCGGCCGGCGAGTTCGGCGCGCAGGCACTCGCTGAGCATGAGCACGGCGGCCTTGGAGGTGCTGTAGGCGGGCAGCGCCTTGGAGGGCTGGTAGGCCGCCGCGGAGGCGGTGTTGACGATGTGGCCGCCCTGTCCGCGCTCGGCCATCTGCCTGCCGAAGAGCCGGCAGCCGTGGATGACGCCCCACAGGTTGACGTCGAGGACCTTCTTCCAGTCCTCCGGTGTGGTGTCGAAGAACGAACCGCCCAGGCCGATACCGGCGTTGTTCACCAGCACGTCGAGCACGCCGTACTGGGTGGCGACCTTGTCGGCGAGCTTCTCCATGGCCTGCTCGTCGGAGACGTCGACGGTCTCCGGCCAGGCCTCGGGGGCGCCGATCAGCCGGGACAGCTCGGCGGTGCGGGCGGCGGACTCGGCGTCCCGGTCGACGGCGATGACGCGCGCGCCGGCCTCGGCGAAGGCGAACGCCGTGGCCCGGCCGATGCCGCTGCCCGCGCCGGTGACCAGGACGAGCTGTCCGCCGAAGCGGTCGGCGTACTTGCCGGTGGGCTTCACCGGCTCGGGCCTGCCGTCCTCGACCGACCGCACGAACTCGGTGATCCAGGCGGTCAGTTGGTCGGGCCGGGTGCGGGGTATCCAGTGCTTGGCCGGAAGGGTGCGGCGGGTCAGCCGGGGGACCCAGCGGTCCAGGTCGTCGTAGAGCCGCTCCGAGAGGAAGGCGTCGTCGAGGGGCGTGATGAGCTGCACGGGCGCGTGTGCGTGGGCGTCGGGGCGCGGGTGGCGCAGCCGCGCGCGGACGTTGTCGCGGTACAGCCAGGCGCCGTGTGCCGCGTCCTGAGGGAGCGAGGAGGTCGGGTAGTCGCCGCCGGGGACCTTCTCGACGCGCTCCAGGATGCGCGGCCAGCGCTTGCCGAGGGGGCCGCGCCAGGCCAGTTCGGGCAGCACGGGTGTGTGCAGGGCGTACACGTACCAGGACTTGGCGCCCTGGCCGAGGAGCTGGCCGACGCGGCGCGGGGTGGGCTTCCTCAGGCGCTGGTCGATCCAGTGGCCGAAGTGGTCCAGGCAGGGTCCGGACATGGAGGTGAAGGAGGCGATGCGGCCCTCGGTGCGGGCGACGGTGACGAACTCCCAGGACTGCACGGAACCCCAGTCGTGCCCGACCAGGTGCACGGGCCGGCCCGGGCTGACCGCGTCGATCACGGCCAGGAAGTCGTCCGTGAGCTTCTCCAGGGTGAAGCCGCCACGCAGGGGCTTCGGGGCCGTCGACCGGCCGTGTCCCCGGACGTCGTACAGGACGACGTGGAAGTGTTCCGCGAGCCGGCCGGCGACCTCGGACCACACCTCCTTGCTGTCCGGGTAGCCGTGCACCAGCACCACCGTCGGCTGTCCCGCGTCCCCCAGCTCGGCGACGCACAACTCGATCCCGCCGGTCCGCACCCGGCGCTCTCGCGCACCCTTCAGCACTGTCACATCTCCTTCGCCCAGCGCCGCACGTGCGGCAGGTCGTCGTCCAGCCAGAAGGCGCTCTCCTCGGGGTCCCCGGAGTCGGTGACGACGAGGATCTCCTCGAACTTCGCGCCGGTGCCCCGGAATCCGAGGTGGGGTTCGACCGCCCACAGGCCCGGCCGCGGCGGGTGGTCGGAGAAGCGGTACGGCGACCACAGCGGGGACCAGCCCTCGCGGTGGCCGTGCAGCGCGTCGCTCGCGAGCCCCTTCAGGGACTGTGCGCCGAAGCCGAACAGGTGGGGGGAGAAGCGGCGCTGCTTCACCCGGTCCACCTTGTGGGCGATGACGCCGAAGGGGTAGGCGCGGTGCCGGTTGGCGTATCCCTGCCGGACCATGAGGCGGTCCACGTCCTCGTAGATCGTCCGCAAGGGGCGCCGCTCGCGCACCTCGCGCAGGATCAGGTCGCGGTGTGCCTCCAGGTCGGCCATGAGCCGCTCCTGCACCGGGTTGGCGCCGAGCGAGCCGGAGTAGCCGATGTCCGCGGTGCAGCCGTCGAGGACCGGGGCCATGTCGAGGATGAAGGGCATCCCCGGCTCCAGCCGGCGGTCGGTGGGGAAGAACTGGAGCGGGACGCGGAAGTTCACGAACGCCGTGCGGTCCCCGAACCAGGCGAAGGGGAGGTGGAACCAGTCCCGCACGCCCCGCTCGCGCAGCCACGCCCGTTGCATGCGGGCCGCCTCGCGCTCGGTCACGCCCGGCCGCAGCTGGGCGGCGACCGCCTCGGCGCACTCGTAGGCGAGGCGCTGTACCTCGCGGAACCCGCGCAGCCTTGCGGAGAGTTCACCTGACCATGCCGTCGTCATGCCACCGCCACTCCCGTCCGCGACTGCGGTACGTGCTCGTAACTTGACACTGGCGAATGTGACAGTTGTTAGAGGCTGCGTCAATAGGCGGGCTTCGGCCTGTGGACAACTCTCCGTGCCGTGTCACTGTGCGTAGCTCTCAAGTAGGGGGTACCCCTACGGTCCCGTACGTCTGGAGGCTGAGGCGAAGACAGCTCTGCGGGCTGACGTGTGCCGTGGTCCACGTCACTATCGTCGAACCTGTGACTGTGATCGCGACCGAAAGCCTGAGCAAGCGGTTCCCCCGGGTGACCGCGCTTGACCGGCTCTCCGTCGACGTCGGACCCGGTGTGACCGGGCTCGTCGGAGCCAACGGAGCCGGCAAGTCGACCTTGATCAAGATTCTGCTGGGTCTGTCCCCCGCCTCGGAGGGCCGTGCCGAAGTGCTCGGGCTCGACGTCGCGACCAAGGGCGCGGCCATCCGTGAGCGGGTCGGCTACATGCCGGAGCACGACTGCCTGCCGCCGGACGTCTCGGCGACCGAGTTCGTCGTCCACATGGCCCGCATGTCCGGGCTGCCGCCGACGGCCGCCCGTGAGCGCACGGCGGACACGCTGCGTCACGTCGGTCTGTACGAGGAGCGCTACCGCCCCATCGGCGGCTACTCGACCGGCATGAAGCAGCGCGTGAAGCTCGCGCAGGCCCTCGTCCACGACCCGCAGCTGGTCTTCCTGGACGAGCCGACCAACGGCCTGGACCCGGTCGGCCGCGACGAGATGCTCGGGCTGATCCGCCGCATCCACACGGACTTCGGCATCTCGGTCCTGGTCACCTCCCACCTGCTGGGAGAGCTGGAGCGCACCTGCGACCACGTCGTGATCATCGACGGCGGCAAGCTCCTGCGTTCCAGCTCCACCACGGACTTCACCCAGACCACGACCACCATCGCCGTCGAGGTCACCGACACCGACGAGCATCCGGACGGCACGCGTGCGATGCGCGAGGCGCTCCACGCGCGCGGGGTGAGCGTCGAGGCGGGCAGCGGCCTGCCGGGCGCCGGCCACATCCTGCTGCTGACCGCACAGGGCGAGGAGACCTACGACCTCGTGCGGGACCTCGTCGCCGACCTCGGCCTCGGCCTGGTCCGCATGGAGCAGCGCCGGCACCACATCTCGGAGGTCTTCACCAGCGAGGACGAGCAGCGGAAGGAGGCGGCCGTCCATGGCGGTTGAGCAGCCCATGCCGACAGCGCCGGGTGACCAGACCCGCATCCACAACATCGGCTACCGCAACTACGACGGCCCCCGGCTGGGCCGTTCCTACGCGACCCGCTCCCTGTACTCGCAGTCCCTGCGCGGCGCCTACGGCCTCGGACGCTCCATCAAGTCCAAGGTCCTGCCGATGCTGCTGTTCGTGGTGATGTGCGTGCCCGCGGCCATCATGGTCGCCGTCGCGGTCGCCACCAAGGCCAAGGACCTGCCGGTCGACTACACGCGCTACGCGATCATCATGCAGGCCGTCATCAGTTTGTACGTCGCCTCCCAGGCGCCCCAGTCGGTCTCGCGGGACCTGCGCTTCAAGACCGTCCCGCTGTACTTCTCCCGGCCGATCGAGACCGCCGACTACGTCCGCGCCAAGTTCGCGGCGCTGGCCTCGGCGCTGTTCATCCTCACCGCGGCCCCGCTGATCGTGCTCTACGTGGGCGCGCTGCTGGCCAAGCTGGACTTCGCCGACCAGACCAAGGGATTCGGTCAGGGACTGGTCTCCGTGGCGCTGCTCTCGCTGCTCTTCGCCGGCATCGGCCTGGTCATCGCCTCGGTCACGCCGCGCCGCGGCTTCGGCATCGCGGCCGTGATCGCCGTGCTGACCATCTCCTACGGCGCGGTCTCCACGCTGCAGGCGATCGCCGACGCCCAGGGCAGCTCGAGCGCCGTCCCCTGGATCGGCCTCTTCTCGCCCGTCACGCTGATCGACGGGGTCCAGTCGGCCTTCCTCGGCGCGAGCTCGGCGTTCCCGGGCGCGGTCGGTCCCACGCACGCCGAGGGCGTGGTGTACGTCCTGGTCGTCCTGGGCCTGATCGCCGCCGCCTACGGCCTCCTGCTGCGCCGCTACAAGAAGGTGGGATTGTGACCACGCTCAGCATCGACCACGTCTCCCGCTGGTTCGGCAACGTGGTCGCCGTCAACGACATCACCATGACCATCGGCCCCGGCGTCACCGGCCTGCTCGGCCCGAACGGCGCCGGCAAGTCCACCCTGATCAACATGATGGGCGGCTTCCTGGCCCCCTCCACCGGCTCCGTTACCCTCGACGGTCAGCAGGTGTGGCGCAACGAGGCGATCTACAAGCACATCGGCGTCGTCCCCGAGCGCGAGGCGATGTACGACTTCCTCACCGGCCGTGAATTCGTCGTCGCCAACGCGGAGTTGCACGGTCTGGGCGCCAAGGCGGCCCAGAAGGCGCTGGCCACGGTCGAGATGGAGTACGCGCAGGACCGCAAGATCTCCACGTACTCCAAGGGCATGCGCCAGCGCGTGAAGATGGCCTCCGCCCTGGTCCACGACCCCTCGCTGCTGCTGCTGGACGAGCCCTTCAACGGCATGGACCCGCGCCAGCGCATGCAGCTCATGGACCTGCTGCGCCGCATGGGCGACGAGGGCCGCACGGTGCTGTTCTCGTCCCACATCCTCGAAGAGGTCGAGCAGCTCGCCTGGCACATCGAGGTGGTCGTGGCCGGACGGCACGCGGCCAGCGGCGACTTCCGCAAGATCCGCCGCCTGATGACCGACCGCCCGCACCGCTACCTGGTGCGCTCCAGCGACGACCGCGCGCTCGCGGCGGCGCTGATCGCCGACCCGTCGACGTCCGGCATCGAAGTCGACCTCGCCGAGGGCGCGTTGCGCATCCAGGCCGTCGACTTCGGCCGTTTCACCGTGCTGTTGCCGCGGGTCGCCCGCGACCACGGCATCCGGCTGCTGACGGTCTCGCCGTCCGACGAGTCGCTCGAGTCCGTGTTCTCTTACCTGGTCGCGGCGTAGGAGGCCGAAGATGTACGACCCCACAGTCGCCCGACTCACCTACCGGGCCCTGCTCGGCCGCCGGCGGGCCCTCATCCTGGGCGCGCTGCCGCTGCTGCTGATCGTGATCTCCGTGATCGTGCGCGCTCTCGTCGGAGCCGACGACCAGACGGCGGCGGACCTGCTGGGCAGCCTCGCGCTCGCCACCATGGTGCCGATCATCGGTGTCATCGCCGGGACCGGCGCGATCGGCCCGGAGATCGACGACGGCTCGGTGGTGTACCTGCTGTCCAAGCCGATCAAACGGCCGACGATCATCTTCACCAAGCTGATCGTGGCCATCGCCGTGACCATGGTCTTCTCGGCTCTGCCCACGCTGATCGCCGGGTTCGTCCTCAACGGCAACGGCCAGCAGATCGCCGTCGCCTACACGGTGGCCGCCCTGGTGTCGTCCATCGCGTACGCGGCGCTGTTCCTGCTGCTGGGCACGGTGTCCCGGCACGCGGTCGTCTTCGGTCTCGTCTACGCGCTGGTCTGGGAGGCCCTGTTCGGCTCCCTGGTGCCCGGCGCGCGCACCCTCAGCGTCCAGCAGTGGTCGCTGGCCGTCGCCCACAAGGTGGCCGGCGGTGACCTGGTGACCTCGGACGTCGGGCTGACCACGGCGACGGTGTTCCTGGTCGCGGTGACGGTCCTGGCCACCTGGTACGCGGGGCAGAAGCTGCGCTCGCTGACGCTGGCGGGCGAGGAGTAGACGCCGCTTTTACTGACGGAGACCTCACCCCTGCCCGGGCAGACTGGGCAGGAGGGAAGGCCGGGCTGAGAGGAAAGGCGATGGCAGACGACTGGGACGACCTGGTCCTGGACGAGGACTTCATCCGGTCCGCCGGGACCGCCGAGCCCTCAGCCCGCGCCCGTATGCTCGCCGCCCGCTGGCGCGCCGAGGAGCCGGAGCCGCAGCCGTGGCGCTCCGACGAGCCGCCGGCGGGCTGGTTCTTCAGCAAGGCCCGGCGCCGCAAGTGGCGGCGCCGGTAGCCCGATCCTCGGCCCCGTTTAATCAGTGGCGCCCAACGCGGCGTACAGGCACGATGGTTGTGTCCACACCGCCGGAAACCGTGCACAGGCACGGCGACTTCGGTGCCACGTTCTGGGAGAGGAGCCGGGCGATGTCCATGCACGACAGTACGTCCAGCTCCCGTCAGGGCAGTCCGGTGAGGACTCCGGTGTAGTTACCCACCGTCGAGTCACCCCCAGGAACTGTCCGGGGCGGCCGCTTCGAGCACGCGATGTCGCTCTCGCGTGGGCCGCCCACCCGGAGGATTGGCCGAGTGGTAAGGCACTGGCTTGCGCTGTGTTCGATTCAAAGCAAGTCATGGTCGGGCCTGGAAAGCCCGCGCACGTTCGATCCGTGCATCCTCCGCAGAAGGCGGCCGGCCACGACCGCCGGCTCAGCCCAGCAACCGCTCCAGCACCACCGCGATGCCGTCCTCCTCGTTGGAGGCCGTCACCTCGTCCGCGACCGCCTTCAGCTCCTGGTGCGCGTTGGCCATCGCCACGCCCCGGGCCGCCCACGCGAACATCGGGATGTCGTTCGGCATGTCGCCGAAGGCGATGGTCTGCGCCGCCTTCACCCCGAGCCTGCGGGCCGCCAGCGACAGCCCCGTCGCCTTCGACAGGCCGAGCGGCAGCAGTTCCACGATGCCCGCGCCCGCCATGGCGACGGTGACGAAGCCGCCCGCGGCCCGGCGGGCCGCCTCGGCCAGCTCGTCGTCGGTGAGCGCCGGATGCTGTATGTAGATCTTGTTCAGCGGGGCGGCCCACAGGTCCGCCGCGTCCGTGAAGGGGACCGCGGGCAGCGAGCCGGTGACCGCGTAGCCCGGCCCCACCAGCACGTCGCCGTCCAGTCCGTCCCGGCTGGCCGCCAGGTGCAGGGGGCCGACCTCCGCCTCGATCTTGGCCAGGGCGACGCCCGCCAGCTGCCGGTCCAGTGTCACGGACGTCAGCAGCCGGTGCTCCTTGGCGTCGTAGACCTGTGCGCCCTGACCGCAGACGGCGAGGCCGTCGTAGCCGAGGTCGTCGAGGATGTGCCGGGTCCACGGCGCGCCGCGGCCGGTGACGACGATGTGCGCGGCGCCCGCCGCGGCGGCCGCGGCGAGGGCGTCACGGGTGCGGCGCGAGACCGACTCGTCGGAGCGCAGCAGCGTTCCGTCGAGGTCGGTCGCGACGAGCCGGTAGGGGAAGTCGGTCACTTGGCGGCCGGCTCCAGGACCTCCCGGCCGCCCAGGTACGGGCGCAGCACCGGGGGCACGTACACGGAGCCGTCGGCCTGCTGGTGGTTCTCCAGGATCGCCACGATCGTGCGCGGTACGGCGCACAGTGTGCCGTTGAGCGTCGCCAGCGGCTTGACCTGCTTGCCGTCGCGGAAGCGGATCGACAGGCGGCGGGACTGGAACTCGGTGCAGTCCGAGGTCGACGTCAGCTCGCGGTACTTGCCCTGCGTCGGGATCCACGCCTCGCAGTCGAACTTGCGGGCGGCCGAGGAGCCGAGGTCGCCGGTGGCCACGTCGATGACGCGGAACGGCAGCTCCAGCGAGGTCAGCCACTCCTTCTCCCACTGCAGCAGGCGCTGGTGCTCGGCCTGCGAGTCCTCCGGGACGACGTAGGAGAACATCTCCACCTTGTCGAACTGGTGGACGCGGAAGATGCCCCGGGTGTCCTTGCCGTGCGAGCCGGCCTCGCGGCGGAAGCACGGCGAGAAGCCGGCGTAGCGCAGCGGCAGGCGGTCGGCGTCGAGGATCTCGTCCATGTGGTACGCGGCGAGGGGGACCTCGGAGGTGCCGACGAGGTAGAGGTCGTCGGCGTCGAGGCGGTAGACGTCCTGGGCCGCCTGGCCGAGGAAGCCGGTGCCCGCCATCGACTGGGGGCGCACCAGGGCGGGCGTCAGCATGGGCGTGAAGCCGGCCGCGGTGGCCTGGGCGATCGCGGCATTGACGAGCGCCAGCTCCAGCAGGGCGCCGATGCCGGTGAGGAAGTAGAAGCGGGAGCCGGAGACCTTGGCGCCGCGCTCGACGTCGATCGCGCCGAGCAGCGTGCCGAGCTCCAGGTGGTCCTTGGGCTCGAAGCCCTCGGCGCCGAAGTCGCGGATCGTGCCGTGCGTCTCGAGGGTGACGAAGTCCTCCTCGCCGCCGACGGGCACGTCGGGGTGGACGAGGTTGCCGAGCCGGAGCAGCAGCTCCTGGGTCTCGGCGTCGGCCGCGTCGCGCTCGGCGTCGGCGGCCTTGACGTCGGCGGCGAGCTGGCCGGCCTTCTTCAGCAGCTCGGCCTTCTCGTCACCCGTGGCCTTGGGGATCAGCTTGCCGAGCTGCTTCTGCTCGGCACGCAGCTCGTCGAAGCGGACGCCGGAGGACCTGCGCCGCTCGTCGGCAGACAGGAGGGAGTCGACGAGCGCGACGTCCTCTCCACGGGCGCGCTGGGACGCGCGCACACGGTCGGGGTCCTCACGAAGCAGGCGAAGGTCAATCACGTGGTCAAGGCTACCGGTGCGGGGATACGCCTCACGACTCCATTCCCCTCCGTTCCGAATCGCGTTCTACGTTCGGTTACGCGGCACATGCGAGGTGTGTCAATAAAAGGCGCCCCCTCCCCGGGGCGGGTCAGGTGACAGGCGCGGGGTTGACCCGATTCCCTTGTGCCGTAAGGGACTTGGGCGGTGGTTGTCCACAGCGGTCCACACCGTCCGGAAAGTTATCCACAGGCTGTGTGGATGATCTGTGGATTGCGGAATTGATCACTCCGAAACATGGCCGTGAACCGGAGGATTCCCAGGACAAACCTCGCTCACCCGCACTTTCGAGTGGAAACCGGTCGCCCCAAAGGATTGCGCAAAGGAAAAGAGTGGACGAAGGGTGATGTGCGCGGTGGTGAACCCGGGAGCGCTCCAGGGGCCGATTTGTCGACCGACTGACACGTTCTTGTCGACTTGTCCCCAGGTCGAGAAGCCAACCTGTGGATAACTCCTGTGGATAACGAAAATCTGCAGGTAAGACCGCGGTCACGGCCGGGCGGAGCCGGGCAGGGCCGCTCAGAACCTGCCGTCCTGGCAGCGCCCCACCCAGTCCGACGCCGCCACGAACTCCTCGTCCGACGTCCCCAGCCGCGGTGCGCTCACGTTCTCGACGCCCGCGTCGGCACGCGGGTAGGAGCCGAGGAACCGCACCTCGAGGCAGATCCGCTTGAGCCCCATGAGGGCCTCGGCCACCCGGCGGTCGGAGATATGGCCCTCGGCGTCGATGCAGAAGCAGTAGTTGCCGATGCCCGCGCCGGTCGGGCGGGACTGCAGCAGCATCAGGTTGATGCCGCGGGTGGCGAACTCGCCCAGCAGATCGCGCAGCCCACCGGGGTGGTCGTCGCGCTGCCACAGTACGACGGACGTCTTGTCCGCGCCGGTCGGCGCCGCGGGCCGGGCGGGCCGGCCGACGAGCACGAAACGGGTCTGCGCGTTCTCGGCGTCGTGGATGCCGGTCTCCAGGGCCTCGAGGCCGTAGCGGGCGGCGGCGAACTCGCCCGCGAAGGCGGCGTCGTACTGCCCCTCCTGGACCAGGCGGGCGGCATCCGCGTTCGAGGCGGCCGACTCCCAGTGGACGTCCGGGAGGTTCTTCCTGAGCCAGTTGCGCACCTGCGGCTGGGCGGCCGGGTGCGCGGAGACCGTCTTGATGTCCGACAGCTCGGTGCCCGGCCTGACCAGCAGCGCGAAGGTGATCGACAGCAGCACCTCGCGGTAGATCATCAGCGGCGCGCCCGCGACCAGCTCGTCGAGGGTGGTGGTGATCCCGCCCTCGACGGAGTTCTCGATCGGCACGAACGCGGCCTCGGCCTCACCGGTGCGGACCGCGTCGAGTGCGGACTGCACCGACACGTACGGGATCAGCTCCCGCGTGGCCGCCTCGGGAAGCGTGCGCAGGGCGACCTCGGTGAAGGTGCCTTCGGGGCCGAGATAGGCGTAGCTCGCTGGCATGCCTTCACCCTAATGGCCCCAAAGCGGCCCGGCTCACCCTTCCAGCAGCCGCTGTCCCACGTACTCGCCCTTCGCCGCCCCGCCCGGTACCGCGAACAGTCCGCTCGCCTCGTGCCGGATGTACTTCGACAGGGCGTCACCGCGGTCGAGCTTGCGCTGCAGGGGGACGAAGCCGCGCAGCGGGTCCGCCTGCCAGCACACGAACAGCAGCCCCGCGTCCGGCGCCCCGTCGGCGTCGATGCCGTCGTGGTAGGAGAACGGGCGCCGCAGGATGGCCGCCCCGCCGTTCTGGTCGGGCCGGCTGATCCGGGCGTGGGCGTTGAGGGGGACCACGAGATCGCCCTTGGCGTCGGTCTTCTCCAGGTCCATCGCGGTCGTCTCGGAGCCGCCGGACAGCGGGGCGCCGTTGGACTTCCGGCGCCCGATGACGTTCTCCTGAGCGGTGAGCGAGAGCTTCTCCCAGTCGTCGAGCAGCATGCGGATACGGCGTACGACGGCGTAGGAGCCGTTCGCCATCCAGGCCGGGTCGCCGGAGCCGGAGGCGGGCACGAAGATCCGCTGGTCGAAGTCGGCGTCCGCCGGCTTGGGATTGCGGGTGCCGTCGAGCTGGCCCATGAGGTTGCGTGCCGTCATGGGGTGGGCGGTGGCACCCGGCGTGCGGTTGAAGCCGTTCATCTGCCAGCGGACCTTCGCCGCGCTGCCCGCGTCCTTCTGGATCGCGCGCAGGGCGTGGAAGGCGACGAGGGCGTCGTCGGCGCCGATCTGCACCCACAGGTCGCCGTCGCTGCGGGCCTTGTCGAGGTGGTCGGAGGAGAAGTCGGGCAGCGGGTCGAGGGAGGCCGGGCGCTGCTTCTCCAGGCCGGTGCGGGAGAAGAAGCTGTGCCCGAAGCCGAAGGTGACGGTCAGCGAGGACGGCCCGGCGTCCCGCGCCACGTACGTGTCGTCGCTCGACGCGGACTCACCGGCCATCAGCCGTTCGGCCGTCGCGGACCAGCGGCGCAGCAGCGCGGCGGCCTCCTTGCGCCCGGCGCCCGGCGCCAGGTCGAAGGCGACGAGGTGGCCCTTGGCCTGCAGGCCGTCGGTGATGCCCGGCTGATGTTTCCCGTGAAACATTGCCATGTCCGCGCCGAGAGAGCTCAGCGGAGCGGCCTGGGAGGGCGCGGCGGCGTATCCCACGGCGGCGCCCGCCGCGCCGAGCACGAGGCCGGTGGCGCCGGCGGTGCCGAGCAGGGCGCGGCGCGAGACGCCGGGCGAGGAGGAGGTCTCCGGTGAGGCACCCGTGGGGGCGGTGGCCTGCGGAAGGGACTGTTCGGGCATGGTGCGGTTCAGCCGATCTGCGCGTTCTTGGAGACGGTCACCTGGTCGATGTCGGAGGTGCGCACGGTCACGGCGACCTTCCAGTCGCCCGCCATGGGGATCTGCACGTCGCTCGCCGCCCAGTGGCCGGTGGCGACGCGGTCGGGGGTGACGGGCAGCGGCCCGATCTTCCTGGCCTCCAGGGTGAAGGCGACTTTCACCTCGGGGATGTCGAAGGCGCGCCCGTTGGTCCGGGTGACGTAGACGTGCATCTCGTTGCCGCCCACGCGCGCGGGGTCGAGGTCGACCGACACGACGCCCTTGCCGTCGGTGCCGCCCGTGTCGAAGGGCATGGTCAGCGTCACCGCCCCGGACGAGGAGTCCGCCGGCGAAGAGGAGGAAGAAGAGGACGACGTGGCCGCCTTGGCCTCCTGCTCGGTACGGCCGGGCTCGGTCTGCGTCAGCACGGTGGTGACGGCGAGCAGGACGACGGCCACACCCGCCTCCGCGAGCACGGAGCGCCGCAGTCCGAAGCGGTCGGGGTCGGCATCGCGCTCGCGCTTCTGCCGGGCGGTGGCCACGGCGGCCCGCTGCCGGGCGAGCTGGGCGGCCCGCCGGGAGTCGGCGGGGGACTCGGAGGAGCCCCCGGTGGCCCCTGCCGCACCGCTGTCGGCGACCTCGCCCGAGTCGTCGGAGGCCGCGGAGCCGCGGGCACCTTCTACCGCGGAGCCGCGGGCACCCTGCACCGCGGACCCCGAGCCCGACGCCGTCTTCGCCGAGCCGCCCGCCGCGCGAGCGGCCGCCGGCTCCTTGCGCCGCGGCACGTCCTCGGCCGCCTCCTCGTGCCCGGCGGCCGCCCGGTCCCCGGACGTCTCCTCCTGGTCCGCGGAAGCCTCCTCCTGCCCGGAGGCCGGCTCGCCGGCGGATTCCTCCGACGCCTCGCTCTCCCCCGTCCGCGCGTCACTCCCGTCCGCCAGCCGTCCCGTCCACCGCCGCGAGACCGACGCGATGCCGACGAGCAGCGCCACCAGCCCGATCTTGACGAGGAGCAGCTGCCCGTACGCGGTGTCGGTGAAGGCCGACCAGGAGCCGAGCTGGCGCCAGGACTGGTAGACGCCGGTCGCGACGAGGGCGACGACGCTGCCGAAGGCGAGCGTCGAGAAACGCCGTACCGCGGAGGCCTCGACCGGTGTCGGCGAGCGGTACAGCGCCACGAGCAGCGCGGTGAGCCCGCCCAGCCAGGCCGCGACCGCGAGCAGATGCACCACGTCGACCGGCATCGCGATGCCGGGCTGCAGGCCGGTCGAGGCGTGCTCGGCCATCGCCCAGCTGGCCGCGAGACCGGCCGACACCACGAACCCGCCGATCGCGAGCCCGAACGTCAGGTCCCGCTTCTCCTCCTCGTCGCGCTTGTCGTAGGCGCCGAACAGGACGGCGATGAACAGCGCGGCCGCGGCGAGCAGCAGCAGCCGGGAGACCAGCGCCGCGCCCGTCTTGGTCTGCAGCACCTGGCCGAGCAGGCTCAGGTCGAAGATGTCGCCGACCTTGCCGGAGCCGGTGTAGGAGCCGCGCAGGAGCAGCAGCAGAAGGGTGGCCGAGGTGAGCGCCAGCCACCCGGAGACCACCAGCCGCTGCACGGCCCGCACGCCCGAGCCGCGGCGCCAGCAGGCCAGCACGAAGGCGCCGCCGCCGACCATGACGATGAAACCGGCGTACGACATGTACCGCCCGAAGCCGTACAGCCAGCCCACGACCCCGCCGCCGGCCGTGTCGCCGGAGACCGAGACGGTGGTCTGGGAGGGGGCGCCGATGGAGAAGGTGAAGGCGCCGGCGACGGGATGGCTGTCCGCCGAGACGACCTGCCAGGAGACCGTGTAGGTGCCGTCGGGCAGGCCGCTCTTGAGCTGCACGGCGTACGAGGTGCCGCTGATGTTCGCCGGTTTGCCGGTGTCGACGCGCTTGCCCTTGGGGTCGAGCACGCGCAGCGAGTCGTCGGAGGTGGCGACCTTCTCGGAGAAGTCGAGGGTGACCTGGGTCGGCGCCTTGTCGACCACCACCCCCTGCGCGGGGTCGCTGCCGGTGAGCGCGGCGTGCGCGGAGGCCGGGCCGGCACCGGCGAGAAGGACGCCGATCACGGCCAGGAACAGCAGCACCAGCGCCCGTGTGCGGCGGGGGGTGATGGTCGGTGTCACGGTGGTGCCTCTCCCTCAGTGGCCGGTCGCAGGGTTGTACGTGGCCGACTTCACCGGCATCTCGACGGTGACGGGGTCGGACTTGGCGAAGTGCAGTTCGACGGCGACCTTCTCGCCCTGCTTCGGCTTCCCCTTCAGCTTCTCGAACATCAGGTGGTTGCCGCCGCTCTTGAACACGAGTTGACCGTGCGCGGGCACATCCAGGGAGGTGACCTCCCGCATGGACTGCCCGACGGTCTCATGCATGGTGACGCTGCCCGCCGCGTCACTGGTGACGGAGGTCAGTTCGTCCTTGACGTCGCCCTTGTTGGTGAGGGTGAAGAAGCCGGCGGCCATCTCGCCCGTGATGGGCTGGGGCATGTAGGAGGCGCTGACGGACAGTTCGGGCCGGTCGCCGCCGGATCCGCCCGAGCCGCCGCAGCCCGCGAGGGCGAGGGCGCCCGTTATCGCCAGCGCCGTGGGAAGGAGCCGCCTCACGGGTTCTGCCCCTTGACGATCTTGGGGAGGTCCTTGGTGTAGTCGTCGACCGAGGCGTCCTCGCCGTAGAGGACGTAACCGGCGTTCGTCTTCGGGGAGAAGGCGATGACCTGGGTGCCGTGCACCGAGACGGTCTTGCCGGTCTTCTTGTCCTTGTGGGTCGGCTCGATGGAGATGCCCAGGGTGCGGGCGCCCGCCTGGACGGTGGAGAAGTCACCGGTCAGGCCGACGAACGCGGGGTCGATGCCCTTGAGCCACTTGCCGAGCTCGGCCGGGGTGTCGCGGGCCGGGTCCGTGGTCACGAACACCACCCGCAGCTCGTCCTGTTCGGCCTTGGGCAGCTGCTTCTTGGCGACCGCGAGGTTGCTCATCGTCGTCGGGCAGACGTCGGGGCAGTGGGTGTAGCCGAAGTAGATCAGCGTCGGCTTTCCGGCGGTCTCCTTGCGGAAGTCGTACTTCCGGCCGTGCGTGTCGGTGAGCACCAGGTCCGGCTTCTCGAACGGCTGGTCGAGGACGGTGGCGGCCTTCCGCGCGGTGTCCTCGGAGACCACGGCGACCGGTGAGTCACCGCTGTCACCGCTGCCGCAGGCGGTGAGGGTCAGGGAGGCGGCGGCGAGGAGCGCGGCCGCGGCGAACGTCTTCTTGCGCATAGAAAAATGTCCCAGATGTGAGAGCTCCGGTGTGCACCGGGGGCCGTGCGGCCCCCGGTGCACAGGGCGGTGGAAGGACCTCAGGCGTCGGAGCGCCGACGGCCGGCCAGCACGCCGTAGGCCACGCCGAGCGCGCCGACGGCGATGCCGACGACGGCGAGCACGCGCGCGGTGGTGTCACTGCTGTCGGAGGACGCGGCGGAGTCGGAGGAGGCGGCCGTGGTGGTCTTGTCGGAGGCGTCCTCCGCGGCCGTCGAGCCGTGGTGCCCGTCCTCGGCGGCCGCGGACAGGGTCAGCACGGGCGCCGGGTTCTCCGGCTCCTCCTGGCCGTCCTGCTGGACCTCGATCCAGCGCACGACCTCCTTGTTGTCGTACGTCTGGATCGCCTTGAAGACCAGTTCGTCGGCGTCCTCGGGCAGCGCGCCCACGGAGACCGGGAACTTCTCGAAGTAGCCGGGCTCGATGCCCTTGCCGTCCGCGGTCCAGGTGATCTTGGAGACGGCCTCGGTGATCTTCTTGCCGTGCACCACGAGCGGCTTGGCCAGCTCGGTCTTGGTGACCTTGATCTTCCAGCCGTCCATCGGCTCCGGCATCGCGGAGGCCAGCGGGTGGTCGGCCGGGAAGGCGACCTCCAGCTTGGTGGTCGAGGCGTTGTCCCGCTCGTTGGGGACCTTGAAGTCGACGACCGCGTAACCGCCCTTGGCGGCCGCGCCCTCGGGCTGCACGCTGACGTGCGCGAACGCGGGGCCGGACAGGGCGAGCACGGCGGCGCCGGCCAGGGCGCCGGAGGCGGCGAGACGAGAGACCTTCATGGCAGAGAGCACTCCACTTCGAGTGTGGTCACGGTGATGGGGTGCGCGCGCACGCGCGCGTGTCGCACGACGGCGGCCCCCACCCCGAAGGAGTGCGGTGCTCGCGTCGCGTCAGGCGGCGAGGAGGAAGGGCGCGGCGGCGGGCGGGCCGCGCCTGATCACCGTGTGCTGGAGTGCGGCGGTACGGGGTCCGGGCGATGCGAGCGGGGTGGTGCGCCGCACGCGCGGCCCCGCCTCGGGTGCGCCCGGGAGCCCGGCGCGCAGGGCGCGCACCAGGGCGAACGCGGAGCGCAGGGACCGTACGAGAGCCCCGTCGGCCAGGGAGTCCGCGGACAGTTCGACGAGCCTGAGCAGTGCCAGGTCCCCGCGGCGCAGCAGCCAGCCCGCGGCGACCGCCGCGAGGACGTGGCCGAGGAGCATCGGCAGGGACGGCAGCAGGGACCCCAACGACGGGGAACCGGCCGGGCGCATGGAGCTCATGTCCATGGTGGGGGCCGGCGCGATCCGGGCGTCGGTGAGGATGCGGCGGGCCTGGGCGGGGCTGATGGCCGCCGCGGCCGCCCCGCAGGTGATGCGTGCCGCCTGCCGGACCAGCGAGGCGTCGGACGCCGACGTCATGGACGCCATCGACATGCCGCTGGTGGCCGTGTGCTGCCCCAGCCCGAAGAGCGTGTGGAGCACGGTCTGTCCGGCCGCGAGCAGTGCGGCGATCCCGGGCAGCGAGCGCTCGCGTCCGGTGAGCGGCACCGTGACCAGCAGGACCCCGAGGAAACCGGCAACCAGCGTCCACGGCGGGACGGGGGCGCAGGAGGCCAGGGTGTGTCCGCCCGCGGCCAGCACGACGCAGACCGCGGCGAACACCGCGGCCCGCAGAATCCGGACGTCTCGTCCGGAGCGCGCCCTGCGCTGGTGGGGGGCAGTCATGGCGGGCTCATCATCCCACTGGCCCCGCCCACGCCGTACGGCAGGTCCACAAGATGACCTACGGGCAGAAGATCACTGTCTGGCACAAGCTGATCGGACATACACCGATTACGGACCGGACGCATCGCCCATATGGGCGGCGTCACGTCAACTCCGTGCTTACACACGCCTACGCGCGGCAATAAAGAACGGTATGTCGAGCCGCGGCCGGGAGGCTGGAGCATGAGCATCTGGTGGTCACTCCACTTGCGGCGGGAAGCCGCGAGCGTGCCGCTCGCCCGGCGGCTGCTGCTCGGCGCGATGGAGACGGCGGGGGTCGACCCCGACATCTCCTACGACCTCTCCGTCGCCCTCAGCGAGGCCTGCGCGAACGCCGTCGAGCACGGCGGCGGCGCCGAACCCGGCGCGTCCTCGGAGGAGTACCGGGTCACGGCCTACCTGGACGGCGAGAAGTGCCGGATCGAGGTCACGGACTCGGGCCCCGGGCTCGCGGGGCCCCCGGCGGCCCGCCCCGCCCGCGCCGACGCCGAGCACGGCAGGGGCCTGTATCTGATCCGGGAGCTCACCGACCACGTCCACATCGGCGACAAGCCCGGCCGCGACGGCACGGTGGTGAGCTTCGACAAGATCCTCAAGTGGCGGGCGGACGCTCCGCTGCTGGCGGTCTGAGTCAGCGGACCGGTTCGGCCGACTCCAGCACCTTCTCGAGCACCTCCAGCGCCTCCGGGTACACCCGCTCCCGGGGCGTCCCGTACCCCACGACCAGCCCCTGCGGGTGTGCCTCGTCCGGGGTGTGCCAGTGGTCGCCGAGCCGGCCCAGGGCCAGGCCCTCCGCCTCGGCGCGTTCCAGCACCTGCGCCTCGTCGGCGACCTCCACGAGCGCGTGCAGTCCGGCCGCGATGCCGCGCACGGTGCGGCGGCCGCCCAGCCGGTCGAGGAGCTGGTCGCGGCGCCTGCGGTACCTCAGCCGGCACGCGCGCACGTGACGGTCGTAGGCGTGGCTCTCGATGAGTTCGGCGAGCGCCAGCTGGCCGATGGACTCCGTGTGGTGGTCGCTGTGCAGCTTGACGTCGGCGACCGCGTCGACGAGGTGCGGCGGCAGCACCATCCAGCCGAGCCGCAGCGCGGGCCCCAGCGTCTTGGAGGCCGTGCCGAGGTAGACGACCTGCCCGGGCGCCATGCCCTGGAGCGCGCCGACGGGCTGGCGGTCGTAGCGGAACTCCCCATCGTAGTCGTCCTCGACGATCAGCCCGCCCCGTGCGCGTGCCCAGTCCGTCAGCGCCCGCCGCCGCTCCGGGTGGAGCGTCACACCGGTCGGGTACTGGTGGGCCGGGGTGACCACGGCGGCCCGGCAGTCACCGAGTTCCCGCGCCCGCACCCCCCGCTCGTCGACCCGTGCCGGGACGACGCTGCCGCCGTTGCGCCGCACGACCTCCCGGTGGAACGCCAGCCCGGGGTCCTCCATCGCGATCTCGCCGCCCTCCAGCACGCGGGTCAGCAGTGCGAGACCCTGCACGTACCCGGAGGTGATCACGATCCGCTCGGGCGGCGCGATCACGCCTCGCGCGCGCCCCAGGTAACCCGACAGCGCCGTACGCAGTTCGATGCGCCCGCGCGGATCGCCGTAGTCGTACGCCGGCAGCGGCGCCGTCGCGATCGCCCGCCGCAGCGCCCTGAGCCAGGCCGCCGCCGGGAACGCGCCCACGTCCGGGCTGCCGGGCCGCAGGTCGAAACGCGGCTTACGCGCGCGTGCGGCGGTGCTCGGCGTCTCCGTCTCGGCCGAGGGCAGCTCGGCGACCTGGGTGCCCGAGCCCTGCCGGGCCGTCAGATAGCCCTCGGCGACGAGCTGGTCGTAGGCGGCCTTGGCGGTCCCCCGCGAGACCCCCAGCTCGGTCGCGAGCCGGCGCGTGGCCGGCAGGCGGGTTCCGGGCGCCAGCCGCCCGTCGCGCACCGCGTCGCGCAGCGCCCGTTCCAGCCCGACCCGCCGTCCTTCGCCGTCGTCGGTCTCCAGATGCAGATCGACACCGACGCCGGACCAGAAGTCGTCCACGACGGCCCTCCCCCCAGGTTCGTGAATGCGGGCACATCAATGGCCGGGCACCTCACCGGTACCCGGCCATCCGTGTCGTATCAGCCCTTGAGCGAGGCCATCCAGGCCTCGACCTCGTCGGAGCGGCGCGGCAGCCCGTCCGACAGGTTCCGGTTGCCGTGCTCGGTCACCAGGATGTCGTCCTCGATGCGCACGCCGATGCCGCGGTACTCCTCCGGCACCGTCAGGTCGTCGGCCTGGAAGTACAGCCCGGGCTCGACGGTCAGGCACATCCCGGGCTCCAGCGTCCCGTCGACGTAGGTCTCCTGGCGCGCTGCGGCGCAGTCGTGCACGTCCATGCCGAGCATGTGCCCGGTGCCGTGCAGCGTCCAGCGCCGCTGCAGCCCGAGCTCCAGCACCCGCTCCACGGGCCCCTCGACCAGCCCCCACTCCACGAGCTTCTCGGTGAGCACGTGCTGCGCGGCGTCGTGGAAGTCGCGGTACTTGGCGCCCGGCCGCACCGCCGCGATACCGGCCTCCTGGGCCTCGTACACGGCGTCGTAGATCTTCTTCTGGATCTCGGTGAACCGGCCGCTCACCGGGAGCGTGCGCGTGACGTCTGCGGTGTAGTACGTGTGCGTCTCGACGCCCGCGTCGAGCAGCAGCAGGTCGCCGGAGCGGACCGGGCCGTCGTTGCGCACCCAGTGCAGCGTGCACGCGTGCGGGCCGGCGGCGGCGATGGTGCCGTAGCCGACGTCGTTGCCCTCGACGCGCGCGCGGAGGAAGAAGGTGCCCTCGATGTAGCGCTCGGAGGTCGCCTCGGCCTTGTCGAGGACCTTCACGACGTCCTCGAAGCCGCGCACGGTCGAGTCGACGGCCTTCTGCAGCTCGCCGACCTCGAAGTCGTCCTTGACCAGGCGAGCCTCGGAGAGGAAGACCCGCAGCTCCTCGTCCCGCTCGGCGGTGACCTTGTCGGTCAGGGCCGCCTCGATCCCGGCGTCGTAGCCGCGCACGACCCGCACCGGGCCGGTCGCCTCGCGCAGCTTGTCGGCGAGCTCGCGCACGTCGGAGGCCGGGATGCCGTACAGCGTCGACGCCTCGGTGAGCGAGTGGCGCCGGCCCACCCACAGTTCGCCCTGCCCGGAGAGCCAGAACTCGCCGTTCTCCCGGTCCGAGCGCGGCAGGAGGTAGATCGTCTCCTTGTGGCCGTCGCCGGTGGGCTCCAGGACGAGCACGCCGTCCTCGGTCTGGTTGCCGGTGAGGTAGGCGTACTCGACGGAGGCCCGGAAGGGGTAGTCCGTGTCGTTCGAGCGGGTCTTGAGGTTGCCCGCGGGGATCACCAGGCGCTCACCGGGGAAGCGCGCCGACAGCGCGGCGCGCCGCGCGGCGGTCTCGGCGGCCTGGGCGATCGGCTCCAGGCCGCGCAGTTCCGTGTCGGCCCAGCCGGACTTCATGTTCTCGGCCAGCTCGTCGGACACGCCCGGGTACAGGCCGTTCTTGCGCTGCTTGATCGGCTCTTCAGACTCAGTCTCCGGGGTCTCCGGGGTGAGCTCGTCCGCCACGGTCATCCTCCTTGTTACGGCACTGGACCCCCTCCATCGTACGGTCGTGCGGAAGGGGGCTCAGGGGCGAAGGACCTGTTACCGATGGCAGCGGCGCGCGTGTGGGAGCACGCGCCCCCGGCTCACTCGAAGCGCGCCGCCAGCAGGACGACGTCCTCCTCGCTCTCGGCGGCGTCGAGGCCGTCCGGCAGGACGGTGCGCAGCACGTGGTCGGCGATCGCGTCCGGGTCGTTCCGCAGCGCCCTGGGCACACCCGCGGCCGCCGCGTGCAGCCGGGCGAAGGCGCGGTCGGTGGGGTCGCCGGTGCGGTGCAGCAGGCCGTCGGTGTAGAGCAGCACCGTCTCGCCCGGCTCGGTCTGGAACTCCACGCTGGGCGCCTCCCAGCAGGCGAGCATGCCGAGCGGCGCGGACACCGACGTCTCGACGAACTCGGTGCGCCGCTCGCCGACCAGCAGCGGCGGGCAGTGCCCGGCGCCGGCCAGCGTGATCTTGCGCAGGGCGGGCTCGCAGTAGGCGAACAGGGCGGTGGCGGAGCGGGCCGGCTCGGTCAGGCGCAGCAGCAGTTCCAGGTCGGACAGGACGGCGACGGGGTCCTCGCCCTCCATCACGGCGTACGCGCGCAGGGAGGCGCGCAGCCGCCCCATCGCGGCGACCGCGCTCGGGCCGGAACCGGTGACCGAGCCGACGGCGAGCCCGAGGGCCGCGTCGGGCAACGGCAGCGCGTCGTACCAGTCGCCGCCCCCGCGCGGTCCGGTGCGGTGCCGGGCGGCGAGCTGGACGCCGGCGACGCGGGGGAGCCGGGACGGCAGCAGCTCCTCGGCCATCGTCGCCATGCACGCGCGCGTGCGCTCCACCTCCACCAGCCGGGCCAGGTGCTCGCTCGCGTACCGGGTGTACAGCCCCACCAGGTGCCGCTGCCGCTCGGCCGGCTCCGCGGGCTCGTCGTACAGCCACACGGCGGCGCCGACGCGGCCCATGTGCTCGGCGGTCAGCGGGAGGGCGTAGCACGCGGCGTAGCCGAGGCGGGCGGCCACCTCGCGGTGGCGGGGGTCGAGGCCGTCCTCGGCGAGCAGGTCGGGCTGGGCGATCTCGCCGTCGGCGCCCGGGAGTCCGTCGAGGATGCGGCCGTACGACATCGCGCTGCGCGGCACGGTCTCGATGTGCCCGAGGTCGGCGCGGGCCAGTCCCAGGCCGATCGTCGTGTCCGGCCCGAGCCCGTCGCCCGGTTCCAGTACGACGAGACCGCGCCGGGCGCCCACCAGGGCGGCTCCGGCGCGCAGCACTTCGGTCAGGGCCTCGCTCAGCACGTCCGTGCGGGCCAGGCGTTCGGTGAGTTCGTGCAGTGTCGTGAGGTCCGACACCCAGCCCGCGAGACGGTCCTGGAGCAGTGCTCCCGGTGCGTTCGGCGGGGGGACCGGTGGGGTACCCGGGGTGGCCGGCGCGGGCGCGACAGTGTGTGCGGGCGAGGGAACCGTTGAATCGATTCCAGCCACTTTCGAAGGGTGAGGGGCGTTCATGGCGTCCGGCTTTCCGACCGGTGCGTATTGCTCAAAAGCATCGCAAACCCCCATGTCATTCTGCGCCGCTAGCGGTGTCTCCACATGTACACGCACTCGTGAGGGGATGTCCAGCATTGTCCTGCGGGGATTCCTGGTGTCCGTGGGTAACTGGAGTAGGGTGTGCTGTTAAGTGAAGTTGGCCTAAAACAGCCTCGGGTAACGGGGTATTGCGGTCGACTGGGCTTGCTCCACAGAGCGTCACAGCGGTCGTGATGGGTACGTACTCGGAGAAGGCCAGGGGTGGTTGACAGCCACCCGGAACCTGGCGACGGAACCGGGCGTCCTATCCACCGACGACCGTGCCCCATCCTCCCGTGGTGGAGGCGAAGAGAAATACGCGGAACGGCAAAACGCCAGACTTCGCCACCCCCCGCCAGGCCCATGCTTTTGATAGACGCTATGGGTGGCGAGGCTGCCGCGGAAGCAGCCAATGCTCGGCCCATAGGGGTTCCCCTTGCCTCCGGCAGGGGTGTGATGCGCCAACAGGTACGCACAGTGAAGTGATCGACACATGGTGTGATGTGGCCCACGGTGTTGCCAGCGGTGCAACGGAAAGGAACGAGCGCTCATGCGCGAGATCCTCGGAAGGCGACGCAGGCTCCTGTCCCAGCGCAGCGACGGAAGGCCTGAGTTGATCAGCGCGGCCCTGACCTGCGCGACGGAATGGCAGTGGCCCGTACTCCCGGGCGTGGCACCGGACCCGCAGGCGCGTTCCCGCTGCGCCTGCCCGGACCCGGAGTGCACGGTGCCCGGCGCGCACCCCTTCGACCCCGCCGTCCTCGCGGCCACCACCGACCCGCGCATGGTGCGCTGGTGGTGGACCAACCGGCCCGCCGCGCCGATCATCCTGGCCACCGGCGGCAAGGCGCCCTGCGCGGTCAGCCTGCCGGCCCTGGCCGCCGCGCACACCCTCGCCGCCCTGGACCGCATGGGCATGCGCCTCGGCCCGGTCGTGGCCTCGCCCAGCCGCTGGGCGATCCTCGTGAAGCCGTACACCCTGGAGCAGTTGGGCGAACTGCTCTACGCCAAGGACTGCGTCCCCGGCTCGCTGCGGTTCCACGGCGAGGGCGGCTACCTGGCCCTGCCCCCGACGGAGACCGGCGAGGGCGCCATCCGCTGGGAGCGCGCCCCGCTCCCCGGTTCCGCCTCCCCCTGGGTCCCCGACGTCGAGCCGGTCGCCGACGCCGCGGTCGAGGTCCTCACTCGTACGGGTGTGAGCGCGCCCGAGTTGTAGGGGTGTCCGGCGCGCGCGGGGCGGCACGCGCGCGCATGGTCGTTATCTTCCGCCTTATGCCGCGTCATTCCCGGGGGCACATCACCCCCCAGCCGCTCCGCAGCGGGCGAGACCCCCGAAGGATCCGCCTGCTCGCCCTCGCGGGCGTCGTGGTGGCGGCGGTCGTGCTGCCGCTGGCCGTGGCGTCGGCGGGGCCGGCGGGCGACCAGGGCAGTGCCGTCGTACGGGCCCCCGCGCGCCGGCCCGTCCAGTCCTCCCCGCCCCCCGGTGACGCCAAGGCGCCCTCCGCCGAACCCTCCGGCTCACCCCTGCTGCTCGGTCTGGGCCTGGCCACCGCCGCCCGCTGCGGCCCCTCCCTCACCTCGCCGGACGGCATCGAGGCACAGACGTGCGTGCTCACGCAGGGCGACGACACCTGGGCGCGCGCCTACTACCGCAACACCACCGGCGACGCCCTGGACGCCGTACTGAGTCTGATGGGGCCGGGCGGGCGCACGGTGCAGACGAACTGCGCGGTGGGCGCCGAGGACGAGCCGGGGATGTGCGAGACGCCCCGGGAGCGGACCCGGGGGACGCCGGACGCCTACACGGCGGTGGCGGAGTTCGCGGCGAAGGGTGCCGACGGGCCGCTGCTGTTGCGCTCGGGAAGCAACTCCGAGCCCCGTCCGGGCAGTTGACGGACGAGGGCATTCCGTGAGCGAGCCGCGGGCATGAAAAGACCCGGTTGCTGGCGACGGGGGATGCACCAGCAACCGGGCTACTGGAACGGTAACAAGAGATCGGCGGTTCGCAAATTCGATCCGGGCTTTCCGGTCACGTATTTCCGTGTTCCTGACGGGACTTGCGAGCGGAGCCACCGCCTGCGGACGAGCCGGCTCGGCTGACCGGTCGGTCAGCCGGGGCCGGTCCCGTCACGGCTCGTCAACTGAGCGTGACCTGCCGGTTGGTGAGACCGCCGCGCGCGCGACGCTCGTCGGCGGTCAGCGGCGCGTCCGAGGCGAGGGCACCGGCGAGCCGCTCGGCGAACTCGGCGGCCGGCTTCTCGATGTCCTCCGCCGTGACCTCGCTCGGCAGGTCCCAGACCGGCACGATGAGCCCGTGAGCCCGGAAGGAACCCACGAGGCGGGTGCCCTCACCGAGGGACGAGCGGCCCGCCGCGTGCAGCCGCGCGAGGGCGTCCAGAAGCCGCTCCTCCGGATGCGGCATGACCCAGCGCAGGTGGTTCTTGTCCGGCGTGCGGCACCAGTACGCCGCGTCCACGCCGGTCAGCTTCACGGTCGGGATCGCCGCGGCGTTGGCCCGCTCCAGGGAGGCGGCCACCTCCGGCGTCGTGTTCTCCGCGTCCGGCACCCAGAACTCGAAGCCCTCGTGCACAACTGGCTCGAACGCGCCTTCGGGGTCCAGCAGGTCCTGCAGCCGCGGGCCCTCGGCGGGGGCGCGCCGGCCCTCGACCGGTGTGCCCGGCTCCGCGGCCAGCGCGCGCTGGAGGGTGTCGGCGAGGTCGCGGCTGATGTCGCCCGACGCCGTGTCGTTCTGCAATCCGAGCAGCACCGAGCCGTCGTCGCGGCGCAGCGCCGGCCAGGCCATCGGCAGCACGGTGGCGAGCGTGACCGACGGGACGCCCTCGGGCAGGCCGTCCTTCAGGGGCAGCTCGACCGTGGCCGCGGGCACCAGCTCGCGCAGCGCCACCCAGTCGCACTCCCCGGGCAGGCCCTCGAAGGGGCGCCGCACCAGCTCGGTCACCGCCTGCGCGGCGGCCCGTCCGTGGCAGGCCTTGTAACGGCGGCCGCTGCCGCAGGGGCAGGGCTCGCGCGCGCCGACGACCGGAACGTCCCCGTCAGCGACACCGGCGCGGACTGTGCCGGTGCTCTGGGGCTGCTTGGCCTTCGTTGGGGGTCGCTTCTTGGCCATCGTGGGTGTCTCCCGGTTACGGCTCGTCTCGTACGGCGGGAGCCTAGCCGTTCACGCCATGCAGGACGGGACCCTGTGGACGAGCACGCCGGGCCCGGGCGGCGCTGCCCGGCGCCGGCGCGCTAGTCCAGGTCGTCGAACGCGTCCGCGAAGTCCAGGCTCGGCATCGCCGGGATCCGGGACACCGTCGGCGCGGTGACGCGCGTAGCGAAGTCGTCGCGGCGGTGCCCGGCATCGGGATCATGGACGTCCTCGTGGACCACGACCCAGACGGTGACCTCGCCGCGGGCGTCGTCGCGGACGCCCCAGTCGTCGGCCAGCGCGGTGATGATGTTCAGGCCGCGTCCGCCGTGCGCGGTGACCGAGGGGGTGGCCGGAGCCGGGCGGGTCGGTCCGCCACCGTCCGTGACCTCCACCGTGAGCCGGCCGCCGCGGTCGACGCGCCAGGCCGCGCGGACGTCACCGTCCCCGGCCAGGGCGTCGCCCAGGGGCCGACCGTGTTTGCACGCATTGCTCAAGAGTTCGGAAAGAATCAGAACGGCATCGTCGATGACCGCCTCCGAGACGCCGCCGCTGCGCAGTTGCTCGCGCATACGGTGTCTCGCCTCCCCCACGCCCGCAGGGCCATGGGGTACGGCCATGCTCGACGACGTGGGCACCTCCTGTGCCACCACCAACGCCACCCCCGAGACCTCCTTTGCCCCACGCCACGGTGTGGATGCCCCATTGGCCTGTACCGGAAACCGGCCAATGCACGCGCGGTGACGCATTCGAAACGATCGAATACGGAACGAACGCGCCGGAGCACTCCCTGTAGTCGTGTGGCTGGTTTTCGACGGTGTCCGGAAACGGAGGATGGTGCCAAAGGGGTGGAAGGGTCAAGAGTTCTTCACAGGTCTTTACCAGTGACACACCGTCAACGGTCGAGCCGGCGCAGCACCGCGCGCGGCCGGTTGGTGATGATGGCGTCGACGCCCAGCTCCACGCAGAGGTCGACGTCCTCCGGCTCGTTCACCGTCCAGACGTGCACCTGGTGGCCGTTCCGCTTCAGCCGCTCGACGTACGACGGCTGGTTGCGCAGGATGCGGATGGAGGGGCCCGCGATCCGGACACCCGCCGGAAGCCGTCCGTCGCGCAGTCGCGGCGAGACGAACTGCAGCAGATAGACCGTCGGCAGGGTCGGCGACGCGGCACGCACGCGGTGCAGCGAGCGCGCCGAGAAGCTCATCACGCGCACCGGGGAGTCGGCGGCGGACGCGGGGGCGTCCAGGCCGAACCGCTTCAGGAGCACCAGCAGGCGCTCCTCCACCTGTCCGGCCCAGCGCGTCGGATGCTTCGTCTCGATGGCCAGCTCCACGCGCCGCCCCGCGTCCGCGACCAGCTCCAGCAGCCGCTCCAGGGTGAGCACGGAGGTGTGCTCGGGGCCCTCGGGGAGGTACTCCCAGTCCGGTTCCTCGTCGCGCGTGCGGAAGAACTCGCGCGTTCTGCGGGAGCCGAAGTCCAGGGTGGCGAGGTCGGCGAGCTCCAGCGCCGAGACCGCGCCGCGGCCGTTGGAGGTGCGGTTGACGCGGCGGTCGTGGACGCAGACGAGATGCCCGTCGGCCGTCAGGCGCACATCGCATTCGAGGGCGTCCGCACCGTCCTCGATCGCCTTCTTGTACGCGGCCAGGGTGTGTTCCGGGGCCTCCTCGGAGGCTCCTCGGTGGGCGACGACCTTGATCGTGTGCTGCCGTGCGTGGGTCACCGCGTCATGGTGCCACCGCACGGGGGTAGTCGTGCGATCGGAGGAGCAGAGATTGCGTCCCTTTTGCGCATCATGGCCTATATAAAGAATGGCCGCGGACCCACAGGCACCGCTTATGGTGCCCTGACGGCTCATGGGAAAAGCTGACGGCATACAAAAGGACATGCACAGCTGCAGCGCGCCGGACCGTCGACAACGAGAACGGGCGTGACCGAGTGCGACCGAGAAGAACAGCCGTGGATCGAGGAGAGAAGCTGTGAGCACCGAGAACGAGGGCACCGCGGTACCCCCGGCCCCGTCTGCACCCCCTGTGCCGGTGGACGCTCCCGCTCCCTCGGCACCTGCCACCCCCGAGGGGAGCGACCACCGTACGGCCCCGCTCCCGCCGGTGCCCCCGAGCGCCCCCGGCGCCCCGGAACAGCACCCGGTGCACGCGGGCCACGCCCCCGTGTACGCCTCGGCGGGCTCCGGCGGTGCCCAGCAGGGCTCCGGGGGATCGGCTCCGGACAGCTCCTGGCCGCCCCCGCCGCCCGCGACCCCCTCGTACTCGGACGGCGGCAGCGGCCACAACTCCGGCTGGGGCTCCTCGTACCAGCCGCAGCCCTCACCGAAGCCCAAGTCCGGCCGCGGCGGACTCGTCGCCGCGATCCTGGTGGCCGCGCTGGTCGCCGGCGGACTGGGCGGCGGCCTCGGATACACGCTGGCCAAGAACAACGACGACAACACCGGCTCCACCACCGTCTCCGCCTCCACCAGCGGCGGCGCGGTGAAGCGGGACGCCGGCACGGTCGCGGGCGTGGCCGCCCGGGCGCTGCCCAGCACGGTCACCATCGAGGCCGAGTCCAACAGCGGCCAGGGCGGCACCGGAACGGGCTTCGTCTTCGACACCCAGGGCCACATCGTCACCAACAACCACGTCGTCGCGGACGCCCTCGACGGCGGCAAGCTGACGGCGACCTTCCCGAACGGCAAGAAGTACAACGCCGAGGTCGTCGGCCACGCGCAGGGTTACGACGTCGCGGTCATCAAGCTCAAGAACCCGCCGTCCGACCTCAAGCCCCTGACGCTGGGCGACTCCGACCGGGTGGCCGTCGGCGACTCCACGATCGCCATCGGCGCGCCCTTCGGCCTGTCCAACACGGTGACGACCGGCATCATCAGCGCCAAGAACCGCCCCGTCGCCTCCAGCGACGGCACCGGCTCCAACGCCTCCTACATGAGCGCCCTGCAGACGGACGCCTCGATCAACCCGGGCAACTCCGGCGGCCCGCTGCTGGACGCCCAGGGCAACGTCATCGGCATCAACTCGGCCATCCAGTCCACCGGCAGCGGGGGCCTCGGCGGCTCCAGCCAGTCCGGCTCGATCGGCCTCGGCTTCGCCATCCCGATCAACCAGGCCAAGTACGTCGCCCAGCAGCTGATCAAGACCGGCAAGCCGGTGTACGCCAAGATCGGTGCCTCCGTCTCCCTGGAGGACTCCACCAACGGCGCGAAGATCACCGAGTCGGGCGCCGGAGGCTCCTCCTCGGTGGAGTCCGGCGGCCCCGCCGCCAAGGCCGGCCTCAAGCCGGGCGACGTCATCGTCAAGCTGGACGACAGGGTGATCGACTCCGGCCCCACCCTGATCGGCGAGATCTGGACCCACAAGCCGGGCGACACGGTCACCATCACCTACGAGCGGGGCGGCAAGTCCCACACGGTCCAGCTCACCCTGGGCTCCCGCACGGGCGACAGCTGACCCACCGGCCCGCGCGCGTACCTCCCGGGTTCGCGACATCTGCCCCACGCGCGCGCGTGCCAACCCGTTACTCTTGTCCCCGCGCCGCCGATCACCGGCGACGCGGGGAGGCGTGCCCGAGCGGCCGAAGGGAACGGTCTTGAAAACCGTCGTGGCAGCGATGTCACCGTGGGTTCAAATCCCACCGCCTCCGCGCTGAGAGCAGTGAGAACGGCCCCCGACCTGGTGAGCAGGTCGGGGGCCGTCGTCGCGTGCTGCCTCGCGTGGACCAGGCGATCAGTTGTTGTTCTTCATGGTGGAGCCGGTTCCTCCCGGCACCTTCGGTGCCCAGCCGGGAGCCTGGGTGGCGTCCTTGAAGTCGGTCGACTTCATCAGGACCCGCCAGTCCTCCTTGCCCGCAGCGCCGTCGAGCCGAACGGTGAACTCTTTGACCTGGTGGGTGTCCTGGAAGTACAGGACCACGACTTGGCGTTCTGAACCGTCGTCGTAGAAGTCGCCCGTCACTTTGCCCCGGGCGCCGGCTCCGAAGCCCTTGATCCAGTTCTCGGCCGTCTTCCGGGCCGCCGCATCGCTGCTGTCGCTGGTCGCCAGCTTGCGGAGCTCAGCCGTCTTGCCGTCGGCGATGTGCCACACGAGCTCCTGCATCACCAGCAGGGAGCCGGTGGAGGGGTAGCCGACCACGTGCAACGGCTCGTGGTCGGCGTACATCTGCTCGTACGACGCGCCCGGCCCTCTGGCGTCAGCAGAGCTGTTGTCGAGAACAGCACATCCGGACGTCAGCAATACCGCTGCTGCCATCCAGCCTGCCGCTACATGGCCCTGCTTCAACCTGCGCATCTCATGTTCCTTGTAATTAGCGGGTCTTGGGCCTGACGATCGTGACCTTCTCGATGGGGTTCGAGGTGTGACTGTACCGATTGATCACTTCACTGAGAGTGGTCTGGTTCTTCAGGCCATGCTGCACGATCCCCGCGTGCCCCTGCACCATGGAGTAGACGATGGCCACGTGGTTGTAGACCCTCTCCCTCTTCCACTTGAAGAAGACGAGATCTCCCACCTTGGCGTTGTACTCGTGCGGTTGGATCGCGCCGTTGCGCCACTTGGTCACGTGCCGCCGGAGATAGTCCGCGCTCGTCCAACTCCAGCTCTTGCCAAACCCGTACCTGCCCTGCCACCAAGCGTTGTCCGCCTTGCGGCCGCCGGGGCGCATCTTCATCCCGCCCCCGTGGTACAGAGCTTTCGAGACGAAGTTCGCGCAGTCCGTCCGGTACTCCCACCGGGTGTCCAGGTTGTTGTACGCCCAGTTGGCCGTTCCGTCGCCGCTGATCGCTGCCGCCGCGGCTGCGGCTCCGGAATCCGCCGAATCTGCCGACGACGGCGCCGAGTCGGGGTCAGGGTGATAGATGCCCTCATCGATGAGCGGCTGCGGCCCCTCCTCCTGGTCGGCGGGGATGTTGCCGTTCGCGTCAGGAAGGTGCGGATCGGCTGAGGGAGCGGGCCACCCTCTTGAGGTCCACACGGAGTCGGCAACCGCTGCGGAGGTGTTGTCGCCGATGTCTGTGGATGCGTCGTCGGCGGCGCTGCTGGAGTCGCTCGCTGTAGCTGTGACGGCTCCGGTGGCGTCCGGGACGTCGGTGGAAGCGTGCGCTGTTCCTGTGATGGCACCGGCAGCGGTGACGGCGAGCACCGCCGCGCCGGTGATCGTACGACCGATCTTGTTGCGCAAGAGTCGGGTTCCTTCCCCCGTGAGTGTTTCCCGGCCGCCCGTTGGTCAGTTCGGTGCGGTTTCGGGACTCGTTGACTATGAGGATGGAGGGGCGGCTGCGCAGGTTCCCAGTTGATCGGTTTCGCGTGACAGGCGAGTCGGAGCACGCGTTACGGCACGTCAGCCAAGGGGAGGCCGCTTCGGCTTCCCCTTGGCGACGGCCAGGGGTCAGCTCTCGGGGTCGTACATGATCTCGCGCACCTCCTGTGCGCAGCGGCATGCCTCGGCGAATTTCGCGGCCCATCGCAGGGCGTCCTCGCGGGACGGGACCTCGATGATCGAGAAGCCGCCGATGACCGCCTTGGTCTCGGGGAACGGGCCGTCGGTGACCGTGCCGTCGGTGGCCACGATGCTCGCCCGTTGACGCTGCAGGCCGGCGCCGAAGATCCAGACTCCTGCCTCCTTGGCCTCGCGGAGCACCCGGTGGGCCGCCTCGCCGACCTCTGGCAAGTCCTCCTCGGGGAAGTCCATCGATCCGTCGTCGAACGAGATCAGGTACCGCGCCATCGTGTTCGTCTCCTTCTTCGGTGACCCCTTGGTCTCGTTAAGACGGATGTCGCGGCGCCTTCTCATCGGTGGGGCGCGGGGTGGTGATATTGATTTGGGCATGACGGGTGAACAGCCGCAGCCGCAGCCGCAGCCGCTGGCCGGGCGGGCGCGATCGCCGTGGGCGCGTCGCGGGATGCAGTTCGGGTTGGGGCTGATCCCGCTGGGCGGGGCCGCCTGCGGGGCCCACCGCTGGCTGGCGGAGTCATGGACCAAGGCCGCCGTGACGGCCGTGTCACTGGCCTGCCTCGGAGTGGTCGTGCAGGAGGTCGCCGAGCGCCGGCGGGCGGGGCGTCGGACGGCGCCGTGAGCGGTCGGCGGGAACGGTTCCGGCGCGTCCGCTGTCTTTGAGGTCATGACAACGGAGCATCGCCACCTCAGCCTTCTGACCTGCGCCCTCACGCTCGCACCGGCGCTGCTCCTCACCGCGTGCAGTGCGGGAGGAGGGGCGGGTGCCGCTCCTGCGGCTTCTGAGTCCCCGGCCGTGCAGCGGGAGAAGCAGCTCGCGGCGACGGTCCGGCGGGTCCTTGACACGTCCTCGGCCGACGCCCCGCTGGTCTCCAGCCTGGACCGCGTGTCGGACAGCGTCCAGAACGAGCTCGGTCTGCCCCGCGGCGGCGGTTACCGCGTCACCGTGGTCTGCGCGGGCCGAGGGTCCGTCGAGGTCGGCTTCGTGCCGGCGCGCACGGCGCCCGCCCAGCGGGTGTCCTGCGACGGCGTCCCCGTCTCCGCGCGCTTCGCGGTGAAGGCGGCCGGGACCAGGATCGACGTGCGGAACGGCGGAGGGGCCTCCGGGATGTTCGCCTGGCGCGTCGACAAGGTGCGTCAGAGCTCGTAGGGCGGGGCCTGTTTCGCCTCGGCCTCCCTCACGCACAGGTCCGTCAGAGTTCGTAGTCCCGGGCCAGTTCCGCCCAGTCCAGCTCCCGGAGGTCCGCTTCCGCCTCGCACTCGTCCGGGACCTGGGTCGTCGGCTGGAACCAGACGACCGTGAGGCCCGAGCGGTAGAGGACCGGGTCGTGCGCGGGGTCGAGGGGGCCGGAGCGGAAGGAGCCGATGCAGGCCACCGGGGGCAGGATCTCCACCGGGCCGAAGGCCCCCGCGTACTGGTCCGGGTACTCGCGCGGAGGCGCGACGAAGTGGATCGGGCCGCTGGGGAAGGCCAGTTCGGCGGCGCGCAGCAGGCCTTTGATGCGCATGTCGTTGACCAGCTTGCAGGGGTAGCCCTCGAGCATGCCGCCGTACGTCGACGACAGCCGTACCTCGGTGAGGTCGACGGAGCGGCCGGAAGCGAGGATCACGCGGGTCAGCGACATGATCCGCACTCTAGGGCGGTGGTGCATCCAGTTCCTTGTGGTTTTTCCGTGCCGTCCAGGGGTCCGGACGAGGTGCTTCCGTGCCGTCCAGGGGTCCCGGACGAGGTGCTTCCCTGCCGTGCCGTCCGGAGGTGCGGACGGGCCGTCCTCTCCGGCTCAGGCCCGGTGTCCCGTCATCCGGGCGGCCGACGCGATCGTCGCGCGGGCCTCGCGTTCGGACAGGCCGGTGTCGAGCGCCGCGTCGACCAGGGGGGCGACGAGGGCGGGGCCGATGCCGTTCTCGTAGGCGCGGCAGGCGGCCCAGAACAGGCGGGTGTTGCGCTGGCCCTCGTGCGCGGCGAGGACGAACTGGACCAGGCCCTGCCCGTGGTCGCCGGCCGAGGGGTGGGTCGAGGGATGGGTGGGGCGCGGCGGCGGCAGGAGCAGCCGCAGCAGCGCGGGCGGGCAGGCGGCGGGGGCGAGGTGGGCGGTGCCGGGAGCGGCCGTGTAGACGCCGTGGTCGGTGCGGGAGCCGGGCCCGACGAGGTAGCCGCCGGCGCCGCGGATGTCGATGCCGGGGGCCAGGCGGCCGGCGGAGTTGGGGACGGCGGTGCCGGGCGGTCCGGTCAGCCAGAGGTGGCGGCCGCCGCTGGGGGTGAGCACGACGACGGTGTCGGGGATCGTGAAGAGGTGGCGCAGGGCCAGTTCGCGCAGGGCCGCCGAGGAGTCGGTGCCGGACTTGGTGTCGAGGTCGATGCCGATCAGGTGGTGGGGCGGCAGGCCGCAGGCGATGCCGTAGCCCGTCGCCCAGGGGGCCGCGGCGAACAGTTCGCGGATGCGCGCGGGGTCGGCCGAGGCGTCGTACACCCCGTGGCCGAGGCGGCCGCACTCGCCGTGGCAGGGCCTGGGGTCGGGGTCGTCGCGGTGGGGGGAACGCAGGGCCGGGAGCTTCGTGCGGGACAGGGGGATGACGGCCAGTCCGCGTTCGGCGGCTGACAGGGCGTGTGCGAGGGCCAGCGTCGTGGCCTGCCGGTCGGTGGTGGCCATACCTCTATGTTCGTACGTACGTTCGAAAAAAGGAAGGGGAGTCGGCCTCGACGCGCCGAGGGCGGGGAGGTTGGCCGGAAATCTGCCGGAACGGTTCGCCCCTTGTGTGCCATCGGTCATGGTCGCCCTGCCTTGCCCCGGCCCGGTGCGGGAAGTGGCGAAAGGGGTTTATCGACTTGTCGTAGCACTTGAGTGGGAATCGGGGCTTCCGGGGTGGTTCGCCGGGGATTCGGTGGGCAACTCTGGTCTCGCGACGTCGTGCACAACCGCCGGGGTGGTCGGCCAACTCCCTTGGCAGCAGCCGTACTTGACGTACCTGACGTACTTCCGGCTAGGAAGCCGGGTTCTGGAGGAAGAACATGGCAAGCATCCGTACCGCCCGCGTCATCGCCGCCGTCTCCGCCCTTCCGCTGGCGGCCGCGCTGTTCGCGGGAGTCGCGGCGGCGGACAACGGCGCCATCGCGGGCGACGGATCGAACGCGGGCGTGGCGAGTGTCGTCGGCAGCGGCGTCGGCCACGACAACAACGGCAACTCGTCCACCACGCAGCAGAACGCGGTGGGCTCGGGCGCCTCGAACCAGAGCAACACCGCGCAGGTCAACGGCTCGGCGTTCACGGCCGTCCAGCAGGGGAACGAGAACGTCGCCATCCACTTCGGCCATCTGTGGTGAGCCACCGGCCCTGACCCGGAGGGGGGTTCGGGGGAGGGTCCGGGGAGGCTCAGGGGGGTTCCGGGGGGGGTTCCGGGGGTGTGCTCCAAGGGGTCGTGACACGTCCGCGCGGCGGTGCTTCGGTGCCGCCGCGCAGGCGTGTCCGCGTGCGGGAGAGCAACCTTGACACAGCATCAGATCTGACGGACAGTCAGAAACCTCTCAAGCGGCGAGGGGGCGACGGTGGGCGAGGACGAGCTGGGCGCACGGCTGAAGGCCTACGAGGGACGGGCCGCCACCGTCGCGGGCGTGGGCAAGGACCCCGTCAACCTGCCCATGATCCGGCACTGGTGCGAGGCGATGGGCGACACGAACCCCGCGTACACGGGCCCGGACGCGGTGGCGCCGCCCACCATGCTCCAGGCCTGGATCATGGGCGGCCTCTCCGGCCACGGCGGCCACTCCCAGGCGTACGACGAGCTCAGCGCCCTGCTCGACGAGGCCGGCTGCACCTCGATCGTCGCCACCGACTGCGAGCAGGAGTATCTCCGGCCGCTGCGCCCCGGCGACGAGATCACCTTCGACTCGGTGATCGAGTCGGTGTCGGACCGGAAGACGACCAAGCTCGGCACGGGGTACTTCGTCACGACGCGCACGAACGTCCGCGTGGGTCCCGACCTCGTCGGCACCCACCGCTTCCGCGTCCTCAAGTACGCGCCCGCGCCGCGCCCCCGCAAGCCGCCTCCCCGTCCCCGCCCGGTCGTCAACCGCGACAACGCCGGCTTCTGGGCGGGCGTCGCCGAACACCGGCTGCTCATCCAGCGCTGCACCGGCTGCGGCACGCTCCGCTTCCCCTGGCTGCCCGGCTGCAACCACTGCGGCTGCCCGGACTGGGACACGGTCGAGGCGAGCGGCGAGGGGACGGTCTTCTCCTACGTCGTCATGCACCACCCGCCCTTCCCCGCCTTCGATCCCCCGTACGCCGTCGCCCTCGTCGAACTCACCGAAGGCGTCCGCATGATCAGCAACGTCGTCGGACTGCCCTGCGACAAGGTGCGCACGGGCCTGCCGGTCCGGCTGGAGTTCCGCTCCTACGACGACGAGCTGACACTGCCCGTCTTCCGCGCCCTGGAGGAGGCCGTATGAGGCAGGAGGCCCCCTTGCGGGCCGGTGAGGAGCTCCCGCCGCTGGAGATCCCCGTGACCCGCACCCTGATCGTCGCCGGCGCCCTGGCCTCCCGCGACTACCAGGACGTGCACCACGATCCCGAACTGGCACGCCAGAAGGGCTCCCCGGACATCTTCATGAACATCCTGACCACCAACGGCCTGGTCGGCCGCTACGTCACCGACCACTTCGGCCCGACGGCCGTGCTCCGCCGGGTCGCCATCCGGCTCGGCGCACCCAACCACCCCGGCGACACCATGGTGCTGACGGGAACGGTCGAACAGGTCGACGGCGACACGGCGACGGTCCGGGTGGCCGGGTCGAACGCCCTCGGCCACCACGTCACCGGCACGGTGACGGTGACCGTGCCGCCCGCGGCGCCGTCGGGGGGTGCCGGATGAGCGTGCGCAACCGCGACACCCTCGGCGGTCGCGCGGCGATCGTCGGAATCGGGGCGACGGAGTTCTCCAAGGACTCGGGCCGCAGTGAGCTGCGGCTGGCCGTGGAGGCGGTACGGGCCGCGCTGGACGACGCCGGGCTGAGCCCTGCCGATGTGGACGGCATGGTCACCTTCACGATGGACACCAATCCGGAGATCACCGTCGCGCAGGCGGCCGGGATCGGGGAGCTGTCCTTCTTCTCCCGCGTCCACTACGGCGGCGGGGCGGCCTGCGCGACGGTCCAGCAGGCGGCGCTCGCCGTCGCCGCGGGCGTGGCCGAGGTGGTCGTCTGCTACCGGGCCTTCAACGAGCGCTCGGGCCGCAGGTTCGGCTCCGGGGTCCAGCACCGCGAACCGTCGGCGGAGGGTGCGGCGCTCGGCTGGGCGCTGCCGTTCGGGCTGCTGACCCCGGCGTCCTGGGTGGCGATGGCGGCCCAGCGCTATCTGCACGTGCACGGGCTGACGCCGGAGTCGTTCGGGCAGGTGGCGGTCGTCGACCGCAAGTACGCGGCGACGAATCCGGCGGCCTACTTCCACGGCCGCCCGATCACCCTCGCCGACCACGCCGCCTCGCGCTGGATCGTCGAGCCGCTCCGGCTGCTGGACTGCTGTCAGGAGACCGACGGCGGCCAGGCGGTCGTCGTCACGTCCGTGGAGCGCGCCCGCGATCTGCCGAACCGGCCCGCGGTGATCGCGGCGGCCGCCCAGGGCGCGGGGCGCGGCCAGGAGCAGATGACGAGCTTCTACCGCGACGACCTGACCGGCCTGCCGGAGATGGGCGTGGTGGCCCGGCAGCTGTGGCGCACCTCCGGGCTGACGCCGGCCGACGTGGACGTGGCGATCCTGTACGACCACTTCACGCCGTTCGTCCTGATGCAGCTGGAGGAGTTCGGGTTCTGCGGGAGGGGTGAGGCGGCCGATTTCGTCGCCCGGGAGGTGCTGCCGATCAACACCCACGGAGGACAGCTCGGGGAGGCGTACCTCCACGGGATGAACGGGATGGCGGAGGGCGTACGGCAGCTGCGCGGGACGGCCGTGAACCGGGTGCCGGGCGCGGAAAGGGTCCTGGTCACCGCGGGTACGGGCGTTCCGACGTCGGGCCTGGTCCTGACCGCGGACGGCTGAGTTCGACGCCGTCCGCGGGGCCGACCCGCAGGGGTCTTCCCGCAGTAGTCCCCACCCGCTCGTCCACCTTCAGGAGGTGGAGCCGGCCCCACCCCTACAACCTGAGGCGGACCCGGCTTCGGGACCTGCGGCCGATGAGCGGGAGGTGCACCCGCTCATAGCGTGGAGCCATGACCACACCCGTCTGCACCAGCGCCTCGACCGCCGCCACCCCGGCGACGCAGACTCTGCCGTACCCGTCGTTCTCGTCGTACGTCAGGGCCCGGCAGCCGGTGCTGCTGCGCACCGCCCGGTCGCTCACCGCGAACCCGAGCGACGCGGAGGACCTGCTGCAGACCGCGCTCACCAAGACGTACGTCGCCTGGGAGCGGATCGAGGACCACCGGGCGCTGGACGGCTATGTGCGCCGGGCCCTGGTGAACACGCGCACCTCGCAGTGGCGCAAGCGCAAGGTCGACGAGTTCGTGTGCGAGGAGCTGCCCGAGCCGGAGCCGGTGCCCGCCGGGGGCGACCCGGCCGAGCAGCAGGCGCTGCACGACGCGATGTGGCGGGCGATCATGAAGCTCCCCGACCGGCAGCGGGCCATGGTCGTCCTCAGGTACTACGAGGATCTGAGCGAGGTCCAGACGGCCGAGGTGCTCGGCGTGTCCGTGGGCACGGTGAAGTCGGCGGTCTCCCGTGCGCTCGGCAAGCTCCGCGAGGACCCTGAGCTGGGCCTGGTCCGCTAGGGCGGACACCCACTGTCCGGTCGGTTTTCGCCACCGTGACCTGATCGATCACCGGCAGCTAGTGACATACCGCTCGGTATGTGCGCAGAATCAGCGCGAGCCCCCTACTACCGCGTTGGCAATGTCGCCCCGGGAGGACGCCGTGCTGAGCACCATGCAGGACGTACCGCTGCTGATCTCGAGGATCCTGACCCACGGGTCACGGGTCCACGGCACCTCACAGGTGACCACGTGGACCGGGGAGGGCGACCCGCACCGCCGCTCCTTCGCCGAGATCGGCGAGCGCGCGGCGCAGCTGGCGCACGCCCTGCGCGACGAGCTCGGGGTGGCGGACGACGACCGTGTGGCGACCCTCATGTGGAACAACGCCGAGCACGTCGAGGCGTACTTCGCGATCCCCTCCATGGGCGCGGTCCTGCACACCCTGAACCTGCGCCTGCCCCCCGAGCAGCTGGTCTGGATCGTCAACCACGCGGCCGACAAGGTCGTGATCGTCAACGGCTCCCTGCTGCCGCTGCTCGCGCCGCTGCTGGACAAGCTGCCGACGCTCGAGCACATCGTGGTCTCCGGACCCGGTGACCGGTCCGTGCTCGCGGGCGCCCACGCCCGGGTGCACGAGTACGAGGAGCTGATCGCCGACCGGCCGCGTGCCTTCGACTGGCCGGAGCTGGACGAACGCACGGCCGCCTCCATGTGCTACACCTCCGGCACCACGGGCGACCCCAAGGGCGTGGTCTACAGCCACCGCTCCATCTACCTGCACTCGATGCAGGTCAACATGACCCAGTCGATGGGGCTGACCGACCAGGACACCTCCCTGGTCGTGGTCCCGCAGTTCCACGTCAACGCCTGGGGCCTGCCGCACGCGACCTTCATGACCGGCGTCAACCTGCTGATGCCGGACCGCTTCCTGCAGCCCGCGCCGCTCGCCGAGATGATCGAGAGCGAGAAGCCGACCCACGCGGCCGCCGTCCCCACCATCTGGCAGGGGCTGCTCGCCGAGCTGACCGCCAAGCCCCGGGACGTCTCCTCCCTCGTCCAGGTCACCATCGGCGGCTCGGCCTGCCCGCCCTCCCTCATGAAGGCCTTCGACGAACTGGGCATGCGGGTCTGCCACGCCTGGGGCATGACCGAGACCTCCCCGCTGGGCACGGTCGCCCGCCCACCGGCCCACGCGGTCGGCACCGACGAGGAGTTCGCCTACCGCCTCACCCAGGGCCGCTTCCCCGCCTCCGTCGAGGCCCGCCTCACCGGCCCCGGCGGCGAGCGCCTCCCCTGGGACGGCGACTCGGCCGGCGAGCTGGAGGTCCGCGGCCCGTGGATCGCCGGCGCCTACTACAACGGCCCCGACGCCGAACCCCTGCGCCCCGCCGACAAGTTCAGCGAGGACGGCTGGCTGAAGACCGGCGACGTCGGCACCATCTCCGCCGACGGCTTCCTCACCCTCACCGACCGCGCCAAGGACGTCATCAAGTCCGGCGGCGAGTGGATCTCCTCGGTCGAGCTGGAGAACGCGCTGATGTCCCACCCGGAGGTCGCCGAGGCCGCCGTGGTCGCCGTACCGGACGAGAAGTGGGGCGAACGCCCGCTCGCCACGGTCGTGCTGAAGGAGGGCTCCACCGCCGACTTCGAGACGCTGCGCGCCTTCCTCGCCTCCGACGCCTGCAAGATCGCCAAGTGGCAGCTGCCGGAGCGCTGGTCGATCGTCGAGGCGGTGCCGAAGACGAGCGTGGGCAAGTTCGACAAGAAGGTGCTGCGCAGGCGGTACGCCGAGGGAGACCTGGACGTCACCCGGCTCTGACGCGACGACGCGCCGGGCGGGACTCCCGAGGAGCCCCGCCCGGCGCGCATCCGTGCGGCTGCGGAAACCGCGGCGGTCACCGTCGTACGGCCGTGGCGGTCATCGCCGCGCAGCTGTGGCGCTCATCGACGTACGGCCGTCGTGGTCCAGCCCAGCAGGAGCCACACGCCCGCCACCGCGCACACCCCGCCCCAGCCCCAGTGGCTGAAGGCGAGGCCCGCGAGGGCCGAGGCGGTGGCGCCGCCCGCGAAGCCCGCGACCACGTAGGCGCTGTTGGCGGTGGCCGGGGTGGAGGTCGTCGTCAGGGCCAGGGTCTGGTTGGCGACGTGGGAGGCGACCAGGGCCGCGTGGATGGCGACGGCCGCCGCGAACAGGGCCACGAGCACGTGCCCGCCCAGCCAGAACAGGGGCACGGAGACGGCCGCGAGGAGATAGGCGGACCGTACGACCCTGGCGGCGCCGAAGCGGTCCACCAGCCCGCCCGCCAGGGGCGCCACCACGCTGGCCGCGAGCCCGAAGAGGCCGAAGAGTCCGGCGGTGGCGGTGGAGTAGCCGTAGGAACCGCCCGTCAGCAGCAGGGCGAGCGAGGTCCACAGGGCGCTCCAGGCGCCGTACATCCCCGCCTGCCGGACGCACGCGCGCCACAGGTCGGGCGAGCGGCGGACCACCGAGGGCATGGCGAGCAGCCCGGCGAACAGCGACCCCTGGCGGTTGCGGGTCTCCGTGGGCAGGACGGCGGCGGTGGCCAGGCCGAGCACGGCCGTCAGCACCGCGGCGCCGACGAACACCGTTCGCCAGCCGAAGGTCTGCCCGACCAGCCCGCCGAGCACGCGGGCCGCGACGATGCCGGTGAACAGGCCCGCGATGACGGCCGCGACATGGCGGGCGCGCCGGTCGGCGGGAGCGCGCTGGGCGACCAGCGGGACCAGGAGCTGCGGGACCACCGTGGCCGCGGAGGCGATCAGGACGGCCGCGGCGAGCGCGGTGGTCCCGGCGGCGGTGGCGCCGGCGATCAGGGCCGCCGTGGTGACCACCGACAGGACGGCCACCAGGCGGCGCCGGCTGACGCTGTCGCCGAGCGGGGCGAAGAAGAGCAGGCCGGCCGCGTAGCCGAACTGGGCGACCGAGGCGATCCAGGCCACCGCCGACGGGGTGGAGCCGAAGTCGCGGGCGATGAGGGGGAGCAGGGGGGCCGCGAGGTAGATGTTGGCGGCCGTGACGGCGGTGCACAGGGCGATGAGGGGAAGCAGCAGGCGACCGGCCAGGCCATCGGCGGGGCGCCGGGGGGCGGTGGTGCGGGCTCGGGTGACGGTGGTGGTGGGCGACATGGCGGGCGTGCTCCTTCGAGCCAGCTCTAGCAACTAACTGGTTGGTTGGAATGGTGAACAGTCTGGGTCGCCGTTCGATTCCCTGTCAACCAAACGGTTGGTTACTTGTCCCGCTACCCTGTCCTCATGGCAGCAGTGAGGGACCCCGAGGCCACCAGGGCCCGGATCTTCGAGGCGGCGGTCGCCGAGTTCGCCCGGCACGGCATCGCGGGCGCCCGCATCGACCGCATCGCGGCCGAGGCCAAGGCCAACAAGCAGTTGATCTACGCCTACTTCGGCAACAAGGCCGAGCTGTTCACCCAGGTCCTGGGAAAGGTCATGCTCGACCTGGCCGTCGCCGTCCCCGTCGACCCGGACGACATCGAGGGCTGGATCGACCGCCTCATGGACTACCACGAGCAGCACCCCGAGGTGCTGCGCCTGCTCTTCTGGGAGGGCCTGGAGTACGGCGCCACCGCCGAACTCCCCGACGAGGCCGAACGCCAGGAGCACTACCGCCGCAAGGTCGCCGCCCTGGAGGACGGCCAGGCGCGCGGTGTCGTCACCGACGCCATCCCGCCCCGCGACCTGCTGTTCCTGCTGATCGCCGTGGCCAACTGGGCCGCCGTCGTCCCGCAGATGCGGCGCATCCTGGTCGGCGCCGAGGCGACCGACCGCGACCGCCTGCGCGCCTCGGTGAAAGAGGCGGCGCGGCGGCTGGTGGCGAAGTGACCGTCGTCAGGCGCTGGTTGGTGCCGACCGTCAGGCGCTAGTTGGTGCCGATCCGGGCCAGCAGATCCACGATCCGGGCCTGCACCTCGTCACTGGTCGACCGCTCCGCGAGGAAGAGGACGGTCTCCCCCGACGCCAGCCTGGGCAGGTCGGCCTGGTCGACGGCGGCGGTGTAGACGACGAGCGGAGTGCGGTTGAGCTGGCCGTTCGCACGCAGCCAGTCGATGATCCCGGCCTGCCGGCGATGCACCTGCATCAGGTCCATCACGACGAGATTGGGCCTGAGCTGCCCCGCCAGCGTCACGGCGTCCGCGTCGCTCGCGGCCCGCGCCACCTGCATCCCCCGCCGCTCCAGCGTCGCGGTCAGGGCGAGCGCGATCTCGGCGTGCTCCTCGATGAGCAGCACCCGCGGCGGATGCTGCTCGCTGTCCCGGGGCGCGAGCGCCTTCAGCAGTACGGCCGGATCGGCGCCGTAGGCCGCCTCGCGCGTCGCCTGCCCGAGCCCCGCGGTCACCATCACCGGCACCTCGGCGGCGACGGCCGCCTGCCGCAGCGACTGCAGCGCGGTCCGCGTGATCGGGCCGGTCAGCGGGTCCACGAACAGCGCGGCCGGGAAGGCGGCGATCTGCGCGTCGACCTCCTCGCGCGAGTGCACGATCACCGGCCGGTACCCGCGGTCGCTGAGCGCCTGCTGCGTCGTCACGTCCGGCGCGGGCCACACCAGCAGCCGGCGCGGGTTGTCCAGCGGCTCCGGCGGCAGCTCGTCGTCCAGCGGCTGCGGCCGCGGCGGGTCGGCGACCTCGACGGCCCCGCCCGGCCCGTCCAGCGGCTCGGGCCCCTCGGCGGCGTTCTCGTCCGGCGCCCCTATGGCGTACGACCGTCCCGTGCCCTCGGTCGCCTGCGCGAGCCGGGCCTGACCGGCCAGGGAGGGCTGCGGCTGCGGCTGTTGCTGTTGCTGTTGCTGTGCGGGAGTCTGGTCGGCCGTCGGGTGCGGGCGGGCCGCCTGCTCCGGCGCGCCCGCCGCAGCGGGATCGGGCCGCGTCCCCAGCTTGCGGCGCCGGCCGGACCCGCCGGGGTTGTGCGGCGCGGGCGTCGCCGTCGGCTGCTGGACCTGCGCCGCCTGCCGGGTGAACGGCACCCCCTGCCCCAGCGTCCGCACGCTGATCGCCCGCCCCTGCGTCGAGTTGGGGTCGACGGGAGCGGCCGCGTCGGCGGGAAGCGGCTGGGCGACGGCCCGTGCGTCCGGAGCCACCCGCCCCACGCCGGCCGTGGCGGCCGTCGCTTCGCTGGGCGGCTGGACACCGGGGTGCGGAGGGGGCGCGGGCTGGGAGGACTGCGCGGGCTGCAGCGGCTGCGGCTGCTGTGGCGGTACGGGGGTGGCGGCGCCGTCGGCGGGGACGGGTGCGCCGACACCGGGCACCGCCGCCTGGGCCGGCAGGGGCTGGGCGGGCACGGGGGTGCCCGGAGGCACCGGCGTGGTCTGTGTGCCCGGCGCCGGGGTGGCTTGGGCGGGCAGGGGCTGGCCGGGGGCGAGCGGGGCGGCTGCGTTCGCCGCGTCCTGGGCTGGAGCGCCCGGCATCTGAGCGGCGGGCGCCGGTGGGACGGGGGCCGGCTGGCCCGGCAGTACCTGGGCGGGCTGGCCGGGAAGTGCCTGGGCGGGCCCCGGCGGTACGGGAGCCGCCGGTACTCCCTGTGCCGGGACCGGCTGGCCGGGGGCGCCCGGGATCCCGACGGGCTGGCCGGGGGCACTCGGGACTCCGACGGGCTGCCCGGGGCCGCCCTGGACCGGGATCTGCTGCCCCGGCGCCATCTGCACGCCCCCCGGCAGCGCGCCCTGCGCGGGAACGGCCACCGGCTGCTGGGCCACGGCCTGCTGGACCTGCGGCTGCTGCACGGGCGGCACCGGCTGGCCCGGTTGAACAGGCTGACCGGGGACCGGCTGCCCGGCGATCGGCTGCCCCGGCACAGGCTGCCCGGCGGGGACCATGCCGCCCACCGGCTGCCCGGCGATCGGCTGCCCCGGCACAGGCTGCCCGGCGGGGACCATGCCGCCCACCGGCTGCCCGGCGATCGGCTGCCCCGGCACAGGCTGCCCGGCGGGGACCATGCCGCCCACCGGCTGCCCGGCGATCGGCTGCCCCGGGGTGGGCTGCCCGGCGGGCGCCATGCCGCTCTGCTCGGCGACGGCCTCCTGTGCCGGTACCGGTACGCCTTCGCCCTGCGCGGGCGCCGGCTGTGCCACGGCACGGCGACGGCGGCCCGTCGGAGCGCTCGTGGGATGAGGCTGCGGCGGGGTGTGGTCGCCGGACTGGTCGTGGGGCACGGCGTCGTGCCGGCCGTCGTCGACCAGGGCGTCACCGGCCGCGTCCTGACCGCTCTGACCGGGAAGCTGCGTCTGCGGACCGGGAACCTGGGCCTGGCCCTGGGCCTGGACCTGCCCGGGAATCTGGGGCTGCGCCGGGGCCGGCGGGGGAGCCACCGCGCTGTCGGGCGTCCGGTCCGCCTCGGCCGGGGGCAGTGCGAACACCGCGCGAGGGCCGGCCTCCTGTGCGGCGGCCCGCTCGTTCGCGGCGGCCAGGGCACGCCGACGGCGCCCGGTCGGCTGGCCGTCCTCGGCGGGAACGGACCCTGCGGACTGGTCACCCGGAGCCGGTTCCCCGGTCGGCGCGGGCGCCGCGGGCAGTGCCGCCGGCAACGCCTGCTGGGCCCCGCCGCCGTGCCGGGCACGGCGCCCGCCGGACGCGGGCACGCCCTGCGGCGGAACGGTGCCGCCCAGTCCCGTACCCACGGCGGCCGTTCCCGCGGCATGCTCGGCGGCCATGACGACGGCACCCTCGCTGACCCCGTCACCGGCGCTCTCCGCAGGCCGTCCGCGGCGCCGCCCGGTGCCACCGGACACCTCCAGGGCGGCCGAGGCCGCGGCGGCGGCCGACTCCTCGACGGCCCGCCGCCTGCGCCGCCCGGTGGGCACACCGGCCTCCGCGTCGGCGGCGGCCGGCTCCCCGCTCTCCCCCGCGACCTCACTGTCCAGGAAGGCGTCGACGGAGGACCGCCGGGCCCGCCGCCGCCCCCCGCCGGAGGTGTCCTCCTCTGTCGGCGTCTCGACGGGGGCCTCGGCCGCGACGGCCCCGGCCCCGCCCCCGATCGGCACCTCCAGCACGAAGGCGCTGCCGCTCATGCCGGGTACTTCGTGGGTCTGCAGCACACCGCCGTGGGCGCGCACGACCCCGCGGACGATGGGCTCGTGCACCGGGTCTCCCCCGGCGTACGGCCCGCGCACCTCGATCCGTACCACCTCGCCGCGCTGAGCGGCGGCGACGACCACGGTGTTGTCCATGTAACCGCCCGCGGAGACGGGCGCGTTGCCGGTGGCGTCCACTCCGGCGACGTCGGCGATGAGGTGCGCGAGCGCGCCCGCGAGCCGCTGCGGGTCGACCTCGGCCTCGATCGGCGGTGCGTGGACGGCGAACTGCACGCGCCCGGGCCCGATCAGCTCGACGGCGCCGTCGACACCGGCCGCGACGACGGCGTCCAGCATGACCTTCGTACGGGTGATCTGCTCGCTGCCGGCGTCGAGGCGCTGGTATCCGAGGACGCTGTCGATGAGCGTCGTGATCCGGGAGTAGCCGGCGGACAGGTGGTGCAGGACCTGGTTGGCCTCGGGCCACAGCTGCCCGGCGTCGTCGGCGGCGAGCGCGGCCAGTTCGCGCCGCAGCTCGTCCAGCGGCCCCCGCAGCGAGCGCCCCAGCAGGGTCAGCAGCTGCTCGTGGCGTCCGGCGAGAGCCTCGTACCGGTCCTTCTCCCGCTCGCCGAGCGCGGCGTACCGCTCCTCGCCGGCGGCGAGCTCCTCCTCGTGCTGCGCCTGGAGGTCCTCGAGTTCGTTGAGGTGCTTCTGCCGCAGGGCGGTCAGCTCCGAGGCGTGCTCCTCGTCGATCCGCTCCAGTTCCTCGGCGTGCCGCTTCTCCTCCGCGGCCTTCTCCTCGGCGAGGGCGTCGTAGGGCCGCCGGTCGGTGAAGGTCATCACGGCGCCGACGAGCTGGTCGCCGTCGCGCACGGGCGCGGTGGTGAGGTCGACGGAGACGGGGTCCCCGTTCTTGGCGTAGAGCACCTGCCCGCGCACCCGGTGCTTGCGCCCGGAGCGCAGGGTGTCGGCGAGGGGGGACTCGTCGTACGGGAAGGGGGAGCCGTCGGCCCGCGAGTGCAGGACGAGGGTGTGCAGCTCCTTGCCGCCGAGGTCGCTGGCCCGGTAGCCGAGTATCTGGGCGGCGGCCGGGTTGACGAGCACGATCCGCCCGTCGGTGTCCGTCCCCACGACGCCCTCGGCCGCGGCGCGCAGGATCATCTCGGTCTGCCGCTGCGACCGGGCCAGCTCGGCCTCGGTGTCCACGGTGCCGGTCAGGTCGCGCACGACGAGCATCAGCAGCTCGTCGCCGCTGTAGCCGTAACCGTCGTACGCCTGCTGCCCGTTCTCCAGGTTGGCGCTGGTCACCTCGACGGGGAACTCGCTGCCGTCGGTCCGCCGGGCGATCATCCGGGTCGGCTTGGTGCGCCCGCGCGGGTCCATGTGGTCGGGACGCCGCATGGACCCGGGGATCAGCTTGGAGTCGAACTGCGGCAGCAGGTCCAGCAGTCCCCGGCCCACCAGAGCGGTCCCCGGCGCCTCGAAGGCCTCCAGGGCGATGGTGTTGGCGTTGACGACGGTCCCGTTGGCGTTGACCAGCACCAACGCGTCGGGAAGCGCGTCGAGTATGGCTGCGAGGCGAGCAGCGCCTCGGGATGGCCTGCTGCTCACGAGACGCTTCCTCCCTGTTACCGCACCTTGCCGACCGCTCGGGCCATCTTGCCAACCGGCCCGCGGCGTGTCACGCGGGGGAGTCTACGGGCACCGGTTGCGCCGGCGGCCCCGGATGAGAGGGAGGTCGCACGAGGAAGTGAAGTAGAACGTGTGACCGTATCTCCCGGGCCCCCGGCCTGGCCTGGGCGACTTTACGAAGCCGTGGTTTCCGCCAGGTGAAGCCCACGGACATCGGGGATTCGGGGCGAACGCCCGGCAACGGACGCCTTACGAGGCGTCCGCCAGGGACGCCCCACGCCAGGCCGCTACGAACGCCCCACGCCAGGCCGCTACAGCCGGCCCTGCGGGCGCAGATCCGGCAGCACCGGCACCATCCGGTCCCAGCGGGCGATCTCGCACCCGTTGTCGCGGCTGTACGTCGCGTCCACGGGGCGGCCCGCCCAGACGCCGGTGACGTGCGCGGTCGCGGGGCCGCCGTACTGCATGGTGCAGATGCTGCCCTCGGGCACCGGGGCGAAGGTCTCCCTTCCCCAGCGGCTGCCCCGATCGAGGGCCGTGCAGGCGCCGGCCACGTCCGGGTGGTCCCCGGCGCCGGGATGGCAGTACAGCCGGAAGGTCCCGTCCCTGCCGTCGCCCGCGTGCCGCACGGTGACGGTGAGGTGGTCGGCGGGGAGGTCCCCGTCGCGGGCGGGAGGGGGAGCGAGGGCGGCGGCGGGGGTGAGGGGGGAGACGGCGCCGAGTGCGCCGAGGGTGAGCAGGAGCCGGGCGAGGGGCCGGCGGCGGGTACGGACGATGACCTGGGACATGACCTGACTAACGCGGGGCGCGGTACGACGTTGCGCACCCCGTCGCACGCGCCGCCGCGCGCGGGGCAACCCCTTTGCTCTGTGGCCCGAGTGCCTAGTACCGTGGAGGCCGATTGGTGACAGCACGCTCGACTGTGTCATCATCTGCACGCACCACTCGCGCTCGCGCGAGCGGCTGTGCTGGAGGCGTCGCCTAGTCCGGTCTATGGCGCCGCACTGCTAATGCGGTTTGGGCCTTAAAGCCCATCGAGGGTTCAAATCCCTCCGCCTCCGCCCCTGATCACCAGTGATCACCGAAGCCCCGGTCCCACGGACCGGGGCTTCGTCGTTCCCCACCTCGTCCCATACCCCCACTCGAGCACGTTTTCGCAGCTCACAAGGGGTAGACCAAACGGATTTCACATGGCGGCGGCAGTCATGTAATGTTCTTCCTGTCGCCGCGAGCGGGCCGAAAGGACCGGGAGCGGCGGAAAAACAAAACAAGCACTCGTAGCTTAACGGATAGAGCATCTGACTACGGATCAGAAGGTTGCAGGTTCGAATCCTGCCGAGTGCACACAGGTCGAAGCCCCCTCGGGATCATCCCGGAGGGGGCTTTGTCGTGCCGTGGTGAAGGTCAGGCCCCGGTCGGGGGCGCGGGGTGGGGCCGGTTAACCGTTGGCCGGTCGGCCGGTGGGTTCTGTAGCTTGCCGCCATGAGCGACAACCGAAGGGGCGATGCCGCGTAGGCGCCCGTCAGTTCTGCGGGGTGAGCTGCCCGTCCGTGGCGGGCGGCGGCGCCGGTATCCGCCGATCGACCGTCTTTCCGGGTCCTGCACCGCCGCTCTGCGCCGGCTGGAGCGGGCCCGCTTCTGGCCCGAGGCCACGGAAGAGGCCTTCTGGCACTGGCGTGCTCTCGCCCACGGCCCGCTGAGGCACCTCGTGGACCCCCTCGCCGGTCCTGACTGCGGCCTCCCCGAGTGCGGGTGCCACGGCACCGGCTTTCGCGGGCACCTCGAAACCGTGCTGCACGCGCTGCCCAGGAAGAGCGCGCGTGAGCTGCGCTCGCTCGTGCGCGCCCTCGACGAGAAGATCCTGGCGAGGGCCGCGGTCATCCCGGGTGCGCGGTCGGCACCGATCCGGACGGTGATACTCGGGGGATGGCAGCCGTGTCCCCCGTCTCCGAGCCGTGCCGCCGGCTGCTCGCCGACGTACTCGCCGCAGGCGCTCCGTACGGTCTCGCGCTCGCGGGCGATCACGCCCTCCACGCGCACGGACTGACCGGCCGTCCCGGCCGGGACCGGGACCTGGAGTTCGCCACGGAGCATGCCGACGACATGGGGCGGATCGTGGCCGTGCTGCGGGCCGGGCTGTGGGGCCGGGGCCGGCAGGCGGGGGTGGGGGAGACGGGCGCCCTGTCCGCGCTGCTGATCGTCACCGAACCGGACGGCGGCGAGGAGTACGAGGTGGGGGTGGCGAAGGAGGTCCTGTGGCGCCCGCCGGTGCCGACCGGGCACGGACTCGCCCTGTCCCTGGAGGACGCCGTCGGCATCAAGGTCCGGGCGCTGGCGGGGCGGGGCCTGGTCGGGGATCTGATCGGCGTCCGGGCCGCGGCGGACCGATGGAGCCTTCCCGAACTGGAGGAGCTCGGCCGCCGTCACGCCCCCGACGCCTTCGACCTCGGCGACCTCCGTATGCGCCTCACCGGCACGGACTGGATCGACGACACCGACTTCGCCGTCCACGGCCTCGACCCGGCCGCGATCGACGAGCTGCGCCGATGGGCCCAGCGGTGGGCCGACGAGATCGGGGAGCAGTTGTGTGAAGCGGGAGCGCCGGAAGAGGACTGACGCCCATGAGGGGCGGGCGGAGCCGCTCAGGCCGACGTGTCCGCCAGGCGGTGGAAGGCACGTGTGGTGCGCGGGTGGGCGAGTTCGTCGAGAACGTGGCGCCACTCCGGGTCCGAGGTGTCCGGGTGGGCCTGGTCCCAGGCGAGGAGAAGGGGGGCGAGCTCGCTCTCGGGGACCTCCTGGGCCGCCCGGACCTCGTGAGGAATCGATTCGCCGTGCTGCTGCGGCTGCATGAAAGGTCTCCGTCCTCGAAGGTTTCCGTCCTCGTCCTACGATGCCGCCCACTGCCGGTCCTCACTATGAGGTGCGCCACCGCACCGAGGGTGCGGGTGGCCGTACCCCCGCGAGGGCCGCCCCCACCATGGTGCCTCAGGACAAGAAGGAGGAAGCCGGTGAGGCGGAGGCGTTACGTCGCCAGAGGGGTACCCGGTGGCTGCCGGTTCACTGCTGAAGCGGTACCGGGCCCTGAAGCGGTGAGCGCGGCGGTCCTCGTCGTGCTCGGACCGCGTTGTCAGTGGGGTCTTCTACTCTCGTGAGCGATGGCACAGGCGTGGAAGTGCACGGGGCTGCGGTGGTCGGCGGACGGTCCCGTGCTGGTGTGGGACGGCGGGCGGCGCAGCGTGCTGACCCGGGGGAAACGGGTGGCCTTCGGCGTCGCGGACGGGGGTGTGCGGACGTGTGGGGGAGCGCGGGGGAACGCGTGTCCGGTGCGGGCGGCCGTGCCGGCGCGGAGTACGGGGGCGCGGTGCGAGGAGTGCGCGCGGCTGGACCGGGCGCACTCCGTGGCCGCCGACACGATCGCGGACGACCCGCGCCCGTACCGCGTATATCTGGCCTGGTTCGGTCCCGGCCTGGTCAAGGTCGGGATCACCGCCGAGGAACGGGGCAGCGCGCGGCTGCTGGAGCAGGGGGCGGTCTGCTTCAGCTGGCTGGGGCTCGGTCCGCTGATGGCGGCGCGGCGCACTGAGGAGCTGCTGCGGGCCGCCCTGCGGGTGCCGGACCGGATTCCGTACGCCGAGAAGCGTGCCGTGCGGTCCCGGCTGCCGGCGTCGGCGGTCGAGCGGGCGGCCGAGGTGGAGGCGCTGCACGGGCGGGCCGTGGCGCTGGGCGGCTGGCCCGAGTCGCTGGAACGGCAGCCGTGCCGGGTCGTCGACCATGTCGGGGTGTTCGGGCTGGAGGGGGTGCCGGGTGCCGTCGCGGAGGTCGCCGAGCTGGCCGGCGGCGGGTGGGTGAGCGGGGAGCTGATCGCTGCCGCGGGGCCGGATCTGCACCTCGGCACCGCGCGGGGCGTGGTGGTGCTGGACACCCGGCTGATGACGGGGTGGGAGATCGTGCCGACCGGGGAGGAGCACGGGCTGACCGTTCCGGTGAGGGAGTTCAAGGAGGCCGCAGGGGTTCAGGACGGGCTGTTCTGAGAGGGACAGCAGCCCTTTCTATCCTTTATGTCCCTTCCGTCCTTCCGCAGGGAGGTGGACGCGGCCGTGGTGCGAGGGTGATCGTTGGGGGGCTCGCCGGGCGGTGCCGGCGGCGGGCGCGGGCACGGTTTCGAGAGGGCACATGACTGGGACACCGACGCAGACGGAAGCGGAGCCCGAGCAGGTCCGGCGGTTCTGGCGGCGGCTCGGGCTGCCGGGGATCGTCGACGTCCACACGCACTTCATGCCGGAGCAGGTGCTGCGGAAGGTCTGGGGCTACTTCGACTCGCTCGGGCCGTTGACCGGCGGGCTGGAATGGCCGATCACGTACCGGAAGGAGGAAGAGGAACGGGTCGCGCTCATCAGGGAGTTCGGGGTGCGCGCCTTCACGGCCATGCTCTACCCGCACAAGCCGGGCATGGCGCGATGGCTCAACGGCTGGGCCGTCGACTTCGCCCGGCGCACGCCGGACTGTCTGCACACCTCGACTCTCTTTCCGGAGGCGGGCGTCGAGGACTACGTCCGGGAGGCCCTCGACGCGGGAGCGCGGGTGTTCAAGGCGCACGTGCAGGTGGGGGCGTACGACCCGGCGAGCGAACTCCTCGACGGCGCCTGGGGGTTGCTCGCGGAGGCGGGGACGCCGGTGGTGATCCACTGCGGGTCCGGTCCGGCACCGGGCAAGCACACCGGGCCCGAGCCGATCGCGCGCGTGCTGGCCAGACACCCCCGACTGCGGCTGGTGATCGCGCACATGGGCATGCCCGAGTACGAGGACTTCCTGGCCCTGGCCGAGCGGTACGGGGAGGTGCGGCTGGACACGACGATGGCGTTCACGGACTTCGCCGAGCAGCTGGCGCCCTTCCCGCGGCGGGCGTTGCCCCGGCTGGCGGACCTCGGCGACCGCATCCTGCTCGGCACCGACTTCCCGAACATCCCCTATCCGTACGTCGAGCAGCTGCAGGCCCTGGAGCGGCTGGGGCTCGGCGAGGAGTGGCTGAGAGCCGTGTGCCATGACAACGGGGCGCGGCTGTTCGGGCTGTGACCGCGCCGCCGACCCGCGCCTCAGGCCGTGCACAGCAAGCTTTTACGCGCTGATGACCCCGGTCTGGCCGATGATGGGGCCGCTGCCCGTGGCGCCGTAGGGAAAGAGCTTCCCAGGGGTTCCCTGAGAGGTGCCTGTGCGTTTCTTAGGGAAATCACAGGTTGTCGAAAGGGCTCTCTCAGAGGGTCCCGACAGTGTGTCCACCATGACCACGACCTCGCCCCAGGGGCGCACCGAACTGCTGAGGCCGGACGGGAGCCCCGTCCGAGTGCTTGTGGTGGACGACGAGATGTCGATCACCGAGCTGCTGTCCATGGCCCTTCGCTACGAGGGATGGCAGATCCGGAGTGCGGGGGATGGCACGGGTGCCATTCAGACCGCGCGGGAGTTCCGGCCCGACGCCGTCGTTCTCGACATGATGCTTCCGGACATGGACGGGCTGACCGTCCTCGGCCGGCTGCGCCGCGAGCTGCCCGACGTGCCGGTGCTGTTCCTGACGGCGAAGGACGCCGTCGAGGACCGGATCGCCGGGCTCACCGCCGGGGGCGACGACTACGTCACCAAGCCGTTCAGCCTGGAGGAGGTCGTGGCCCGGCTGCGGGGCCTCATCCGCCGCTCGGGCGCCGCCGACCGCCGCTCGGACTCCGTGCTGGTCGTCGGTGACCTGACGCTGGACGAGGACAGCCACGAGGTGTCGCGGGCCGGGGACTCCATCCACCTCACCGCCACCGAGTTCGAGCTGCTGCGGTTCCTGATGCGCAACCCCCGGCGGGTGCTCAGCAAGGCGCAGATCCTCGACCGGGTCTGGTCGTACGACTTCGGCGGACAGGCCAACGTGGTCGAGCTGTACATCTCGTATCTGCGGCGGAAGATCGACGCGGGGCGGGAACCGATGATCCACACCCGGCGCGGTGCCGGTTACCTGATCAAGCCCGCCGCGTCATGAGCGGGCGACGACGACCGCGAGCGCAGAAGCGACGTGCCGGCAAGCCGCGCACCCTGCGGGCGCGGCTCGTCGTCGCGTCCGTGGTGCTGATCGCGGTGGTGTGCGCGGTGATCGGCACGGTGACGACGGTCGCGCTGCGGTCCCATCTGTACGACCAGCTCGGTGACAAGGTGAAGGAGTCCGTCGGCCGTGTCGCGGGCCACATTCCGGGCGGCGGCGCCGGAGCCCCGGGCGGTCTTCCCGGCAAGCCGAACAACGTGCCCTCGGAGTCAGCCCCCTCTTCCTCGACGCAGCCCTCCCCCAACCAGGACACGGACACGCCGTCCGCCAGGGTCAGCAGGTTCCTCCGCAACGGACCGACAGCGGAGAAGACCGTTGCCGCCTACGTGAAGAAGGGCAAGATCGCCCAAGCCGGCTACAGCCAGCAGCAGAAGTACAGCAACGGCACGTTCAAGCAGATGAACGCGGTCAGTCTGACCTCTGCCCAGAAGCAGGCCCTGGCGTCCGTGCCGAAGGACGGCAAGAAGCACACCGTCTCCCTGCCGGGGCTCGGGGACTATCTCGCGCAGTACGTCCCGACCGACAACAGCAGTGACGCGTACTACGTGGCTCTGCCGACCAAGGACGTCGACAGCACCATCAACACCCTCATCCTCGTGGAAGTCAGCGTCACCGTCGCCGGGCTCGGGGCCGCCGTCATCGCCGGATACGTTCTTGTCGGTGTCGCCACCCGGCCCCTGCGCCGGGTCGCCGTGACCGCGACCCGGGTGTCCGAACTGCCCCTGCACACCGGCGAGGTGAACCTCAGCGAGCGGGTGCCGGAGTCGGAGACCGATCCGCACACCGAGGTCGGCCAGGTGGGCGCGGCGCTCAACCGGATGCTGGACCACGTCCACGGCGCCCTGCACGCACGCCAGCAGAGCGAGATGCGGGTACGGCAGTTCGTCGCCGACGCCAGCCACGAGCTCAGGACCCCCCTCGCCTCCATCCGCGGATACGCGGAGCTGACCCGGCGCGGCAGGGAGCAGATCGGGCCCGACACCCGGCACGCCCTCGGCCGTATCGAGTCCGAGGCGGGCCGGATGACGCTGCTCGTCGAGGACCTGCTGCTGCTCGCCCGGCTGGATGCCGGACGGCCACTCCAGTTCGAGCACACCGACCTCATCCCCCTCGTCGTCGACACCGTCAGCGACTCCCGCGCGGCCGGCATGGACCACAACTGGCGCCTCGACCTGCCCGACGAGCCGGCCCTGGTGTCGGCGGACGCCGCCCGCATCCAGCAGGTGCTGGTCAACCTCCTCGGCAACGCCCGCAAACACACTCCCGCGGGGACGACCATCACCGCGCGCGTGCAGCGGCGCGGGCCGTGGATGTGCGTGGACGTCGAGGACAACGGGCAGGGAATCTCCCCCGAGTTGCTGCCGCACGTCTTCGAGAGGTTCGCGCGAGGCGACTCGGCGCGCTCCCGCGCCACGGGCTCCACCGGGCTCGGGCTCGCCATCGTCCAGGCCGTCGCGACCGCGCACGGCGGTGCCGTGACCGTGGACAGCGTCCCCGGGCGGACGGTGTTCACCGTGCATCTGCCGGCGCTTGCCCCGGCGGCCCCCCACCCGGCCCCCGAAACGAACTGGCAATCGCACTCACAGGCACAGCACAGTGCCAACACATGGGTGCAACAGGGCACTTGACCACAGTCGTTTCCATGCGAAGCGACTCTTCTCCCGGCACCCTGCCGGCGCGGGAGCACCTCCCGGCCGGCGACGCCGGTACGCCTGTCCTGGACGTAGTGATCCCCGTCTACAACGAGGAGAAGGACCTCCAGCCGTGTGTGCTCAGACTGCACGAGCACCTCAAGCGCACGTTCCCGTACGCCTTCCGCATCACGATCGCGGACAACGCGTCCACGGACACCACCCCGCTGGTGGCGGCGCGGCTGGAGGCGGAGATCCCCGAGGTCCTCACCTTCCGCCTGGAGCAGAAGGGACGGGGCCGGGCCCTGCGGACCGTGTGGTCCGCCTCCGACTCGCCGATCCTCGCCTACATGGACGTGGACCTGTCCACCGACCTCAACGCCCTGCTGCCGCTGGTGGCCCCGCTGATCTCGGGCCACTCCGACCTGGCGATCGGATCGCGGCTCGCCCGCTCCTCCCGGGTGGTGCGCGGCCCCAAGCGGGAGTTCATCAGCCGCACGTACAACCTCATCCTGCGCGGCTCGCTGCAGGCCCGTTTCTCGGACGCGCAGTGCGGGTTCAAGGCGATCCGGCGTGATGTCGCCCAGGCGCTGCTGCCGCTGGTGGAGGACACCGGCTGGTTCTTCGACACCGAGATGCTGGTGCTCGCCGAGCGCGCGGGTCTGCGCATCCACGAGGTACCCGTCGACTGGGTCGACGACCCCGACTCCACCGTGCACATAGTCAAGACGGCGACCGACGACCTCAAGGGCGTCTGGCGGGTGGGCAAGGCCCTGGCCACGGGCGCCCTGCCGCTGGACCGGCTCGCCCGGCCCTTCGGGGACGACCCGCGCGACCGTGACGTCCAGGACGTGCCGAAGGGGCTGGCCCGCCAGCTCGTCGGATTCTGCGTCATCGGCGGCCTGTCGACCCTCTTCTACCTGCTCCTCTACAGCGGCTTCCGGACCTTCTGCGGCGCGCAGGTCGCCAACGCGCTCGCGCTGCTGGTCTCCGCGGTCGCCAACACGGCGGCCAACCGGCGCCTGACCTTCGGCGTGCGCGGCCGGGGCGGCGCCGTCCGCCACCAGGCGCAGGGCCTCGTCGTCTTCGGCATCGGCCTGGCGCTGACCAGCGGTTCGCTCGCCGCCCTGAACGCGGCGAGCAGCGACCCGGCGCACTCCACCGAGCTGGCGGTGCTGATCGCCGCGAACCTCGCCGCGACCGTGCTGCGCTTCCTGCTCTTCCGCGCCTGGGTGTTCTCCGACCGGCGCGACGACCGGGCGTCCACCGTGGTGGCCTCGCACAGCCCGGAGCAGGGCCCGTCCTCGCCGACGTACGTGACGGCCCCGAACCCGCAGTACCGGCAGCAGCCGTACCAGCCGCTGCCGCAGCGTCCGGTGGCGCCGCCGGACCCGTACCGGACCACCCGTTTCCGCGCCGGTGACGTCGCGGACCGCAGCTGGGAGGACGCCACCCTGCATCTGCAGCCGGTGCGTCCGACCGACACCGATCCGAGGGACTCACGATGACGATCCACGACCACCGGCCGACCCACCGGGAGGGCGACCCCGGTCCCTCCTCCTGGGGGCCGGAACCGACGACGGCCGTACGGGAGACACCGCCGGCCGCGCCCGAACCCCTTGCTCCGCCGGCCGTCCCGGCCCCCGGGGCCGGTGAGCCGAAGCAGCCCTTCGTCCGCCGGCTGTGGCGGGGCCGCCCCGAGGACCCCCGCTGGGCCCGCCCGGCCCTCTGGGGCCTCCTCCTCGCCACCGGCCTGCTCTACCTCTACAACCTCAGCGCCTCCGGCTGGGCCAACTCCTTCTACTCGGCGGCCGTCCAGGCCGGCAGCAGGTCCTGGAAGGCCTTCTTCTTCGGGTCGCTGGACGCGAGCAATGCCATCACCGTCGACAAGCCCCCGGCCTCCCTGTGGCCGATGGAGCTGTCGGTGCGGATCTTCGGGCTGAACTCCTGGGCGATCCTCGTCCCCGAGGTCCTGATGGGCGTCGGCGCGGTCGCCGTCGTGTACGCGGCGGTACGCCGCCGGTTCAGCCCCGGGGCCGGTCTGGTCGCGGGCGCGGTGCTCGCGCTCACTCCCGTCGCGGCGCTGATGTTCCGGTTCAACAACCCGGACGCCATGCTGGCGCTGCTGATGGCGCTCGCCTGCTACTTCGTGGTCCGCGGTGTCGAGGACGGCCGGACCAAGTGGCTGCTGTGGGCCGGTGTGGCGATCGGCTTCGCGTTCCTCGCCAAGACCCTGCAGGCCTTCCTGATCCTGCCGCCACTGGCGATCGTGTACGCGGTCTGCGCGCCGGTGTCGCTGAAGAAGCGGTTCGGTCAACTGGCCGCCGCCACGGCCGCGCTGGTGGTCTCCGGCGGCTGGTGGGTGGCGATCGTCGAGCTGTGGCCGGCGTCCTCCCGCCCGTACATCGGTGGCTCGCAGAACAACAGCTTCCTGGAGCTGACCTTCGGCTACAACGGCCTCGGCCGCCTCAGCGGCGACGAGACCGGCAGCGTCGGCGGCGGTGGCGGAGGCGGCGGCACGGGCATGTGGGGCGCCACCGGCTGGAACCGCATGTTCAACTCCGAGGTCGGCGGCCAGATCTCCTGGCTGCTCCCGGCCGCTCTGATCCTGCTGGCCGGCGGTCTGGTGGCGACCCGGAGGCTGAGCCGGACGTCGGTGACCCGCGCCTCGTTCCTGGTCTGGGGCGGTTCGCTGCTGATGACCGCGATCGTCTTCAGCTACATGGCGGGCATCTTCCACCAGTACTACACCGTGGCCCTCGCCCCCTACATGGCTGTCGTGATCGGTATGGGCGCCGGGCTCCTGTGGGAGAAGCGGACCGAGATGTGGGCCTCGCTCACCCTCGCCGGCGCGGTCGTGGCGAGCGCGGTCTGGTCCTACGTCCTGCTCGACCGCACCTCCACCTACCTCCCCTGGCTGAAGTACCTGATCCTCGTCGGCGGTCTGACCGCCGCGCTCGGCCTGATCTTCGCGGGCCGTGTCAGCCGCCGACTCGCCCTCGGGGCTGCGGCGGTGGGCCTGGTGGCCTCGCTGGCCGGCCCGACGGCGTACACCCTCAGCACCGTGCAGAGCGGCCACACCGGTTCCATCGTGACGGCCGGCCCGGCCGGCGCGAGCATGATGGGCGGCGGCGGTGGCGGCATGCGCGGCGGTTTCGGGGGCGGCGGCATGCCGGGCCAGCAGAGCCAACAAGGCCGGCAAGGGCAGCAGAACGGGAACGGCTTCCCCGGTGGCGGGATGCCGGGCCAGAACCAGCAGAACGGCAACGGCGGCACCCAGAACCAGCAGAACGGCAACGG